>NZ_JBHSON010000053.1:0-139535 GCF_042656285.1 Actinomadura rugatobispora | reverse complement strand
AAAAGTGCCTTCTGGACTGGTACGGACAGGACCTTCGACAAGCCCTATCCTCCCAGCACAGAGGCACTTTTCTTATCTAAACGGTCACTCCCGGCCCATCGCCCGGTGAAAGCCCGAGGCTAGCGGGACCGGGCGGCCTTGGCTCGTCTCATCGAGTACGACGCTGACCCGTTCGAGGTCGAGTTGTACGAGCTGGCAGCCGACCCGTAAACGTTGCTCATCGACCGCGTCCAGCGACGCCGAGCCGGACAGCACGAGCGACACGTCCGTCGGTTGAAATACCGAGGTCGACGAGCCGGAGACTGACAGCAACAGCAGCCAGCAGCCCCAGGCACGAACGCACACCGCCAGCCGTACAACCTCGGCCGACTCCCACCCGGCAGGGGCGTTGCTATGGCTGAAAAGCTGAAGGTCGGCGGTTCGGCCCTGCCCCTGCCCACCTCTCTGAACAGCCAAAAGGCCCGGACCGTGACCGGTTCCGGGCCTTTTGACAGCAGCCCTGACAGCGAAACGACCGTCCGCCTTGCGGCATCACGGTCGGCATGGGCCACTGCACAGTGGCCGCCTGACCTCCAAGACTCTCGGCATGCGCTGATGTCGCGGCTCGTCTGGATCCCGCCGCAGTCGTCTGGATGCGGGCGTTCGGCCGCGATGTTGGACTGACTCTGCTCGTACTGGCGTCGGTATCGGCGTCTGGCTGTAGCCGAGGCCGCATCAACGGATTTCCGTCTGACATATGCTGTGCGCATGATCGAGAGAATCGAGTGCTCCGTCCGCCTGTGAACGAGACCCCCGAGCCCGGACTGCTCGGAAATCAGAAGAGCCTGTACGAACACGCTCTGCAGCTTCACCGCCTCCATCCCGATGTCGCCCTCTCGGAAGACGGCAAGCCCTATCCGGACAGCGGCCTTCATCGCACACGGAACTCATGGCCACGCGACCAGCGTCGCCAAGGCGCATCTGCGGCCGCCCTCCTGGACGCCTTCTTCGCCCGCCCCGACGCCACACCGGATGAACTGGTCTGGGCCTTCCACGACGTGGACGTCCCCATCCACCGCAATGACCACATCACTGCCGCCGCGCTGCGCGCCGATCGAGAACGAGCCCAGGAAACCGGCCGATGGCTGGTCCGCCACAGCACCGACCGATGCTCCGCCCTGATCGGGCCCGCACTACTCGCCGCCGATTGGGACGGCGACATCGACCTCATCCGACACATCGGCCTCTTGTCAGAGACATTCGGCCCACTCGCCGCGATTGCATTGAAACGGCGCAAGGCTGGAAGCGAGTCACTCCTGTGGCTCGCCGAACGAACCGCCGGCTGGGGGCGCGTCTACATCGTCGAAGCCCTCTGCCAAGTCGGCAGCCGTTCAGCCCGTCCCTGGCTCCTGCGCCGTGCCTTGGACGGCGATGCCCTCAACGGCTACTACGTCGGAGACGTCGCACTTGCCGCCGACGTCCACGAGGCGATCACAGCCAACGATCCCGACGACGAACTGATCGACCACACCGGCCGTCTCCTGCACATCATGGCCGGCAACAGCGGTATGGGCATGACCTGGAACGGCTACCACTCGATCCGTCGTGTCCTCGACGCCCACGTCACCCACCTGGCCCGCCAGCACCCCACCCTGGACCGCTACTTCACCGCTGCCTCCATCGCCCACCACCTCCTCAAAAGTGACCTCACCACCCCGAACCTGCCGCCAGACCACCGGACCGACCTTCTGAACCGCTATGTGGCCGTCCTCCACCACGAGGACTGGTCATCAATGGCCCGCGCAGCACTCGACCCCACCGACGAATTCACCGCCTGGTTCCTGGAAACCATCGCCCCGCGCCTCCGACTGCTGAGCTGACAACCGCTACTCCTGAAAAGCGGCAGGTCGGCGGTTCGACCCCGCCCCTGCCCACCTCACCGAGCAGCACAAACGCCCCGGAGCCACCAGGCCCCGGGGGCCTGTGACAGCGACCGGGCTCGTATGCAGCGACTGACGTGCATCCTTTGTTGAGTGCCGTTGTTGTACAGCAGCGGGCGCACTGTCGCACACGGGTCTCGAGACCGTTGGAAACGGGACCGGCCCCGGTCGTGGTGCGTGACCGGGGCCGGAGCATGCGCGCTGTCAGTCGGCGCAGATGGCAAAGACGCTGATGCCCACGTCGTTGTAGCCGTCCTGGCGGCCGAGACCGATCCAGCCCCGGCCGTCGTCGGTGGGGAAGGAGCCGACCAGGATCGCCCGGTTGCCCCGGGCCTCGGCGCCACCGCCGAGAACCCTCTTGGTGCCGGGGCAGTAGAGGGTGCGACGCTGGAAGTTGGGGACGTTCGCGTTGGGCAGGGTCACCAGCTGCCAGCCCGGGGGCAGCGCCGTCGACTGCTTGGCGGGCGCCTGTGCGGGAGATCGGGCGGGCTGGGCGCTGGCGGCTCCGGCCGTGGCCAGGCAGGCCCCGGTCGCCAGGACGGCGAGGGTGAGGGCGGTGGTCCGCTTCACACGCATCTGCTCTCCTCTGGTGGGTTCCCTGTGCCTCAGGCGTTGACGGTTGCCACTGGGACGCCGGCGATCGTGACACCAGTGAACGTGAGAGACGAGGGAAGGTCAGTGTTTCGTACACGAAGAGTGTCCATGGAACGACTCAGCGTTTCCATAGCTGCTTGCAATCACTTAATTACGTTGAGTGCTCATAATGCAATTACGGAGGGTGTCTGATGCCTTCCCAAGCCGTTCACCAGCGGTAATCACCAGGGGGCAGAGAACCGCTGTCCTGATCCGGCCGCCGTTGGCGGCCTCAGATCGGGCTGGCGACACCATGGCCACACTCACTCCCCACCGAATGCGCCGGGTGACCCGGCCGGGACAGAGCTGCTCGAGGCCGCCGCCTACGGGACTGAGCCCACCCACGTACGAACAGCGCGCTGCCCAGGGACGGCGCGTGAAGCGCCGGGACACTGGCCCACGGCACTCCGCCAATCAGGCGACGAGGTTGTACTGCCTGGCCCCGCAGCCCGCGAGGTCACCGTTGCTCGCTCGCTGGCACACCTCGATCGACGAAGTACGTCCTTCCTCGAACGGCAGGTTGTAGGTCTCGCTGTCGACCGGCCCTTCGTGCGGGCACTGTCGAAGGTGCTGTAACACCAACCGAGCCCGGCTACCGCAGCCCGGACTCCGGGAGTCGATGAGTCCCTTTCACCGGCTGGGCTCCCCAAGTCCACCTGTACGGCGCCCTTGTCGTCGCTGTCGTGTTCTCTGAACTACCGATCTGGCTTACGGCGTGCGAAAGAAGCGCTTGCCAAGCCTCACAGACCGGACACTGACCCATCTCACCCCAGGTGGCCCGGCTATGGGGGGAAGCGCAGCCTTGCCCGACCGTCGTCGTGGCCGGCGCGCTCCCCGCAGGGTAGGACCAGGTTCGTACAACAACATCGGCGCACAGAGGCTTGCCGCATGCTGTTCGTCTTTGACTCAGAGCGTGCCGCGAGCTCCCTAGTGGGCGGGGACAACGCCGGGCAGTGGTCCCGTTGGTAGGACCCGTCCATCCCCTTGGCCAAAGCCCGCTACGCCCAGTGCCAGGCTGCAAAGGATGAGGAACCGGACAAAGAGCACCGGATGCTGCTGGCAGGACATCAAGGCAGAAGCACGTCGTCGCAACCCTGAACTGGCTGTCCCCGAGCAGCAGACCCAGGCTCGCGCCGAGCTGGACGCTTATGTCGACGGCCACCACCTCAAGGAACTCCGCGGACCATCGGCAAGACGCAAGCCGAGGTCGCCGCGATCCTCGGCGTCTCCGAGTCCCGCGTCTCTCAGATCGAGAACGACGACCTCGAAGCCATGGAACGGGAAACGCTCCGCGCCTACGCCACCGCACTTGGCGGTCACGTGGACGTCACCGTCAGCGTGGGGTCCACTCGATCAAGGTCGCCTGACAGCATCGACCGGGGGACGGCAACGTCGACGGAGCGGCGGCGGGGTGGTGGCCAATTCTGACAAGCGGAAGGTCGGCGGTTCGTCCCCTTATGCGCCAGGTTTGCCCAGCGGAAACGCTGGACGGTCGTCAGCAGGTTCCACCGCCCGTCTCAGCTGGGCCCCGCGGTGGCGATGTCCTGCCGCAGCACCGCCGTCATGTGCTGGTACCGCTTCCCATAGCTCCGTGCGGCTACTTCTGGCCTCGATCGCGGCGTGCTCGGGAACGCCGAGTTGCAGCAGCGCCATCGCTGCGGTGTGACGGGGGTCAAGGGTCCACCCGGGCCGTACTCCGGTGACGGTGAGCAGGCTTCCATTCGTTACGGTCCATCGTCGGGTCGATCGGCCGACGGTTCTTCTGAGCGAACATCCGCTCACTGTCTTCCCATACCGTGCCGACGTGCTCGCGCTCCCGGCTCTGTTGCGCCGTTCCTGTAACGGGTTCCCTTCTGAATCACGCGTGATCAGCGCCTCACGAACTCAGTGACCTCCGCCCTCCTCAATGAGCGGGCACCGACACGCAGACCATCCTGGTGTCCTCAAGGGCCTCGACGACCCCCGGCGCCTGCTCCGGAACGTGCACGAAGTCGCCTGCGCGTACTGTAACGGCGTCGCTCTCGGCGCCCACTCGTAGTGCTCCGCTGAGCACCACCCAGACCTCCGCGTAGGAGGCCGGCAGATCGGCACGCGCCCCCGCGTGGAAGAACGCCGAGTAGGCGCTCATCGACCCGCCGGCCTCTTTACCGAGGGCGGGCGCAATGAGGATCCGGTCGCCGAAGCGGACGGCGTCGTCGCCGATCGCCGAGCTGAACCTGCGGGCCCGTGAGGGCGTGACAGCCATGCCGCCACCTCTCTCCCTGCGTAGTGGTCAGGCGTCGAGCTCGGTCGCGGCGACGACGTGCACGGGCGGCGCCTGGATCCCGAGCTCTCGTGCGATGGCCGGGATGTCTGGATCCGCGAGGAACCTGTCGTAGTCCTTCGCGTCCCAGTCGAAGACGGACCACACCCGGTGCGCGTCGTCGGGATCGAAATAGACCCGGGCGGCCCGGCAGCCGTGCTCCCGCCGCTTCTCCGCACCCACGGTCTCGAAGACCTCCAGGAACCGATCGGGGTCGGTGACCCTGGCGATGGTGACGATCACTACCTGCTCCTAAGCGCCGTGGACGACTTCCCGCCAGTCGATCCGGACCCTAGAACCTCGACTCTGGTTGAGGTCAAGTGTCGGCGTCGGCGCCCCGAAAAGGGACTCTTGGGTTCGTGCGGACAGTCGCCGCGGACCTTGATCGGGCTCGTCATCGCCTGACGGTGACTACGCCAGTTAGCGCCGCTCGACCCGCGTCGCAGATCGCTGCGCGTCACACTGAGGGGCTCAACCGTCAGGCCGTCTCAGTTCTGCTCCGTTTATGCTGTGACAGGCGCTGGCCGATGGTCCATTGACCAGGGACTCAATCTGACCGGCACTGCCCGGAACGGTGGTCCGCAGACCTGAGGAGAGCGGAAGACCGACGGATCGCCCCCGCTCCTTCCGACTCACCAAGCAACACAAACGCCCCGGAGGCACAGGGCCCGGGGCGTTTTGACGACAACGTCCTCAGCCGAGGCATCCTCCGTCTCCGCAAGACCGCCCGCTTGTCGTCGAGCGGGGTATGCGCGTAGATCGTCATGGTCACTTCAATGTCGCTGTGCCCAACGATCTCCCGGACGACGTTCGGCGCGGTGCCCAGGTGCAGGAGCAGCGAGACGCCGGGGCGCGGTCAGGTGGCGTCACCCAACTGTTCAGCCAACCGCTCTAGGCCACCCTTGATGAGCTGCCCATACTCGTCGTCGCCAAGTGCACCGATTCCGGCGCGCGCCTGCTGGAGGTGCTCACGAGCGCGACCGAAATCGTCCAGCTTGCGATAGCACTCGCTCATATTGAGGTGCAACGACGGATACAAGCCAGCCACTGAAAGCGTCACCCCAGCTTGCGCCACCCGCTCATCGGTGACCAGATCGGCGGCGGCAAGCGCCCGCATGTCCCACATCAGCTCCTGGTGCACGTCGTCCTGCACGTCGGCCATCGCATGGGCAAGGACACAAACATGCAACGGGTCGCCTTGCTCGCCGCCGATATCGTCCCAGATCTGCGCGAACAACTCGCGAGCAGCTTCACGCTGACCTTGGTGGTGATGCAACTCCACCCCCTGTCCGATCCGTATGATCGTCGGGTCGGTGATCATTGGCGACTCCTTATCAGCGCTGCAGCCGCAGCCTACGTGCCTGACGCAGCTTAACGATCTTCAAGGCTCTGGCCGGCCAGTTCGCTCGACAACCCCAGATAGCGATGGCGTCCGGGAGCCGCAGATGCTTGCACCCGGCGGTCCAGACCCTTCCAAACCAGCGGCCACACGTCTCTTAGCAATCACTTGAACACGTTAGGTGAATAGTCGAGCCGCCGGGTGCTGCTACTTCTCACCGATATTCGGGGCGTTCAGCCCCTCGAGTGCCGTCCAAACTGACCGACAAACATGCCGCTACTCATCAGTAATGTCGGCGTGCGTAGTGACGGCAACAGCCACCACCAACACATCTCAACCGCCGTCCAAGGTCGGGTGAAGGGGAGGAGGCAGGCGGTTGTTGTTCTTGAAAAGCGGAAGGTCGGCGGTTCGGCCAAGCCCCCTGCCCACAGTTCTGGCCAGCCCAAAGACCCCGAGCGATCATCGCCTGGGTCTTTCTGGTGACAGCAACGCCATCACCAGGGCAGCCGATGGTCAGGCCTGAGTGATCTCGCGGTCCGTCCGAGTTCGCCAAATATCATGACGGCCATGTCGCGTGACCAGCCCCCATGCCGCTGCCTTCTCTGCCATGACTACGGCGATGAGATCGAACCGATGACCGCGCAAACCATCGCACAGATCCACGAGCACGGCTGGCAGGTCATGATGATCCCCACGGACGATGTCGGTCCGGGCTGGGCCTTCACCATCGGCCTATGGCACACCCACGGGATCCCAGAGCTCGCCATGTTCGGTCTGGATATCTATGACATGAAGGACGGCCTCAACGGGCTGGCCGAACGTGCCCTCAAGGGACGCCCCGTCAAGGCCGGCCAACTCCGGCATGAGGTCATCGACAACCACCCCGTCATGCTCAAAGCCGTCGACCTGAGGTGGTACCGGACCTTCTTCGGCAGCGCGATCATGTTCTATCGTCGACCGCCCTTCCCGCTTCTACAGGTCGTCTGGCCCGACCATGACGGGTTCTTCCCCTGGCAACCAGAAAGCGACGTGCCCTACCGGAGGCTGCAACCGCAACTGTGGCTCACCCCCACCGCCCACCCAAAGGGCGTCTGGACCCAAGACCTTTGAGCAAGCGCCGACAGGCCGGGCAAGCGGCTCAACAAGATCATCTGGTAGCGGAACCAGGATCCGAATCCGACCTCGTCAAGCACGCTGCCTACCGGCATGGCCCACAGCCATACCCGCCAGCAACGGTGACAGCTTCTCGTCAAGGGCCGTGTGAGCGTGGATCATCATGGTCAGTGAGCCCGACAATCTTCCGTCCTCCATGACGCATGTCTTGGAAGCGGATCCCGGCCGGTCCGGCGGCGTCGCGGTCGCGGTGTCGGCTTCGGCGAAGATTCCGGCTCGATGAGCGTGATCTTCTCAGTCGTCGGCCCGTTCGGTGTTCTGTCGTCGGTCTTGGGGCGGATGAACCCCCTGGACGTCTGTACGACTTCCAGCGTGGCGCCTTGCCCGCACTACCGGCACAGGTCGGCACGCCTCGATCTCGAACGGATGAGGCAGAGCGCCAGGACGTACAGCGCCCTGAGCCGTTCGCCGGCGGCCCGAGGGTGTCTCGCGCCTGGTCGACCGTGAATGACCTTGCGGGCGTTGTGACCTTGACCAGCTTGGCCCTGTGGCGCGGGGTCGTGGACCGTGTTTCGTTGTGACGGGTCAGGATGCTGTCGCGATCGACACGAGCGCCAACGCCATGACCGCGGCGCATATGACACCGGCGACCGCGAACGCGATCCGGTAGGGATGCCGTTCGGCCCACGACACGAGGCCCGGGTAGGTTTGGGCGAACTCGTTGGCGTTGACGGGGTGGTCGGGGCCGTCGCAGGGCACGCCGAGCGCCTTGACCAGCCGGTCGAGGTCCTCGCGCCTGTAGGCGCCGGTGGACACTCTGATGAGCAGATTGCGGTGTGCGTCGAGCAGGAACAGGCTTTCGCCGGGCGATCCGCGTGGTGCGGTGATGGTCGCGCGCACCACCTCCGTGACGCGCGGGCGTGACCGACGCTGACGGATGAACAGCCATCGCACGATGATCTCGTTCGAGGTCAGGATGATGCGGGAACTGAGAAGGGCCCCGGTCGCCAGAATGATCAGCACGGCGAACAGGCCGCCCACGATCGGGGCGAACACCGCCGGGGCGTCGCCGATCAGGATCGCGGCGACGATGCCCACGGTGGCCACCAGCATGGCGATCAACATGACCAGTCCTGCCCGGAGGTCGGGTCGCAATTCAAGGTCGCCCTGGACATCACCCACGCGATCTTGCTCCCTTCGTCCGGCTGGTCAACAGGGTGCCGCATCGGTGATGGTGCTTCCGCCGCGGAGTCGGGGGCGTACAACGGCTCACCTGCGCCGCCTTGAGAACGGCCCGCACTTCGTCGACCGCCAGGCTCGATCGGCGTGGCCACCGTGACGGGCCGAGCGACGTTAGGTGTGGGGCCTCCTCACGGACGGGCGCCTGTCGTCCTTGACTGCTGGTCGTGGATGGCGAGCGGTCTGCGGTTCGCCTCACGCGGATGGGCATGAATGGCCTGAGCTCGCGCATCTGGGCGGACATGCGTGCCTGCCAGGTGGACGGTCTGGTGAAGACGCTCCTGGTCCGTTCTCCTGGGCGATCGCCGGGACAGGCGGGCGGTCGCGCTCGGCCAAGGCTTGGATGGCCACGCGGTCGTGGCAGTCACAGGGCGGAACCCCTCTTGCCAGGACGAAGTGCCTGCGGAGAGAAGCGGCTGAACGCAATCACCGCGGGAAGGGCGCCGCTGGTGCCCGCGCTCGACTGGGCGGCGGCGCGCCAGCGGCGGACGTGTGTGCGTGCTCGTGATGCCAGCCGCCTCGTTCTTGTCCAGGGCCGCGGCGATCACCGCCCGTTCCAGGGGTGAGAGCGTTTCGAGCACGACCAGTAAGGCGAACTACACCGCTTCCTTGCGGAGAACGTTCGTGAGGAGCGGTTTGGGCATAGGTTTCGCGTCGGGCCTGGACTCAACGACCAGCCGGGTCGTGGTCGTCCTCCGGATCGGCCACGGTGGCGTCAGAGGTTTCGGTGTGCGAGGTAGACGGCCCCGTGCGGCTCCATCCGTGTCTGGCTAACGATCCGGGCCGCCCTTCCCAACAAGCAGACGAGGGTGTTTGCTTGACGGTGTCGAGTCGCTGGGGGGTCGGAGTGGCGGAGAGGTTTCCGGTCGCGGTCGCCGCGGTGGCGGTGCGGATCTCGTCGGTTCTGGGCCTCGGCAGGATGCGCGCCGTCGCGCGGTTCAACCGGCGCGTCACCAATCCGATCCAGCGGCTGTGGGCCCCTCACCTGCCCTATTTCGCGCTCATCGAGCACACGGGCCGCAAGTCCGGGAGGAGCTACCGGACCCCGGTCATGGCCTTCGTCGAGGGCGGCACGATATCGGTGATGCTGAACTACGGCGCGGAGTCGGATTGGGTGCGCAACGTCCAGGCCGCCGGTTCGGCCGGGGTGAGGCATCGGGGCCGACGTTATCGGCTGACCGATCCTCGTGTCATTCCCATCGATTCCGCGGAGCTGCCGCCGGCCCTGCGAAGCGCCGGCATATCGGCGCGGAGTGCTCTCTTGGGAGCCCTCGTGCGGGCGTAGAGTGCGGGGATGATCGTCGAGGCTCGGGATGTGGGAGTCGAGCTCGGGGGCGGCCAGGTACTCGCGGGTGTCGGGCTCCGTGTGGGCCGGGGCGAGATCGTGGCCGTCACCGGGGAGAACGGGGCGGGCAAGTCGACGCTGCTGCGGTGCCTGGCCGGGCTCCAGGGCGGGGTGTCGGGGGATATCGCGGTGTTCGCCCGGCCTCCGGTGGACGAGCCGGGGTTCTGGCGCGACGTCGTTCTGCTGGAGGACGAGCCCGCCTGGTATCCGGGGCTGACGGTGCGCGAGCATCTGGAGCTGATGCCCTCGGTGCACGGCGCGGCGCGGATGGAGGTCGGTGCGGCGCTGGCGGCGTTCGGGCTGGACGAGGCGGCCGACCGGGTGCCGACGGCGATGTCCACGGGCCAGCGGCAGCGGTTGTCGCTGGCCATGTCGCTGATCAGGCCGAGCAGGCTGCTTCTGCTGGACGAGCCGGAGCGCGGGCTGGACCCGGCGTTCCGGACGCGGCTGGCGGCGACGCTGGCCGGGTACGCGCGGGAGGGCGGCACCGTGGTGATGGCGACGCACGATCCGGATCTGGTGGCGGCCACCGGTGCCCGTGAGCTGAGGCTGCGGGCGTCGTGAGGACCTGGACGGACCGGTACAGCGCCGCCTTCGCGTTCGCGACCGTGGCGATGCTGCTCCTGCCGATGCTGGGGGCGGTGCTGTCGAGCCTGGCGCGGCCGGTGGACCCGTCCAGGGTCGGCGCGGGCGTCGCGCTGGTCCTGCTGGCTTACGCGGGGTATCTCGCGCTGGTTCGCAGGTTCGGTCCGGTCGCGACCTCGGCCGCGGACGCGGCGTGGCGGGTGCTGTCGCCGCTTCCCCGGCGCGGGGTGCTGCGGAGGACGGTCGGCGTCCTGGTCGCGGTCGCTTTGGCGTCCGGGCTGATTCTGGCTGTGGGCGGGCTGTCGGCGGTCGGCGTCCGCGACCAGTTCGCGCTGCGGGTGCTCACGGCCGGGGTCACGGGGATCTCGGCGACGGTCGGCGGGATGGCGGTGGCGGTGCTGGCGCAGGCGTCCCCGGCGTGGGACGTGTGGCTGCTGGGGGTGATCGTCGCGCTGGTGGTGCTGGCGGTGCTCGCGGCGGTGCTGGGAACCGGTCCGCCGGCTTCGCTCGCCGGGGTGCCCGCGGCCGCCGTCGCCGCGGTGCTGGTGCGGCTGGCGTGGGCGGCGCTCGAACGCGTCCCCGCGCGGAGCATCCTGGACGCCTCGACGCGTGCGGGGCGGGTGGTCACGGCGGCGTTCCTTGTGGATCCTTCGGCGTTGAGCTGGATCGCCGAGGACGAGCATTGGCGCCGCCGGAGGCTGCGGTCGCGTCCGTGGCCGCGGCGGTTTCCGGGCGCGCTGGTGCTGGCCTGGTCCGACTGGCGGCGGCTGGCGCGCCGTCCGGGGCGGTGGGCGTTGCTCGCCGCCGGTGTCGTGCTCCCGGTGCTGACGGCGCGGGCCGGGGGCGGCATCACGGTCGTCACGGTGGCGGTGGTGGCGGTGGGGGCCTTCGCAGCGGCCGCGGCGTGCACGGCGGGTGCGCGGCGGGACGTGGACGATCCGAGCTTGGTGCGGCTGTCGGGTGTCGGCGTCCGGGCCGCCCTGGCGGCGCGTGCTCTGCTGCCCGCGCTGGTGGGCGGCGCCTGGCTCTCCCTCGCGCTGACGGGGCTCGTCGTGGTCGGCGCTCTCGGCGCGGGCCCGTGGTGGCTGTTCGGCCCCGCGGCCGCGCCCGCTCTGGCCGCCGGCGCGCTGCGGATGGCGCGGCGGGGCCCGGTCGACTATTCGATGCCGCTCGTCCCGATTCCCGGCGGTGCCATGGTCAGTGCTCCGATGCTCTGGGCGGTGACCGGGGTGGACCTGGCCGCGCTCGGCTGCGTCCCGGTGCTGTCGGCCTTGTGGGCCCAGCCGCACGCGCTCGGCCCGTCTCTGGTCGCGCAGGCGGTGTCCGGGGCGCTCGTCGCGGCGGTGTTCCTGCTCCCCCGCAGGAGCAGTTGACTCTTGGGACCGGTCCCGGGGCACTCGGTTTAGCGTCCGGTCGTCGGTGTTGTTGAGAGAAGCGATGGAGGCGCCCATGGCGACGCACTCGCCGCTCGGCGTTCTGGTGGCCGGTGTCGCGGTCCTGCTCGTTGCCGGTTGCGGAGGGGCGGAACCGCGCACGGCCCCGGACCGCACCAGCACGACCGCGGAACCGCGCACGGCCGCGGACGGTACCAATCTGGCCGCGTGCCAGGACGGTACGTGCGAGGTGAAGGTGACCGGCCCGGCGAAGCTTCCGGTGGATCCGGCGAAATTCAAGCTGGACACCTTGGAGGTCAAGCCGGAGAAGGGTGATTCCGTGTCGTTCACCGTGCGGAATTCCGGTGCGGTCGAGTCGACCTCCGTACGGGTCTGCGGTCCCGACGACCGCTGCCTGGACCTGGGCGGGGGCGGTTACGCCTCGGGGGACGGCGACTCGTCCGTGACGTCGAGCACGAGCTGGACGGCCGTCGAGGGTTCGCGCATCACGGCCAACGGACTCTTCATCACGGTGGTCTCGGCCGACGACGGTTCGGCGATCCTCCGCATGAGACCGGCCTAGTGCGTTCCGCACGGTGAGCCGGTGCGTTTCGCACGGTGAGCCTGTGCGGATCGCATGGGGAGGTGGTGCGGTCTGTTACTGGTCGCGTCCGGCGGGTCGGCTCAGAATTTCGGTAGTCCATTGCCGAGCCGGGAGCCGCCGGGATGAATCCCACCGAGTTGGAACGTGACGAACGGGCCTCCGGCTCGCCGGAGAGCGGCGGTGCGCGCGGGAGCTGGTGGCGCTTCGCGGGTCACTACCTGGAAATGGTGCTGGCGATGCTGGCCGGGATGCTGGTCGTCGGGGGCGCCGTCGGCCTGGTCGTCGACTACTCGCACGCCGACCATCCGACGGCCGGCTCGCTGGAGATGGCGTTCGCCATGTCGGTGGGCATGGTGGCGTGGATGCGCTACCGCGGCCACGGCTGGGCGGGCACGCTGGAGATGACGGCGGCGATGTGCGCGCCGCTCGTCGTGCTGCTGCCGCTGCTGTGGGCGGGCGTCATCTCTGGTGACGCGGTGATGATGCTGCTGCACGTCCTGATGCTGCCGGCGATGCTGGTCGCGATGCTCCGCCGCCGGGACGAGTACAGGGCCGTCCACCACGGGCGGGGCGACCGGGTCGTGCGGGTGGCCGGACGGGCGATGGTCGTGGTGCTCGCGCTCGCCCTCCTCCCGGCACCGGTGTACCTCGCCGGATCGCGGTCGTACGAGGCGAGCCAGTACACGAGGCCGGAGGCCACCACGGTCGCGGCGGCGCCGCCGGCGCACGATCCCGCGAAACGGACGGTCGCGGTCGTCGTCGGCAACGAGGGCGCCAACATCGCCGACGCGCTCGTCTCCTACGAGGTGCTGGCGGCCACGCGCGCGTTCAACGTGTACACCGTCGCGCCCGCGCGGCGCGCGGTGCCGCTGCTGGGCGGGCTGGACCTGGTCCCCGACCTCGACTTCGCGGAGCTGGGACGGCGGCTGGGCGGTTCGGCGCCGGACGTCACCGTCGTGCCGGCCATGGCGGACTCCGAGCCCGCCGTGACCGCGTGGGTCCGGGACACCGCGAGCCGCGGGCTGCTGCTGAGCGTGTGCACGGGCGCGGAGGTGCTGGCCGAGGCCGGGCTGCTGGACGGCCGGGACGCGACTTCGCACTGGTACCGCATCTCCGGGTTCGAGCAGGACCACCCGGAGGTGAACTGGCGGCGCGGGATCCGCTACGTCGACGACGGGAACGTGATCTCGACGGGCGGGCTGCTGTCGGCGGTGGACGGGTCGCTGCGCGTGGTGGAGCGGCTCCTGGGCGACGAGGCCGCGACGGCGGCCGCGCGGACGATCGGCTGGCGGCACTACTCCCCCGGGAAGGCCGCGACACTTCCCGATTCCAAGCTGACCGTCGGCGACGCCGTCCTGCACACGCTCAATGTCGGCTTCCGCTGGGACGCCCCCACCGTGGGGGTGGTGCTCACGAACGGGGTCGGGGAGATCGAGCTGGCCGCGGCGTTCGATCCGTACGCCGAGCACTCGATGGCCGCGCGGACCCTCGCGGTGGGGACCGCCGCGATCCGGTCGCGGCACGGTTTGACGTTCGTCCCGCGGGCGGGTGTGGCGGAGGCGGCGGACCGCGTCGACCGGCTGCTGGTCCCCGGCGCCGGTGCGGCGGCGAGGCCGGATCCGGGTGTCGCCGCGGCCGCGCGCCGCGCCGGCGTGCCCGTGAAGTACCTGCAGGACCGGCCGGGCTTCGCGTTCGACGCGGGGCTGCGGGACGTGGCCTCGACGATGGACGTCCCCACGGCGCGGTGGGCGGCGAAGATCCTCGAATACCCGGTCGCGGGGGTGGGGCTGTCGGGTCCCGGGTGGCCGTGGACGCTGCTCCTGCGCCCGCTCCTCCTCGGGCTGGCCGGTCTGGTCCTCGTGTTCGGCGCCGCGCGGGTGGTCCGCTCGCGCCGGTCGTGACGCCGCGGACAGTTGTGCCCTGGCACTGCCCGATGCCGCGCTGCTTAATTGGGTAGGGCCGGCGCAGGGCGTCTCGGGGAGGGGCAGATGATCCAGGTTCTCATCGCCGAGGACATGCGCATCCTGCGCGACACCCTGGTCTCCCTGCTGGATCTGGAGGACGACCTGAAGGTCGTCGCCGAGCTCGCGTGCGGCGCGGACATCCTGCCCGCGGCGCTCCGGCACGAGCCGGACGTCGCGCTGATCGACATCGATCTGCCCGGCACCGACGGGCTCACCGCCGCCGCCGAGCTGCACGAGCGGCTGCCGCGCTGCCGCACGCTGGTCCTGACCGGGAGGGGCGGGCCGGGCACGCTCCGCCGCGCGCTCGCCGCGCACGTGTCCGGTTTCCTCGTCAAGGACGCCCCGTCGCGGGAGCTGATCGACGCGGTGCGGCGGGTGGCCGCGGGGCACCGCGTGATCGACCCGGAGTTGGCGCTGGCCGCGCTGGAGGCCGCCGACAACCCGCTCTCGCCGCGGGAGGCGGAGGTCCTCCGGCGCCATGCGACCGGTGCATCGGCGGCGGAGATCGCCGCGGAGATCCACCTGTCCTACGGCACCGTGCGGAACTACCTGGCGTCGGCGGTCACCAAGCTGGGCGCGCGCAACCGGGTGGACGCAGCGCGCATCGCCGACGAGGCAGGCTGGCTGTAGGAGCGTCCAGTGGACGGCCGCGAGGCCCGGAACCTGGCTGGTTCCGGGCCTCGCGGGCTAGGGGCGGCTCAGGGGACGGTTGGTTGGGTCCACAGGTCGCACTTGTGGTCCTGGGGGAAGGTCGTGATGGGGCCGGTTCCCTCAGGGGCCAGGTTCTGCACTTGCGGGAACCTCTGCCAGGCCGGGGCGCCCGCGCTGTTCGGGTCGCCGGTACGGGCGAACGTGGCCCAGTACGACAGCATCCGGTCCGACAGCGCGTTCTGCTGGGGCGTCCCGCTCACGCCGCCGAAGACGTACCGGAGCTCCGAGCCGTGCGGCGCGCCGAGCGGGAAGCTCAGTGGCAGCCCGAGGTAGTCCATGGCGTGCGGGTCGTTGAACTCGTAGCCGTACGCCCTGGTGTGCCGCGCCAGCAGGGTCGTGGACGCGTGCGACGGGCAGGAGAACTGCGCGTCCGTGAAGATCGCGCCGAGCGCCTCGGCCGGAGTCCCGGACTCCGGCAGCGGGTAGCGCTCCAGGACCCGTTCGGCGTTGGACGGGAAGGCCCGCCGCACGGCCGCCGGGTACTCCTCGGCGGTGAGCCTGCGCCCGGCCAGGTCGTACATCGTCGCGACCGTGAGGCGGCCCTCGTCGCGGGTGGTGCCCTGGACGACCGGGATGCGCGGAAGGTCCCCGGTGCGGAAGGCGTCCATGACCTGGTCGCGGATCACGACGCCGTCCTCGATGGGCGTCCAGGGGAGGCGGCCCGCGGACGGGTCGGCGCCGGCGGCCTGGATCTGGTCGGCGGGTTTGCCGCGCAGGCAGGCCGCGTCGGAGCAGCCGAGCCCGGTGGCGAAGCGTTCACCGGCGGCCTCGGCGGTCTGCAGCGACGGCGTCGGGAAGGCGCAGCCGGACTGGGCCACGGCGCGGTGGAACAGCCCCCGTGCGGTGGGCGAGATCAGGTTCTGGCAGACGCTGCCGCCGCCCGCGGACTCGCCGAACGCCGTGACGTTGGCGGGGTTGCCGCCGAACGCGCCGATGTTGGCCCTGACCCAGCGCAGCGCGGCCTGCTGGTCGAGCAGGCCGTAGTTGCCCGAGGAGCCGGTGCGGGATTCGCCGGACAGCCCCGGATGCGCCATGTAGCCGAAGGCGCCCAGCCGGTAGTTCAGGGTGACGACCACGACGTCGCCGCGCTCGGCGAGGGCGCCGCCGTCGTAGAAGGTGCCCGAGCCGATGGTGTAGCCGCCGCCGTGGAACCAGACCATGACGGGCCGCGGTTTCACGGGACGCTTGGACGGGACGTGCACGTTGAGATAGAGGCAGTCCTCGCTGGGCGTGCCGGGGCCGGCGAGGTCGCCCCAGGGCGTCTTCGATCCTGTCTGCATGCAGGGGTTGCCCGGTTTGCCGCCGTCCCGCACGCCCTTCCAGGGGGCGGACGGCGCGGGCGGTTTCCAGCGCAGCGCGCCCACGGGCGGCGCCGCGTAGGGGATGCCGAGGAAGGCGGTCCCGTTCGTGTTGGAGACGCCGCGTACGGCTCCGTCGCGGGTGGGCACGACGGGTTCCACGTCGGCGGTGGCCTGGACGGGGGTGACCGCGAGCACGGCCGACATCGCGATCCCGGCCAGGGAGGCGATCAGCGTGGCGACCGTCCTGCGTCGTCGGCGCGGGTGGCGGGGGGACGGGGAGGTCATACAGATTCCCTTTCTGGGGGAAGGGGGACGAGGGTCGGTCTCCTCAGCTCAGGTTCTTCTGCAGGACGTCCCAGTCGGTGCTGCACAGGCCACAGTTCGGGCCCACGAACAGGCTCTTGGCCGCGGCGTCGCCCTTGAGCTGCCACTTGATCCAGGCGGAGCCGACGCGGCCGAACTCGCCGCCGTTGGGCTGGTCGTAGGTGGCGAAGTGGCCGACGTCGAGGTTGCCCATGAAGGCCGGCAGGGCGGAGGGGAGCCGCCGCCAGTCGTCCATGGCGTTCTGGTAGGCGATGTCGGACGGGCCGCCGATGAAGTAGCCGACGGGGGCGCGGAGCCGGGACAGCATGGGCTTGTCGGCGGCGCTCATGAGGCCGCTGTTGAAGATGCCGGTGGTGGTCACCCGGCTGTCCCTGCTGGACACCTCGTACGCCTCGATGCCGCCGCAGGACTGCCCCATCACCGCGACCCTGCCGGTGTCGATCTTGCCGCGGTACTTGCTGCCGACCCGGCCGTTCTCGGCGATGGCCCAGTCGACGGCCTCGGTGAGCATGTCGGCGTCGGTCTGGCCGAAGCCGCCCGGCCGCCCGTTGGCGATGACCAGGAAGCCGTGCGAGGCGAACTCCTTGAGGATGTTCTCGAACCAGGTGCCGTCGGCACGGCACGCGCCGTTGCCCCAGGCCACGATCGGCAGTGTGAGGCCGGCGGGGATGGTGTTCGGCCGGTAGATGGTGTGGTCCCGGAGCCGGAGGCTGGTCTCGTAGTCGGCGGGATAGGGGCCCGTGCCGCCGGGCGCCGCGTGGGCGGGCGCGACCGGGACGTGGAGCAGCGCGCCGGCCAGCCCGAAGACGATGCTCGCCTTGGCCAGCCGCCGGACGAACCGTCGGAGGTTCATGGTGCGGTCTCCTCGATGTGGGGGTGGGGGGAGGAGCGGGGAGGCGGGTCGGCTCCCCGCCGTGTCGTCGCATTGCACTTTCAGGGGCGCGCGCACGTTGAACTGTCGCAAGAGGAACGGCGGGCATCAATGGCCCGGCCGCAGGAGTGGGGACGGCACCAATCCGTTGAAAGACGGCCTTGGACGCCTCACAGACAGCTGGACATACGGCAGCCCGAAGGCCGTACGTACACCGAATCGCCGTACGTCCGGTCGGTGCCGGTGCCCGCCCGGTCCTAGACTCGGGCGGTGTGACGGGTACGCGCGCGACGACCGCCGGGCCGGAGGACGCACCGGACGGGGAGATCCGCCTCCCGCGGATGCGGAGCGGCCCGCAGCCGCAGCACCTGCTCCTCACCCTGCTGGGCGACTACTGGTACGGGCTGCACGACCACCTGCCGTCGGCCGCGCTCGTCGCGCTCCTCGGGGAGTTCGGCATCTCACCGGCCGCCGCCCGCGCGGCGCTCAACCGGCTGGCGCGGAGGGGTGTGCTGGAGTCGTCCAGGACGGGTCGGCACACCGGCTATGGGGTGACCCGCCGAGCCCCGGTGGAGGTCAGGCTCGGCCACGCGACGCGCAGCGCCATCCTGTTCGGCGGCGCCCCGCCCACTTGGGACGGGCAGTGGCGCACGGTGGCCTTCTCGATGCCCGAGGACCAGCGGAACGTCCGGCGCGCGGTCCGGGCGCGGCTGCGGTGGCTCGGTTTCGCGCCGCTCTTCGACGGCGTCTGGGTCTCACCCCATGAAAGGGAGGAGGAGGCCGGGCGGTTCCTCTCCGAGCTTGGGATACGGACCTACGTCGTCATGACCGCCCGGATCCCGCCGGGCGTCCCCCAGGGCACCGCCCCCTTGGACGCCTGGGACCTCGGAACGATCCGCGCGGGCTACGACGAGTTCATCGCCGAATGGGAGCCGCTGCTGGGCCGCGCGCGGGAGGGGGCCGTGGGCACGGCCGAGGCCCTGCTCTCCCGCACGGGGCTCATGTACGACTGGATGCACTTCCCCGGCGTCGACCCCCTGCTGCCCGAGGAACTGCTCCCGGCCGACTGGCCGCGGCGCCGCGCGCACGAGATCTTCGCCGAGCTGTACGACTCGCTGGGCCCGCTGGCCGAGACGCGCGTCCGCCAGATCATCGCGCGGTTCTCCCCCGAACGGGCGGCCCTCGTCCGCCACCACACCCACCGGGGACCCTGAAAGGCGCTGGGCGCGGAGTCTCAGAAGTGGTCGGCCAGTTCGGCCAGGAGGCGGCGCTTGGAGCGGGCGCCCACGATGCGGTGGACGACCTCGCCGTCCCGGTAGAGGTTCATGGTCGGGAAGCCCATGACGCCGTACCGCGTCACGATGTCCGTGTGCTCGTCCCCGTTGATCTTGCCGACGGTGAGCCGGTCACGGTACTCGGCGGCGATCTCCTCGAGGATCGGCGCGATCATCTTGCACGGGGGGCACCAGTCGGCCCAGAACTCGACCAGCACCGGCCGGTCGGCGTTCAGCACCCGCTCGTCGAAGTTCTCGCTGGTCAACGTGATCATTCAGGTCCTCCGGGAGGAGCGCGCAGCCCGGGCAGGCGCGCGCCAGCTGATCGGCCACCTCGGCCCGCAGCCCGACCAGTGCGCGGATCTCCGCGTCGATCTCGGCGAGCCGACGCCGGTAGACGGCCCGGGACTCCGGGCAGGCCGCCCCCGCCTCGTTGCCCGCCCGCAGGCAGTCGACGAAGGGCCGGGCGTCCTCCAGCGTGAAGCCGGCCGCCAGCAGCGAGCGGATCTCCTGGACGAGCCGCAGGTCGGACTCCTCGTACTGCCGGTAGCCGTTGTTCGAGCGCCGCGCCGCGAGCAGTCCCTGCTGCTCGTAGTAGCGCAGCGCGCGCGTGCTGACACCGGCCCGCTCGGCGAGCTCCCCGATCCGCATCGGCCCTCCCTGATCCGTGGCCGTCCACGACGCTACCCCTTGACACCGGCGTCAAGGTCAAGCCGCTTCCGGCTCCGAACTTGGTGATCACGTGAACCCGCGGCGGACGGGGCGCGCTAGCGTCGGAGGAATGACCAGTGCGGACTTGCTCGTCGACGCGTTCGGCAGGATCAGGGAGATCGTCCACCGGGCCGTCGGCGGCCTCACGCCCGAGCAGCTGGCCCACCGGGTGAACGGGGAGGCCAACTCCATCGCCTGGCTGGTGTGGCATCTCACCCGGATCCAGGACGACCACATCGCCGAGGCCGCGGCGGTGCCGCAGGTGTGGACGGCCAAGGGGTGGGACGAACGGTTCGGGCTGCCGTTCGGCCCGGCCCAGACGGGATACGGCCACTCCAGCGAGCAGGTGGAGGCGGTCAGGGTCGACTCGTGGGAGTTGCTGACCGGCTACCACGACGCCGTGCACGAGCAGACGGTCGCCTATGTGGAGACCCTGGGTGACGCCGATCTGGAGCGGATCGTGGACCGGTCCTGGGATCCCCCGGTCACGCTGGGGGTGCGGCTCGTCAGCGTCGTGTCGGACGACCTGCAGCATGCCGGTCAGGCCGGCTTCATCCGCGGCCTCCTGCCCTGAGCCCCTCGCTGGGGCGTCCCGAATGTCGGTGGCGTGCGGCAGACTGCCTGGCCTGCGCTTCCAGGGAGGTGGTGGGCCGATGGCGATCCATGTGGCGAGCCGGCGGCGGGCCCGGGCCTCGATCGAGGCCGCCCATCCGGGCGCGCTGATCGTGGACGTGACGTCCCGCGCGGAGGAGCCCTGGGTCCGGCTCAGCCCGTTCTACCCGCACGGCGGCATCCCGGTGCCGTTCACGCCGGGGGTGACCTCCTGGTCGGTGGAGGGGATCTGGCAGGCGCTCAAGGTCTTCGCGGACGAGGACGTCGACCCCGGCAGGCTGGCGATCACCTCGATGAAGGGGATCAAGCGGACCGTCCGCAAGTACGGGGAGGTCCGGGGGCATCGCCGGGGCCTGGCCGGGGCGGAGCTGCTCCCGTACGAGCGGGCCCGCCGGGAGATCTACCTGCCGTCCTACCGGTGGGTTCTGGAGCACCGCGCGGCCGATCTGGTCGCCGAGCTGGCCCGTCTGGGGTCCGAGGGCGACGTCGTGCTGCTCGACTACGGCACCAACGGCGATGTCGGTGATCTCTCCAGCCCGCTGTCGCACGCCGCCCTCGTCCGCCGCCACATCGAGGGGCCGCGCGCGGACGCCCCGAAGGCGCGGGACGCGCCCGCGACGTGATCTCCCGTCCGCGTCGCGCGCACGGCACGCACGCGGAAGGCGCGGCGCGCTACGCTCGGTGCCCGTTCCGCGACGTCGGGGGATCATGACCACCAGTGCCGAGGACGGGCCGCCCCGGGGCCCGCACATCAGGCTCGCCGGGGCGGACGACGACGGCCCGCTGCTGGAGCTGCGCATGGCCCTCGACCACGAGACCAGGTTCATGATGCTGGAGCCCGGCGAGCGCGAGCGGCGGGAGGCGCTGCCGAGCCTGTCGTTCCGGGTGGTGGCGGCCGAGGGACGGCGCCTGGTCGGGTACGTCGGGGTGGCGGTGCTGCCGTACGCGCGGGCCTGGCACCGCGGGCAGCTGGTGGTGGGGGTGCGCGCCTCGCACACCGGGCGGGGGGTGGGCCGGGCTCTGCTGGACGCCACCGTCCGCCAGGCGCGCGAGCGGGATCTGCGGCGCCTCGAACTCACCGTGATGACCCACAACCGGGCCGCCCTGGCGCTCTACACCCGCTGCGGCTTCCAGGTCGAGGGGCTGCGCCGTGCCGCGCTCCGGGTCGACGGGGCGGACGTCGACGAGTACTACATGGGGCTGCTGCTCTGACCGTCCCGAATTCATTCCGCGAGCGCATCGGCCGCGCGCTCGGCGGGGATGTAAGCGCGCGATAAAAAGCCGACGGCGGGGTTACTGAATTTTCCGGTAGGGGGGATTTCTTGGGAAATATCAGCCCGCCCGAACGTGATCGTTTATCACGGCCGGTCGTACGGTGGGGTGCAGGACACGACCGGGCCGCCGTCCGGTGCGAGGCAGGAGCCGAAGGGAGCCGCACGGGACGCGGGCGAGGAGGTCGCAATGCCGCAGATCACGTCGCACGAGCCGGGGACGCCGAGCTGGGTGGAGCTGAACAGCCCGGACGTCGGGGCGTCGAGGGCGTTCTACCGCGCGCTGTTCGGCTGGGACTCCTACACGCTGGTCGACGCGGTGACGGGCGAGTACGAGATCTTCACGCTCGGCGGCTCCGAGGTCGCCGGGCTGACCCCGCTCGCCGACGACTCGCTGTCCTCCACCTGGACGTGCTATTTCACCGTGGACGACGTGGCGGAGACGGCCGCGGCGATCCGCGAGGCCGGCGGGCAGGTGTTCGTCGACGGGCTCGCGCTGGGGCGGATGGGCCGGATGGCGCTCGCCGTCGACACCGAGGGCGCGGGGTTCGGCCTGTGGGAGCCGGGCCAGCTGCACGGCAGCACGGTCGTGGACGAGGCGAACACCGTGTGCTGGGTGGAGCTGGCCTGCCGTGACACCGAGGCCGCCCAGGACTTCTACGGCCACGTCCTGGGCTGGAAGGAGCCGGCCGAGTTCCGGGGCGTGACCGGAGACACCTCCTACCTGTGGCGGATGGCGGGCCGCCCGGTGGCCAGCCTGGCGCACAGCGGCCCCGGATCGCCCGAGGACGACGGGGTCCCGGCGCGCTGGATCCCCTGTTTCGCGGTCGCCGACTGCGACGCGTGCGCCTCGGAGGCGGTGCGGCTGGGGGCGGGCGTGACGGCGCCGTGCGCCGATACGCCCCATGGCCGATGCGCCGAGCTCGCGGACACCACGTCGGCGCCGATGTCCATCATCCGGCTGCCTTCCTGAGCGCCTTGGGGGGCGGCGGGAATCCCGCGTTCTCACATTTACCCGGAATTGCTTTCCGAATGGCGAGCAGTCCTTTTCCGCAGCGGTCAGGAGGCGTGGACGGCGCGGACGGCGTCCACGGCGTGGAGGGCCCCGGGACGCAGCCCGCTCAGGCGGTCGAGGGCGGCGGCGGTGGCGTCGTCGGCGGGCAGGTAGACCAGCAGCCGCTGGCCGTCGGCGACCGACAGCGTCTCGTACGACAGCCGCAGCTCCCCCGCCTCCGGGTGCGCGAAGCGCTCGTCCCCGGTGTGGCTCGGGAGGGGGCTCACCGACGCGATCCTGCGGGTGAACGGGGCGCCCGCGATGACGGTCAGGTCGTCGTTGAGGTGGACCAGGTGGGGATCGTCGGGGCAGGACTCGCTCTTGAGCCGGGCGATGTGCTCGTCCGCGACGCGTTCCCAGTCGGGGTAGACCGTCCTGGCGCGGGCGTCGGTGAACAGGTAGCGGAGCAGGTTGGGCCGCTCCCCGTCCAGGATCCCGGCCGGGCGGGCGAGGTGGTCGAAGCCGGTGGTGTGGGCGAGCACGTCGCTCAGCCGGTTGAGCAGGACGGCCGGGGCGGGTTCGAGCCGGTCGAGCAGCGCCCGCACGGTCGGCCGGACGGTGTGCACCGGCGGCGTGGAGGCCGGGCAGGGGAACGCGGAGGCGCCCTCGGCGGCCTTGGCGAGGCGGCGCAGGAGGAAGCGCTCGTCGGGGGGCAGCCGCAGCGCGTCGGCGAGGGCGGCCAGGACCTGGACCGACGGGTTGCGGTCGCGGCCCTGCTCCAGCCGGGTCAGGTACTCGACGCTGATCCCGGCGAGGGTGGCCAGCTCGGCGCGGCGCAGACCGGGCGTGCGGCGGCGGGTGCCGGCGGGCAGCCCCACGTCGGCGGGGGTGACGGCCTCGCGGCGGCCGCGCAGGTACTCGCCAAGCGGATTGTCGCTCACGGCCTGGAGATTACCCGCGCCGCGCGCCCGTAGCGTGGCCCTGAGAGGGCCATCATTCACGCGGCCTTCCTCCGGCCGCCGCCGGTCGGCAGGGTCTCCGGCATGACGACGAACACGACGAACACGAACACGACGCTCCCGCTCATCGCCGGACGCTGGGAGATCGACCCCTTCCACTCCTCCGCCGGGTTCTCCATCCGCCATCTCGGGATCTCCAAGGTGCGGGGGCGGTTCACCCGCGTGGACGCCGAACTCGTCGTGGGGGAGACCCTCGACGCGTCCTCGATCACCGCCACCGTCGACCTCGCCTCGATCGACACCGGGAACCCCGACCGGGACGCGCACGTGCTGGCGCCCGACATGCTGGACGTCGAGCGGCGGCCGCGGATGGCGTTCCGCTCGACCCGGATCGAGGGCGAGGGCGAGGACTGGACGCTCGACGGGGAGCTGACCATCGGGGAGGTGACCCGGCCGCTGGCGCTGGAGGTGGAGTTCGGCGGGGTCGAGGAGTCGGCCGTCGACGGGCGGCGGCACGCCGGGTTCGAGGCGAAGGGGAAGATCCGCCGGAGCGACTTCGGGCTCGGGTTCGCGCCCGGGGTCCTCGGCGAGGTCGTCCAGATCACGCTCGACGTGCAGTTCGTCGAGCCGCGCTGACCGCCGGCGGTCAGGAGCCGGCGAGCTTGGCGACGACGGGGGCGAAGGCGCCGAGGTCGGTCTCGCGGTGCAGGACGAAGTAGGACATGCCCTGCTCGTCCCGCCAGCGGCGCAGCTTGTCGGCCATGGCGGTGACGTCGCCGGTCAGGACCTGCGGCGTGTCCCCCTGACGCGAGGTGTCGGCGGCGCTCCACGCGGCGCGGGGCCCGCCGTCGCCGACCCGCATGACGCTGGTGCCGATCTCGATCCGGTCGAACCTGGGCCCGGCCGCCTCCCGCAGCAGGGCGATCTTCCGGACGAACGCCTCGGCGCCGCCGTCGGACGGGTCCGGGCCGGAGCCGTCGGGGAGCGTCCGCATGGTCAGGTTGACGATGTCGGCCTCCCGCGCGGCCAGGCGGAGCATGGTGGGGCCGCCGCCGCCGATGAGGATCGGCGGATGCGGCCGTTGCAGGGGGCTGGGCTCCTGTTCCAGGTCGTGGACGCGGTAGTGCTCGCCTTCGTAGGAGAAGGGCCCCTCGCCCCAGGCGCCCTTGAGGACGGCGAGACCTTCGCGTAGGCGGCCCAGGCGTACGCGTGGTTCGTCCAGGGTGAGACCCGCGCCGCGGTAGTCCTGGGCGAGCCATCCCGTTCCGATGCCCAACTCCAGGCGTCCTTCCGAAAGGACGTCGAGCGTGGCGGCCTCCTTGGCCAGCAGGACGGGATGCCGGAAGTCGTTGGCGAACACCATCGTGCCGACCCGCAGCCGGGTGGTGGCGTCGGCGGCGGCCATCATCGCCGCGATCGGGCCGAACCGGGGCCCGACGATGTGGTCGGGCACGAGCATCACGTCGAAGCCCGCGTCCTCCAGCCGCCGTGCCTTGCCGACCCACTCCCGCCGCGTGCCCGCCAGCCGGACCACCGCGCCGAACCGGAACGTCCGCATCCCGAACCCCTTCCACACCGAGCAACTACCAAGCATGCGCTTGGTCGCATCCCTACCGTGCCCCACGACGGCCGCGGCGTCACCCCCGCGAGTACGGTTGCGCCATGGGCGATCTCGGCGCGGCGGCGCACGGCGGCGCCGTCCCCGGCCTGCCGGACGACGCCTACGACCACGACGGCCAGCTCACCAAGCGCGAGGTCAGGGCGATCACCCTGGCCCGGCTGGCGCCCGCCGCCGGAGAGCTGCTGTGGGACGTCGGCGCGGGCGCGGGCAGCGTCGCGATCGAGTGGATGCGCGCCCATCCACGGTGCCGCGCGGTCGCGGTGGAGGCCGACCCTGAGCGGGCCGCCCGCGCCGCCGCCAACGCCGCGGCGCTCGGCGTCCCGGCGCTGCGGGTGGTCACCGGCACCGCCCCGGACGCCCTGGCGGGCCTCGACCCGCCGGACGCGATCTTCGTGGGCGGCGGGGTGACCGCCCCCGGCCTGATCGAGACCTGCTGGGCGGCGCTGCGCCGTCCCGGCGGCCGGCTGGTGGTCAACACGGTCACCGTGGAGGGCGAGCGGGCCGTGCTGGAGGCGCATCGGAGGCTGGGCGGCGACCTGACCCGGATCGCGGTCGACCGGGCCGCCCCGATCGGCGGCTTCACCGGCTGGCGCCCGCAGATGCCCGTCATCCAGTGGGCTGTGTTGTTTGAAGTCCCGGCCCACGGGGCTCGCCTGGCGGCTCGCCCCTAACCGGGCCTTTGGCGAGCGCGGCATCGCTCCGCGATCTGGCCGGTGGCGCTCGCCTCCGGCTTCGCACCACCGGCCAGGTAACGCGCTCGCGCGGTACCTCAGGTCACGTCGAAAAGTCCCGGCCTACGTTGCTCGCCTGGCGGCTCGCTCCTAACCCGGCCTTGGCGAGCGCGGCATCGCGCTCGCGCGGTATCTCAGGTCACCTCGAGAAAGGCCCTGGGTCTCAGGCGCGGCCTACGATCGTGCCGGCCCGGTCGATGACGACGACGTCCACCTCGACCGGGGCGCCGCGCAGCACGTCCAGGGCCACATCGCGGGCGCGGGCGGCGACCAGGTCGCCCAACGGCAGCCCGGCCTCCGCGCAGATCCGGAGCGCGTCCAGCGCGGTGTTGGCCTCCCGCACCCTGGCGGCGAGCCCGGCGTCGCCGCCCGCGTCCTGTAGCAGACCGGCCAGCAGGGCGAAGTCCACCTGAGAGCGCTTGGAGTGCAGGTCCAGATGCCCGGCCGCCAGCTTGGCGATCTTGCCGATGCCGCCGGCGACGGTGAGCCGGGGGACCGGGTGGCGGCGCAGGTACTTCAGCACCGCGCCCGCGAAGTCGCCCATGTCCAGCAGCGCGTCCTCGGGCAGGCCGTGCAGCTCGGCCACGACCCGCTCGGACGTGCTGCCCGTCGCGCCCGCCACGTGCTCGCGCCCGGCGGCGCGGGCCACGTCCACGCCGCGCCGGATGCTGTCGATCCAGGCCGAGCACGAGTACGGCACGACGACGC
This sequence comes from Actinomadura rugatobispora, assembly GCF_042656285.1. Classification (GTDB taxonomy): domain Bacteria; phylum Actinomycetota; class Actinomycetes; order Streptosporangiales; family Streptosporangiaceae; genus Spirillospora; species Spirillospora rugatobispora. The sequence continues at coordinate 113,031 of NZ_JBHSON010000053.1, read as the reverse complement.
CGGTGGTGCCGAGGATCGACAGGCCGCCGAGGATGCCCAGCCGCGGGTTCCAGGTGCGGCGGGCCAGCTCCGCGCCGCCGTCCACGGAGATCTCCACGATCGCGTCGGCGTCCCCGAGCACCTCCCGCATCATCCGCCGCGGCACCGGGTTGATCGCGGGCTCGCCCACCTCCAGCGGCAGGCCGGGACGGGTGACGGTGCCGACGCCCGGCCCCGCCCGGAACACCACGCCGGTGCCGGGGGCGCCGTGCCGGACGGTGGCGCGGACCAGCGCGCCGTGCGTGACGTCGGGATCGTCCCCGGCGTCCTTGACGATCCCGGCCGTCGCGGCGCCGTCCGCCAGCTCCTCCACGGCCAGCGCGAACGCGGGCCGCTGCCCGCGCGGCAGCGTGATCTCGACCGGGTCGGGGAACTCGCCGGTCAGCAGCGCCGTGTGGGCCGCCTTGGTCGCCGCGGTGGCGCACGCGCCGGTCGTCCACCCGTACCGAAGAGAACTCACGCACCTAACATGCACCCTGTGCGTGTGCTGGTGCTCGGCGGGACCGGTGAGGCCCGCCGGCTGGCGGGGCTGCTGGCCGGCCGACGGGGCGTCGAGGCGGTCACCTCGCTGGCGGGGCGGGTCGCCGATCCCGCGCTGCCGCCGGGGGCGACGCGGGTCGGCGGGTTCGGCGGCGCGGACGGGCTGGCGGCCTGGCTGGACGCGGAGCGGATCGGCGCGGTGATCGACGCCACGCACCCGTTCGCGTCCGCGATCACGGCGTCGGCGGTCGCGGCGGCCGGGCGCGCGGGCGTGCCGCTGCTGGTCGTGCGGCGCCCCGGCTGGACGGAGGGGCCCGGCGACGACTGGCGGCGCGTGCCGTCCCTGGCGGAGGCCGCGGCGCGCCTTCCCGGCGAGCGGGTCTTCCTCACTGTCGGCCGCACGGATCTGGCGGCGTTCGCCGGGGACGCCCGCCGCTTCTTCCTGGTGCGCTCGGTGGACCCGCCGGGGCCGCCGCTGCCGCCGCGGACGCTGGCGGTGCCGGGGCGCGGGCCGTTCAGCGTGGACGGCGAGCTGGCGCTGATGCGCGAGCACCGGGTGGACGTGCTGGTCACCAAGGACAGCGGCGGTGCGATGACGGCCGCCAAGCTGACCGCCGCGCGGCGGCTCGGGGTGCCGGTGGTGATGGTCGACCGGCCGCCGGCGCCGGACGCTCCGACGGTGGGCACGGTGGACGAGGCGCTGACCTGGCTGGAACGGCAGGGTTGCCCTTCACAAAACACCCGCCAAAACCCGACTTAACCTCTTTTCCGGACGAATCCCGATTACGACGGGATCATTCCGGAGAAACGCGGCACAATACAACGCGGCGGCCTTACCCTCGCTCCGAAAACGAGGTAGGCGATGAGCGGTTCCGAGTACGGCCGGTACGGCGGCGGAGGACGGAGAAGGTGGGCCGAGGTGCTCGTCCCCCTGGCCGGGGCGGTCACGCTCGCCACACTGCTCGGCATCGGCGCGTACGCGTTCGCGAGCGCCGGCGCCGCATGCTCCGGCGATGACACGGTCACGCTGGACGTGGCCGTGGCGCCCGGCATCGAGCCCGCGATGGCCAAGGCAGCCCTCCGCTTCAACACCGACCGCCTCCCCACGAACGTCCGGCCCGGCGGCGACGCCGGCGGGGAGGGCGGGCGCTGCGCGCGGGCCGTGGTGCGCAAGGCGGACCCGGGGGCGATGGCCGCGCTGCTGGCCGGACGCAGCGTCCCGCAGGGCACCGGCGACCGGCGGCCCGACGTGTGGATCCCCGACTCGTCCCTCTGGACGGCGCTGGCCGCCGCCACGCCTGCGAGCCCCGGCTCCACCCCGTCCCCGTCCCCCGCGCCGGCGGGTGGCGGCGCGGTCGAGGTCACCCGGACCTCGGTCGCGCGCAGCCCGGTCGTCGTCGCGCTGCCCCGCACCCTGGCCGCCTCCCTCGCCCGGCAGGGCGTCACGGCCGCCCCGTCCTGGGACAACCTGCTCAACGCCGCCGGGGGCACGGCGGGCGGCGCGGTCACCAAGAACGCGGTGATCCCGCCCGGTTCGGTGCGGCTGCTGGTCCCCGACCCGGCCCGCGTCGCCGCCGGGATGCACGCGCTCGTCCTCACCGACATCCTGCTGGCCAACGACCCCAACAAGGACTCGATCTTCACCGGCATCGTCCGCACCGCGCGGGAGAGCACGCTGCCGACCGTGGAGTCGCAGTTCACCCGGTTCCGTCCGGCGGCGACCGGCAGGCAGCCGATCGCGCTGGCCTCCGAACGGGACGTGTGGGCGTTCAACCGGACCCGGCCCGCCGAGCCCGCCGTGGCGCTCTACCCGCAGGAGGGCACGCTCTCGCTGGACCACCCGTTCACGATCACGACGGCCGATCCCGGCCGCCGGGCCGCCGCGCGCCGGCTCGAACGCGCGATGGCGTCCGAGGCCACCCGCGCCGACGTGCGCGAGCTGGGTTACCGCTCCCCCGACGGGAAGGCGCCCGGCTCGTTCACCGCGGCGGCCGGGGTGAACCCGGGACGGCCGCGCGAGCTGCCCGCGCCCAAACCCGCCGCCGTCCGGCAGGTCATGCAGTCCTGGTCGAAGCTGTCGCTCGGCATCCGCATCCTGACGCTGCTGGACATCTCCGGGACGATGGCCGAGCCGATCGCGCCGGGCATCACCCGGTTGCAGGCCACCGCCCGGACCGCGCAGGGCGGGCTCAGCATGATGTCCAACGACACCGAGCTCGGCGTGTGGGCGTTCTCCACCGAGCTGCAGGGCGACCAGGACTGGCGGGAGCTGGTGCCGGTGGGCCCGCTCGGCGAGCGGATCGGGTCGGCGACGCGGCGGCAGGCGGTGCTGTCCCGGCTGGGGTCGGTCCGGCCGAAGACGACGGGCGACACCGGGCTGTTCGAGACGCTCACGGCGGCGTACCGGGAGATGACCCGCACCCACAAGGCCGAGTTCGGCAACACGGTGCTGCTGTTCACCGACGGCAAGGGCAACGACGACCCGGGCGGCCCGTCGCTGGAGCGCACGCTGGCCGACCTGCGGGAGATCACCGATCCGGGCCGGCCGGTGCAGATCGTCATGATCGGGGTGGGCCGCGACGTGGACACCCGGGAGCTGCGGCGGATCGCCGAGGTCGTGCCCGGCGGCGTGTACGTGGCCGAGTCGCCGGACCAGATCGTCAAGATCTTCCTGCAGGCGCTCTCCCGCCGCATCGGCGAGTGAGCCCGGCCGCCGCGCCCGGGCCCGATCAGGAGTCGAGGCCCGGGGCCGGGTCCAGCAGCCGGACGGCGCTCAGCGCCAGCACCACCTCGGTCAGGTCGCCGGGACGGGCCAGCAGCCGCCCGGTGAGCTGCTCGATCCGCCGCAGCCGGTTGAGCACGGTGTTGTGGTGGCAGTACAGCCTGGCCGCGGCGCGGGCGGCCGAGCCGTCGCACTCCAGCCAGGTGGTGAGGGTCGACAGCAGCACGTCCCGATAGACCGGGTCGATCTCGTACAACGGGCCCAGGACGGTGCGGCCGAGCCGTCCGGCCAGCCGGGGCTGGGAGACCACCAGCGCGGCGGGCAGCCGCCGGTCCAGCAGGGCGATCTCGGGCTCGTCCGACCAGCAGGTGCGCAGCGCCAGTTCGGCCAGCCAGCGGGCCGTGCCCAGTTCCGACAGCGCGTGCACGACGGGGCTGACGCCCGCGTGCGCCCGGACGTGCGGCCGGACCGCCTCGATCAGCTCGTCCAGGCTCGCGTTGCCCAGCGCGACCAGCGCGACCTGGGTTTCGGCGCGCATTCGCCACAGGAAGCGGATCCCGCCCGTCGTGGAGACCGACTCGGCGGCCTGCACCCCGGCGCGGGACGCGGCGGGGCCCGGCCGCGCGGCCATGTCGGCCTGGCCGAGGACGACGACGGCGTACCGGCCCTGCTCGGGCAGCCCGAGCACCTCGTTGGCGGTGGCGAGCAGGCCGCCGTCGGTGCCGTGGCCCTCCAGCAGGGCGTCCACGACCGCCTGCATCCGCTCCTCGTTGCGGCGCAGCAGGTCGTACTCGGTGCGGTGGTAGGCGGCGGCGGCCGTGCTCGACTGCTCGTCGATGGCGTACCAGGTGCGGGTGGCGTGCCGGACCAGCGTCGGGACGTGCGCGGGCTCGTCCTGCGCGACCGCCTCGACGACGGCCTCCCAGAACACCATGCCGGCCAGCCGGTACGAGCGCAGCAGCTGGTCGAGGGGCTGGCCCTGCTCGGCGCGGCGGCGGCCCAGCCGGGCGGCCCATTCCAGGTCGGTGCGGCCGCGGTCGGGGTCGAGGATCGCCTCCATGCCGTGGCCGAGACCGATGTGGCACACCTGCCACAGGTCGTCGCGCAGCCCGGAGGGGCGCTCCCATTCCTCACCGTCGCCGCGCAGGATCTCGGCGACCAGCCGGTCGGCGAGGTCGGGCAGCCGATCGGTGAGCCGCTGGACCGCCTTGCGCATGATCGCGGTCCCACTGCGGTCGGTTGACGTCGTCGGGCTCGACACCGCCTTCACCTTCCTCCACGAGAAGTGGCGCCATGGTGCCATCGGCGCGCGGTTGTGACCAGTCACCGGGGGCGGCGGCCGGAGGGATTGTGTCCGCTCACAATCGGCGGGTCCGCCGGTTGCTTCGCCTCCCTCAATGAGAACGCCGCTCTAGACCTCCTCTCACGGCCCGTGCTCTTGTTCAACCCCCGGCCCGACTGAGGCTCTGAAGGAGGCAAGGTGCGCGCTCGGCGACCGCTGCACGGGAGGGCTCCCGCATGAGTCCACCGGCACTGACCGTGACCGATCTGACGGTCGACTACGGCCCGGTGCGGGCCCTGCGGGAGGTCTCCCTCCTGGTGCCCGAGGGCGGTTTCGTGGCCGTGCTCGGCGGCAACGGCGCGGGCAAGTCCACGCTGCTGCGGGCGATCTCGGGCGTGCTCGGCTACCACGGCGGAACGGTCCGCGGCGGCACGATCGGCGCCGGCGCGGACGCCCCGGGCGGGCGTGCGGCCCGGGACCGGCGGCCGGACCGGATCGTCCGGAGCGGGGTGGTCCAGGTCCCCGAGGGCCGGGAGATCTTCGCGCGCATGACGGTCGGGGAGAACCTGCGCGCGGGCGCGCTGGGGGCCCGCGACCGCAGGTCCGTGGCGGCGGCCCGGGACCGGGTGCTGCGGCTGTTCCCGGTGCTGGCCGAGCGCGAGCGGCAGCGCGCCGGGCTGCTGTCCGGCGGCGAGCAGCAGATGCTGGCGATCGGCCGCGCGCTGATGGCCGAGCCGCGGCTGCTGCTGCTGGACGAGCCGTCGCTGGGCCTGGCCCCCATCATGATCGGCCGGATCGCGGAGACGATCCGCGCGATCAACGGCGAGGGCATCGCGGTGCTGCTGATCGAGCAGAACGCGGCGCTGGCCCTGGAGCTGGCCTCCTACGCCTACGTGCTGGAGGTCGGGGCGGTCGCGCTGGAGGGTCCGGCGCGGGAGCTGGCCTCCTCCCCCGAGGTCCGGGACCGCTACCTGGGGGTCAGCACGGAGAACGACGCCACCGACGACGCGATCGCCGCCGCCGCGCCCGTCCGCACGCTGTCGAGGTGGACCGGATGAGCGCCACCGCCCCCCACCCCGAGGCCGCGGAGGCCGCGCACCCGGACGCGCCGGAACTGGTCGTGGACCGGCTCACGGTCCGGTTCGCCGGGCTGACCGCGCTGGACGAGGTGAGCCTCACCGTCGCGCCCGGCAGCCTGCACGCGTTGATCGGCCCCAACGGCGCGGGCAAGTCCACCTGCTTCAACGTGCTGTCGGGCGTGTACCGGGCCACATCGGGGAGCGTGCGGCTGGGCGGCACCGAGCTCACCTCCCTCGCGCCGCACCGGATCGCGGCGCTCGGGATGGCCCGCACGTTCCAGAACATCGCCCTGTCGGGACGGCTCAGCACCGCCGACAACCTCATGCTCGGCCGGCACCGGCTCACCCGCACCGGGTTCGTGTCGGCCGGGCTGCGGCTGCCCGGCGGGCGGCGCGAGGAGCGGCGGCACCGCGACCGGGTCCGGGAGATCGCCGAGTTCGTCGGCATCGAGGAGCATCTGGCGACCCCGGCGGGCCTGCTGCCGTACGGCGTGCAGAAGCGGGTCGAGCTGGCGCGGGCGCTGTGCCTGGAGCCGCGGATCCTGCTGCTGGACGAGCCGGTCGCCGGGATGAACGGCGCGGAGCGGCTCGCGATGGCCGCCACGCTGCGCCAGGTCCGGGCCGGGCTCGGGCTGTCGCTCCTGCTGGTCGAGCACGACATGGACATGGTGGCGCGGCTGGCCGACGAGGTCACGGTGCTCGACTTCGGCCGGCGGATCGCCTCCGGCCCGCCCGCCGCCGTCCAGCGCGACCCCGAGGTGATCCGGGCCTACCTCGGCACCGGAGGCAACGGAGAGAGGAGCGAGAGCACGTGAGCGCGTTCGCCGAGGTCCTGGTCAACGGGCTGTCCAGCGGGGCCGTCTACGCGCTGATCGCGCTGGGCTTCGTGATCATCTACAAGGCCACCGAGGTCATCAACTTCGCCCAGCCGTCGCTGCTGCTGGCCGGCGGCTACGTCATCGCCGAACTGCACGACGACATCGGGTTCGCCGCCGCGCTGCTGCTCGGCATCGGCACCACGGCCGCGCTGGCCGCGCTGGTGGAGGTGCTGGTGCTGCGGCGGCTGAAGGCGAACGCGGCGGGCGGGCACTCCACGCTCAGCATCGTCACGATCGGCGTCGACATCATCCTCACCGTCGAGCTGACCCGGCGGATCGGCACCCGGGTGCTGCCGCTGGGCGACCCGTGGGGCGACCGGGTGGTCCGGCTGGGCGACGTCACGATCGCGCAGACCCGGCTGGCGGCGATCGCCGTCGCGGTCGTGGCCATCACCGCGTTCCTGCTGGCGTTCAAGTACACCTCGTGGGGCATCGCGATGCGGGCCACCGCCGAGCGGCGGGAGACCGCGGCGCTGATGGGCGTGCGGCTGGGCCGGGTGTCGGCGGGGGCGTGGGCGGTGGCCGGGGCGTTCGCCGCGCTGGCCGCGCTGTTCCTGTGCGTGTTCCCCACCCCCGGCCTCGACCGCACCACCTCGTTCGCCGCGCTGAAGGCGCTGCCCGCCGCGGTGATCGGCGGGGTGGACTCCACCACCGGGGCGCTGGTCGGCGGGCTGCTGATCGGGATCACCGAGTCCGCGGTGGTCGGCTACCAGGCCGACTTCTCGCTGCTGGGCGGCGGCTTCGCCGAGGTGGCGCCGTACCTGCTGATGGTCGCGGTGCTGCTGGCCCGCCCGGCCGGCCTGTTCGGGACGCGGGAGGCCGCCCGTGTCTGAACGACTGCCCCGGGTGCTCCTGGTCGCGGGCCTGGCCGGGCTGCTGGTCCTGCCGTTCTACGCGGGGTCGTTCTGGCTCCAGGCGGGGCTGTTCGCGATGTCGGCCGCGGTCGGCGCCATCGGCCTGAACGTCCTCACCGGCGCCGCGGGCCAGCTGTCCCTCGGGCACGCCTTCTTCCTCGCCGTCGGCGCGTACTCCTACGTGTGGCTGGCGGCCGAGCCGGAGAAGGCCGCCGGGCACGAGCTGACCGGCCTGGGCCTGCCCACCTGGCTGGCCGCGCTCGCCGCGGTCGCGATCGCCGGGGCCGCCGGCGGGCTCTGCGCCCCGATCGCGGCACGGCTCAAGGGCGCCTCCCTCGGCGTCGCCACGCTCGCGCTGGTCTTCCTCGGCCAGCACGTCCTGTTCCGCGCCGATCCGGTGACCGGCGGCGTCAACGGGCGCGCGGTGCCGCCGCTGGAGCTGTTCGGGTTCACGTTCGCGGACGTGCCGCAGCCGGTACTGGTGCTGGGCGTGCCGTTCGGGGGCCTGGAGCGGCTCTGGTACCTGGCGCTGGCCGTCCTGCTGCTGTCGGCCTGGTTCGCCCGCGGCGTGCTGCGGTCCCGTCCCGGCCGCGCCCTCAACACGCTGCGCGACCACGAGATCGCCGCCGGGGCGCTGGGCGTGCCGGTCGGCCGCTACCGGGCCGCCGCGTTCGTGCTGTCGTCGATGTACGCGGGCCTGGCCGGGGTGCTGCTGGCCCTGGTCTTCCAGCGGACCGTCCCCGACTACTTCGGGCTCGCGCTGGCCCTGGACTACCTGGCCATGATCGTCATCGGCGGGCTGGGCACGGTGGCCGGCGCCGTGCTCGGCGCGGTGTTCGTCGCCGTGCTCCCCTCCCTGCTCACCCGCTACGGCGAGGCCATCCCGCTGGTCGCCGAGCCCGGCGCGCCCTCGGGCGTCGCGCCCGCCGAGGCGGCCCGGCTGGTGTACGGCGCGGTGTTCGTCGCCGTCCTGCTCTTCCTGCCGGGCGGACTGCTCGGCGCGGCCGCCCGGTTCCGCCGCGGGCGCGCCTCCTCCCGCCACCGCACCGGAGCTCCCCCTCCAGCCCCGCACAGCACCGGCAAAGCCGGCCAAGCCAGCCATGAACCCGAGGAGCAACGCGCATGAAGCATCCGATGAACCGGCGGCGGGCAATGCTCGCCGCGGCGGCCGTGTCCCTCAGTGTCGCGGTGGGTGCCGCGGGATGCAGCGGCAAGGCCGCCGAGGGCGGCGGGTCCGGCGACGTGAAGGCCGGTCCCGGGGTCACCAAGGACAAGATCACGCTGTCCGCGCTGACCGACCTGACCGGGCCGTACGCCGCGCTCGGCAAGGGCGTCACCCAGGCGCAGAAGCTGTACTACGACCAGCTGAACGCGGCCGGCGGGGTCTGCGGCCGCAAGATCGAGCTGGTGGTCCGCGACCACGGCTACGACGTGCAGAAGGCGCTGGCCGCCTACAGCGAGGTCGGCCCGCGCTCGGCGGCGATCCCGCAGGTCATCGGGTCGCCGATCACGATCGCGCTGCGGCAGCGGCTGGAGAACGACCACCTGCTCACCATCCCGCAGGCGTGGTCGCACACCCTGCTCGGCAGCAAGTACGTCCAGCTCACCGGCACCACCTACGACCTGGACATCATCAACGGCGTCGACTTCCTCATGCGGGCCAAGGGCGTGAAGAAGGGCGACAAGGTCGGCCACCTGTACCTGGAGGGCGACTACGGGCTGAGCGCCCTGGCCGGCGCCAAGTACGCGGCCGGGAAGGCCGGGCTGACGCTGGTCGAGCAGCAGGTGAAGGCCACCGACGCGGACATGACCGCGCAGGCCGGCGCGTTCAAGAAGGCCGGGGTGAAGGCGATCCTGGTCAGCGTGAGCCCCAAGCAGGCCGCGTCCCTGGTGGGCGTGGCCGCGGCGAGCGGGCTGAACGTGCCGTACGCCGCGAGCAACTCCGCGTTCGCCCAGCAGCTCCTGGCCACCCAGGTGGGCGGGATCATGCAGAAGGACTACTACGTGGCCACCGCGGGCCCGCCGTTCAGCTCCGGGACCCCGGCGCTGCAGAAGCTCGCGGGCGAGTACCAGATGGCCTACAAGGGGGAGCCGCTGGACTCGGCGGTGTACTCCGGCTACGTCACCGCCGCCATCGTCGGCGAGGCGCTGAAGAAGGCGTGCCAGAGCAAGGACCTCACCCGGGACGGCATCGTCGCCGCGCACCGCTCGAACGCCAGGTTCGACCTCGGGTTCGGCGCCGCCACGATGGACTTCACCCAGTGGAACCGCCCGTCGGCGCGCGGCAGCTTCATCGTCAAGCCGGACAAGGCGTCCCAGGGCGGCACCAAGCTCGTCGAGCCGTCCAAGGAGTCCGAGCTCGCCAAGGGCTACAACCCGCCCGCGGGCTGACGGCCGGCGGGCTCCGCCTCTGAGGGGGGACGCCGCCGGGCCGGCCCATCGGCCCGGCGGCGTCCGGAAGAGGCGACAAGCGGGGGTTCGTGCGCCCGATCGACACGAACGGAGAGTGTGACGTGACCGCCACGACGACCGCCGCCCGCCTGCTGGAGGCCGTCCCGGACCGCCACCGGGACGCCGCCCCGGCCCCGGCCGTGCTGCACGGCCGTGACCGGGAGCTGGAGGCCATCGGCGGGCTCCTCGACCAGGCCCGGGACGGCCAGGGCGGGGCGCTGGCCGTGCTCGCCGGGCCCGGCCTGGGCAAGACCGCGCTGCTGGAGGCCGCCTCAGAGCGGGCCGGTCCCGGCTTCCGGACGCTGCACGCGCGCGGCGTCCGGCAGGAGTGCGCCGTCCCGTACGCGGGGCTGCACCGGCTGCTGCATCCCGTGTCCGGTGCGATCGCGCGGCTGCCGGAGGCGCTGGCCGGGTCGCTGGCGCCGCTCGCGGGCGGCGCCGACCGCGACGGGGCCGCGCCGTTCACCCTGTACTCGGCGGTGTGCGCGCTGCTGTCGGAGGCCGCCGCCGACGGCCCGGTGCTGTGCCTGGTCGACGACGCGCACCTGCTGGACCGGGTCTCGCTGGAAGCGCTGGCGTTCGCCGCCCGGCGGCTCCGCGGCGTCCCGGTCGCGATGGTGTTCGCGGCCCGGCCGGGGCCGCCCGTGTCACCGGTGGTCGAGTGCCTGGCCGACATCCCGGCGCTGCGCCCGGCCCCGCTGGACGAGGCCGCGGGCCTGCGCGTCCTGGAGGACCTGACCCGGGGCGCGCTGGACGAGGAGGCCGCCGAAGAGATCGCCGAGCTGGCGGCGGGCAACCCGCTGGCGCTGGTGGAGCTCACCGCGGCGCTCACCCCCGAGCAGTTGTCCGGCACGGCCCCGCCGCCGCGCGCGCTGCCGCCGCGCAGCGCGCTGCGCTCCCACTACCGGCGGCGCTACCTGCGGCTGACCGCCGGGGCGCGGCGGCTGGTGCTGATGGCCGCCGCCGACGACCGGCTCGACCTGAACACCCTCGCCCGCGCCGCCGGCGAGGACGGCATCGACCTGCGGGAGCTGGAGTGGGCCCGCGCGTCCGGGCTGATCCTGGTGGACGGCGACCGGGTCGAGACGCCCAGCGCGCTGATCCGCTCCAGCGTGTACGCCGACGCCCCGCCGGCCGAGCGGCGGTCCGTGCACGAGCTGCTGGCCCGCGCCCTGGACCGCGACGGGCTCGCCCCGCGGCGCAGCTGGCACCGGGCGGCGCTGGCCGAGGAGCCCGACGACGCGCTCGCCGCCGAGCTGGCCCGTGCCGCCGAGTCCCTGCGGAACGACGGGCGGCACGAGGAGGCGTCCCGGATCTGGCAGCGTTCCGCGGTCCTCACCGCGGCGCCGGAGATCCGGGCGGACCGTTATATCGCCGCGGCCCGCCAGGCCTGGACCGCGGGACGGACCCGGCGCGCCCGCGCGATGCTCCGGCAGGTCCGGCCGTGCACGTCCGACCCCGGGCGGATCGGGCGCGCCGACCTGCTCCAGGGCGAGATCGAGATGTGCGACGGGCTGCCGGTGATGGCGCTGTGGATCCTGCAGGAGGCCGCCGACCGGCTGGCGGGCGTGGACCCGGCGCTGGCGCTGGAGGCGCTGCTGAAGGCGCAGGCCGCCGCCGACACCACCGGCGACCACCACTGCTACCGCGGCATCACCGAACGCGCGATCGCGCTGCCGTCGCCTCCCCCCGGAACCGCCGTGCCGGTGATGGAGCTGTTCCGCGACTACTTCGCGGGGCTGAAGGCCGCGGCCAAGCACCGGCAGGACGAGGCGGAGCGGCGGCTGCGGCGCGTCCTGGGCGCGGCGGAGGCGATCGACGAGCCGTCCGTCCGCTCCTGGGCGAGCGTCGCCGCGATGGCGCTGGGCGACGACCGCCGCGCCCGCGACCTGGCCGCCCGCGGCGTCGCCGGGACGCGCGGGCGCGGCGGCACGGTGGTGGAGCCGCGCGCGATGACGCTGCTCGCGCACTGCGAGATCATGCTCGGCCGCTACCCGGCGGCCGAGGCCACGGCCCGCGAGGGGATGCGGCTGGCCCGCGCCGCCGGGCAGCGCAACCAGCTGATCGAGCAGCGGGCCGTGCTGGCGCTGCTGGCCGCCTTCCGCGGCGACCGGGAGGCGGCGCTGGAGCAGCTGGACGGCCTGGCCGAGGAGGGCGGGCGGCGCGGCCTGATCCGCGCCACGTCCCTGGACACCTGGGCGATGGCCTGCCTGGACCTGGCCGACGACCGTCCGGCCGACGCCGCCGCCCGGCTGCGGCACCCGGCGGGTTCGGGGTCGGCGTACCCGGTGCTGCGGCTGCTGGCGATCCCGCACCTGGTCGAGGCGGCGGTGCGGACCGGGCGGCGCGGCACGGCGCTGCGCGCGTTCGCGGCGTTCGAGCGCTGGGCGGGCGACGGCCGCGCCCCTGTGCGGGCGGCGCTGGCCGAACGCTGCCGGGCGCTGCTGGCCGAGGACGACGAGACCGCCGGCAAGCACTTCGAGGAGGCGCTGCGGCTGCACGAGGGGGGCGACTCGGCGTTCGAGCTGGCCCGGACCGCGCTGCTGTACGGGCACCGGCTGCGGCGCGGCCGGCGGCCCCGGGACGCGCGGCCGCACCTGCGCAACGCCGCGCAGATCTTCCAGCGGGCGGGCGCCGAGCGCTGGGCCGCCCGCGCCCTCGCGGAGCTGCGGGCGGCGGGGGAGACGCTGGAGCGGCCGGCGCCGGACGGGTCCACCGGGCGGCCGGGGCCGCTGGCGGAGCTGACCGCGCAGCAGCTGCAGATCGCGCGGCTGGTCGCGGGCGGCGCCACCAACCGGGAGATCGCCGCCCGGCTCGTCATCAGCCCGCGGACGGTGGACGGCCACCTGCGCAACATCTTCACCCGGCTCGGGCTGCGCTCCCGGATCGAGCTGGCCCGCCTGTTCCACTGAGGCGCCCGCGGCCGGGCCGCGGGCGGGGGGCGCCGTCCGATTCGGCCCCGCACGCGGGCTATCGTCCGGATCATGACGCGGATCGGGCGGGAGATCATCGAGCTCTGCCGTGAACGGTTCGGCCCCCCGCCCCGCGCGTTCGAGCGCGGCGACGCCCGCGAGGTCCGGCTCGGTGCCCCGGTGTGGCTGCGCCTGGCCCGCGACGGTTCGCTGCGGACGATCCTCCGCGACGTCCTGGAACGCCAGGAGATGCTGCTCGCCCACGGACGGGTGGTGTGGGGCAGCGTCGTCCAGGCGGACGCGTCGCTGTTCCGGCGCGGCCGGGGCGACCGGCCCGCGCTGGTCATCTACAGCCCCGACCCGGCCTTCGACGAGATGCCCGACGACCTGCAGGACATCGCGGGCCGGCTGTTCAGGCTGCGCGGCGCCGCCCCCGGCGACCCGGACCTGCGGAAGTTCGCGGCGATGCTCGCCGACCCGGACCGGCGGCCCTCCCGCGCCCCGGTGCCGCGCCCGCTGGTGGGCAGCCTGCCGGTGTACGCCACCACGGTGCTGGTCGCCCGCCGGCACGTCCCGGACCGCCATCTGGCCGCGGGCACGTTCCCGCTGATCATCCATCCGGAGACCGAGAGCACCATGCTGCTGCCGGGGCGCTACTGGCCGCCCCCGCTGCTGGCGCTCTGGAAGGCCGCCGCCGACGGCACCGGCCGTTCATGAATTGACAAACCGGATGTTTCACTGTGCTCATCTCCGATACGGAGACCGGTGAGCGATCCGACCGAGGAAGTTTACTTGTTCCACGATGTCCGGACGGCTCCGGCACCGATACGGTGGTCCCGCCAGATGAGCGGGCACCGGGCACCGCGAGCCGTCCCGGATTCCGGCTCGGGGCAGGGGCGCCCGGCGAATTCGATCGTGAACCGCGTACGGTGCGCGCCGCCGATCTTCCGACTCGCAGAGTGGTGACCCCGTGACCCTAGGTGCGACACCGTGAGCACGAGCACGAGCGAACCCGCGATGGACCGGCTCGGCGACCGGCTGCTGCTGCCCGCCGCGACCGGCTCCCCCGGCGACGGGCGGGCGGTGCGCCGCGCCGTCCGCGAGCGCGCGGCCAAGGTCGTCGGCGCCCCGGACGTGCTGGACGACATCGAGCTGATGACCGCCGAGGCCCTGGCCAACGCCGTGCTGCACGGCTCGGGCGCGATCGGGATCACCGTCGCGACCGACGGCCGGCGGCTGCGCGTCGAGGTGCGCGACGACGGCCCCGCCGACGTCCGCAAGGACCCGGCCCGGCGCTGCGTCGACCACGGCCGCGGCCTGGCGGTCATCGACGCGCTGTCGGCCGAGTGGGCGCTGGAGCGGTCCTCCGGCGAGACCCGCCTGTGGTTCGTCGTGGAACCGCCCGACGCTCCTGACCCGGCGTCCTGACTCAGGCGGGGTCGTCCTGGGCGGCGGGGGCCAGCCTGGCGCGGACGATTTTGCCGGTGGCGTTGCGCGGCAGCTCGTCCACGAAGTGCACGTCGCGCGGCACGGCGAAGCGGGCCAGCCGGGAGCGCACATGCTCGCGCACCGCGCCGGCGTCCAACTCCGTGTCAGGGTTCCGCACCACGTAGGCCACCAGCCGCTGCCCGAAGTCGGGGTCGGGGGCGCCCACCACGGCCACCTCCCGCACCTCCGGCAGCACGGCCAGGACCTCCTCCACCGCGCTCGGGAACACGTTCTCCCCACCCGAGACGATCATGTCGTCGTCCCGGCCGCGGACGAACAGCCGGCCCCGCTCGTCCAGGTGCCCGACGTCGCCCAGGCTCATCAGGCCGTCCCGCATCTCCTTGGTCTCGCCGCCGGTGTACCCGGCGAACAGCAGCTCGTTGGCGGCGAAGATGCGGCCGGTCGTCCCGGGCGGCACCGGCTCGCCGCGCTCGTCCAGGATCGCCAGCCGGGTGCCGGGCGGCGGGGTGCCCGCGGTGTCCGGGCAGGCCCGCAGGTCGGCCGGGGTCGCGATGCTGACCCACGACGCCTCGGTCGACCCGTACAGGTTGTAGAGGTGGTCGCCGAAGGCGTCCATGTACGCGGTCGCCAGCGCCCCGGGCAGCGCCGACCCGCTCGCGGCGGTGATCCGCAGCGTGGACGTGTCGTACCGGCCCCGCACCTCCCCGGGCAGTTCCAGGACGCGCTGCAGCATGACCGGCACGACGATCAGCGCGGTCGCGCCGGTCTCGGCGACCGCGCGGAGCGTCCGCTCGGGGTCGAAGCGGCGCCGCAGCACGATCGTGGCGCGCAGCGGGACGGCGGCCTGGAGCATCGCGTACCCCCAGGTGTGGAACAGCGGCGCCTCGATGAGCACCCGCTCGCGCACCCGGAAGGGGATCCGGGACAGGATCGAGGCGAGCGGCGTCATGCCGGGCCGCGAGTGCCGGTCGGCGCCCTTGGGCGTGCCGGTGGTGCCGGAGCTGAGCACGATCGTGCGCCCGGCGCGCGCCGGCGGCCGGATCCGGGCGCCGGCCGCCCCGGCGATCAGCCGTTCCATGTCCGAGTCGGGGCCGTACGCGGTGACCACCCGCACGCCCTCCGGGACCGCGTCCAGGAACTCCCCGAACTCGGGGTCGGCGATCACCACCTCGACGCGCTGCCCGCGCACGACGTCCAGCAGCTGCGCGGTGCTCATCCCGGTGTTGAGCATCACCAGGTCGGCGCCCAGCTTGCTGCACGCCACCAGCGACTGGACCATGCCGCGGTGGTTGCGGCACAGCACCGCGACCCGGGACGGGGAGCCGAGCGCGCCGAGGGCGGCGGCGAGCCGGTCGGTGCGCTCGTCCAGCTCGGCGTAGGTGAGCTCGCCGTCGTCGTCGACGATCGCCGTCCACCCGGGGTCGCGGCCCGCCGACGACACCACCGTGCCGCCCATGAGGGTGCCCCAGCGGCGCAGCGCGTTCAGCTGGCGGGCGACCCGGTGCGGCGGGCCGGGCCGCAGAAGCCCGCTGCGCGCCATCATGACGCCGATCCGCCAGGCCGCCAGGGCGCGGGCTCGGAGGCCCGATGGTCCGGTCATGTGCTGCTGTCACCGCCTGTGTCGTCCGGCTGCGGGCGCCGCTCGCACCACGACCGTAGAGGCCGCCTCACCGAACCGGCTTCTGCCCCAGGACAGGTATTCGGAGCGGCCGTTATTAACGTCCTGACAATCGGCGGGCGGGGGCAGCCGTCACTCAATCCCGGCCAGTACCACCGGGGCGAGTTGTCACTCCCGCCCATAGCCCGCGCCGCCGCGGTCGAGCACACTGCAGGGCAGTTCCCGAGCCGCGAGGTGAAGGCAATGACACGCATTTCCTGGCGCCGCTCCCTGGCCGCGGGCGCCCTCGCCATGGCCGCCGTCGCCGCGGCGGGCACCGTCACCGCCGGCCCCGCCCGGGCCGGCGCGGGACTGCGCGCCGACACCGGGGCGGAGATCGTCAAGGAGACCCGGCTGAGCGCCCGCCAGGTCGACGTGACCATCGACTCGCCGTCGCTCGGGAAGTCCGTGAAGACCCGCATCCTGCTGCCGGCGGGCTGGAGCGAGGGCGCCACGACCACCTGGCCCGTCCTTTACGCCTTCCACGGCGGCCAGGACGACTACACCTCGTGGACGCGCAACACCGACATCGAGGAGTGGGCGGCCCGGTACGACGTCATCGTGGTCATGCCGGAGGCGGCGAACGGCTCGTACGCCGACTGGCACAACTACGGCAAGCGCGGCACGCCCCGGTGGGAGACCTTCCACACGACCGAGGTGCGGCAGCTCGTCGAGCGCAACTACCACGGCGGGGCGCTGCGGGCCGCGATCGGCAACTCCTCCGGCGCGCAGGGCGCGGTGTCGTACGCGGCGCGGCACCCGGGCCTGTTCGAGCACGTGGTGTCGCTGAGCGGGCTGCTGTCGATGCGGTCGCCCGGGATCCCGGCGATGCTGATGTTCACGAACGCGGCCAACGGCCAGGACCCGTACGCCATCTGGGGCATCCCGCGGCTGGACGACGCCAGCTGGAAGGCGTACGACCCGTACGCGCTGGCCGAGAAACTACGCGGCACCAAGCTGCACTTCACCGCCGGGACGACCGGCCGGCCCGGCCCCGGCGACCCGGACGTGGCGCCGTGGGACATCGGCCTGCTGAGCGAGATCGCGATCGGCGCCAACAACAAGGAGTTCCGGAAACGGCTCGACCAGTTGGGCGTCCCGTACACCGCGAACATCTACGGTGACGGGCGCCACAACTGGCCGGCCTGGATCCGGGAGGCGACGGCCGTGTGGCCGTCGCTCATGGAGTCGATCAGCGCCCGGAAGGCGTGACCCCGGCCTCCTTCGGGTCGTCCGCGGGCCGGGGGGCCGGGACGGTTTCCGGGGCGGTCTCCGGGGCGGTCGCGGCCTCGGGAGCGGTGTCGGCGGGCAGGTCGAGCGCGTCCCGCAGCACGACCGGCTTGAGCGCCAGCGCCGCGACGATCCCGACGACCGCGATCCCCGCCGAGATCAGGAAGATGTGCCCGGTGGCGTCGCCGTAGGCGGCGCGCACGATCTCCCGGACGGGGGCGGGCAGCGCCGCGATGTCGAGGTCGCCCCCGGCCCCGCCGCCCTGGATGCCGAGCCGCTCCAGGCCGCGCGTGATGTTGGTGGCGACGTGGTTGGCCAGGACGGCGCCGAGCACCGACACGCCGATCGTCCCGCCCAGTGAGCGGAAGAAGGTGACGGCCCCGCTGGCGGCGCCGACCTCCTTCAGCGGCACCGAGTTCTGCACGACCAGGACCAGGTTCTGCATGGACGCGCCGACCCCGATGCCGACCAGCAGCATCCCGAACGCGACGTACGGCAGCGGCGTGGCGTGGTCGATGACGCTCAGCGCGGCGAACCCGGCGGTCAGCACGACCGTGCCGAACACGATGTAGGGCTTGACCCGCGCGGTCTTGGTGGTGAGCCGTCCGATGATCGTGGACGAGCCCAGCACGCCGACCATCATCGGAATGGTCAGCAGGCCGGCCTCGGTCGGGCTGTAGCCGCGGCCGATCTGGAAGTACTGGCCGAGGAAGACCGCGCCGCCGAACATCGCCATGCCCACGGCCAGGCTGGCCACGATCGACAGTGCCGTGTTGCGGCGGGCGATGATGTCGAGCGGGACGACGGGCTCGGCGACCCGCGCCTCCACCCAGACGGCCGCGGCCAGGAGCACGACGCCCGCGCCGGCCATGGTGAAGCTCTCCCAGGAGACCCAGGCGAACGACTCGCCGACGAAGGTGATCCAGAGCAGCAGCAGGCTGACGCCGGCCGCGATGAGCAGCGCGCCCCAGTAGTCGATCTTCACGCCGCCGCGGCGGACCGTCGGCAGGTGCAGCGTCTTGTGCAGGAGGCCGAAGGCCACCACCGCGAACGGCACGCCGATGAAGAAGCACCAGCGCCAGCCGAGCCACGAGGCGTCCACGATCAGGCCGCCCAGCAGCGGGCCGCCGACGGTGGCGACGGCCATGACCGCGCCGAGGTAGCCGTAGTACCGGCCCCGGTCCCGCGGGCTGATCATGCTGGCCATGACGATCTGGACCAGGATCTGCAGCGCGCCCAGGCCCAGGCCCTGCACGGCGCGGGCCGCGATGAGCTGCCCGGTGTTCTGCGCGAAGCCGGAGACCAGCGACGCGACGGTGAAGATCACGATGCCGATCTCGAGAAGCAGCTTCTTGTCGTAGAGATCGGCGAGCTTGCCCCAGATCGGCGTGCTGGCCGTGGAGACCAGCAGGGTGGCCGTGACGACCCAGGTGTACTGCGACTGGCTGCCCTTGAGCGCGCCGATGATCTGCGGCAGCGCGGTGGAGACGACGGTCGCGCTCAGCATGGCCACGAACAGCACCAGCAGGAGGCCGCTGAGGGCCTCCAGTGTCTGCCGCCGGCTCATCGGCGCGGACGCCGGCGCGGACGAGCTCTGCACGCTCGAAGCACCCGCCCTTCCAGGGATATAAGGATTGTGGTGACGTGACACAGAATGCTCTGGAGGCACAGAATATTCCCAGTGGGCAAAATTTCCCACTGGGAAGCCAAGGTAAGCTGGGACACATCATGGGCACCCCGGGCGGACTCCGCGAACGCAAGAAGGAAGCGACGCGCCAGGCGCTGCACGAGGCCGCCATGCGCCTCGCCGTCGAGCACGGCCTCGACGCCGTCACCGTCGAGTCCATCGCCGACGCCGCCGGGGTCTCCCGGCGCACCTTCTCCAACTACTTCGCCGGCAAGGAGGACGCCGTCCTCTACGGCGACGAGCAGCGCGTCGAGCGGATGCTGGAGACCTTCAGCGACCGTCCCGCCGACGAGACCACCTGGACCGCGCTGCGCCTCGCCTTCCACAGCCTCTACGACGAGGCCGGCGAACCCGACCCCCAATGGGCCGCGCAGTCCCGCATCGCCCGCCAGCACCCCGGCGTCCTGGGCCGCCAGCTCGCGCACTACGCCACGCTGGAGCGCCGCCTCGCCGAGGAGATCCGCGCCCGCGAGGGCCTGCCCGCCGGGAACCGCCGCGCCCGCGTGATCGCCGCCGCGTTCCTCGGCTCCATGCGCCTGGCCGCCCACATCTGGGCCGAGGAGCAGCCGCCCGGCCCGCGCCGCGCCCTCATCGACGAGATCCTCGACGAGATGGCCCGCCCCTTCACCTGAGGAAGTCCTGGCCGGTCCGCGTCACGCGGTGGACGGCCTCGGCGAGCGACTCGGCCCCCCAGATCGCCGCGCTCCGCACGTCGGTCCGGGCCCCGGCGTCGACAAGCGCCCGTACCGCGGGCGCCGGGGCGCCGGTGAGCACGGCCGCCACCAACGGCGTCCGGTCCCAGAAGTCGCGCGCCTCCAGATCGAACCCCTCGTCCAGCAGCCGGGGCAACAGCACCTCATGGTCCAGAACGTGCAGCCAGTGCAGCAGCGAACGGCCATCACCATCGCGCGCGTGCGCGTCGTAACCCACGTCCAGGCACCGCAGCACGCCTTCGGTATCGCCGCGCTCGACGCGGCGGAACAGCTCACGGCGCTGCTCCCGCAACGCCCGCGGCAGGAAACCGGCGCCGTCCCAGCTCTGCCGCACGGCGAAGCAGCCCGCGACCTTGCCTCCGAAGGCGCGCAGCGCCTCCTCCCACCGCCGCTCCTCGTCCGTGTGCCCGCGGATGCGCAGCGCGCCGCGCTCGAACGACACCTCGTGCCAGGCGTCCCCGCACCGCACCCGGGCGACCTTCGGCGGCGCGGATTCCCCCGGCCCACCGCCTCCGGCCGCGTCCCGTCCCGGAAAGAGCGCCTCCCGCACGAGCGGATGCAGCTCATCCGGAGTGAGCCGCCCCGCCCGCACGAGATCCAGATCCGGGGACCGGTGCCAGAACAACTCCGGCAACGCCACCAGCGGCTCGGGCCCCAGATCAGCGCGGTTGCGCACATAGGTGACCCGCAACCCGTCGTCCAGCGCCTCCAGCAGCAGGCTCATCAAGCTCACCTCGGTCGGCCGGGGCAAGGGCAGGAACGGCTGCAGCGGCCAGTTGAGGCGAAAGCGCCCACCCCCCAGCAACCCCACCTCCGCCTCGATCCGGTGCAGGGCCAGGGGAAGCATCCCGAGCTTCCACCGCCGCTCGTCCAGGTCCTGCGGATCATCCGGGTGGAGTTGCAAGCGGATGCCCGCCTCCGCGAACGCGTCCTCGACGAGGCCCCGCTCGTGCAGCACGCTGACCCGCTCCGCCCACCCGACCGGATCACCCGGGCTCTCCGCGGCCTCGCGGGGCGTGCCGTCCGCCTCGAAGAACGGCGCACGGCCGCGCCCGCCATGCCGGGCCAGGATCTCCCCCGCCCGCCGGACGTCCCAGACGTATCCGGGAGCGAGGAACCGTCCGGGCCTGGCCGGCCCGAACTCCAGACTGTTCGGACGCGGCCGTGGACGGAAGAGCCGCAGATCGCCGTACGCGGCCAGCTCATAGCGGTCGGCGTCCCCGCTCAGATGCCAGCGCAGCAGGTCAGGAGCCAGATAGAGCAGATCATTCTCCAGCGCCTCGGCGACACCCGTCCCGTGCTCGGAGGCCACCCGCGCCAGATCGAACCCGACGACCACACCCGCTTCCCGGCACGCGCCCCGCCAGTCCCCGGCCAGCCGCCGCTCCGTCGCCCGCTCGATCAACCAGCGGGGCACCTCGTACCGGCGCTCCCGCTCCCAGAACCCCGCGACCTTCCGCCCGAACGGCCCGCACTCGGACGTAGCCGGATGCGGCCCCGACCTTCCCATGCCCCTCCACGACGTTCAGGTGGCGAACCGGCCGGATTCGAACCGGCGTCCTCCCGGATCAGGGCCGGGTGCGTCGACCTCTGCGCGACGACCCGCCACCGCGCAGCCTAACCACCCCAGAACGCATATCTCGCCCCTATTCACCGGCGTCCTGGAGGAAGGCCAGGTCCTTCCTGTTCCAGATCCGGGCGATCTCGGCCGGCAACCCGCCGCTCACGTCGGCGCAGGCCCCGGCCCCGATGAGCGCCCGCACGGCCGCCGCCGACGCGCCGTTCGCCACGGCCGCCACCAGCGGCGACCGACCCCAGACGTCGCGCGCCTCCAGATCGAACCCCTCGTCCAGCAGCCGGGGCAGCAGCACCTCATGGTCCAGAACGTGCAGCCAGTGCAGCAGCGAACGGCCATCACCATCACGCGCGTGCGCGTCGAACCCCGACTCCAGGCACCGCAGGACGCCCTCGGTGTCACCGCATTCGACCCGGTGGAACAACTCCCGGCGCTGCTCCCGCAACGCCCGCGGCAGGAACCCGTCGCCGTCCCACCTCTCCCGTACGGTGAAGCAGCCCGGAACGGTGCCGCCGAGCGCCCGCAGCGTGCCCTCCCGCCGCCGCTCCTCATCCGTGTGCGCGTGAACCCGCAACTCCCCGCGCCGGAACGACACCTCGTGCCACTCCCCCCGGCACCGCACCCGCGCCACCTCCGGCGGCGCGCCCCCTGGCCCGACCGGACCGTCCGGGACGCGCTCCGGGAACAACGCCTCCCGCACGAGCGGATGCAGCTCATCCGGAGTGAGCCGCCCCGCCCGCACGAGATCCAGATCCGGGGACCGGCGCCAGAACAGCTCCGGCAACGGGTCCGCCGGCCCGTCCACATCGCCCGGCCGCATCCACGTGACCCGCAACCGGTCGTCCATCGTCTCCAGCAGCAGGTCCGTCTGCGCGTCCCACGTGTTCGGTGTGAGGGAGAAACGCCACATCTGCACGAGAAAGCGCCCGCCGCCCAGCAGCCGCACCTCCTTCTCGATCCGGTGCAGGTCCAGTGGGACCCTGCCGACCAGTGGGACCCTGCCGAGGAACTCCAGCGCCCGAGCGTTCCCGGGGGCCAGCAACTCGATCCCCGCCTCCGCGAACGCCTCCTGCACCGCCCCCCGCTCGAACAGCGCGGTGAGCCGCTCGGCCCGCTCCACCGGACCGTCCGGCACCTCCGGCGGCTCCCGCGGCGTCCCGTCCGCCTCGAAGAACGGCGCCCGCCCACGTCCCCCGAGCCTCGCGAGCAGTTCCCCGGACCGCCGCACGTCCCAGACATGACCGGGAGCGAGCAGGACATCGGGCTTGGCCCCGAACCCCAGCCCCTCCGGCCAGCTGAGGAACAACCGCGACTTCCCGTACGCGGCCAGCGCATAAGCGTCGGCGTCCCCGCTCAGATGCCAGCGCAGCAGGTCGGGCGCGAGATGCAGGAGATCGCGCTCAAGCCTCTCGGCGACGCGCGCCCCATGCTCGGAGGCCACCTCCGCCAGGTCGAACCCCACGTCCACACCCGCCGCCCGGCACGCACCGAGCCAGTCACCCGCCAGCCGCCGCTCCGTCGCCCGCTCGATCCGCCAGCGGGGCGTCCCGTACCGCCGCTCCCGCTCCCAGAACCCGGCGGCCTTCCGCCCGAACGGCGGGCACGCCGCCGTCCCCGGCCTGCCCATGCCCCTCCACAACGATCAGGTGGCGGAACGGCCGGAATCTAACCGGCGTCCTCCCGGATCGAGACCGGGTGCGTCGACCTCTGCGCTACGGCCCGCCACCGCGCAGCCTAACCACCCCAAAACCCCACCGCCCGCCTTTCCGATCGCCCTCACCAGCTCCGCCGGCGTGGCGGCCTCGACCAGCCGGTGGCGCCCGTACCCGTCGAGCGTCATCGCCCACCAAGCACCCGTGTACCTCCCCCACCACACGCAGACGCCCGGAAACCGCCGCCCGACCTCGGCCACGACCCGTTCGACCTGCCACGACGCACCCCCTCCCGTCACCGCCCACGCTCCGCGACCCGCCGCTCGGCGAAGAAGCCGAGAACGAAGACGACCGCATCCGCGATCCGCTCCACGTGCTCGCAGCACCCCGGCGCGTCGGGACCGGTCACCCGCAACCCGCGCCCCGTCAATTCCACGGCGAACGCTCACCCATAGCCGGGACCCTTCTTCTCCAGACCACCTCGCCACTGATCCGGGACGTACGCGTCCCGCTACCTTGAGTGAACCCTTGGCGCGTCCCACCAGCCCAGAGAGAGAATCGTGGAGGACCAGGGAGGCGCCGCCTCCCCTTCCCCCCGGCGAGAGGTGCGCTTCCATGCCCACCGACAAGAAGGCCATCGGCCTCCGGCTGCGCGAGGTCCGGGAGGCCACCCCGTACTGGTCACGCGGAAAGCTCGCCCGCCTCCTCCGCGCCGCCGCCGACCCCCGCGAACGCGAGGACCTGCCGCACGTCCAGAGCCTCACCGACATGATCAAGCAGTGGGAGTCCGGCAAACACCTCCCCGCCCCCCGCTACCGCAAGCTCTACGCCAGGGTCCTCGCCGAACCCGAGCCGACGCCGGCACACCTCCTCCCCGTCATGGACCTCCCGACGTCGAGCGGGCATCCCGCCGACGGCGCCTTCGTCGAGGCCCTGCGCCGGACGAACGAGGATCTCGTCCGGCTCGACGGCCAGTGGGGCGGCCACGACGTCCTGTCCCTCGCCGTGCGCGTCTTCCGCCGCGCCCACCACAAGATCGGCACGGGCGCGCACGAGCCGGCGATCGAACGCGACCTGCTCGCGGCGGCGGGCGAGACCGGCGAGATCACCGCCTGGCTCGCCTACGACGCCGATCAGCAGGCGCTGTCGCGGCAGCTCATCATGGAGGCGCTCATGCTGTCCCGCCAGGCCGGGGACCTCGACATGGAACTCTTCGAGCTGAGCCACCTCGCCATGCAGTCGCTCCACCTGAACCGGCCCACCGAGGCGATGAGGATCACCGCCGCCGTCCTCGACGAGGACCTGCCACCCCGCGTCGCCGCGCTCTTCGAATTGCGCCGGGCCCGGGTACTCGCCCAGTCCGGCGACGAGCACCGCGCGATGGCCGCGATCGAGAAGGTCAGGTGCGTCCTGTCCGACAGCGTGAGCCCCCGCGACCCGCGCTGGACGTGGTGGCTCAACGAAACCGAGGTGAACCGCCACAAGGCCACCGCGTACACCCGTCTACGCCAGTGGGAGCGAGCCGTTCCACTTCACGAGGAGGTCGTCGTCGACGATCGGGCCGCCCACGTCTACGGCAACCTCGACATGACCCAGCTACTCGAAGCGCTGGTGCACGTCAGAGATTGGCGCCGGGCCGAGGACGTCATCACCGAGATCGCGGTACTCGGAGAAGCCATCACCCGAGGGCGGGCCGCGAGTCTCCTACGCGGCGTCCTCAAACAGATCCGCCGAGCGGGCAACGCCCCGTCCACGGTCACCGACACCGCCGAAACCCTCGAACGCGCACTCGCCTAACACCCAGGGAGCGGGGCGCAACCGGGGGGTGGGGATCGGGATAGAGGAGGTGTCAGCAACCCCCCGAAACGAGGACACCCCCATGAAGAGACGCCCATGGCCGTGGTGAGCCATGCCAGGGACGAGTCCGACGATTCGATGATCGTCGCGGCCTCCCTGGAGGATCCGGAGGCGTTCGGTGAGTTGTTCCGGCGCCATTCGCCGCGCCTGCACGCGTACGTGAAACGGCGGCTCGGGGTCGCGCTCGCCGACGACCTGGTGTCGGAGACGTTCGCGATCGCGTTCCGGCAGCGTGAGAAGTTCGACGGGCGCGCGGAGTTCGGCGCGTGGCTGTGGGGCATCGCCAGCAAGCTGATCGCCAAGCACCACCGCCAGGAGACCCGCATGTACCGGGCGTTCGCCCGGACCGGCGTGGACCCGGCCGAGGAGGGCGTCGCCGACCGGGCCAGCGAGCGGACGACGGCCGCCGCGCTCGGCCCCCGGCTGGCCAAGGCCCTGGCGGGGCTGGGCGCCCAGGAGCGCAACGCCCTCCTGCTGCTGGCCTGGGGCGAGATGTCGTACGCCGAGATCGCGGCGACGCTCGACCTGCCCCTCGGCACCGTGAAGGCCAAGATCCACCGGACCCGGATCAAGCTCCGCAAGACCCTCCCCGAGGTGACGAACGATGGATGAACTCGACGCTCTGCGGCAGATGCGGACCGGCCTGGCCGAGGAGGAGCACCCGGACCGGATCGCGCTGCGCACCAACTGGCGGGCCGGAATGACCGGGCGTCCCCGCCGGGGATTCAAGCTCCCGCTGCTGAGCCTGGCGGCGACGGCGGCCGTGGTGGCGGGGGCCGTCGCGGTCGTCTCGCTGCCCTCGGACGAGGTCCCGGCGCCCGGCCCGAGCGGGACGACCGTCCCGCAGCGGCAGGGCGACGTGCTGCTGATGGCCGCCACCAACGCGGAGAAGGCGCCGATCGGCAAGTACTGGCACACCAGGACCGTCATGGGCGAGATCTACGCGGTCGGGTCGTCCCGCGCGGACCACTACAAGGTGGATTCGCGGCAGGGGAACGAGTACTGGATCGACCGGAACGGTCAGGGGCGATTCGCCCACCTCGACTTCACCGACGTGCCGGTGACCGCCCAGGACCGGCGGAAGTGGCAGGCGGCCGGTTCACCGACGTGGGTGTCGATCCCGAACTCGGAGGGGTCGGACGCCGAGATGCGCCTGGACATGCGGCCACTGTCGGGAAGGGCGTTCCGCTGGATGCCGGCCGATGACCGGTACTTCGGCATGACGCAGAAGCAGATCGCCGAGCTGCCCACCGAGCCGAAGGCGCTGGAGAACGCCTTGCTGAACCTCAAGGGTCGGTGGCGGGCGGTGGGCCAGAACGGCCCGGATGAGCGGATGCGCGCCCTGAAAGGGCAGGAACGCGCCCGGGCGCTCAGCGAGGCGGCCGGGGATCTGCTGTCCAGGATTCCGGCGCCTCCCGCGGTTCGGGCCGCGGCGTTCCGGATGCTCGCGGCCCAGCCCGGGGTCAAGGCGGAGGGCGAGACGACCGATCCGCTGGGCCGTAAGGGAACGGTCGTCTCCCTGCCGCTGAAGACGACCACGCCCCTGGGCATCTTCACCGCGCCCAAGCAGCTCGGCACCTACCGGCGCCAGTTCATCGTCGACCCCGGAAAGGGAATGCTGCTGGCCGTCCGGGATCTCGTGGCGACGCCGCCGAAGGGCAGCCTGAGACTCCCGCCGGGGGACGACGGGAAGCCCCGCAGCCTGAAGGCCGAGAACATGCCCGACCGTTTCCACCGCCCCGGCGAGCCGGCCTCGTACAAGGTCTTCGAGATCGCTGAATGGACCGACGCGGAGCCGCCACAATAGCGGCATGACCAAGGGAGGACGGCCGTGAGTCTTGGAGTTCATTTCGCCCTGGATCAGGAGCAGGAAGGTCTGGTTCTCGGCGCCGCGGACGATGAGGAACTCGCGGCCGTCATCGAGGAGATCGAGGAGAACTCCGACTCGTACTGGCACATGCCGAGCGACAAGGCGTGGGACGCGATCCACCGCTGCCTGGCGGCGGTGGACCGTCCCGGCGCCGATCTCTCCCTGGTGGTCCTGGGCGGCCGGGACCTGTACGAGGGTGCCGACTATTTCGTCGCCCACGTGACCGCCGAGGAGGTGCGGGCCCTCGCCCAGGTGCTGCCGTCCCTTGACCGTGAACTCCTGCACCGGCTCTTTTTCGCCATGGACGTCGACGATTACTACGGTCCCCACGACGAGCAGGATTTCGACTACACGTGGGAGAACTTCGAGGACGTCCGGGCGTTCTTCACGCGCGCGGCCGAGGCCGGGCGCGCGGTCGTCTTCACCGTGGACGCCTGACGCGTCCTCGTCAAGATCGAGGCGTGTTGGCCGGGGAAGTGCACACCGGGCATTGGCACTCGCCGCGCGCCTTGGCGACGAACGCGCGTTCATCGACGGTGAGTTCTTCCAGGGGAATCCACGCGTCGTCACCGCCCACACCGTCGTCCGAGGCGCTCCAGATATCGCCCCGGAGGGTGACGAGTCGTCCTTCCGCGGTGGTGGCGGCGAGTTCGGGAGGCCCGCTCGCGAAGGTGAGGCCCCGGTGGTCGCCCATCGCGGTGAAGATCTCCCAGTCGACGGCCAGGAAGTACCGCAGCCAGTGCATGCCGGCGCGCTCCGACCGCGAGCAGCAGCCGCCGGGGTTGCCGAACCACCAGGTCAGCGAGGTGTCGTCCGCGGTACAGGTGACCTGCTCGAACAGATACTCGGCCATCCGGGTGTAAAGGGGCTCTCCGAGATCGCCCCAGATGAAGTCGCACACGGTTTCCCAGATGATCGACCCCAGCCTGACGCGGTCGCCGTCACCGTTGACGTCCAGAGAGAATCCGCTCGCTCCCATGCCGCGGCACCGTACACGCCCCCGCCGACACCGGCCCGGTCAGCGGAGAAGGGCTCCGGGCTCGGCGCGCGCTCGCCGCGGTCAGCGCGCAGAACGCCTGCCGCAGGCAGGGCTGAGTATGACGCCGAGCGGCGGATCGCGGCAAGGGCTGGCGGAAGCGGCTGGTGACGCGTGGCTCAACTGTTCGTCAAGGCCCTGATCATATTGCCGGATCGCCCTTTTATGGGCTCCTTGAAGCTCTTGGCGCGCTTTGCTGTGATCGTTTGGATTTAGGGGTGTTCTTCTGCGGGTGTTATCAGCGGCGGGTTTCCGGGACTTCGCCGGTGTCGGCGCCTGTTCTGCCAGCCAAGGAGTGTGACCATGACCCTGCTGACCTACACCGTGCTCACCGATCCGGCCCCCCTGGAGGCGTCCAGGGCGGGGCAGTCCAACTCCACCGGGACGGTGTACCTGGTGGTCACCAACACCGACAGGATCGCGGCGCACTGGTCCGAAAACAAGGTGACGGTGCCCGTCGGTGACGGCGCCGACGACCTGACACGCGACATCACCAAGATCACCGCCACGGCCAAATACCACAGCCTGAAGACGGGCGCGCAGCCGCTGAAGGTCCAGCCCCAGGCCACTACCAAGTCCTTCCAGGTCACCGACCCGTCGAGCAAAAGTATCCCTTTCGCCGCCGGCGACTACCTGGTGCTGAAACTGGAGGGCGTTCCGGTCGCCGCAGCCGCCGGGCTGGCCGTGCTGACGGTGACAGAGGCCGCCAGCAGAAAAGCCGGCGCGAAGGCGAGCACCAGCGTCGCGGCGGTGCCGCTGGTGAAGACCGCCGCCAAGCAAGCCCCGGCGCCCAGCAACTTCCGCCCCGACAAGGCCATGGTGGACGACGGAGACAGCATCGTCCTGCGCTGGGACGGGCCCGCCGACTGGAAATACACGATCAATTCGCCGGACGGCACCCCGGCGACCCCACCCGTCACCACCCCGGGCCAGTGGAAACCGAACCCCGGGACCGGCCCGAAACGCGACAGCACCTACACCCTCATCGCCACCGACCCCACCGGGCGGGAACACTTCCTCACCACCACCGTCCAACTGCGCACCCCCACCTTCGAGACCGGCATCCTCACCCCCCAGGTCCAGGGGACGACGGCGAGCACCGGGATCCTGGCCCTCACCACCGACGGGGTGCGGGTCGCCAACACCTCCGGCGGCGAGAAGACGATCCTCGCCGACAAGATCACCGTCAACCAGGTGAGAGCCGAACGGTTCCAGGGGCTGAGTTACACGGGGAGCCTGACCTTCACCGGCGACGGCGTGGAGATCTCCAGCAGCTACAACACTCAGGGAGAGGTCGTCGCCGACCGGGTCGTCGTCAACCGGGTGAACGCCACACGGGTCCAAGGAAAAAGCACCACCGACGGATGGATCAGCTTTCCTGAATCTGGCATACAGGTAAGCCATGGCGCGTACAACGACCCCCCTCGAATCGGCGCCGTGTACGCCGAGAGCGGTATATATCAGAGGCAATTCGCCCCTGGGCAGGAGAATCGCTGGATCCGTCTGTCAGATGGCGGAGAGATATCCCTGCAACAAAGGAGTACGGATGGGACGGACAGCTACGCGCGCCTGACGGTGTCCAGGCTGGAAACCAGTACTTCCCAGTGGTGAGTGCATGATCGGTGGCCTGCTGCCCCGGC
This sequence comes from Actinomadura rugatobispora, assembly GCF_042656285.1. Classification (GTDB taxonomy): domain Bacteria; phylum Actinomycetota; class Actinomycetes; order Streptosporangiales; family Streptosporangiaceae; genus Spirillospora; species Spirillospora rugatobispora. The sequence goes on along the minus strand of NZ_JBHSON010000053.1, from coordinate 83,967 downwards.
TCGTCGAGGGATTTGCCTACGTGGGGGCCGACCGCCATCGCCAGCATCGCCAAGGCCACCAACGTCCCGTTCCAACAGGCACTCCAGGGTGTCCAACCGCTGACGGACATTGCCTTGTGGCCTGAGCTGATTGTTGGACCGTGGGAGTAGATCCTGAGCCTGGCCAGTGCAGTGAAGGGTGAACTCCGTCCACGCGGACGCGTTCGTGGACGCGGCGGTCGCCAGCATCCCGGCGGGGCGCATGGCGCGTCCCGAGGAGGTCACCGTGGACGGCGGCCTGGTCTCCAACGGCCTCTACCACCACATCATCACCGAGTCCGGGGGTCTCTCCGATGGAACCTGACGTGATCGTGGTCGGCGGCGGGGGCATCGGCGGCCGGGCGCGGCGCCTCGGTGCTGCTGAGGCGGAGGGCGAGCTGGGCGGCTCCACGCAAGTGTGGGCGGGGATGTTCACGCGGCGGGCACCACCGTGCAGGCCGGACTCGGGATCGAGGAGTCGCCCGAGCGCTTCTTCCAGCCCTACATGAACCTCAAGCAGTGGATGCTCAACCCCGGGCTGGTCAGGGCTTCTGCGAGCAGGCCGGGCCGACGCTGGAATGCCTGATCGGGCTGAGCGTGGAGATCTTCGCGGCCGTGTCGCACAGCGCGCCACATGCCAGGGCTGTGCCGGGCCGGGGTCGAGGACGTGTGGCGCGGCCACGTGCCCAGGGACCAGGGGTACGAGCTCGTCCAGGTGCTGGCGCGGGCGTGCCGGGCGGGCGGTGTGGAGATCGTCCCGAACACGCGGGTGCAGCGGCTGGTGGAGGAGGACGGCCGGGTCGTGGGCGTGGTCGCCGACGACGTGGGGGACAGGGCGGGCGCGGTCGTGTTCGCGCACGGCCCCGATCTCCTGGCCCGCCACTACCCGCCGCAGGGCGGGCCGGGGACGCGCTGTTCGTGGTGACGGCGCCCGGCAGCCGCGGCGACCACCTGCGGTTCGGCGAGCAGGTCGGCGCGGCCGTCGCCGGCGAGGAGTGGGGGCTGATGCTCCGACCGCCTACTTCCAGCGGCTACACCAACTGGCAGTCGGGGTTCCCGCCGGTGTCGCGGGAGCGGACGGCGGTGGGGCCGGCGGCGATCAACTCGATTGGGTCGCTGGGCGGCTTCTTCGGCCCGTGCGTGATCGGCAAGAACGCCACGATCGGGCTGTACTTCCCGATCGGCTGCCTGGTGGTGTGCGCGGTCATGCCGGCCTTCCCCGCGAACCGAGGCGACGGCGCCGAAGTAGTACATGTGTGAATCATCTTGCCCGCGCCGCTAGGGTGGTGGCCATGGCCGCCGCAGACGAGGACGCCACCGCCCCGGAGCTCGATTTCTGGTCGTTCGTCGAGCTGGCCGACCGCCGGCTTTCGGAGGAGTTCGGGTTCCCGCACCGGCTGGCCACCCAGGTGCTGCTCACCCTCAACCGCGCCTCCATGATCGTCACCTATGACCTGGAGGCCGCGGTGCACCGGCCGCGCGGGCTGTCCTGGGCGGGCTTCCGCCTGCTGTTCGTGACCTGGCTGGCCGGCCCGCTGGAGTCCCGGCGGGCCGCCACGCTGGCCGGGATGAGCCGCGCGGCCGTGTCCAACCTGGCCAAGACGCTGGTGGCCGACGGCCTGCTGGCGCGCTCGCCCGGCGAGCGCGACGGCCGCGCGGTGCTGCTGTCGCTGACCGAGCGGGGGCGGAGCGCGATGCTCGAGGTGTTCCGGGCGCAGAACGAGCGCGAGCACCAGTGGACGAGCGTGCTCACCGAGACCGAGCAGCGGATCCTGATCATGCTCCTGGACAAGCTGATCGCCAACCGCGACCAGTTCGACGTCCGCGAGCGCAGCTGACGCCCTTTCCCTTGGACGCCCGGTCGCGGGCTTGACGTCCCCGCACGTCCGACAGATAGTCAATGTGTTAACTAGTTTCCGGAGGAGGAGGGGCAGGCATGGCGTACTACCGCCGGGTCGGCGACGTCCCGCCCAAGCGCCACACCCAGCACCGCGACGCGGACGACCGGCTCTACCACGAGGAGCTGATGGGCGAGGAGGGCTTCTCCTCCGACTCCTCGCTCCTCTACCACCGGGGCCTGCCCTCGGCCATCGTCGACTCCCGCACCTGGGAGATCCCCGACGCCTCGACCACCCCCAACCACCCGCTCAAGCCCCGCCACCTGCGGCTGCACGACCTGTTCCCCAAGGACGCCCAGGCCGCGTCCGACATCGTCACCGGCCGCAGGCTGATCCTGGGGAACGCCGACGTGCGGCTGTCGTACGCCGTCTCCACCGCCGACTCGCCGCTCTACCGCAACGCCACCGGCGACGAGATCGTCTACGTGGAGTCCGGGGAGGCCACGGTCGAGACCGTCTTCGGCGCCCTCGCCGCCGGGCCCGGCGACTACGTCGTCCTCCCCGCCTCGACCACGCACCGCTGGCTGCCCAAGGGCGAGGGCCCGCTGCGCGCGTACGTCATCGAGGCCACGGGGCACGTCGCGCCGCCCAAGCGGTACCTGTCGCGCTACGGGCAGTTCCTGGAGCACGCCCCGTACTGCGAGCGCGACCTGCACGGCCCCGCCGACGTCCTCCAGGCCACCGGCACCGACGTGGAGGTCCTGGTCAAGCACCGCACCTCGCGCGGCCTGGCCGGGACCCGGCTGGTGTACGCCGACCACCCCTTCGACGTGGTGGGGTGGGACGGCTGCCTCTACCCGTTCACCTTCAGCGTCCACGACTTCGAGCCCCTCACCGGCCGCGTCCACCAGCCGCCGCCCGTGCACCAGGTGTTCGAGGGGCACGACTTCGTGGTGTGCAACTTCGTGCCCCGCAAGGTCGACTACCACCCGCTGTCGATCCCGGTGCCCTACTACCACTCCAACGTGGACTCCGACGAGGTCATGTTCTACTGCGGCGGCGACTACGAGGCGCGGAAGGGCTCGGGTATCGGGCAGGGCTCGGTGTCGGTCCACCCGGGCGGGCACCCGCACGGGCCGCAGCCGGGCGCCTACGAGCGCAGCATCGGCGCGGAGTTCTTCGACGAGCTGGCCGTCATGGTCGACACGTTCCGGCCGCTGGAGCTGGGCGAGGGCGGCCTGGCCTGCGAGGACCCCGGCTACGCCTGGACGTGGGCGGGCCGCCGCGCGGAGGGTTCCCAGTGAGCGTTCCGAGGTTCGCGGTGGGGCTGTGCGACGACGCGGCCGTCTTCCCGCCGGGGTCGATGCCGCTTCCCGAGGCCGTGCCGGCGCACGTCCGGCACAAGCGGTCGCCGTACGCGGCGCTGGTCGGCTCGTTCATCGTCGCCGCACCCGCCCTGGAGGAACTGGGCACGCTGCTCGCCGGCGGCGATCCGGTGCTCGATCTGGTGGTCACGCTGCCCGGCGGGCCCGATCAGCTCCCCGGCGCGGTCTCGGCGGCGGCCGGGCTCCCGGTCCGGCTCGCGGGCGTCGAGGTCGCCGTCCCGCCCGGCCTGGCCGCCGCCGACCTGCTGGCCGCGCTCGACCGCGCGGCGCCCGCCGGGGTGCCGGTCTTCGTCGAGGTGCCCCGGGACGAGCTGCGCCCGGAGATCGTCGCCGCGCTGCCCGCCACTCCGTACCGCGCCAAGTTCCGCACCGGCGGGGTCAAGGCCGGACTCCACCCGGACGAGGCGGAGCTGGCCGCCGCGATCAGGGCCGTGGTGGACGCCGGAGTGCCGTTCAAGGCCACCGCCGGGCTGCACCACGCCGTCCGCAACACCGACCCGGAGACCGGGTTCGAGCAGCACGGCTTCCTGAACATCCTGCTCGCCGTCGACGCCGCGCTCGCCGGCGCCGCCGAGGACGACCTGGTGACGATCCTGGCGCGTCGCGATGGCACGGCCGTGGCCGCGGGTATCACCGACCTGGACGGTTCCCGTGCCGAGGCCGTCCGCGCCCGGTTCCTGTCGTTCGGCACGTGCAGCATCACCGACCCCCTGGCCGACCTGACCGCCCTGGGCCTGGCCGACGGAGAAGGAGACCCCGCGTGACCACGATCCCCATCCCGGAGGGCTCGCCGTTCGGGCTCGCCAACCTGCCCTACGGGGTGTTCTCCTCCCCCGGCGGGGCGCCGCGCGTGGGCGTCCGCGCCGGAGACTCCGTCGTCGACCTCGCGCGCGCGCTCGGTGACGAAGTCTTCGCGCGGCCGTCGCTCAACGCGTTCATGGCCCAGGGGCACGAGCGCTGGGCCGAGGTCCGGAGCCGCGTCACCGAAATGGTGTCGGGCGAAGTGCCCGGCGACGCCGTGTTCGCGGTGGACGCGGTGACGCTGCACCTGCCGTTCGAGGTCGCCGACTACGTGGACTTCTACGCCTCCGAGCACCACGCGTCCAACCTCGGGCGGCTCTTCCGTCCCGACGCCGAGCCGCTGATGCCCAACTGGAAGCACCTGCCCGTCGGCTACCACGGCCGCGCCGGGACGGTCGTCGTCTCCGGCACCGGCATCGTCCGGCCGCGCGGCCAGCGCAAGGCTCCGGCCGACGCCGCGCCGACGTTCGGGGAGTGCCGGCGGCTGGACATCGAGGCCGAGCTGGGCTTCGTCGTCGGCACCGGGTCGCTGCTGGGCACCCCGATCGGCTGCGACGACTTCGCCCGGCACGTCTTCGGCGCCGTCCTGGTGAACGACTGGTCGGCCCGCGACATCCAGGCCTGGGAGTACGTACCGCTCGGCCCGTTCCTCGGCAAGAGCTTCGCGACGTCCGTCTCGCCGTGGGTCGTCCCCCTCGCCGCCCTGGAGCACGCCCGCGTCCCCACCCCGCCGCAGGACCCCGAGCCGCTGCCCTACCTGCGCGAGAGCGCCCCGTGGGGTCTGGACGTCGACCTGGCCGTCGAGTGGAACGGCGAGGTCGTGTCGCGGCCGCCGTACCGGGAGATGTACTGGTCGCCCGCGCAGATGCTGGCGCACCTGACGGTCAACGGCGCCTCCGCCCGCACCGGCGACCTGTACGCCTCCGGCACCATCTCCGGCCCCGCGCGCGAGCAGCGCGGCGCGTTCATCGAGTTGACCTGGGGCGGCAAGGAGCCGGTCAAGGTGAACGGCGAGGAACGAACGTTCCTGGAGGACGGCGACGAAGTGGTCATCTCCGCCACCGCGCCCGGACCGGACGGCGCCCGCATCGGCTTCGGCGACGTGCGCGGCCGCGTCCTTCCCGCCGCCCACTGAAACCGGGGAAACGCGGAGGAAACCGTCGTCCGAGCATCATCACCCCGAACGATCCGGCGGGCCGCGCGCACCGCCACGGACGTCCCACCGGCGGCCGCGTGCACCACCGTGATCGTTCGATAGCAAATCGCAACATTGAACGCAGGGGACGGGACCGTCCTTACCGGGTATTTTTTCAACATCATCAAATTTGGACCTTCATCGGGACAAGCCTTGGTACAGGCTGGCGGGACAGGTTCGGTACGGCGGGAAGCCGGCTCGGGGTGGCACAAGTGCGCATGAACGGCAGAATCATTCGACGTTGGACGGCCGCTGGGGTGGCGGTGGCCGGAGTACTGGCGCTCACCGCCTGCTCCTCCAGCCGCGAGGGGACCACCGCGGGCGGTGACACCAAGGTCCCGGCGGCCAAGGTGTCCATCACCCCGGCGCAGGGCGCCGAGAAGGCCCGCCCCGACAAGGGCGTGGTCGTCACCTCGGCGGGCGGCACGCTGGAGAACGTCACCGTCCAGGCCGGCGGCAAGGCCATCCCCGGCGACTTCAACGCCCAGAAGACCCAGTGGCGCTCGCGCTGGACGCTCAGGCCGTCCACCACCTACACCGTGAACGCCTCCGCGAAGAACTCCATCGGCACCGCTTCGCAGGCCGCGAGCAAGTTCAGGACGCTCAAGCCGAAGGAGACCCTCTCCGCCTCGGTGGACTGGATCCTGGAGGGCAACAAGGGCAAGAAGTACGGCGTCGGCATGCCGATCATCCTCGACTTCGACCGCGCCGTCCCCAACAAGGACCTGGTCGAGAAGGCGCTGGAGGTCAAGGCCGAGAAGCCGGTCGAGGGCGCCTGGCGCTGGATGGGCGACCAGCGCGTCGTCTACCGTCCCAAGACCTACTGGCCCGCCCACCAGAAGGTCACGCTGAACGCCCGGTTGGCCGGGGTCCGCGCCGGCAAGGACATCTACGGCACCAGGAACCTCAGCCGCACCTTCGAGATCGGCGCCGCCCGGATCGCCAAGATCAACCTGAAGAAGCACAAGATGACCGTCAGCATCGACGGCAAGAAGGCGCGCACCGTCCCGGTCAGCGGCGGCAACGCCAGCACCCGCGAGTACACCACCACCAGCGGCGTGCACCTGACCATGGAGAAGGGCAACCCGGTCCGCATGGTCGCCCCGGGCCGCAAGAAGGGCGACCCCGGCTACTACGACGAGCTGATCAACTACGCGGTCCGCATCTCCAACAGCGGCGAGTACCTGCACCAGACCTCCGGCCAGGAGTACTGCCTGGGCGAGATGAACTGCAGCCACGGCTGTGTCCGGCAGCCCGCCAAGGACGCGCTCTGGTTCTACCGGAACGTCCAGCCGGGTGACGTCGTCACCATCACCGGCACCAAGCGCGACCTGGAGTACGACAACGGCTGGGGCTTCTGGCAGCTGTCCTTCGACAAGTGGAAGAAGGGCAGCGCCCTCGCCTGACCCTTCCCCGCACAATGACGCCGCCCCACCCTGCCGAGGGTCGGGCGGCGTCGTTCTGGTCTACCGCAGCGACCAGGACACCGGGCCGTCGTCGGTGTCCAACCACACGCGTTGTTCGTGACCGTCGGTGCGTATGCGGAACTGGTCGATCTCGGGGGAACCGGCGCGGCGCCAGATGGCCACGGCGGATTCGGCGTCATCCCACAAGCGGATTCGACCGGACTGCCGGACGGTCCATCCGCCGCCGGGCTCGGGTGTGAGCGAGGCGGCGGACCCGGTCGCGGTGTCGACGTAGTAGGTGATCAGTGGTCCGCCGTCGATGCTGATCGTCTTCACCTGGGCCGCGGGTAGGGCGAGTTGCGTGACGAACGTGCCGGCCCAGTCCTGGCGGATGTCAGGGCCGACGACGGCCGCCCGCGAGGTGGCCTCGGTGAGCGCCTTGAACGCCGTGCTCATCTGATCGTCGCTGATCGGGGACGGTGCCTGCGGACGGGCGATCATGAACGAGACCGTTCCGGGCAGGAACCGGCCCTCGGCGACCCCGTCGTCGCCCATGTCCAACATGGCAAGCCCGTACCCTCCGAGCCATCCGGTGACGGTGACCAGGATCCGGCCCCCGGATCGGGTCTGGTCGAGCCACGCGCGCGGGATCTTCCGGACGGAACAGGTCGCGATCACACGGTCGTAGGGAGCGCGCCCGGGGACACCGTCGAGGCCGTCACCGTTCACCAGGTTCGGGGCGAATCCCGCACGCCGCAGCGCGGCGGCGGCGTTCGCGGCGACGCCGGGGTCGACCTCGATCGAGGTGATCCTGCCGTCGCCGAGACGGTCGCACATCAGCGCCGTCGAGTACCCGGTGCCGGTGCCGATCTCCAACACCGTGGTGTCGTCGGCGACGGCGAGGTACTCCAGCATCCGAACGACCAGGCCGGGCAGTGTCGAGGACGAGGTCGGGTCTCCGCTGACCGGCTCGGTCACATCGTGCGGGGTGATGTGCCGGTCGAGTTGGGTCACCCATGTCTCGTCCCGGTAGGCGAGTTCGAGCCATCGGTCCGGGTCGTGATCGCCGCTGACCGGCGCCCACAGGGTGACCCCGTTGGGGCCGTCGGTCCAGCGGAAGAACTCGGGCACGAACAGATGGCGCGGCACTCGCTCGACCGCGCGTCGCCATTGCGGCGAGTGCAGTTCGCCGACCCGTTGGAGTTCGTCGGCGAGCGCGTGCCGTAGCGAAGCGGCGTGTGCGTCGTGGTCGGTCATGCGTGTCCCCGTTCGAGGAGATCGGCGAGCGCGGCGGTCATGGGGAGCCCGGTCTCGTTCTCCAGCCAGGCCCATTGGCCGTTGGGGTTGCACTCCAGGAACACCGGCGTGCCGTCGGGCTGTAGTGCGAAGTCGAAGCACCCGAAGACCAGATCGAACCGCTTGAGGTAGGCGGCGATGAGATCGGGCATGCCGGGCGGCGGGTCGGTGGCGGTGTAGGTGAGCGCGTCGTAGTCGTACCGCCAATCCAAGAGGTCACCGGAGTCGATCCGCACGCAGAACACGCGGTCGCCGATCGCCGTCACCCGCAGATGGCCAACGGCCTGCACCTTCGTTTGGAACAGGTGCGCGGTCGCGGCGATCGACTCGTCGAATTCGGCCGGGTCTACCTCGGTGACCCACACGGTTCTCGCTTGGCCGTCCTGACGGTACGGGCTCGCGCGAAGCGGCTTGTAGATGACCGGCCCGTGCTCGGACGCGAACATCTGAGCCTGGCCAGGGTCGTTGGTGACCAGCGTCGTCGGCACAACGAACCCGAGGTCGGCGGCGACGGTGAGCTGCGCGGGCTTAAACTCGGCGTCGGCGATGGCGTGCGGATGGTTGACGTACGAACACCGCGGAAGCGACGCCAGCACGCCACCGAGCCCGAAACGGGCCTGCAGCGTGGCGAAATGGGCCTCCTGCTCGTCGAGACCGGGGAAGGTGAAGCCGCGCGGGCGCCGGTAGTACAGCGACCGCGCGGCATCAAGGTCGGCACAGCGCGTCGAGGTCGTCAGGCTGCCGCGCAGCCCGTCGCCGTCGATCGTCGCCGAGAACGCGAGCGTGTGCGGGAACTCGGCGGGATCGAATCGCACGACGGGCACGTCCCGCCGGTTGAGTTCAGCGACGACGATGTCGGCGGTCACATCATTGGGTTGCGTGACCACCAGCACGGGGCGTGATGGGGGCATCAGTCCTGGTCGCTGTCCTGCGCGTGGTCGGTGTCGGTGCCGGAGTCCCTTCCGTCGCCCTTGTTCGTGCTGGTCTGGCCCTCGGTGCCGGTATTGGAACGCTTGTGCTTGGCGTCGATGAGTTCACCGTCGGCGGCTGCCCCCATCTGCGTGGCGGCGTCGATCTGCGTCGCGACGAAGCCTGCGACGCCTGTGTTCTTGTAGGGCGCCATACGCCGCAGACCCCAAGGCCGCACGGTGCCGGGGGCATCGGGGCGCGGCGCGCCGGCGGGGAGACGATCGGCGTTCTTGAACATGGGACTTCAACTCCTCCAGGGTGAATTGCGCTCGCTGACCTGGACTATCGCCTCGGCGAGCGCGACGCGCTCGGCCAGCAGGTTGTGCGCGTCACACAGAATCACCAGCTCACCGACCGCCGACACGGTGATCTCGCCGAGACAGCCGTGGCCGAGTTGGTAGTCGGACAGCTTCGCCAGACGTCGCGCGACCAGCCGACCGCCCGTCCGTTCGGTGTGCCATCCGGGGCACAGGTCACCCAAGACGACGCTGTCACCTCTCGCTTCATTCGCCGTCGGCGCGTTCGCCATGGCGGCACCTCCTCTCTCTAGGGATCGCCTACCGCCGGAACACCCTCCGCCACCACCCGCCGCGGGACGCCGCCGCACCCCGCCTCCGAGCCTGCCGCGAGTACGCGGCGGAACGCGGAGCCCGGGACGGCGAGGGCTCAGGCCGTAGCGGGGCCGCCCGGGACAACCGCGGTGCCATCCGGCCGCAGATCTCCTCCAGCCGCCGCCCCAACTCCGCCGGGTCGGACGCCTCCACCAGACGATCCCGCCCCGACCGATCCCGCGTGATGGCCCACCACGCGCCGGTGTACTCCCCGTACCACGCCCGCGCCCCCGGGAACCGGCGCCGCAGTTCGGCCACGATCCGATCGGGGTCGATGTCCAGCGCCGCCCACGGCGCGGCCACGCTCACCGCCCGCCTCCCGCCGCGTCCCGCGCCGCAAGGTTGATCTTCACCGCGATCAACGCGTCGGTGATGCGGTCCGCCTCGGCCAGCGGCTGGCCCCACGAGCTGAAAACCACAACCGGCCGCCGTCCTCCTGACGCGAACGGCATGTGATGGTGTCGGACGCGTGCGCCACCTCGGGGCAGCAGCCGGCGACCTGGGGGTTGGACACCTTCAACCCGCGGTCGGTCAGCTCGACGGCGAAGCCGTGCGCGCCCAAGTGCGCGCCCAGTGCCGCCAGGGGATTGGGTCGGGCCAAACTGGCCATAGCCGGACTCACTTTCCGGTCAGGCCCCGGCCGACGCTCTCATCGTCGCGTCCGGGGCCGCCTTGTCATGGGACACAGAACGACCACCCGTCTGTCCGAGCTCGCCGTCATCGACAGCACCGGTTTCAGATCGTCATGCTGTGAGCGCTCTCCGTGAAGCTAGACCTCCACAAAGAGTGGTGACCGTACAATTTGTGTGGGTCGTGCACTCAGGAACCGGGGATTCTCTTTTCGATGGCTGAACACCAAGAGGTCGGGCACCGGGTCGCCTACTGGCGAACGCGCCGCGGCATGACTCGGAAGCACTTCGCCGACCTCGTCGACCGCTCGGTCAGTTGGGTCGAGAAGGTCGAAGCGGGCGATCGTCGCCTCGTCAGACTGCCGATGATCCAGAAGGTGGCCGAGGCTCTCCAGGTCGATTGGCGAATCCTCGTCGACGAATCGGAGGCTGAGGAGGCTACTCGCCTACCCGACGCCGCCGAGATCCAAGCGATCAAGACGGCGCTTGCCCGATACGAGATGCAGAGTCAGCCGTCCGGCCTCGACGGGGCACCCGACCTCGGCAGCCTCGCCCAGCACGTCGAATACGTACAAGAGGCGTTCCTCGCCTCGGACTTCGCGGTTGTGGGGACGGCGCTTCCCAAGCTGATCAGGGATTGTCAACACGCGGTCCGGCTCCACAGGGGGGCCGACCGGTGCGAGGCTGCCTCACTACTGGTCATGGTCTACAAGGTGACCAGCTCAACCCTTCATAAGTTCGGCAGTCACGAACTCGCATGGCTTGCAGCGGATCGCGCCGTTCTGACGGCGGACATCGCGGGGGATCCCGTATCCCTTGCGCGTGCCGCGCGGTGCGCTGGGCGCGCGCTGATGTCGAACGGCCTGCCCGGCGAAGCACTCGACTTGATCAAGCGGACGACTGCCCGTCTTGAGTCCACTGTCGCCACGGCTTCGAGGGAACTGCTGTGCCTGGTCGGAATGATGTGTCTGGCCGGAGAGATCGCCGCCGCTCGCGAAGGCGACGCGGACACGGCCAAGACCATGCACGACAAAGCGGACGCCGTGGCCGATCGCCTTGGCGTTGATTTCAACGATCGCACGACGGCGTTCGGCAAGGCCAACGTGGCACTCCATCGGGTGTCGTCCCTGGTGCGGCTCGGAGACGGCCGCGCGGCGCTCGTTCTCGCTGAGAGTCTCAACACGGCGGCTCTCGCCCGGCTCCCGCGGGAGCGCCGGGTCAATCACCTGCTCGACGTCGCCCAAGCGCACCGGCAGTGCGGGGACGCCGGACGCGCGGTTGCCGCGCTCCGGGAGGCCGACGCAACCGCCCCGCAGGAGATCCGGCGCCGTCCAGTGGCGCGAGACCTCATAGCGGAATTGTCCGCCACCACCACTGATCCTGAAGTGTCGTCCCGCTTGCGGCAGCTCGCCGCCAACGCTGGACTGTCTCTGTGACCGACACTGATCAACGCCCTATCCTGTACGTGATCGTCTGCGCTGCCGGTCCGGCTTCACAGGTCGACCGGCTCGTGACTCTGGCGCACGGCCGAGGGTGGGAGGTCTGCGTCGTCCCCACGCCAGCGGCCGAGGGGTTCCTCGACGTCCCCGCACTCGTCGACCTCACCGGACATCCTGTACGGAGCCGTTACCGCAAGCCGGGCGAGCCAGGGAGGCTTCCCAAGGCTGACGCGATCATCATTGCTCCCGCCACATACAACACGATCAACAAGTGGGCGCACGGAAACGCGGATAACTATCCGCTTGGTTTGCTCGCCGAGCTTGTTCCCCTTGGCGTCCCCACAGTCGCCCTGCCCTTCGTGAACTCTGCGCTCGCCGCGAACCCCGTACTGTCCCGCAGCATCGCGGAACTTCGAGCTCTCGGGGTTCGCGTCTTGTTCGGCCCCGGGGAGTTCGAGCCGCATCCCCCGGGCACCGGAGGGGCCCGTCTGAACTCCTATCCATGGGGCATGGCTCTCGACGCCATAGACGACATCCGATCCACCGGAGGCAAGATCTAGCGTCCATTTCGCGGGGTCCCTGGGCAAGCCCGAAGAGGAGCTGTTCCCCGCCCTTCCGCGCCCCGAAAATCGACCGGCAGCCGTTTCCGTGGAGAAACCAGGCAGTACGGATTGGGGCGATATGGAGCGTCGGCTACTGCTGCAAATGGTCGCCCTGGGAATCGGCGCGGGGGCCCTCCAACCCGGCGAAACGGCCCGGCACCTGGTGGACCTGGCCTTGACCGCCGAACCCCGCGACCTGGACGAATGGCATTTGGCATGCGGTGACCACCTGCACGCCATCCGCACCCGCCCGCCCGCACAGGCACGCCAGGACATGGCGGTCGATTTTCTCGCGCTCGGACGGCAGATCAGCACCGCCGACGCCGCCGACCTCACCGAACTACAGCGGGTCAAAGCCGCCCTGTCGGTCCTGCACGCCAACGTGCTGACACGACTGGGCGACCACGGCGCCGCGATCCGCTGGTGGCGCACCGCCAAGGCCGCCGCCGACGCGGCCGGCGACCTCGCACTGCTCCTTTTGGCATGCGAATCCGAAGCGGGCTTCGGGCTCTACGGCCAGCGTTCCCCCGAAACCGTGCTTCACCTGACGCGGAAGTCCCGCCACCTCGCGTCGAGCAAGCCGTCCGTGGGACTGGCACTTCTCGCAACGGCAGAGGCGAAGGCCCTGTCCCTCCTGGGCAGACACACCGAAGCCCAAGAGACGATGCGCGGTTTCACCGACGTCACTCCCGGCGGTTCTCTTTCCACCCTGCTTCCCACCTACTGGACTCCTGACCAGGTCAATTTCACCGAGAGCTGGGTCTATGCGGGTTCAGGAGACGAAGCCGGAGCCGACGAAGCCCGTGAGCGTGTCCTGGTTCAAACGTCCGACTACCAGTACAACGCCAACGTCCGGCTCCACGAAGCGCTGTGCACCGTCGTGAACGGTGGCACCGACCAGGGCGCGCAGCAGGCCGCGAGGCTCCTCGACTCACTCCCGGCGGCGCACCGGAGCCAAATGATCACCGAGACGGGCACCACCGTGCTCCGGGCCGTGCCGTACGGCCAGCAGGACCGCCCCGCCGTGCGGGCGTTCCGCGAAGTGCTGGACAGACCGCGCCCACGCCCGCGCTGCCCTCCGGAACCTGACCCCCGACGCACCGAGCGGTCAGCAGGCGAAGCGGCTGATGAGGATGGTCAGGCGTTCGTCGTGGTCCTCGCGGAGGAGGCGGCCGCTGCGCATCAGGGTCATCAGGCCGTGCAGCCCGCTCCAGAACGTCTCGGTCAGCGCCGGAAGATCATCGTCGCCCGCGAGCGGACGCAGGGCCTCCACCAGCTCGCCGAAGGCTTCCTTCAGGGCCGGTGGAGCCTGCGGGGTGGCGAACGGCAGGTCGCTGGCGTGCGTGAACATCGCGTCGTACAGCGCGGGCCTGCGCTCGGCGAACGCGGCGTACGCCGCGCCGACGGCGGCCAGGGCCTCCCGCGGTCCCGGTGCCGCGGTCCGGGCCGCGCGCAGCTCGGCGGCCAGATCGGCGCAGCCCTCGACCGCGACGGCGGCCATGATGGCGCCCTTGCCCTTGAAGTGGCTGTAGAGGACCGGCTGGCTGTACTCGATCTCGGCGGCCAGCCGGCGGGTGGTCACCGCCTCCCACCCCTCGGATTCGGCCAGCTCCCGGGCCGCCGTGACGATCAACCGCTCTCGCTCTGCCCGCTCGCGCTCCCGGCGTGCCTGGATCGACATGCTTCCGATCCTAGCAGTGATAGCAAGCCTGCCAGCGCTCTGCTAGTGTCGTTCTCGTTCCTAGCGCTGCTAACCACTGGAGGTCCCCGTGCTCACCCCGATCGCCTACGGACTCGCCATCGCCCTGGTCGCCTTGGTCGTCTTCATCGGACTGCGGTTCCTGGTGGTCCCCCGGCCCGCGGCCGCCGGGTACGGCGTGCCCGCCAAGCAGGACGGCGACCCCGCGTACCTCACCATCAAGGGCCTGCGCGACCTCACCTTCGGCGTCCTCGGCGCGGCCCTGCTCATCTTCTCCAGCCCGCACGCCGCCGGCCTGTACATGCTCGTCGTCGCGATCGCTCCCCTGGGCGACACCCTCATCGTCCTGCGCCACGGCGGCACCAAGGCCGTGGCGTTCGGCATCCACTTCGCCACCGCCGTCGCCGTGCTCATCAGCGCCGCCCTGCTGTTCGCCATCTGAGCCCCCGGCCAACCGCGCCGCGGCTACGCCTGATCGGGCTGGCTGCGGCGCTGTGCTTTGGCCGCGGTGACCGTGAGTTCGTCGGGGACGTGCGGGAGGACGGTGCGGAAGTAGTCGCGGGCCGCCTCGGTCGTGTCCAGGTCGTGGCCCGACCGCTCCGACAGGAACCAGCGGTGCTCCAGCACCTCATGGAACACCTCCACCTCGTCCAGCCGGTCCTGCAGCTCCTCAGGGATCGCCTGGACGACCGGCTCGTACACCTCGGCCAGCCACATGTTGGCCGCCACGACCTCCGGTACCGTACGGCCGCCCTGGCGTTCCAGATGGCCCCGGTAACTGGCGACGTCGTTCAGGAGGCGCCGCGCCTGGTTCTCCTGCGCGGCCAGCCCGGTCCGGGTCAGCAGCAGCTGCCGGTGGTGCCCAGGCTCCGCCACCCGGGTGCGGACGCGGAGCCGGGCGCCGTCCTCGCCCGCGTCCACCAGCTCCACCTCGTCCACGTCGAAGCCCAGCTCGTTGATCCGGCGCAGCCGCTCGGCGATCCGGTACCGCTGGTCGTCGGGATGCAGGATCTCCTCGCGGGTCAGCTCGTCCCACAGCGCCTCGTACCGCCGCACCGTGTCGTCGCCGACGCCGATCGGGTCGACCTGCGCCGGGAGCTGCCCCGCCGCCTGCAGGTCGAACAGCTCCCCCGCGATCCGCTCCCTGGCCAGCTGCACGTCGTAGTGGCGCTGCCCCTCGGTCAGGGACGGGTGCAGCTCCGCCGTCTCCGCGTCCACCAGATACGCGGCGAACGCCCCCGCGTCGAACCGGAACAGCACGTTCGACAGCGAGCAGTCCCCCCACATGAACCCGGCCAGATGGAGCCGGACCAGCAGCTCCACCAGCGCGTCCAGCAGCCGGTCCGTCGGGTGGCCGCCGCGCGGGTTGGCGAACAGCGCCCGGTAGGAGCTGGAGAACTCCAGGAACCGCGTCACCAGGACCGCGTCCATGTCCTCGCCCCGGTCCACGACCGCGCCGACGACCTCCACCGCCGGCAGCGCCAGCTCCCGCAGCCGCCGCAGCAGCCGGTACTCGCGGCGGGCCAGCCGCGCGTCCAGCTCCTTCAGCGCGTACACCGAGCCCTCGTCCACCACGAACCGGACGACATGCCGGGACAGACCGCGCTGGCGGATCTCCACCAGGCGGTCCTCGTCCCACTCCTCCAGCGGTTCCCGCCACGGCAGCCTCAGCAGACCCGCGGCCGTCTCCGCCGGAGGCGTGAAGACGAAATGCACGGGTCTAGTCGCTGCCGCTCTCGGCGTCGGCCCCCTCACCGGCCCCTCCGGTCGCCCCCGTCGCCGCGGCGGCCACCGTGGGCGCGCCCGGCTCCTCCCGCTGCTGCGCACGGCGCTGCGCCGCCCGCGCCCGGTCGGCGCGGCGGCCCAGCTCGGCGACGCGCTCCTCGTCCCGGGTCAGGTTCTCACCGGACGCCGGGTCGAAGATGTGCGCCTTCCCCGTGTCGATCCACAGCTCCGCGTCCTCGCCCGCGTTGATCAGGCTGGCGGCGTCCAGCGCCACCACCGCCTGCGTGCGGAGCTGGTCGCTGTCCAGCTCCCGGGACAGGTCGCGCAGCTGCGCCGCCAGATCCTCCGGCGCGTCGTACGGCACGTACGCGTACTGCTCGTTGCCCAGCCACTCGGTCACGTCCACGTGCGCCCGCGCGATCGTGCCGCGCGCCCGCTTCTCGTCCGAGATCAGCGAGGCGTCCTCGAAGTCCTCCGGCCGGATCCCGACCAGGACGACGCTGCGGCCCGCCACCGCGGCGGCCTTGCGCGCGTCCATCTCGAACCGGCCCAGCGGCGTCTCCAGATGCCCGTCCTGCACGGTCGCGGGCAGGAAGTTCATCGACGGCGACCCGATGAACCCGGCCACGAACAGGTTGGACGGCTGCTCGTACAGCTCCCGCGGGCTCCCGACCTGCTGCAGCACCCCCTTGCGCAGCACCGCCACCCGGTCGCCCAGCGTCATCGCCTCGGTCTGGTCGTGCGTGACGTACACGGTGGTGACGCCGAGCCGCCGCTGCAGCCGGGAGATCTCGGTGCGCATCTGGCCGCGCAGCTTGGCGTCCAGGTTCGACAGCGGCTCGTCGAACAGGAACGCGTCCGCCTGCCGGACGATCGCGCGGCCCATCGCCACCCGCTGCCGCTGCCCGCCGGACAGGTTCGCCGGCTTGCGCTGCAGGTGCTCGGTCAGCTCCAGCAGCTCGGCGGTGTCCTTGACCCGCCGCTCCACCTCGTCGCCGGGCGTCTTCGCCAGCCGCAGCGGGAACGCGATGTTCTCGTACACGGTCAGGTGCGGGTACAGCGCGTAGTTCTGGAACACCATCGACAGGTTCCGCTCGCGCGGCGCGATCCTGTTCACCACCCGGTCTGCGATCCGCATCTCACCGGAGGTGATGTCCTCCAGGCCGACGATCATGCGGAGCAGGGTGGACTTTCCGCAGCCGGACGGGCCCACCAGGATCATGAACTCGCCGTCCTGGACGTCCAGGGTGACGTCGTTCACGGCCGGGAAACCGTCGCCGTACTGCTTGACGATGTTCTTCATGGTGATGGCGGCCATGCTCGGCTCCCTACCCCTATCCCTTGACGGCGCCGGAAGTCAGCCCGGCCACGATGCGACGCTGGAACAACAGGACGATGACCACGACCGGGACCGTGACCACCACGGCGGCGGCGCAGATCGCGGTGGTGGGCTGCTCGAAGTACGACTCCCCGGTGAAGAACGCCAGCGCCGCCGGCACCGGCCGCGCGGCGCTGGACGAGGTCAGCGAGATGCCGAAGACGAAGTCGTTCCAGCAGAAGAAGAACGTCAGGATCGCCGCGGTGAACACCCCGGGCGCGGCCAGCGGCACGATCACCCGCCGGAACGCCTGCCAACTGGTGGCGCCGTCCACCTGCGCCGCCTGCTCCATCTCCCACGGGATCTCGCGGAAGAACGCCGACAGCGTCCAGATCGCCAGCGGCAGCGCGAACGAGATGTAGGGGATGATCAGGCCGGGCCAGGTGTCGTACAGGCCGATGTTCCGCCACAGGTCGAACAGCGGCCCGACCAGCGACACCACCGGGAACATCGCGATGGCCAGCGCGAACGACAGGATCAGCCGCTTGCCCGGGAACTCCAGCCGGGCGATCGCGTACGCCACCAGGGTCGCGAAGACCACGCCGACGAACGTCGCGATCAGCGAGATCCCGATCGAGTTGATCAGGGCCGAGGTGAACAGGTCGGTCTTGAAGACCGTCTCGTAGTTCTGCCAGGTCCAGTCCTTGGGGAAGAACCCCTTCACGTTGCCGATCTCGCTGGGGTTCTTGAACGACAGCATCACGATCCACAGGATCGGGAACGCCGTCCAGACCAGGATCAGCAGCGAGGCGACGATCCACAGCCACTTCGACCGCGCCGTTTCCATCAGCGATCACCCCGCACTTGCGAGAGGTCCACCCGGAACCCCTTGATGAACACGGCGGCGATCAGCACCACCGACAGGAACAGCAGCACCCCGACCGCGTTGCCGAGCCCGAGCTCGGTCCGGGTGATGATCTGCTGGTACGTGAGGAACGACAGCACCTGGGTCTTCTCCTGGCCTGCCGTCATGATGAAGACGTTGTCGAAGATCCGCCAGGCGTCCAGGGTGCGGAACAGCACCGCGACGAGGATGGCGGCCTTCATGTTCGGGATCGTCACCCGCCACAGCCGCTGCCAGGCGGTCGCGCCGTCCACCGTCGCGGCCTCGCCGAGGTCGCGCGGCACCTGCGCCAGCCCGGCCAGCAGCAGCAGCGACACGAACGGGGTGGTCTTCCAGATCTCCGACAGGATGATCACGAACAGCGCGGCCCAGCGGTCGGAGAACCAGGCGAAGTCGCCGAGGCCGAACCAGGAGTTGACGAACCCCGACTGGACGTCGAAGGCGTACTTCCAGGCGAACGCCGAGATGACCGTGACGATGCCGTAGGGCAGCAGGATCGCGGTCCGCACCGTCCGGCGGGCGAAGATCGCCCGGTGCATCACCACGGCCAGCGCGAAGCCGATGACCAGCTCCACCCCCACCGTGATCACGGTGATGACCAGGGTGGTGACCACCGTCTGCCAGAACAGGCCGTCGGTCAGCGCGGTGGCGTAGTTGCCGAGGCCGACGAAGCTGCGGTCGTCGGGCGCGGTGAGCCGGTAGCTGAACAGCGACTGGTAGAGCGCGCTGGCCAGCGGGTACGCGGTGACCAGCAGCATCACCACGACGGCGGGCGTCGACAGCAGCAGCCCCAGCTTGCGCTCGGCCCGGCCGCGGTCGGAGATCTCCGCGCGCGGGCGGGCCCCGGGTCCGGGCTTGAGCTCTGGTGCCGATTCGACGGACGTCATCCGAACACCTCCGTTAGAGCAGGGCCTGGCCGCGCAGGACCTGGCGGATGAAGTCGCTGGACCCGCGTGGCGTCGTCTCGGGGTTCACCGAGGCCGGTGGATGCCAGCGGTTCTGCACGGCGCCGGACACGTCCGGGTAGTACGGGGTGGCGGGCCTGGGCGCGGCGGCGGCGATGGAGTCCCGCATCAGCGGGGCCATCGGGAACTCCTTGAGGATGTCCGGATCGCTGAAGATCGCCGGGCGGGCGGCCGCGTTGCCCTCGTCGAGCATGTACTGCTTCATGTTCGCGGGCGAGGTGATGCAGCGGACGGCGTCGATCGCCAGGTCATTGCGGTGCTTGCCGTAGGCGCCGATGCCGACCTCGATGCCGCCGAACGGGGGCTTGCTCTCCTGCTGGGGGTTGACCCGCGGGTAGCGGGCCCAGCCGAGGTCGTTCGGGATGTTCTTGTCGATGACGCCGTCCGCGGCGTCGCCCTTCTCGGCGCGCCAGACGTACCCCCAGTTGAGAAGGAACCCGCCGCGCGGCCCGTTGATCGTGGCCCGGGACGGCTCCTCGATGTCGGTGGACAGCGTCGGGCTGGCGGCGCTCGACCGGGCCAGCTTGGAGATGATCCGCGCGGCCTCCCGGCCGGCCGGCGAGTCGATCTCGATGGTGGCGTCGTCGCCCCGCTCCGCATGGCTGATGATCCGGCCGCCGGCGGAGGCGATGAGGGCGTTGATCCACACCATGTAGCCCTCGTACCGGTTGCCCTGCACGCCGATCGTGGTGTTGGTGCGGATCGCCGCGTCGATCATCTTGTCCCAGGTGAAGTCGGGCGCGTCGGGGTCGATGCCCGCGCGCTTCGCCACCGACTTGCGGTACCAGAGCAGCTGCGTGTTGGCCCAGAACGGCGCCGCGTAGAGCTTGCCCTCCCACGTGGAGCTCTGCACCGCGCTGGGGAACACCCCGTCGGTCAGCGGCTTGGCCTCGCTCGCCGTGAAGGGCCGCAGGAACCCGGCGTTGGCGGCCTCGGCGACGAAGACGGGGTCCAGGCTCATGAGGTCGAGCCCGTGGTCCTTGGCCGCCAGCCGCCGCACCAGTTGCTCGCGCTGCTGGGTCGCGTCGCTGGGCAGCAGCGAGGTCGCGATCCGGTACCGGCCGCCCGCCGCCTTGGTGCACGACTCGGCGATCTTCGCCTGGCCGCCGTTGTCAGGGTTGATGTACCAGTTCAGGGTCGGCGGCCCGGCGTCGCCGCCACAGGCGGCCAGGCCGGAGGCGACCAGCACCGCCGCGACCGCGCACCGCACGCTCCTGCCCGCACCACGGCCTCCGCCGTACCGGGTACGGGTCCTGATCGGTTCCACCATCGGACCTCCCGCAGTTCCCACCACGTGCGGGCACTTCTCCGGGCCGCATACATGGCGAGACCGGTCTCCACATAAACACCCGGCTTGAAACCTGTCGAGATCCGGATAAGTACCACGAACGGATCGTGAGAAACACGCAACCCAAAAGAAACAGAAACGCGCTGGCATCCCGCCACCGTTCCCCGAGATAACGCGCCCGCGCGCGCGAACCCCCATCGCACACCCCCCAAGCGCCCGCCAGATCCACCTTCGCCCGGCCTTGCCAATCACCCCCACCCACCTCAGGTACATTTCTGGCAAATCTGGCATTTCTGCAGTTCATCGAGGTCCGGACCGGAGGCGCGCAACCACCTCCCAATGAACACGAGAAGGCGTGGAGACTGGCGGACCCCGACCGACCCGCGTTGTCTCCACGCCTTCGCCCGTGGGGCGCGGCGGTGCTCGCCGCGCCGTGGCCCCCCAGGTCAGGGGAGCCTTGGTGAGGTGCTCAGTAGCCGCCCCCGTAGCCTCCGCCGGCATCGGTGGTGATCTTCTTGCCCTGCGGTGACACGACCCACCACACGTTCTGCGCGCCCTGACCCGTGGCGTCGCCCGGCTGCTCGTCCTCGGCGTAGTAGTACATCGGCCAACCGTTGATGGTGAGCTGGCAGGAACCGTCGTCCCTGCGCTCGATGAAGTCGACCAGATCGCGGTCGACGCCCTCCACCTTGAGCTTCTTCCAGTTCGTGAACGTGACCACCGGCCACGCCTTCTTGCACGCGCCGAAGCAGGTGGTGGTCTTCGGACGGTCCTTGTCGAACCGGTACATCACGCGGCCCTTGCCGTCGGTCACGATCGGCCCGAGTTGAGGATCCTGCCTGACCTTGACGACCGTCCAGCCGGCCCAGCGGTCACCGCCGCCCTCGTTCCGGTCCGGCTGCGCCTGCTGGGGCGCGGTCGCCTTCTTGCCGTCGGGCGCGGCGGCGAACCAGGCGTTGCTCTTGCCCTGGCCCTTGACGTCCCCGGGGCCGTCGTCCTGCGCGAACCGGTAGAGCGGCCAGCCGCCGAGGGTGACCTGCCACGCGCCGTCCGGGCGCCGCACCTTGCCGACCAGGTTCTCGTCCACGCCCTTGACCTCGATCTGCCCCTGCCCGGTCATCACCGGCGGCCACGCCTCCGCGCACGCCTGGTCGGTGCAGTTGGACGCCGGCGGCCGCGCGGTGTCCTTGTCGAAGCGGTAGAGCGTCCGACCCTCCTTGTCGGTGACCACCCGCCCGATCCGCTCGACGTCGGCGGCCTCCAGCGTGGCCGGCTGCGCGGGCGGCGGATCGGACGGATCGTCCGACGGGTCGGCGGCCGGGCTCTGCCGCGACCCCGCCCCCGAGTTCAGGGTGCCCGCCGGCTCCTGCCCACAGGCCGTGAGGAAGACCCCCGACGTGGTCAGAACGGCGGCCACCGGTAGGGCCCACCGTGGGAATTCCATGTCTGTCCTCCAAGTCGGACCTTCGATCGAGGCGGAGCGGCCGCACCGCTCTACCGGATCGACGAGCAGTACGCGGGGCCGCGGACGGAGGGTTCAACGCCGGTTCGGGATCACTACTGGAACTTCGCAGACAGAAGGGACATCCAACATGAAAGGACGCGGCCGCGTCCGGACCCGCACGGCCGGGACCGCGGACCGCGTCGATCGCCATCGGGAGCACAGCAGTGAGCAGGCCGCCGGAGAACGACCACGTCCCCCCACCGCCCGTCGACCTGACCAAACCGCCGGCCGCGCGGACCCGTCCCGCGGCGACCGGCCCGGCCTGGATCGTCGTCCCGGCCCGGGTGGTGGCCGTGGTGGTCGTGCTGCCGCTGCGACTGGTGTACGACCTCGTCGCGCTGCTCTTCCGTGGCCTGAAGCGGACACCCCGAGGGGTCGGGCGGTTCCTGCTGGCCGCGTACATGGCGCTGCTGCACCCGGTCGTCCGCGTGATCGGGCAGGGGGCCGTCGCGCTCTGGTCTGGTCTGGTCTGGCTGTGGACGTACGCCGTTTACATCCCTCTTCGCTGGGTGGCCGTCGTCGTCATGCTCGGGGGGCTGCGGCTGTTCGGGCGGGGCTCGGGACGGCTGGCGCGCTGGTTCTACTCGATCTTCGTGGCCCCGGTCGTCCGGCTGCTGGCCGCCATCGGGTCCGTGCTGGGCTCGGGGCTGGCGTGGCTGGGTTCGGGGGTGCTGCGCTTGCTGGAGCTGGTCGTCGCGCGTCCCCTCGTCGCCCTCTGGGCGGGTCTGGTGTGGGCGGCCAAGGGCGTCGGCGCCGGGCTGATGTTCCTGCTCAGCGTGCTCGTGGTGGTGCCGGCGGTTGCGCTGTGGCGGTACGTGCTGCGCCCGCCGCTGCTCGGCCTGGCCTGGCTCGGCCGGACGGCGGGAACCGGCGTCGCGGCCCTGGCGGCCATCTTCGCGGGCGCGCTGGTGTGGGCCTGGCGGATGCTCGGGCGGCTGCTGTACTGGGTCGCGCGGATCCTGTTCGTCATCCCCGCGCTCTTCGTGTACCGCTACCTGCTCCGGCCGATCGGCCTGGCCGGGCGCTTCCTGTGGACGAACGGGGTGGTGGCGCCGTCCCGCTGGGTCAAGGACGCGCTGCTCGTCCCGGTCGGGAGGGGCTCGCGGGCCGTCTGGCGGGTCTCCGTCCGCGACCCGGCGCGCTGGGCGCGGCGGAGCGTGCTGGCCCCCGTCCGGGACGCGGGCCGCGACGTCCGGCTCCAGCTGCGGCGCGCCTTCCGCGGCTGAACCCGGTGATCATCACCGGGGCGGCGGCCCGCCACTTCGGTCAGCTCTCGCTCGTGTCGTTGTCCTGCCCGGAATCGCTCGCCCCGGTCTCGGCGGCGGCGTTGCGGGCGCGCATCCGCTCCAGCAGCTCCTTCTTCTGGGCGGCGGCGTCCTTGCGGCCCTGCGAGGACGGCCCGCCCTCGCCGCGCAGCGCCTTGCGCGAGATGTTCCTGCGCTGGCCGCCCACGCCGAGCATGCCGTTCTTGCTCCTGGCCATGCCTGTACTCCCGTTCGGCTGGGTGTGTGCGATGAACCTGCGTGCACCCACGTCCGGCACGGAAACCGGCGGCCCCGACTGGATCGGCGTCCTTCGGTCCCTTACCGGATGGGCCCGGCCGCGGAGCGGTCGCGGTAGATGCGCTTGGGCACGTGCCGCCACAGGAGGACGGCCGTATTGGTCAGCATGCGGCCAGGTTAGGACGCGCCGCCCCGGCGCCTCAAACGAATATCGGTGCTGACAGAATCGGGGCCGATGTACAGACTCCTGTTCTCACTGGTCATCTCCCGGATCCCGGCCGAGACCGCGCACCACCTCACGATGCGCGCACTGCGCGCGATCCAGGCGGTGCCCGGCGCCGCCCCGCTGCTCCGGCGGGCCCTGGCGCCCCACGACCCGGCGTTGACCGTACGGGCGATGGGCCTGGAGTTCCCGGGCCCGGTCGGGCTCGCGGCCGGCTTCGACAAGGACGCCCTGGTCTACGACGCCGTGGGCGCGTTCGGGTTCGGGCACGTCGAGATCGGGACCGTGACGGGACGGCCGCAGCCCGGCAACCCGCGGCCCCGGCTCTTCCGGCTGCCCCGCGACCGGGCGATCGTGAACCGGATGGGGTTCAACAACGAGGGCTCGGAGGCGGCGCTGCGGCGGCTCCGCGCGCGGCGTCCCGGCACGATCGTCGGGGTGAACATCGGCAAGACCAAGGCCGTCCCGGAGGCGGAGGCGGTCGGCGACTACGTGCTCAGCACCGAACGGCTCGCCCCGTACGCCGACTACCTCGTCGTCAACGTCAGCTCGCCGAACACGCCCGGCCTGCGGAACCTGCAGGCCGTCGAGCACCTGCGGCCGCTGCTGGCGGCGGTCCGCGAGGCGTCCGGACGGGCCGCCGGGCGGCACGTCCCGCTGCTGGTCAAGATCGCCCCCGATCTGGCGGACGACGACGTGGACGCGGTCGCCGACCTCGCCCTCGAACTCGGCCTCGACGGGATCATCGCCGCCAACACCACCATCGGCCGCGAGGGCCTCGACAGCCCCGCGGAGCTGGTGAAGGAGGCGGGCGGGCTGTCGGGCGCGCCCCTGAAGCGGCGTTCGGTCGAGGTGCTGCGCAGGCTGCGGGCGCGCACCGGCGACCGGCTGGTGCTGATCTCGGTCGGCGGGGTGGAGGACGCCGACGACGCCTGGGAGCGCATCCGGGCCGGGGCCAC
Source organism: Actinomadura rugatobispora (assembly GCF_042656285.1). Taxonomy (GTDB): domain Bacteria; phylum Actinomycetota; class Actinomycetes; order Streptosporangiales; family Streptosporangiaceae; genus Spirillospora; species Spirillospora rugatobispora. The sequence continues at coordinate 59,691 of NZ_JBHSON010000053.1, read as the reverse complement.
GCTCGTCCAGGCGTACACGGCGATGATCTACGAGGGGCCGTTCTGGGCCCGCCGCGTCCACCGCGACCTGGCCCGCCGGCTGCGCGGCAGCGCCTTCCCCACGCTGGACGCCGCCCGCCGCTGACGGCCCGTCAGTCCTCGGGGACGAGTTCGAAGAAGCCGTCGGCGACCAGTTCCGGGAGGACGGCCCGCGCGTGCGCCCGCACCTGGTCCGCGTCGAGACCGGTGAGCTGGGCGATGGCGTCCAGCAGCGGCCCCAGCGGGAGCGTCCCGTCGCAGACCCCGGCCAGCGCCGCCTCGACCGTGCCGACGCCGGCCACGCGGCGCAGCCGGCCGTTCTGGCGGAGGAGGATGCGTTCGGGGTCCTCGGCGCCGGGCGGGCCGATCTGCTCCTGGACGACACCGTCCGCCGTCCGCAGCCGCCGCTCGAACACCCCACCCTGTCCACAGCCTGTGGAAAACTCCCGGGCTGCGGCGAGACCGTCCAGGACCGCGCCCGCGTACGCGCCCACGGGCTCCTCGACCGCGTGCCGCAACTCCTCCACCCGCGTCACGGGACGCTCCGATCCCGTACGCCGCAGGGCGATCCACCCGAAACCGACACCGGTCACCTCGTGCCGCTCGAAGTAGTCCAGCCACGCCTCGTACCGCACCCGGTACTCGGGCGTGCCCGCCTCGCACGAGTCGCGCAGCCACAGCTCCGCGTACTCCGCCGGGTCCTGGACGTCCCGCCGCACCACCCAGGCGTCGCACCCGGACTCCTCCGCCCAGGCCCCCACCCGCTCCTCCCACGGAACACCCCTGACCTGCAGCCAGTTGGCCAGCAGCCGGCAGTGGCCGCCCTCGTTCAGCAGCGCCGGAGCCTCGGCCACCAGCCGCCGGCAGAAGTCGTCGCCGGGCAGGCCCGACTCGCGGTACACGTACCGGGGCCCCGCACCCGGCGGCGCGATCACGAACGGCGGATTGGACACGATCAGGTCGAACCGGCGCCCGGCGACCGGCTCCAGCAGCGGCCCCTCCGCGAACTCCACGCCCTCGGCGCCCGACAGCGCCACGCTCATCGCGGCCAGTTCGAGCGCCCGCGGATTGACGTCGGTGGCGGTGATCCGCCGCGCCCGGCCCGCCGCCAGATGCAGCGCCTGGACGCCGCATCCCGTGCCCAGATCGAGCGCGTTGTCCACAGGGCTGTGGACAGCGAGCCGCGCCAGGCTCGCCGACGCGCCGCCCGCGCCCACCACATGATCGGGACGGACCGTCCCGCCGCTCCCCGGCCGCACCCTCAGATCGGACACCACATACCCGGCATGCCCGCCGGCCCCGGAAACGACCGACTCGAGCGGCTCCACCCGCAGCAGCGCCCGGACCTCACCGCCCGACTCCTCCGCGAGCCCCGCCGCCACCAGATCCCCGGCGAGCGCCGGCGCCGCCACCGGCACCTGCAACCAGAACAGCCGCGTCAGCGCCTCCAGCAGCGACCCTCCCGCGGTCGCCCGCAGCGCCGGGACGATCTCGTCCCGCGCCAGCGCACCGCCCGCCACCGGGCCGAGCAGCGCCCGCACCCCGCCGACGGTGTACCCCGCCCCTTCGAACGCGGCACCGAGCCGCCGCAGATGATCAGACACCCGCCCATCTTGCCCTGCCGCGAGGCCCCAGGCGGCTCAGCCCTTCCGGAAGTAGTCGTCCAGCCCGGCCGCCAAAGCGACCGCGACGCGCTGCCGGAACGCCGGCGTCGACATCTTCGCCGCCTCCGCCGCGTTCCGCATGTTCCCGCACTCGATGAACACCTTCGGCACCGTCGACAGGTTCAGCCCGCCCAGATCGCTGCGCGGGTCGAGCCCCTTCTCGCCGATGTAGTTCGAGTACGGGACGCCGGTGCCGGACCGGTACGCGTCCCGCAGCGACCGCCCCAGCCGCTGGGCGTCGGGCACCATCTCCGAGTTGTGCCCCTTCACCGCCACCGGCTGGATGATGTGGAACCCGCGCCCGGACGGCTTCGCCCCGTCGGCGTGCACCGACACCGCGGCGTCGGCCTTCGCCCGGTTCCCGATCGCGGCCCGCTCGGTGATGCACGGCCCCACGCCGGTGTCGTTCTTGCGCGTCAGCAGCACCTTGGCGCCCTGGGCCCGCAGCAGCCTCGCCAGCCGGTTGGAGACGTCCCAGGTGAAGGCGTGCTCGGGGTACCCCGCGTTGGTGGAGGTGCCGGTGGTGTCGCACTCCTTCCGGCCGTTGCCGATGTCGACCTGCCGGTTGATGTACGCCGGGTTCTTGGCGTTGCCGCCGTTGTGCCCCGGATCGATGACGATGACCTTGCCGCGCACCGAGCCGTCCTGAGACGCCCCCTGCCGGGTCACCGATGTGCCTGATGTGGCCTTCGCCCCAGCGGTCGGCGGACCGACGCCCTCCCCCTTGGCGTCCGAGGCGGGCGAGCCGCCACCGCACGCGGTGAGCGCGCCCAGGCAGAGCGCCAGGGCGGCCGCCGCCGAGCCGCGCCGGTGGAATCCCATGAATGGCCTCTCCCCGTGATGACTTCGTTACCGACCCTGCCAGTCTGCACACCGGCATGCGTACGTCAAACGAAGTCCGGGAAATCAGCCCGGCGCATCCTCCTTGCCCAGCAGCGCCGCCAGGGCGCGGGCCTCGTCGGCATTCAGGCCCAGCACGACGCGGGGCCGCCCCCACGGATGGTCGATCGAGTGCGCCACGTAACTGGCCACCGACTCCGACAGCTGCTCCGTCAGCCCGCGCCCGTGCCGCCACTCCGACCAGGCGCGTTCCAGCTCGCTCGCCGCGCGCTGCGCGCACGACACCAACTCCGGATCACGCACGACCCGTCCCCCCGCTGCCTGCGATCCTTTCCGATGGCCCCACGGCGAGGTCCCCCGACCCGCCGAAGGGTCCACCCATTAACCCGCCGGCCGCGTCCCGCGACCCGCCGGTTGCAGCAGCCTTGGCCGTGCCATTACCGGAACCTAGGGCGCCACCGGCTGGGGCACCGGCCCCGTGGTGGACCGCACCACCAGATGCGGGACGACCAGGTTCTGCCGGGCCACCCGCCCCGGATCGTCGATCCGCGCGGTCAGCAGCTCGGCCGCCACCCGGCCCATGTCGCGCCGCGGCTGGTCGACGCTGGTCAGCGAGATGTGCCGGATCGCCGCCAGATGCGTGTTGTCGTACCCGACGATCGAGACCTGCTCCGGAACGGGCAGCCCCAGCTCGTCGGCCGCCGACAGCGCGCCCGTCGCCACCAGGTCGTTGGGAGCGAAGATGGCGGTGGGACGGCGCTCCAGGGAAAGCAGCGTGCGGGCGGCCCGGTAGCCGCCCTCCTCGGTGAAGTCCCCCATCTCCACCACGATCTCGTCGGTCAGGCCGTGGCGCCGCATCGCCTTCTCGTAGCCGGCCCGCCGGTACCGCGCGGTCGTGGAACGTGCCCCCTCGATATGGGCGATCCGGCGGTGCCCCAGCTCCACCAGATGGTCGACGGCCAGGCTGGCGCCCAGCTCGTCGTCGTCCACGACGATGTCCACCCCGACCACGTCGCGTTCCCCGACGACCACGACCGGCACGCTGGCCGCCGCCTCCTTGAGCGAGTCGGGGACGACGCTGAGCAGCACCAGGCCGTCCACCCGCATCTCCAGGAACGCCTCGACCGCCTCCGCCTCGAACAGCGGATCCCAGCGCCCGCTGCCCACCAGCATCCGCAGGCCCTCGCCGTGCAGGGTCTCCTGCAGGCCGTCGAGGAACTCGGCGAAGAACGGGTTGTGCAGGTCGGCCACGATGGCGCCGATCAGCCTGGTACGGCCCTCCACCAGGCTCCGGGCGACCGCGTTGGGCCGGTATCCCAGTTCCCGGGCGGCCTGCAGCACGGCCTGCCTGCGCCGCTCGCTCACATGGGGCGAGCCTCGCATCACCAGGGACACCAAAGATTTCGATACGCCCGCGCGTTCCGCGACATTTCGGATCGTCGGTTTGGGCACGGGCAGCGTCCGCCCCTCACCGCTCCGCGGCAGGGGGACGCCGTTCTCTCGCTTCTCTCGCTCGCGCGGGGGACTACTACCTTCACCAGCTGACATGGCACTCCGTCCAGGGGGGCCTGCAGGACCTGCCGCCTCGGCGCCCCGGGCCCGCTGCGGTGGGCCGGCGCGCCTTCCCCACTCGTGGGGAGATGCCATGATGCCTTGCCTTCACCCGAAATCGTCGCAACAGCGAGTAACGGGCAGCCGTCAATGGCAGTTCGGGTATGTGGTGTCCTGGGTCACAACCATGGAATTCTCTGTTCACAGGACGAAAGAAACGGCCTGGAACCGATCGAACACGGGGTGAATGTTCACCGGTGGGGGATCCGCCGTGCGCGGTCGCGTCCCGCGCTCGGATAGGCTTCCCAGGTGGGAGATCGTGCAGTGGCCGCGGAGAAGTCGAAGAACGGGCGGCGTTCGGGGGGCTCCCCCCGCGCACAGCGCCCCGCCCCGCGGACCCGCCGCAGGCTGAGCGTCGACGAGCGCCGGGACGAGCTGATCGAGGCGGCGCTGCAACTCTTCAGCACCCGCCCGCCCGAGGACGTCTCCATCGACGACGTCGCCGCCGCCGCGGGCGCCTCCCGCGCCCTCGTGTACCACTACTTCGGCGGAAAATACGAGCTGTACCTCGCCGCCCTGGGCAGCGCCGCCAAACGGCTCGCCGACCTCCTGGAACCCCCCACCGAGGGCAAGCCGCTCGAACGGCTGCAGATTTCCCTGGAGCGCTACTTCGATTTCGTGGAAAGCCACGCCGCGGGCTTCACCGCCCTTCTTCGCGGCGGCCCGGCCGACCGTTCCGGCGAAGTCGGAGAGATTGTCGACGGCATGCGCAGGCTCCTCCTGGAGCGCATCCTGCACGCCCTGAACGCGGAGACCGCGCCGCCCGTCCTGCGCATCACCCTGCGCTCCTGGATGGCCTCGGTGGAGACCGCCGGCCTCGACTGGCTGGAGAACCGCGACCTCACCCGCCCCGCACTGGAACGCCTGCTGGTCGACCAGCTGGTCGTCCTCCTGGACGTCGCCGGCAAGCACGAACCGTCCGTAGGCGCCCTCTTCAGCACCCTCGCCCACCGAGAAATGGCCCACGAGAACTAAGCCACGTTCCCCTGGCGCCGTAGCCGCGTGCGAGCTGCACACCGAGGCAGGCAGTCGATCAAGCGGCCGCTGCCAGGCCATGCTCGGCTGGCCGCCAAGCGGGACACCGAAGCACCCACGGCCCTACAGCGCGTAGCGGCAGCCGTGCAGTCGCGCAACAAGGCACACCGCGATCAAGCCGACGAGGCGTGCCGCGTGGTGGCCGCCGTCCGAATCGCCCGACACCACCCACGGCGAACAGCGACGAAGCGGCCGTGAGCAGGCACGGCGGACGAGCCGCGATCGCGTCGCCGCAGTGCAGGCGCGCGGCACCGTCCGACTGAGGCGCACGACGATCAAGCGGCCACGCTCACGCGTCCCCGACGCAGGCATGCCGCACGGCGGCCGCAGCGCGAACCGCGCGACACCACCCAGTCAGGGCGGACGGCGACGAAGCGGGCACGGTCAGGCGTCGCTAGCGGAGTCGCGTCGTCGCCGCAGCGTAGGCGTGTCATCGTCCAGATGGGCGCGCGGCGATCAAGCGCCGCGATCACGCGTCCTCGACGCAAGCATGCCGCGTGGTGGCCGCCGTGCGAATCGCGTGACACCGCCCAGGTAGATATGGCGAACGGCAACGCAACAGCCGTGATCGCACATCGCGGACGGGGCACGATCGCGCCGCTGCCGCGGCGCAGGCACGGGGCGCACGGCGATCACGCCGGGCGTGGTCACGCGTCGCGGACGAGGCGTGCCGGGTGGCGGCTGCGGCGCGTGACACCGCTCGGGTGCGTGCCGCGATGACGTGTTGTGGCTGGGTTTGTGGCGTGTGCCCTACGGGCGGGCGCGGCCCTGGTCTGGGCCGTTGTGGTGCGGTGTTGGCGGTCCCGCCCCCCAGCGGGGATCCGCCGTGCGCCTGGTCCTGGGTGTGGCAGGGCCGGGCGCGATGACCGGAGGTGTCCGGTCGGTGTTCTGAAGAGGTGTCCCGTTCGCCAGGCGAACGGGACCTCACTCCAGTGTTGAGTGATCCGGGACCGCGATTCTCGGATGATCGTGGTCCCGGATCCGTCGTCCAGGAGATGTCCGGACAGTGACCGTCCGGGCACTCCTGTCCCCCCTCAAGGTGAGCCAGGTAGGGCCGGCGAGTGCCGAGGGCGCTCGCCGGGCGGAGTGTGCTACTCCGACCTCTGCTGCGGGATTCCCGCCAGCAGCGCCCGCACCTCGGCCTCCCGGTAGCGCCGGTGCCCCCCCAGCGTGCGGATGGACGTGAGCTTTCCAGCCTTCGCCCACCGCGTGACGGTCTTGGGGTCGACGCGGAACATCGTCGCCACCTCTGCCGGCGTCAGCAGGGGCTCGGCCTCTGGCGTACGTGCTGACATGTGTGCGGCCTCTCCTCCGTGGACCGATGACAGCGATCCTGCGATTGATCCTCGCGCGGTCACTGATGTCCCCTATGGCCCGAAAGAGCCACTATGACATCACAACGTGTAACCTTGCCACCACTCAACGCGACAAGCAAGCTCCTGGCGAGAGTTGCGTGGGAACATCCCCGCGACCACCGGGAGCGGTGCGTCATCATGGCAACCGAGTCACGCAGCGTGATTCTAGCGATACGTATAGTCGTATCGCGCGCGGATTCGGGAAATTTGTTCAGTTCGCCGATTCCAGCGCCCTGACGTGGCGCCATCGGGCCCGCAGGCGCCGCCGCATCGCGGTGGCGAGCTCGGCCTCGCCGCGGGCCGCCGCGGCGAGCGCCACCCCCGTCTCGGCGACCGACTCGTCGGCGCGGAGGAAGTCGTCGTCCAGCAGGTGGACCAGGCCCCCGTAGTCGAGTTCGACGAGTGCGCGCGGGTGGAAAGCGGCCAGCCAGCGTGCGACCGTCTCCAGGTGGCCCGTGCCGGGGGCGTACGGGAGGGCGGCCTCCACCCGGGTCCGCGCCTCGGCCATGGTGGTGACGTAGATCAGGGTACGGGTCGCGGCCGCCGTCGCGGGTCCGCGGCCGCGTTGCTCGGCGGCGGTGCCGCCCAGCAGCAGGCAGCGCTCGGCGGCGGTGAAAAGGGCGAACCACGACGGTGGCACGTGCCAAGTGCTGGAGAGGATGTGCGGGCGGGACGTGCCCTGCCGGGACTCCTCCTCCACGCGCCGCATCACGTCGGGGGGCATGTAGCAGGCGGCCATGAGGGCTGAGGTCTCCTGCCTGAAGCGGGAGAAGGCGTGCCAGGAGCGCAGGCGGGTCTCCCAGGGGCAGATGTAGAGCATGTCGTGGGAGCGGCGTACGTAGGCGTCCGCGCTCTCCCGTTCGGGGGCGACTACAGGGGGTGACGCCACGAGGCGGCGCCTGGCCTGGAGGTGCTCCGCTCTGAGGGCGTGTACGCGCCGGGGCCGCTTGCGGGAGTCGGCGTAGGCCGTCCAGAGGGTGCGGGCCGGTTCGGGGAAGGCGGTCACCGGCTCGTATACGCGTAGGTACGCGGCGTACGGAAGCACACCCGCATCGTGACATGTCCAAGGTGCGGGCAAAGGGACCACCGCGCCACCGAGATCCCCGTGTTACCTCCTCTAGGCTGATCTACAGACGGAGAGGAGGGCACTACCGTGCCTAATGTCTTCGGGTCGCCCCACAAGGGCACAGGACCCACCGACCAGCCCGTATCCCGCTTCGGCAGCCACGAACAGGTCGTGTTCTGCCAGGACGAGGCCAGCGGCCTGCGCGCGATCATCGCGATCCACTCCACCGCGCTGGGCCCGGCTCTGGGCGGCACCCGCTTCTACCCGTACGGGTCGGAGGACGCGGCGCTGACCGACGTGCTCAACCTGTCCCGCGGCATGGCGTACAAGAACGCCCTGGCGGGCCTGGACCACGGCGGCGGGAAGGCGGTCATCATCGGTGACCCCGCCACCGTCAAGACCGAGGCGCTGCTGCGTGCCTACGGGCGGTTCGTGCAGTCGCTGAACGGTCGCTACTACACCGCGTGCGACGTCGGCACCTACAGCGAGGACATGGACGTCGTGGCCCGCGAGTCGCGCTTCGTGACGGGCCGTACGCGCGCGCACGGCGGCGCCGGAGACTCCTCCATCCTCACCGCGTTCGGCGTCTTCCAGGGGATGCGGGCCGCGGCCGAGGCGGTCTGGGGCGCTCCCACGCTGCGGGGACGGCGCGTAGGGGTCGAGGGGGTCGGCAAGGTCGGGCACCGGCTCGTGGAGCATCTGCGGGAGGACGGCGCCGACGTCGTCATCTGCGACGTGAGCGAGGCCGCCGTGGAGCGCGTCCGGGCCCGCCACCCGGATGTGGAGGTGGTCGACGGCAAGGACGCCCTCGTACGGGCGAATCTGGACGTCTACGCCCCATGTGCCCTGGGGGGCTCCCTGGACGACGACAGCGTCCTGACGCTCACGGCGAGGATCGTGTGCGGCGCCGCCAACAACCAGCTCGCCCACCCGGGCGTGGAGAAGCAGCTCGCCGACCGCGACGTGCTGTACGCGCCCGACTACGTGGTCAACTCCGGCGGCGTGATCCAGGTGGCCGACGAGATCGGGGGGTTCGACTTCGAGCGGGCCCGGGCCCGGGCCGGCGAGATCTTCGAGACCACACGGCGGATCTTCGCGCTGGCGGCGGAGGAGGGGGTGCCTCCGGCGGTGGCGGCGGACCGTCTCGCCGAGCGCCGGATGTCCGACATAGGACGGTTGCGCGGCATCTGGCTGTGATCGTCGCGGACGCGTCGCGGGCCGCGTGTGTCCCGGTCCCGCGACGCGTCCGGACCTCGACCGACCCGGCCGGGCGTCCGTTTGGTGGCGCGTCGTCCGGAGCGAGAAGACCCTTGCGCAGCGGATACACTGGTGTTCTCCGCAACGAGCATGCCGCCACGGACTGACGATGTACCGAGCCGGGCGCAAAACGGGTACGGTTGTATCCGTGACTGACGCATGGCTCATCAGGCATCGGTTCGTGTGGTACACGCGCGCGTTGATGGGCCCACGAAAGCCCTGACCATCGAGGGGGTCGAGCCAATGGGTCGCGGCCGAGCCAAGGCCAAGCAGGTGAAGGTTGCCCGCCAGCTCAAGTACCAGAGCGGCAACACGGACCTCGACCGCCTGAAAGGCGAACTGGGAGTCCCTGACCCCGCCGGCGACGACTACGACGCTTACGACGAGCTCGCCGAGAAGTACGCCGACTACGCCGACGACGGCCCCGAGGATCGCAAGGACGGCACCTCCGGCTGATCGCCAGGCCACCACGCCACCGCCCGCCGATTCACGCGCGGGCGGTGGCGTTTTTTCCGCCCTGGAGGGCGGTCAGCGGGCGGCCAGGGCGTCGTGGACGCCGGGTTCCGCGCGGCCCAGGTGGGCCGGGTCCGGGCGGGTGGCGAGGCTGGTCATCGCCTTGAGCATCGCGAGGGGTTCGCGGCCGTAGCCGATGGTGGTGCCGGGCATCGTGCGGGGGCTGGGGTCGCCGACGCCTCGCGCGTCCAGGCCGGCGGCGCGGCAGAGGGCGACGGCGCGGGGCAGGTGGAAGCCCTGGGTCACGACGGTGAGCCGCTGCACCCCGAAGATCCGCTTGGCGCGGGTGCAGGAGTCCCAGGTGTCCAGGCCGGCGAAATCGCGGACGATCTTGCGGTCGGGGACCCCGGCGGCGACCAGGTGGTCGCGCATCACGGTCGGCTCGTCGTAGCCCGCGACCCGGTTGTCGCCCGACACGAGAATGACTTTGACCTTGCCCCGCTGATAGAGATCTCTGGCCAGTTCGAGGCGGCGGGCCAGGAAGATCGACGGCTGGTCGCCGCGGATCCCGGCGCCCAGCACCAGCGCCACCGGGCTCGGCGGCACGTCCGCCGCGGTGTGTCGGTAGCGGGCCGTGTCCGCGTACGCCCAGCCCATCGGGGCCGTGACGGCGTAGGCGGCCAGCGCGGCCAGGACGAGCAGCGGCCCGGCCCAGCGCCGCGACGGCCGCGGCAGACGTCTGATCACAATGTCAGGGACGTCCGATCTCATGCCGGAGTTCCCGGCCCCGAGCGACGCGCTCGGGGCCGGGTCAGGAGAACCTGGCCGTGCCGGTACCGGGGACGATCTCGCCGAGCCGCCAGGCGGGCACGCCGCGCTCCTCCAGCAGGCGCAGCGCCGCGTCGGCGGCGTCGGCGGCCACGATGGCGGCCATGCCCACGCCCATGTTGAACGTCGTGTCCATGTCGGCCCGGGCCACGTCCCCGTACGCGCGGAGCACCTCGAAGAGCGGCGGCACCGTCCACGACGCGCGGTCGAGGACGGCGTCGAGCGAGCCGGGCAGCGAACGGGCCAGGTTGCTCTCCAGCCCGCCGCCGGTGATGTGCGCGAACGCGTGCACGCCGCCGGCCCGGGCGAGGGCCAGGCAGTCCTGGGAGTAGATGCGGGTCGGGGTGAGCAGTTCCTCGCCGAGCGGACGGCCCAGCTCCGCCGGCCGCGACTCCAGGGTCAGGTCGGTGGTGGCGAGGATGTGGCGGACGAGTGAGTACCCGTTGGAGTGGATGCCCGAGGACGCCATCGCCAGGACGGCGTCCCCGGCCCGGACGCGGCCCGGCCCCAGCAGCCCGTCGGCCTCCACGACGCCCGTCCCGGCGCCCGCGAGGTCGAACTCGTCGGGCGCCAGGAGGCCGGGGTGCTCGGCGGTCTCGCCGCCGACCAGGGCGCAGCCCGCCAGCGCGCAGGCGTCGGCGATGCCGCCCACGATGTCGGCGATGCGCTCCGGGACGACCTTGCCGCACGCGATGTAGTCGGTCATGAACAGCGGCTCGGCCCCGCACACCGCGAGATCGTCGATCACCATGCCGACCAGGTCGTGGCCGACGGTGTCGTAGATCCCCAGCCGCCGGGCCAGGTCGACCTTGGTGCCGACGCCGTCGGTGGACGTCGCCAGCAGCGGGCGCCGGTAGCGCAGCAGGGCGGAGGCGTCGAACAGGCCGGCGAAGCCGCTGGCGTCGTCCACGACCTCGGGCCGCCGGGCCCGGGCGACCCTGGACTTCATCAGCTCGACGGCGCGTTCGCCCGCCGCGATGTCGACCCCGGCCGCCTCGTAGGAGGTGCTCATCGCCGTTCCGTTCCCCTGCCTTCCTTGGTGTTCACGTTCTGGACGGCTCCAGGAGGTGCTTGCCCCGCGCGCCCTCGTCGACCGGGATCGGGTACTTCCCGTCGAAGCAGGCCCGGCACAGGTTGTCCTTGGGGATCTGGGAGGCGGCGATCAGCTCGTCCAGCGAGATGTAGCCGAGCGAGTCGGCGCCGAGGGAGTCGCGGATCTCCTCGACCGACAGGTTCCCGGCGATCAGCTCGGCGCGGCTGGCGAAGTCGATGCCGTAGAAGCACGGCCAGGCCACCGGCGGGCTGGAGATCCGCACATGGACCTCGGCGGCCCCGGCGTCCCGCAGCATCCCCACGATGGCGCGCTGGGTGTTGCCGCGGACGATCGAGTCGTCCACCACGATCAGCCGCTTCCCCTCGATCGCCTCGCGCAGCGGGTTGAGCTTGAGGCGGATGCCGAGCTGGCGGATGGTCTGGGACGGCTGGATGAACGTGCGGCCGACGTAGGAGTTCTTCACCAGCCCCTGCCCGTAGGGGATCCCGGACGCCTCGGCGTAGCCGATCGCGGCCGGGGTGCCCGACTCGGGCGTCGGGATGACCAGGTCGGCCTCGACCGGGTGCTCGCGGGCCAGCCGCCGGCCCACCTCGACCCGGGTCGCCTGGACGCTGCGGCCCGCGATGGTGGTGTCGGGACGGGCCAGGTAGACGTACTCGAACAGGCAGCCCTTGGGCCGCGGCTCGGCGAACCGCTCGGACCGGACGCCGCCGCCGTCGATCGCGATCAGCTCGCCGGGCTCGATCTCCCGGACGAACCGGGCGCCGACGATGTCGAGGGCGGCGGTCTCGGACGCGACGACCCAGCCGACGTCCTCGAAGCGGCCCAGCACCAGCGGCCGGATGCCCTCGGGGTCGCGGGCGGCGTACAGGGTGCCCTCGTTCATGAAGACCAGGGAGTAGGCGCCGCGCACGACCGGGAGGATCTCGCGGGCGGCCGCCATCGGGTCGCCGCCGGGGTGGGTGGCCAGCAGCGCGGTCAGGACCTCGGTGTCGGTGCTGGCGGTCAGCACCCCGGGGTCGAGCCGGGCGGCCAGGTCGGGGGTGTTGATCAGGTTGCCGTTGTGGGTGAGGGCCAGCCCGCCCGCGTCGGTCGAGCGGAACGTGGGCTGGGCGTTCTCCCAGGTCGGGGAGCCGGTCGTGGAGTAGCGGCAGTGGCCGACGGCCAGGTGGCCGCGCAGCGTGTTCAGCACGGATTCGTCGAAGACCTGGGCGACCAGGCCCATGTCCTTGAAGACGACGATGCGGGAGCCGTCGCTGACGGCGATGCCCGCGGACTCCTGGCCGCGGTGCTGCAGCGCGTACAGGCCGTAGTAGGTGAGCTTGCTCACTTCGGCGCGGCCCGCCTCGGCAGGCGGCACCCAGACGCCGAACACCCCGCAGGCGTCCTGTGGGGGGCGGTCAGAGGGATCGATGTCGTGGCTCAAACGTCCATCACCGAGAGGCACGCCCGCCAGTCTAGATGCCCGCCTCACCTGCTCCGATCGGCGGATCTCCTGGAAGGACCTTTACCCGGCGGTACGGGGCCGCGGCGACCGGGCGCGCCACCCTTGACCCGGACGTCCGCCGCGGGGACGCGGACGTCCACGACGGGAGATCACGGGAGCGCGCATGACGACGCCGGGGAGCCGGCCCTACCCGCCACCGCCGCCGCGGCAGGGACCGCCTCCGAAGCCGCGCGGCAGGGGCCCGGCGGTGACCTCGCTCGTGCTCGGGCTGCTGTCCGTGCCGACGCTGCTGATCTGCGGGCTGGGGATCCTGCTGGCGCTGGCGGGGCTGGTGGTGGGGATCATCGCCCTGGTCCAGGCCCGGTCCAGGGCGTCCGCCGCGTGGGCGCCGCCGGACGCGTGGCCGCCGCCCGCGACCGGCCCTGGGGCGCCGGGACGCCGGGGCGTGATCGTGATGGCGGTGGTCGGGATCGCGGCGTCGGTGGCGACGCTCGGCCTGACCGCCTGGCTGGTGATCAAGGTGGCGGGGTGCGGGAATCCGGCCCGGTACCCCGACGACGCGGCCCGCCAGCGCTGTGTGGAGCGGGAGTTCCCCTTCACCCGGGCCGCGACCGATCCCGCGGCCCCGTAGAAGGTCAGGACGGGGGGCGGGCCAGGGCCTGGACGGTGCCGGCGTCCAGCGCCGAGGCGTACACCCGCAGATCGTCGAGCAGTCCCGTGAAGCCGGGGCGGTCGGGCTGGCCGCCCAGGTAGATCGGCCCGTACGGCGGCACCACCTCGTGCTCCAGCGGGACGCCCACGTCGAGCCGCCCGTCAATGTAGAGGTACATGCCGTCGGCGTCCGCGACGAACGCCACATGCGTCCACTCACCCACCCGCAGGGACGTGCGGCTGTCGACGTAGTCGGGGCCCTTGGCGGTGAACACCTGCCCGCGGACCCGCATCGCGTCCGGGTAGAGCCACATGCCGACGCCGCGGGCGTCGTTCTCGCCCACCGGCTTGTAGAGCAGGCCGCGCCACTCGCCGTCCGGGGGCGCGGTCACGTTCACGAAAAAGGCCAGCGCGAACCCGAACACCTGGCTGAGAACGAGCTGCGGCGCGGCGGGGATCACGGCCTGCGCGCGCCCGTCGAACGCCAGCGCCTCGCCGTCCCGGCCCGGGACGACCCGGACCGACTCGTCCAGCACGACGGCGGGCGCGGCGCCCTGGACGTCGGCCGCGCTCCGGCCGTCGATGGTGTCGATGTCGAAGATCCAGCGTGCGATGAGCATGGCATCGCCTCTCCGTGCCGTCCCCCGGAGCGGTCGTGGGTCCGCCGTCCACGCTGGCAGCGCCGGGCCGCCGGGACAACCCCTCAGGCGGCGGGCGGCAGCGGGAGGTGGCCGGAGAGGTCCGCGCGGGCGCCGCTGGCGCGGATGCGCCCGGACTTGAGGGCCTCGTCCCAGGTCAGGCGGCCGGTGGCCAGGGCGATCCAGGTGGGTGCGTCCATCTCGACCACGTTTGGGGGGGTTCCACGGGTATGGTGCGGCCCGTCGATGCATTGCACGGCGGCGTACGGGGGCACCCGGACCTCCACCGACCGTCCCGGCGAGAGTTCGGCGAGCCGGTCCAGCAGGAAGCGCACGGCCCCCCTCAGGACCGGCCGGGCCGGCTCGGCGCCCGCGTCGCGGGCGGCCAGCACGGCCTCCAGCGCGGACCTGCGCAGGTCCGCGGGCTCGTCGGACCCGGCGTGCGGCGGCAGGCCGAGCGCGCCGCGCTGCTCGTCCAGCACGGCACGGGAGAGAGGTGTTCGCGACATCGGCACCGACGCTACCGTTCCCCCCGGTGCGGCGGCGTGGCCGAACCCCCGGGAGACCGCTCCCGGGCGCTCCTGTCCGTCACGGCCCGGCTCCCGCCGGTCACCGCCCGGCATCCGCCGGTCACGGTACTGCCGCCGCGACGGTCACGGTACGGCCGCCACGGCATCGGCACGCTCGCGCAGCCGGTAGAAAGGGACCGCGCCGGCCGGGGGCGAGGACGGTTTCGGGGGGCCGGCCGGGGAGGGATCCCCGGCGGGATGACACGGAGGTTGTGTAGATGGCCGAGGCGCTGCCCCTGCAGCCCGGTGACCCTCGCGGACTCGGCGAGTACGAGATCACCGGCCGGCTCGGCGTCGGCGAGCACGGCGCCGTCTTCCTGGGCCGGGACCGCTCCGGCCGGAAGGTCGCGATCAAGCTGCTCCACCTGCGGCTGAGCGGCGAGCCCGCCGCCCGCGACCGGTTCGCCGGGTCGTTCGCCGCCGCCCGCAAGGTCTCCGGCTTCTGCGTGGCCGGGATCCTGGACGCCGACGTCGAGGGCGGCCGGCCGTACGTGGTGAGCGAGTGGGTCGACGGCCCCTCCCTGCTCCAGCTGGTGGCCGAGGAGGGCCCGCGCGGCGACGCCGTGGCCGAGCGGCTCGCGGTCGGCACCGCGGTCGCGCTGGCCGCCATCCACCGCGCCGGCGCGGTGCACCACGACTTCAAGCCCGCCAACGTCCTGCTCGGCCGGGACGGACCCCGCGTGAGCGACGTGGCCGTCACGCCCGCGCTGGACGCGGTGGACGCCGCCCCCAACGGCCGGGTCTCCGACGACCCGTCCTACAAGGCGCCCGAACAGCTCAGCGGCATCGACATCGGCCCGGCCGCCGACGTGTTCGCCTGGGGCGCCACGCTGCTGTACGCGGTGACCGCGCGCCCGCCGTTCGGGGACGACGCGCCCACCGAGGTCATGCAGCGGATCATGTACGACGACCCGGACCTGAGCGCGTTCCCGGAATACCTGCGGGGCATCGTCGCCGAAGCCCTGGCCAAGGACCCCGCCGGGCGCCCGACCCCGGCCGGGCTCCTCGAACGGCTGCTGGACGAGTCCGGCCCGCTGGCCGAGCGGATGCCGGAGGGCCTGGTCGCCGAGGGACGGGCGCTGGCACGCGGCACCACACCCCCGCAACCGCAACCGCAGACCGCCCCCGCCGCCCCCGCCGCCCCACCGGCCGCGCCGCCCCCGCCTCAGCCGCCGGAGCGGCCGTCGAGCACCGCGCCGGCGTCGTTCGGGCAGGGAGCGCAAACGGGCGGGGACGGGTCGTCCAGCGGGGACCCGTGGCCGCCGGAGGAGCCCGCCGAACTCACCCGCGTGGACTTCCCGCTGCCGTTGCAGAGCGCCGCCGTCCCGCCCGCGAACGCGCCGGTGCACGAGGACGCCGCCACGCAGGCCATCCCGTCCGTCCACCCGCGGCCGCAGCCGCCCGCCCAGGCGGATCCGGCCGACCGGACCGAGCCGACGCCGCACCTCATCCCCGGCATGGGCGCCTCCCGCGACGAGGACGAGCGGAACTCCACGGCGGTCCTGTCGCTGCCGCCCGAGGAGCCGCGCCGCGGCGTCCCCGGCGCCCTGGACCGGCTGACCCGGCTGCGCCCCGGCAACCACCTGCTCGGCGTGGCGCTCTCGCTGACGATCGGGGTGCTGGTCGGCGTCGCGATCATCGCGCTGGTGCTGCTGCCGCAGTGGCGGGACGACGCCGGCGGCTCGCCCGGACCCGGGGCCGCGCCGCCCGACGACCGTCCGGTGAGCGCCGTCCCCGACGGGTTCTCCGGAACGTGGAAGGGCACAGCGGTCAATCCCTCCCGGGGCGCCTCGTTCCCGATCGAGGTGACGTTCACGGCGGGCGAGAAGACCGCCAAGGCCGTGTACCCGCGGAGCCACTGCACCGGGACGCTCACCCTCACCGAGGGGACGAACCGGCAGCTCACCATGGCGCTGGCCATTCCGAAGCCGTGCACGAACGGCACCGTGCAGGTCAGCCGGCAGCCGGACGGCACCCTCCAGTACGCCTGGAGCACGCCCGGCCAGCCGCAGCTCGGATACCAGGGAAAGCTCACCCGCGGCTGACCCGTGCCACCTCCGGCCGGAATGCCGATTTAAGCGTGATTTAAGGGCTCTTTTCGCAGGAGATCCATTAAGGTACCTCCGGGCCGATCGATCATCTCGGCCACCCGCGGGCACCGCGTACGGTCCCGCCGGAGAGAAGGAGAACTCTTGCGGACTGTCCACCGAAGGGTCCTCGTCGTCGGCGCGGCCGCCTCGTGCGTCACCGCCGCCGGCGTCCTGCCCGCCTCCGCAGCCCCCGGGGCGGGTGAGCCGGTCACCGTCACCGCGGCGCGGGGCACCCCGCTGCCGGGCCGGTACATCGTCACGCTGAAGTCCGGGGCGTCCACCGCCTCGGCGGCCCAGCGGGTCCGCGCCACCTCCGTCAAGCGCTTCGACGGGGTGCTGAACGGCTTCGCCGCCAAGCTGAGCACCGCGCAGCTGGACAAGCTGCGCCGCGACCCGGCGGTGGCCGCGATCGAGCACGACCAGGTCGTCAAGCTCGTCGCCACGCAGAGCAACCCCACCTGGGGCCTGGACCGCATCGACGAGCGCCCCCTGCCGCTGTCGAAGTCCTACACCTACACCTCGACCGGCACCGGCGTGAACGCCTACGTGATCGACACCGGGCTGGCGCACAGCCACCCCGAGTTCGGCGGCCGGGCCAAGACGGTCTGGGTCGCGCCGGAGTTCAACGGCGACGGCTGGGACCACAACGGGCACGGGACGCACGTGGCCGGCACCATCGGCGCCAAGACCTGGGGCGTGGCCAAGAACGTCAACGTGCGCGGCCTGCGGGTGCTGGACGCCGACGGCTTCGGCTCGGTGTCGACCATCGTCCAGGCCGTCCAGTGGGTGCAGCAGAACGCCGCCAAGCCCGCCGTGGCCAACCTGTCGATCGGCGGCCCCAAGTCGGCGGCGCTCAACACGGCCGTGCAGCAGCTGTCGCAGTCGGGCGTCTTCGTCTCGGTGGCGGCGGGCAACGAGAACCAGAACGCCTGCAACACCTCGCCGTCCAGCGCGGGCTGGGTGATGTCGGTCGGCGCGACCACGATCTACGACAACCGGGCCACCTGGTCGAACCACGGCTCGTGCGTCGACATCTTCGCGCCCGGCTACGGGATCACCTCGGCCTGGCCCGGCGGCGGCAAGTCGACGATCTCCGGCACGTCGATGGCTGCACCGCACGTGAGCGGGGTCGCGGCGCTCTACCTGGCCGGCAACCGCGGGGCCACGTTCCCGCAGGTGCAGAAATGGCTGAACGACAACTCAACAAAGGGAAAGATCGGACGGCTGCCGTCCGGGACCGCCAACCGGCTCCTCTACAAAGCGGGTCTGTGAGCCCGGTCACGTAGGATGGCCCGGCCATCGAGCCATCCCAGGTGCCGCTGGGGTTTAATCTTGGCGAGGATCTTACAGTTCGTTGGCATCCGGCCGCCGAGCCGCCCGTTTCGGGCGGGGCGGCGGCCGGCCACGCCGAGTCCCGCGGCGCTACCCCGCCCGGGAGCCGGGGACCCACAGCCATCAGGTCCGGGGGCGCGCCCCCGGACCAGACCGGCCGGGGTGAATTCACCACCCGTGACCGCGGGCGGTGATAGGGCTGACTCCCGGCCCGAATCCGTCAGCTAACCCGGTAGGCGATCGAGGAGAGGAGAGGACGTGGAGGAGACCCCCAACTCCACCCGCCGCTGGCCCGCCCGGCTACGGCGTCCCGCCTTGGCACTCGCGGCGCTCGCCGGTGCCCTGCCGCTCGCCGCGGGCACCGCGCCCCCCGCTCAGGCCGAGCCCGGCGACGCGGGCCGCATCCGCAAGCTGAACGCCCAGATCGAGAAGCTCGACAAGGCGTACGGCGGCGACCTGGCGAAGCTGAAGGACACCCGGTACAGCGTCAAGGTGGCCCTGGACAAGACCAAGGTGCTCAGCAAGGACCTCCAGACCGCCCGCGGCCTGGTCGCCCAGCTCGCCGCCAACCAGTACATGACGGGCGGCGCCGATCCCTCGGTCAACGTCCTCTCCAGCGACGACCCCTCCAACGCGCTCAGCAACCTCAGCCTGGTCAGCCACGTGGCGCAGAACCAGTCCGCCCAGGTGCAGCAGATCCAGAAGCTGGTGAACGAGCAGGAGAAGTCCAAGCGCGAGGCCGAGCAGAAGATCAAGGAGCTCGAGAAGGAGATCCGCGACCTGGTCAAGGAGAAGGCCAGGATCAAGGCGCTGGTCAAGAAGTACAAGCCGGAGTCGCCCAGCGTCGGCATGGGCGGGGTCACCCCCCGCATGCTCAAGGCCAAGAACAGCATCGACATCGAGTTCGGACCGTTCCCCACCATCGGCTGCTTCCGCGGCGGCGTCGACGCCCAGGACCACGCCACCGGCCAGGCCTGCGACTTCATGGTCAGCACGGGCGGCTCGATGCCCTCGGCCAACGGCCGCGCCCAGGGCGACCAGACCGCCGCGTACGCCATCGCCAACGCCAGCAGGCTCGGCATCAAGTACGTGATCTGGCGCCAGCGCATCTACGACATGCGCAGCCCCGGCTGGCGCAGCATGGAGAACCGCGGCGGCACCACCGCCAACCACTTCGACCACGTCCACATCTCGGTCTTCTAGACCGGGGGCGCAGGTCATGCGCTCGCCTTGCGCATCAGGTGCGTGTACGTCCGGATGTCGACGCCGCGTTCGAGTAGGACGCCGGCGAAGCGCGTGGTACCCGTTCTCGCGCATCGACGGCACACCGGCCCGCTCAAGGACCGGTTTCCAGGCCTCAGTACGGCTGATCGGCGTGCGCTGACGAGTCGTGAAGACCAGCCGCGCCGTGACGGGCTTATCGTCCGGGACCCGCCAAGGCAGGGTCAAAGGAATCGGCCATCATTTCGCCGTCTCGCTTGGGCGCTCGCGCCGCTTTCTAGGAGGCTGTGCCATCACCCGGCACCCATGGTGCAGTGCGAGTCGATGGTGTCAGGTGTTGAAAGCCATGACGTAGACGGTCAGGGTGCTGGGGTCGGATGTGTCGATGACCACTTGGCGCACGGGTGCCTCTTGTTCAGGGTCGATGGGGTCGTGGATGCCTTCAAAGTGTGAAAGCTGATCCAGATGCCAGCCCAGGTTGTCGCCGGAGCCGGGTTGGATCGCCGACAGGCCGGGCTTGGGCCTGGGAAGGCCGCTGCCGTGCAGGAAACGCTGTCGGATAGACGCGGAAGTCTAGAACTTCGGCACATAGCCCAGGTTCATTCGCCTCCGGCGGGGGCCTCTGACTCTGGGAAGCCCATTCCGCGCCCGTGACGGTCGTTGCGGGATGGCCGCTTATCTATCAGGTAGACGCTAACCATCGCGCGGCCGCCGGCCGGCCCTCCGGCGAACGGCGGTCACGTGGTGCGCGCCGCCGGAGCTCGAAGCGACGAGGCAGATGGCCCAGTCCGCACCCCGGGTCCCACCCTTTACCGTGCGGACGACCCCGCCGCCGCGAACAAGATAGCGAGTACCGCGCCTCCGGCGGGCCTCCGGCTCTGGGACCGCACCCCGCGCGGCTAGGAGGCCCCGGCGGGGTCGGCGGGGTGGAAGTAGACGGTCGCGCTCACCCACGGCCCGTCCTCGGTGATCTCCTCGTGCAGGATGAGGTCCTGCACCTTGACCGGGCCCAGTTCCTCGATGGAGTCGGCGACCCTCCGCAGCAGCGCGGGCACGTCACCCTGGTCCCGCCCCTTCGGATTCGCCTGGGAGAAGTGCCGGATCGTCCATGAGGGCGTCATCCGGCGATGATGCCAGGTTCCGCGATCAGTCGGTCGTGAGCGCGGGCCGGCGGCGGCCCGACCGAATAGGCTCCCCTGCATGTCCAGCCATGTCGGATTCGTGCGTTCCTGCTGCGGCGAGAAGCACGACGAGTTGCCCCAGCACTACTCCTCCGAGGCGCCGGCGTACTGGTCCGAGGAAATCGCCGCGCACCCCGACAGCGAACTCACCTCCGACCAGTGCGTGATCAATGGAGAGCACCTGTTCGTGAAGGGCCTGATCGAGATCCCCATCATCGGCGGGGACGTCTTCTCCTGGGCCGCCTGGGTGTCGCTCAGCCCGCAGAACTTCGCCCGCATGAGCGAACTGTGGGAGAGCCCGGGCCGTGAGAACGAGCCGCCCTACTTCGGATGGCTGGCCACAGAACTGTTCCTCTACGACCAGAGCACGCTGAACCTGAAGACCCACGTCCACACGCGACCGGTGGGCCGGCGTCCCTCCATCGAGCTCGAGCCCACCGACCATCCGCTGGCCGTCGAGCAGCGGACCGGCATAAGCACGGAGCGCCTGCAGTGGTTCGCCGAACAGCTGATGCACCCCGAGGCGTGAGGTTCGGTGGCACGTGATCGGGGGCGTCAGGCGGTCGCTGTCTCGACGGTGGGTTCGTGGCGGACCTTGAAGTTGACCGAGTTGGCGATGAAGCACATCCGGTGGGCGCGTTCGTGCAGTTCGGGCGTGAGCGCGGCCTGGTCCGCGGTGGCCACGGTGACCTTCGGCCGCAGGACGACCTCCTCGAAGTGGCCGCCGTCGCGGGTCTCGACCATGGTGCCGTGCGGGCGGTCGGTGTACCCGGTGACGATCACCCCGGCGCCGACGCACAGGTGCAGGAACCACAGCATGTGGCACTGCGACAGCGAGGCCACCAGGAGTTCCTCGGGGTTCCAGCGCTCGGGGTCGCCGCGGAGCGCGGGGTCGGAGGACGCCGGAATGACCGGTTTGCCGTCCGCGGTGAGTTCGTGGGCGCGGTCGAAGTCGCGATAACCGCTGGTACCGGTGCCGCGGTCGCCCGTCCAGGTGACATCGAGTTCGTAATGATGGGTCCTGGCCATGTTCGTCCCCTCCGGTTCGCTAGGCGCTCAGCCTCTGCTTCAGGGACCGCCACGTCTTCCGCACGAGCCAGACCAGCGCGATGAAGAGGAAGAATGAGAGCGGCGCCGGTGTGAAGGGCATGTCGAAGACGACGACCGCGGCGAAGCAGAAGAGGAACCACAGCCCGCCGATGAGCGGGAGCAGAGCCTCTTTGACCTGCCTGCGGTGCGTGGATCCGCGCAGGGACCACAGCGCCCAGGAGGTCGCCGCCACCCCGACCACGCCTATCAATGCGATCTGCAGACCGGCCCACATGACGACCCCCTGCGGAGATCATCCCTAGTGGTGGCCGCCGCGACAAGGGGCGGCGTGGAAGACGCGGCCTGGAAAGACCGAACGGGCGCCCGGGGTGGGCGCCCGTTCGGCGGCGGTCAGCCGGCGTAGCTGGGGAGGGTGCGCTCGTGGGCGTCGCGGAGTTCCACGAGCGGAATGGAGAACAGCTCCTGGGCCTCGCCGTCGGAGCCGAGGGTGGAGATGTCCAGGGAGTCGCCGCCGATGACGCCGAGCTGGGAGACCGGGACGCCCGCGGCCTCGCACAGCTGGACGATGCGGCCCTCGCCGCCGGGACGGATGGCGACCACGGTGCGGGCGACCGACTCGCTGAACAGCGAGACGAACGCGTCCCCGCGCAGGGTGATCTTGGCGCCGAGGCCGCCGCGCAGGCAGGACTCCACCAGCGCCTGCGACAGCCCGCCGTCGGACACGTCGTGCGCGGCCGTCAGCAGGCCCTCGCGGGCCGCGTTGACCAGGACCGAGGCCAGGGCGCGCTCGGCGGCCAGGTCGACCAGGGGCGGCAGGCCGCCCAGGTGGCCGTAGACCACGTGCGCCCATTCGGAGCCGCCGAACTCCTCGCGGGTCTCGCCCAGGAGGGCGAGGGTGGCGCCGTCGGAGGTGAACGACATGTTCACGTGGCGGCGCACGTCGTCGTGGACGCCCAGCACGCCGATGACCGGCGTCGGGTTGATCGGCGTGCTGCCGGTCTGGTTGTAGAAGCTGACGTTGCCGCCGGTGACCGGGACGCCCAGGTACTGGCAGGCGTCGGCCAGGCCCTCGACCGCGCGGGCGAACTGCCACATCACGCCCGGGTCCTCGGGGGAGCCGAAGTTCAGGCAGTTGGTGACCGCGAGGGGGCGGGCGCCGGTGGCGGCCACGTTGCGGAACGCCTCCGACAGCGCGAGCTGCGCGCCCGCGTACGGGTCGAGCCGGGTGTAGCGGCCGTTGCCGTCCAGGGAGAGCGCGATGCCCAGGCCGGACTCGTCGTCGATCCGCACCACGCCCGCGTCCTCGGGCATGGCCATGACCGTGTTGCCCAGGACGTACCGGTCGTACTGCGAGGTCACCCAGGTCTTGCTCGCCAGGTTGGGCGAGCCGGCCAACCACAGGACGGTGCGGCGGATCTCGTCGGCGTTGGACGGCCGGGTCAGCCGCCCCGGGGTGTCGGACTGGAGGGAGCCCAGGTCGGCCGGGGGCTCGTAGGGCCGCTGGTAGACCGGGCCCTCGTCGGCGGCGGTGGTCGGCGGGATGTCGACGATCGTCTCGCCGCGCCAGGTCATGACCAGGCGGCCGGTGTCGGTGACCGCGCCGATCGTGGTCGCCGGGATCTCCCACCTGGCGCAGATCTCCAGGAAGCGGTCGACCTTGCCCGGCTCGACCACCGCCATCATGCGCTCCTGCGACTCGCTCATGAGGATCTCCTCAGGGCGCAGCGTCGCGTCGCGCAGCGGGACGGAGTCGAGCTCGACGTGCATGCCGCCGGTGCCGGCCGCGGCCAGCTCGGTGGTCGCGCACGACACCCCGGCCGCGCCGAGGTCCTGGATGCCCACGACGAGGTCCTCGCGGAACAGCTCCAGGCAGCACTCGATCAGCAGCTTCTCCATGAACGGGTCGCCGACCTGCACGCTGGGCCGCTTGGCCTGCGACTCCTCGTCGAAGGTCGCCGACGCCAGCACCGAGGCGCCGCCGATGCCGTCCGGGCCGGTGCCGGCACCGAACAGGATCACCCGGTTGCCCGGGCCGGGCGCCACCGCCCGCTTGATGTCCTCGTGCTTCATCACGCCCACGCACAGCGCGTTGACGAGGGGGTTCTGCGCGTAGCACTCGTCGAAGACGGTCTCACCGCCGATGTTGGGCAGGCCGAGCGAGTTGCCGTACCCGCCGACCCCGGCCACCACGCCCGGCAGCACCCGCTGGGTGTCGGGGGCGTCGGCCGGGCCGAACCGCAGCGAGTCCATCACCGCGATCGGCCGCGCGCCCATCGACATGATGTCGCGCACGATCCCGCCGACCCCGGTCGCCGCGCCCTGGTACGGCTCGACGTAGGAGGGGTGGTTGTGCGACTCCACCTTGAAGGTGACCGCCCAGCCCTGGCCCACGTCGACGACGCCGGCGTTCTCGCCCATCCCGACCAGCAGCGCGTCGGTCTGCGGCGCCTTGTCGCCGAACTGCCGCAGGTGCACCTTGGAACTCTTGTACGAGCAGTGCTCGCTCCACATCACCGAGTAGATCGCCAGCTCGGCCGAGGTGGGACGGCGGCCCAGGATGTCGCGGACCCGCCGGTACTCCTCCTCCTTCATGCCCAGCTCGGCGTACGGGAGCGGGCGGTCGGGGGTGGAGGCGGCGATCGCGACGGTGTCGGTCGGGGCCTCGGGACGCCGCACGGCGGGCTGAGGGCCCGTCTGAGAGACGACGGGCTGGGGGCCGGTCTGCGACACCGCCGACTGGGGCCCGGTGTCGGACACGGCCCGCTGGGGCCCGGTGTCCGACACGACGAGCGGCGGGCCGGTCTCGGTCGTGGGAACGCCGGGGGCGGGGGCGGGCTGCTCGGCGGGCTCGTCCTGCCGCCCGGACTCCGCCGCCGGGGCCTCAGGGGCCGTGACCGCCGGATCGGCGGGGGCGCGGTCCTCCTCCGATGCCCCGGGGAGCCCGGCGTCGCCGAGCCGCTCGAGGATCTCCGCGGCGGTCGCCGGTGCGGGCGCCTCGGCGGCGACCGGGGCGGCGAGCGGCTCGGGAGCGGTCTGCTCGGGCTCCCGGTCGCCGTCGTCCGCGCGGGTCTCGGCGGGGTCGGCGTCCTCGGCGGGGGCGGCGCTCTCGGCGCCCTCCGATGCCGCGGGGACGGCGGGCTGCGGACCCGTGTCGCCGGAGACGGCGGGCTGCGGGCCCGTGTCGCCGGAGACCGCGGGCTGCGGGCCCGTGTCACCGGAAACGGCCGGCTGCGGGCCGGTGTCGCCGGAGACGGCCGGCTGCGGGCCGGTGCCACCGGAGATCGCGGGCTGCGGGCCCGTGTCACCGGAAACGGCCGGCTGGGGGCCGGTGTCACCGGAAACGGCCGGCTGGGGGCCGGTGTCACCGGAAACGGCGGGCTGGGGGCCCGTGTCGGACACGACGGGCTGCGGGCCGGTGGAGGCGGCGGCCTCGCGGGCGCCTTCCTCCGCGACGGCCTCGTAGGCCTGGGCCACCGAGCGGTCGACCGGCTGGAGCTCCGGGTCGTCGGCGTCGGACTTCAGGCCCGCGAGCCACTCCAGGCTCGGCTCGTCGTGATCACCGGACGCGGGGGCGTCCGGGCGGCCTGAGGAGGTGGGCGGCTGCTCGCTCATGCGTTGACCAGTCTCTTGACGATCGAGGTGAAGAAGCCGAGCCCGTCGGTGGACGGGCCGGTGAGGGACTCCACGGCGTGCTCGGGGTGGGGCATCAGGCCGACCACGTTGCCGGCCTCGTTGCAGATCCCCGCGATGTCGTCGAGGGAGCCGTTGGGGTTGAGGTCGAGGTAGCGCGCCACGATCCGGCCGCTCTCGGCGAGTTCGGCGAGGGTCTCGGGGTCGGCGGTGAAGCGGCCGTCCCGGTTCTTGATCGGGACGACCAGTTCCTGGCCCTCGCTGTAGTCGGCCGTCCACGCCGTGGTCGCGTTGTCGACGCGCAGCCGCTGGTCGCGGCACACGAAGTGCAGGCCGGCGTTGGGCAGCAGCGCGCCGGGCAGCAGGTGCGACTCGCACAGCACCTGGAACCCGTTGCAGATCCCCAGCACCGGCAGTCCGGCGCCGGCCGCGGCGACCAGCTCCTCCATCAGCGGCGCGAACCGGGCGATCGCGCCGGCCCGCAGGTAGTCCCCGTAGGAGAACCCCCCGGGCAGCACCACCGCGTCGACTCCGCGCAGGTCGTGCTCGGCGTGCCAGAGCGCGACCGGCTCGGCTCCGGCGAGCCGGACGGCCCGCGCGGCGTCGCGGTCGTCGAGCGAACCGGGGAAGGTGATGATCCCGACCCGGGCAGCGTCCATCTCTTCTGTTCCTCCGAAATGAGGGCGGCCGGGACTGGGCGGTTCTTCCGCCGGACGTCGCCGCCGGGAAGCGGCGGCGGTGCCGTTCATCGATGAGCGGCGCGATCCCCCCGCGCGGGTCCCAATCTACCCGGCGCTGTGCATGAGGCTGCGGTCGAGGCGCCGGATCAGGGCCTCGTCGCGCCAGGTCAGGCGCTTTCGCATCTGGACGACGGTGCCCTGCTCGGGCGCGGAGTCAATGCTCAAATCGTCCACCAGCGCCCGCATGATCCTAATACCGCGGCCCGATTCGGCCAAATCGCCCTCTTCGGGGGCGGGCGGCGGCACTTTCCGCGGCCCGCGTCCCCCGTCCGTGATCTGCAACCGGCAGATGTCGTCGTCGACCCGTCCCGCGACGTGGAAATCGCCGGTGGCGCGGGCGTGCAGGACGGCGTTGGTGCATGCCTCGGAGGCGGCCACGACGATGTCGCCGACGCAGTCCTCGGCGACCCCGAGGCCGCGCAGCGCGTCTCCGAGCACGCGCCGGATCACCGGGATGCTCAGCGCCTCGCGCGGTAGCGCGAGCGAGAACTTCATGTCCACCGGTCACCTCGTGCTCTTGCCGCGCCCCTGGTCAGGCCCGGTCCCCCCGAGCGCGTTCGACGTACTCGACGCAGCTAAGGCTTCCCCGGCGGTATCTTCCGTAATCGTTGGACCGCCGGGTCTTTTGCGTGAACAGTGGGTGGCGGTCCCGCCGGAGCCCGGTGCGGCAGGGCCCCCGGGGCGGGGCCCGAGGGACGCGGCGGGGCGGCCGGCGCACATTCTGGAGGGCGTTCTGGAAAAGGGTCTGGATCTGTTGCGCCGAGCCGGCGCCGACACTTTCCGGTGCCGTTTCCCATACCGTTCGGAATGCTTTTCCGGAACGGTCCGGGGGGAAGAACCGGGACGAACCGTACGGCCGGCGCGCCGTCCGCGGTCCGGACGGCGCCCGCCGGGTTCAGAGAACGCGCACCTCGAAGTTCTCGATCACCGGGTTCGCCAGCAGCGTCTCGGCGATCCTGCGGACCCGGTCCAGGGCCTCCTCGTCCGCCGCCCCGTCGAGCTCGAGCTCGAACCGCTTGCCCTGCCGGACGGCGCCGATCCCCTCGAACCCCATCTGCGGCAGTTTGCGGGCGATCGCCTGCCCCTGCGGATCGAGGATCTCGGGCTTCAGCATGACGTCCACGACCACGCGCGCCACGACCGCTCCCTTACTGATCTGCGGTTTCATTTCCGTCAGAAGCGTACGGCACCATGGCCGGAGCAGGATCACCAGCACCCGGAGTCGAGCCGATGAACATCGATGAGCTGTCCCTCGCGGAGCGCCGCCTGTGGGAGGCGTTCCCGCGCGGTGAATCCGTCGACCTGTCCAGTGCCGACCCCGCGCTGAACGATCCGTCGTACTCCGACCGGTGGGGGCCGGAGCGGCTGGTGCGGGCCGAGGTGCTGGTGGCGCTGCTGGCGGGTGCGCTGGAGGCGGAGTCGGGGCATGTGGCGGCGGTCCGGCTGACCGGGGCGCGGATCATCGGGTCGCTGAACCTGGGGCACGCGCGCGTGACGGTGCCGCTGGCGCTGACGGGGTGCTCGTTCGACGAGGCGCCGCACCTGTACTGGGCGGAGATGAACAGCGTCCACATGATGCGGTGCCGGCTGCCGGGGCTGGTGGCCTCGGGCACCCGGGTGGACGGCCATCTGTGGTTGGAGGGCAGCCGCATCGCGGGGGGCCTGTGGCTGGACGGCGCGCACATCGCCGGCATCCTCAACATGTCGGGCGTCCACCTGAACAACCCGGGCGGTGACGCGCTGCTGGCCGACCGGCTGACCGTGGACGCCAACGTGTACTGCGACCAGGGGTTCACGGCCAACGGCGAGGTGCGGCTGCCGGGCGCCCGGGTGGGCGGGCAGCTGATCTTCCGGGAGGCGCGGCTGCTCAACCCGGGGGGTGCCGCGCTGTACGCCAGCCGCCTGGACGTGGCCGCCAACGTCTTCTGTGACGGGGGTTTCTCGGCGCAGGGCTCGATCCGGCTGCGCGGCGCCCGGGTCGGGGGCTACCTGTCGTTCGTGGGGGCGCAGCTGTCCAACCCGGAGAGCATCGCGCTGAACGCCGACGACCTGGCGGTGGAGACCGACGTCTACTGCTCCGACGGGTTCCGGGCCGACGGAGGCGTGAGTTTCGCGGGGGCGCGGATCACAGGGCAGCTGAGCCTGCGCGGGGCGTACCTGAACCACCCGTCGGGCACGGCGCTGAGCCTGCAGCGGCTCCAGGCCGAGGAGGTGCTGCTGCGCCCGGCCGAGCAGGTGAAGGGTGTGGCCGATCTCTCCTACGCCCGGATCAGCCTGCTGCGCGACGACCGGGCGACCTGGCCGGAGCGGCTGCAGCTGGACGGCCTGCAGTACGAGAACCTCGACCCGCCGCTGTCGGCCCGCGACCGGCTGGACTGGCTGCGCCGCGACACCGACGGCTACCAGCCGCAGCCGTACGAGCGGCTGGCGCACACCTACCGGGCCCTGGGGCTGGACGCCGACGGCCGCTCGGTCCTGCTGGCCAAGGCCCGCGACCGGCGGAAGACGCAGGGTCCGTCCCGCAAGACCATCGGCTGGTTGCAGGACGTCCTGGTGGGCTACGGCTACCGCCCGTTCCGCGCCGCGAGCTGGCTGCTGGGCCTGCTCGCCTTCGGGACGATCGTGTTCTCCATGCACAAGCCCGCGATCCTCAACGACGACGACCATCCGCACTTCAACCCGTTCATCTACTCCCTCGACCTGCTGCTGCCGATCGGCGACCTGGGCCAGGAGCGGGTCTTCGCACCGGCCGGCGTCTACCAGTGGATCGCGAACTTCCTGGTCGTCTCGGGTTTCATCCTCGGCCTGACGGTGGCCGCCGGCGCCACCCGCTCCCTCTCCCGCGAATAGCACCTGCCCCATTATCGGCTTTTGTCCACTTTAACCCGTGGCTGGCCATAACAACGCCATCACCCGCCGATCTCACGTCATTGACGATGTTGGTCAAGTGCGCTATTTCTGGCCGCTACGGGCGGAAGGGGCGGCGGGGTGGCCGACACGAAGGTGGACGCGCAGGCCGTCCAGGCGGAACTCCGGGGGATCGCCGGCCTCATGACCGAGGTGACCCGGCTGATGGGCCCCCAGGTCTGGCAGGGCGGGTCCGCCGGCGCGTTCACCACCGACCTCCAGGGCCACAACCGGTCCCTCGGACGGATGATGGTGGAGATCCTGCGCACCGTCTCCGAACGGAACCGCGCCCCGATGGTGCTGGACCCACCGGACATCCCACGCGTCGCCCCCGCGCAGAGCCCGCCGGGACTCGCCTCCGTTTCGGTCACCGGCCTGGAACGCCTCGAAACGGCTCTGAAACGCGCCGCCGACGGCCTGCCCCGCCACGGCGGCCGCATACGTTCCCTGCTGCGGGCGGCAGGCCCGGGTGCGGGCGGCACGATCCAGTGCGAGCGCACGGGCAACTGGTGCCACGAGCAGGCGGTCCGCATGCGTACCCGACTCCGGTACGCGCTCGCCGAGAACCAGACCAACCCCGCGTGGGTCCTCAACGGCGGCATGACACGAATCCCAGATCAGGAACGCCTCGGCCCCAAGGAGATGGCCGAACTAGGCCGCCTCCAGGCGACGGTCTTTGGAAGGCACCTCACCCATCCCGACGCCACGAGTTCCGGCCTCCTCGCCGACATCGCCGCGTCCCTGCGGGAGAACCACAAGAACCAGGCGTACCTTGGCGCCTTCTTCGGCAACGTCCCCCCGGGTTCGGTCGGCAAGCTCGCCCACCACCTCCACAGGCGCAGCGGAGGCGAGGGGGTCACCGCGGCCGACAAGAAGGTGATCGGCGACATGGGCACCGCCCTCGCCGCCCTCTCCCGCAAGAAGGAGAACCAGGCCACCGTCACCCGCGCGCTGGGCCCCACCGGCTCCGACATGCCCGGGCAAGCCCTGCTCGTCGGTCTCAGCGCCCCGGACGTCAAATGGGGCTCGGCCGTCCTCCTGGACCTGGCCAAGGCCGCCCTGCGCTGGCGGCAGAAGTACCCGTCCTATGAGATCAGGAGCAACACCGGCCTGCCGGGGTCGGGCGTCACGTCCGTGGCCAACCAGCAGCACCGTCCGTGGTGGCACGACTGGGGCTTCCAGCAGCAGGTCGGGGATCCCGGCCCCGCGAAGCTGCGCGGCTACGATCCCGCCCTCAACGTCCTGGGCCGCATCGCGTCCCAGAACGACCGCACCGCCGCCCGCGAACTGGCCGCGACCCATCTCGGCACCGCGTTCACCATCAAGGACGCCGCCAAGGCCGACAAGCTGACCTGGCTCACCCGAGGCACGGGCCACACCTACGGCGCCCTCCTGGTAGCCCCCGACTGGATGGACCAGGGTAAAGCGGCAGGCCAGGTCATCAAGCTGGCCACGACACCCGAAAAGGGCCACGAGGTGAAGGCCGCCCAGAACGCGGCGAACTTCATGACCACGGTCGCCTGGTGGAACGACGTCGGCCGCACCATGCTTCACAAGGCGCTCGACAAGGGCAAGGTCGCCGACTACAACCCCCTCGCGTCCGACGGCCGAGCCCTCGGCTGGCTCCCGCACAACGGCGAGAACCACTTCGCCGAACTCGGCCCCGGCCTGCGCGACGGCCTCCTCCACATGACCCGCATGTACATCCCGGCCATCGCCGACGCCGACCGCACCACGAGCGGCACGAACCGGCCCAACGTCGACCCCGTCACCAAGACCACGTACGTGGACATCGGCGGAAAGGCCATGCAGGACTTCCTGCGGACGCTCGCGATCGACGACAAGTCCTGGGCCCAGCTCGTCTCCGACACCCAGCTCTACCGCCAGCGCCTCTACGCCTGGGGCCTGGAGGACCGCATCATCGGCGACGCCGTCGTCCGGGCCGGACGCCTCGAAGGCAACCTCATCGCCGCCTACGGCAAGGAACGCATCAGCAACGAGGAGCTCACCAAGAAGCAGTACGAGGACGCCCAGAAACAGATCGCCCTGCTCCGCGACGTGGCAG
This sequence comes from Actinomadura rugatobispora, assembly GCF_042656285.1. Taxonomy (GTDB): domain Bacteria; phylum Actinomycetota; class Actinomycetes; order Streptosporangiales; family Streptosporangiaceae; genus Spirillospora; species Spirillospora rugatobispora. Next base: position 28,989 of record NZ_JBHSON010000053.1, on the reverse strand, counting down.
CCGGAATCATCGGCGCCACTCCCGCCGGCAATGTCGGCGCCTCCGAAGCCTTCGAGATCGGCACGACCCCGCTCCTCGACAAGATCAAGCACTCGGACTTCGAGAAGAACGTCGCCCAGATCAAGAGCAAGCACGAAACCTATTCCGACCAGCTCTACATAGACCTGGCCCGCGGCTACTACCTCAGCCGCGACGGCAAGATCGAGGACAAGGAACTAGCGTCCCTCCTACGCAAACCCACTCTCTCCCCCGAAGAACAAGCGGCCGTCATCGACACCATCAGAAGGCATTACTTCAGCGGCGGCGAGGACACAGAAGAAGTGATCACCGGTCGAAGCATCATCCATCAGACGCAGGGTGCCGCAAACGACAACATCCCGCCAGAGTGATCGATGGTCAGGACATTCCAGGTGCCCGGAAGGCTAGGACACGACCGCAGAACTTATCACTGATCACGATGCTCCCGTCCGGTCGCCGGGCCGCTCCACCTGGGCTGGCTGCCGCGATGGCGGTCATAGAGCCATCGAAATCTTCACACAGGACTCTCGGCCGCCCCCACGCCAGAGACTCAACCGTCCCATCACGCTTCAGCAAGGCCGAAGCCGGCCTTCTATCCACTCCCACCGGCTCCCCCAGCAACAACAATGAGTCATTGTTGTAGGGGACAGCAACGACATATGGACTCTTCTCGCCTTTCCGAGTTGCCAACGACGCCTCTACAGCCCTGCCGTCTCGGGGCAACCGGATGACCCCCCGGGAGCCGAGCAAGATTAGCCCACCTTTGCCATCACTCCTGATATCGGTCGGCCCGAACTCTTCTTCTCCAGCGACTCGGGCAAGAGCTTCCTCGTAGCCGGGCGGCTTCCATCGCCGGAGTATTCCATCCGTGGCCTCGTAAAGGTCACCCCTTCGAGAGACGACCATGGGGTTTCCGTCATCGCGTACGGCGAATCGCGAGCCAGGCCAATATCGATCCACCTCGACACGCTCACGACTTGACAGGGTACGCCCTTCTTCACTGACCACCCTGAGCTTCTCACCAGACGCAGTCTTCCAGGCAATGACCGTACTCTGACTCAGAGATTTCCGGTCGACCTTCGCCAAGTCCAGCCCTCTATATGAACTGAACACCCACAACAAACCGCCGTGAAGGGCCAGTTGATTCGGGACATTACCCAGCTTCATCAGAGAGATCGTTCCATCACGTTCGAGTCGCGCAATGCGACCACCGTTGCGATGGGACACCTGGAAGTAGACGACTCCATCACCGGCAACGGCGAGACCGCCATCGGTGTATGCACTGGTCTTCAATGCCACCTCGCCGTCACGGGGATCACGTTCGACCGTGTGGTCGCCGGCGATGATCACGACCTGCCCGGGGCGGGTCGGCTTGGGGGTGGGGTTGAAGGCGGGCTTGGGCGCACCACCGGTGCAGCCGCCGAGCATGCCGAGGACGGCACCGAGGGCGATGATCCTTATAGCGCGCACGACACCGATGATGACAGTCCGGCACGCCTTCGGTCAGCCACATGCCAGGACGGGAGCTTCGGACGCCAACGGTAGGCAGCCTTCGGAGTTGATCTCGCGATGGCCGTTAGCGGGGCACACGCTCTTCCCCGCCTCGGGGAGATCTCGGAGTGCGGCTCGCGGCTCGCCAGCGGGCAGCGGCCATACACCTGAAGGCAACTGCCGAACTCGCCCCCACCGTCACCACCATTCCCGAACCGACACTCGCCGTATCTGTCCGGATAGCAGCGATCAACGCCCCCAGGAAGATCACCGTGATGACGGAAATGATGACGGCCGCGCCAACCGCAGACTCGACATCATCCCCAGTGGCCGCGATTGCAACCAGGATGACCACGAGCAGGGCCAATCCATAAATGATGTTCTCTGCCTGCGCGAAGTCTGGCGGCAGGTCCCAGACCGCGCGAGGCTCTCTGGAGACGACCTCTGGCAGGCTGCCTGGCTCACTGCCTCCCAGCCACGGCATCCCCAACGAGGTGAGCAACAGGAAGGTGGATGTCAGTAGCCAGACGATGTCGACGGTCCGCCGATCGAGATCGCGACACCTCTCGCATCCATCAGTAGCACCGCTCATGCCAACAGTCACCTCCGAGGAAACATGGCTGAGGGCGTTGCCCGAACAGTGCTACAGGTCGTGGGCACCGCTCTTGATGTCAAGCAGCAGTTTTCGCCACACCTCTGGATGCACGGCGATGACATCGCCGTGAGGATCCTTCGAGTCACGGAACGCGCATATGGGGCCGATCGCGGCGATCTCAACGCACTCGGTTCCACCTAGCTGCGATCGGCTGCTCTTACGCCACGTCGCGCCGGAGAGGATTACGAAGCTCATCAGATCCCTCCCAACAGATGTGCGCTCAGCCTCCGCTCAGCCGCCCACGAGGGGCAGGAACTACAGATCGTAGGCGCCGCTCTTGATGTCGTGCAGCAACCCTCGCCACACGTCCGGACGGACGGCGATGACGTCGCCGTGAGGGTTCTTCGAGTCGCGCAGCGCGCGCACCGGGCCGACGGCCGCGACTTCCACGCAATCGGTTCCGGCAGGTTGGGATCGGCTGCTTTTGCGCCAGGTCACGCCGGAGAGGCTCACGAAGCTCATCGGATCCTTCCCGACAGATGCGCGCGGGTGGCCTCCGGGTCGAGCGCAACCTCACACAACCTGTCAAATCGGATCATATAACGCTTGAGATCATCCTTCTCTTCGAGCATGCGGTCGTCGAAGGTCGTCTCCAGGAAGACGATGTCCCGCTCGCCGGGGTCCGCGAAGCCGAGGTAGGTGAATGACTCACCCGAGCCCGCGTAGAGGCCGGCCTCGAACGGGATCAGCTGGATGACCACGTTCGGCCGCTCGGACATGGCCAGCAGATGGCGTAGTTGGGGAACCCGCACCTCAGGGTCGGCGATTCTCGCGATCGCGTTCTCGTCGATGACGGCGTGCAGGCGGCATGGATCAGTGGGACGGAAAAGGATCTCCTGGCGGGCCATCCGAGCTGTTACATGACGCTTGATCTCCGCTGGGTCGTCAACGTCTCTGACCGGCGGGAGTGCCTCCGCGTACTCCTTGGCCTGGAGGAGACCGGGTAGGTAGAGGTTCTGGTACGTGCGGACGAAGGACGCCGCGGCCTCGAAACCGGGGTATTCGTTGCGGAAGACGTCGTTGTAGCGGGTCCACCAGCCGCGTTCGCGGGCACCCTGGGCGAGTTCGATCAGCGCGGCGCGCTCCGGGCCTTCGACGCCGTACAGCTCGCAGAGGATCTCCACCGAGTCGTCGCTCGGCTCGATCCACTTCGCCTTCTCGATGTAGTTGAGCTTGCTGGGGCTCCAGCGCAGCCGCCTGCAGACCTCCGTGGTGGTGAGTCCCTGATGCTTGCGGAGCTCGACCAGCTTCCGGCTGAGGGCTCGCTTCTTGATCGTCGGGCTGTAGCCGGCGGCTTGGATCTCAGGCACGCCGTCACTCTCCCATTCCGGGCGGTCACGCGCCGTCAGAACGAGGTGATTAGATTTTCTATCCGGGAATCTATGCGACCCTCCAAACCTTCTGCCACACTCTGCATTGACGTGCTCACCGTCAGCGATCGTCGCTGGCATGCTCCCAGGTGGTGACCATGCAGAACCCCCCGGCCGACGAGTACCGCCCGAGCGACGAACCGCCCCCGGCCGGGTGTGCGGTGTGGCCGTTGCCCGTTGACGGGACGTGTCCGCGAGAGGCACGTGCGCATGTTCGGGAGGCGCTGCGGGCGCTGCATGTCTCCGATGAGATGACCGACGATGCGTGCACGATCGTGTCCGAGCTCGCGTCCAACGCGTTCGTGCACGCGCTGGACGGTGTGGTGCCGGTCGCCGGGCTTCCCGAGCTGTGGGTGTACCGCCGGAACTCGCGGGCGGAGGTCGTGACCAAGGTCTTCGACAGTGCTCCGTGGAAGGGGACGCTGCCCCTCGGGCGGCTGCGGCCTCCGGTGGGGTCCGAGCGTGGGCGCGGGTTCGAGATCGTGGACGCGCTCACCAGAGAGCACGGAGGAAGCTGGGGCGTTCACCGCACCAGATCGAGGCTGGGCGAGATGCCCGTCTCCGGGAAGGTCGTCTACTTCACGCTGCCGGTTCCGGCGGCCGAAGGGGGCGTTGGGCGTAGTTGCCGTGCTGTCGTGCGGGAGTTGGAGGCGGCGCTCGCGCTGCGGGGGCTCGGCCCCCTGCACGGGTGCGAGGGCTGGAACATGGCGGTGCTGTCGGTGCGGGCCGAGATCACCGTCTGGGCGCGGCGGGACCACGTGGTGTTGACCACACCGCAGACGGGGATCAGGCGGTTCTCGCTGGACGATGTGGTCGAGATCGCCGAGGTGATCGTCCAGTGCGGCGAGGAGTTGGACGCGCGGTGACGGACGAGCTGCTCACGGCCAAAGAGGTCGCGGTGATCTTCCGGGTGGCCAGGTCCACGATCACGCAGTGGGCGGCGCGGGGGCTGCTGCCCCACACGCGCACGCCCACCGGGCGGCTGCGGTTCTACCGGGCGGACGTCGAGCGGGTGCTGCGGGAGAACGCCGGATCGTAGGGGGCGCGGCGGGGTAGGGAACGGGGTACCCGGGGGTTGCGCTTCCGGGTGTGATGTCTGCCACCATGGCTTTAGCGGCATTTATCCCTTACCGGGGAACGATGCCACTGACGTCGGCCGGCGAGCGGCGACCCCGCGGACCGGCCCCGAACGAGGAGTAGTCATCGATGACGATCGACTCCGTGCGCGGCGCTCCGGCCAACCCTGGGCACGCCGAACCCGAACTCGTGCAGCTGCTGACCCCCGAGGGTGAGCTGGTCGAGCATCCCGACTACCCGCTGGACCTCTCCCCCGAGGAGATCCGCGGGCTGTACCGGGACCTGGTCACCGTACGCAGGATCGACCTGGAGGCGGTGGCCCTCACCAGGCAGGGCGAGCTGGGCATCTGGGCCTCCCTGCTGGGCCAGGAGGCCGCCCAGATCGGGTCGGGACGGGCGCTGGGCGCGCACGACATGGTCTTCCCGACGTACCGCGAACACGGCGTGGCCTACTGCCGCGACGTCGAGCCGCTGCGCCTGCTGGGCCTGTTCCGCGGCGTCAACCACGGCGGATGGGACCCCGCCGAGCACGGCTTCCACCTGTACACGATCGTGATCGGCAGCCAGACCCTGCACGCGACGGGCTACGCGATGGGCGTCCAGCGGGACGGGGTGCTCGGCACGCCGTCGGCCGGGGGGACCATCGCCTACTTCGGCGACGGCGCCACCTCGCAGGGCGACGTGAACGAGGCCTTCGTGTTCGCGTCGGTGTTCAACGCCCCGATCGTGTTCTTCTGCCAGAACAACCAGTGGGCCATCTCCGAGCCCCTGGAACGTCAATCGCGTATTCCGCTCTACAAGCGCGCGCAGGGGTACGGCTTCCCCGGCCTCAGGGTGGACGGCAACGACGTGTTCGCCTGCCTGGCCGTGACGCGGAAGGCTCTGGAGGCCGCGCGGACGGGCCAGGGCCCCACGCTCATCGAGGCGTACACGTACCGCATGGGCGCCCACACCACGACCGACGACCCGACCCGCTACCGCCTCAAGGCGGAGGAGGAGTCGTGGAAGCTGAAGGACCCCATCGAGCGGCTCAAGGCCTTCCTCGTACGGGGCGACCTGGCCGACACGGCCTTCTTCGAGGAGGTGGAGGCGGAGGCCAAGGCGGGCGCGACGGAGCTGCGCAAGCAGTGCCTGGCGCTGCCCGATCCCAAGCCGCTGGAGATCTTCGACAACGTGTACGCCGAGTCCCACCCGCTGATGACCGAGGAGCAGGAGCAGTTCGCCGCCTACCTGGCGTCCTTCGAGGAGGTGTCCTCATGACCACGATGGAGACCACCCCTGCCGCGGCTCCGGCGGAGGCCCCCGTGCTCACGCTCGGGAAGGCGCTGAACGAGGGCCTCCGGAAGGCCATGGAGAACGACCCGAAGGTCCTGGTCATGGGCGAGGACGTCGGCAAGCTCGGCGGCGTGTTCCGGGTGACCGACGGGCTGCAGAAGGACTTCGGCGAGGAGCGGGTGATCGACACCCCGCTCGCCGAGTCCGGCATCGTCGGCACCGCGATCGGGCTGGCGCTGCGCGGGTACCGGCCGGTCTGCGAGATCCAGTTCGACGGCTTCGTGTTCCCGGCCGCCGACCAGATCATCACGCAGCTGGCCAAGATGCGGCTGCGGTCGCTCGGGAAGCTGTCGCTGCCGGTGGTCGTCCGGATCCCGTGCGGCGGCGGCATCGGCGCGGTCGAGCACCACAGCGAGTCGCCGGAGAACTACTTCACCCACACCGCGGGGCTGCGCGTGGTGGCGTGCTCCAACCCGGCGGACGCGTACACGATGATCCAGCAGTCGATCGCCTCCGACGACCCGGTGATCTTCTTCGAGCCCAAGCGCCGCTACTGGGACAAGGCGCCCGTGCCGGTCGAGACGGGCGGGTGGACGCCGCTGCACGAGGCACGGGTCGTCAACCCGGGTGAGCACGTCACTGTGTTGGCGTACGGGCCGGCGGTGAAGACCTGTCTGGAGGCGGCGTCGGCGGCGGCCGAGGAGGGCCGCTCGCTGGAGGTCGTCGACCTGCGCTCCCTGAACCCGCTCGACATCGGCACGGTCGTGGAGTCGGTGAACCGCACCGGGCGCTGCGTGGTCGTCCACGAGGCCCCGGTGTTCAGCGGGTACGGCGCCGAGCTGGCCGCGCGGATCACCGAGAAGTGCTTCTACCGTCTGGAGGCCCCGGTGCTGCGCGTCGGCGGCTTCTCCACCCCCTACCCGCCCTCCCGGCTGGAGGACCACTACCTGCCCGACCTCGATCGCATCCTGGACGCGGTCGACCGGACGTTCACGTGGTGACCTGGGGAGCGGAGATCACAGCATGAGTGAGCTGAAGCACTTCAAGCTGCCCGATGTGGGCGAGGGGCTGACCGAGGCCGAGATCGTCCGGTGGCATGTGCAGCCGGGCGACCGGGTCGAGGTCAACCAGACGATCGTGGAGATCGAGACGGCCAAGGCGATCGTGGAGCTGCCGTGCCCGTTCGAGGGCGTGGTGGCCGAGCTGCTGGCCACCGAGGGCGCCACGGTGGACGTGGGCGTCCCGATCATCGCGGTGGACGTGGCGCCGGACGGGCCCGCGGTGGCGACGCCGGTCTCGGAGCCGCCCGCGCAGGCCGCCGCGCTGAAGGAGGACCTGGTGCCGCCCGCCCCGGCGGCGGCGCCGGAGGAGCCCAAGCGGCAGCCGGTGCTGGTCGGGTACGGGGTGAAGCCGGGCGCGACCAAGCGGCGTCCGCGCAAGCAGGCCAACGGCACCCCGGCGACGGTGCCGCCGCCCGCTCGTCCACAGCCTGTGGAGAACCGGTTGCCGCTGGCCAAGCCGCCGGTCCGCAAGCTGGCCAAGGATCTCGGCGTGGACCTGTCCACGATCACCGGGACGGGCCCGCAGGGCTCGATCACCCGCGATGACGTGCGCTCCGCCCAGTCGGCCCCGGCGCCGCAGGAGGCGGCGGCTCCGGCCGCGGCGGAGCGGGAGGAGCGGATCCCGGTCAAGGGGGTGCGCAAGACCACCGCCGCGGCCATGGTCGGCTCGGCGTTCACCGCCCCGCACGTCACCGAGTTCCTCCAGGTGGACGCCACCCCGACGGTGGAGGCGGTGCGGCGGCTGCGCGAGCTGCCCGAGTTCGCCGAGGTCAAGGTCTCGCCGCTGCTGCTGGTGGCGAAGGCCCTGCTCACGGCGGTGGCCCGCAACCCGATGGTGAACGCGACCTGGGTGGACGGCCCGTCCGGCGCCGAGATCGTCGTGAAGCGGTACGTCAACCTCGGCATCGCGGCGGCCACCGACCGCGGCCTGATCGTCCCGAACGTCAAGGACGCGCAGGCCAGGTCGCTGCCCGAGCTGGCCGCCGCGCTGGCCGGGCTGACCGCGACCGCGCGGGCGGGGAAGGCCACCCCGGCCGACCTGACCGGCGGCACGATCACCATCACCAACGTGGGCGTGTTCGGGGTGGACACCGGCACCCCGATCATCACGCCGGGCGAGTCGGCGATCCTGGCGTTCGGCCAGATCCGCGACATGCCCTGGGTGCACGAGGGCGAGCTGGCGGTCCGCAAGGTCACCACGCTGGCGCTGTCGTTCGACCACCGGGTCATCGACGGCGAGCTGGGCTCGCGGGTGCTGCGGGACGTCGGCGCCATGCTGGAGGACCCGCTGCGCATCCTCGCCTGGGACTGACCGGAGACGCGGCGTACCGCGGGCGCACGGCCCGCGGTACGCCGCACCTCGACATCAGCGCGGCGGCTCGTCGTCCCCGCCGTAGTAGGAGCCGCGGTCCCCGTCGCGGCCGCGGGTCAGCCGTCCGCCGCCCGCGCCGCGCTGCGACATCCGGCTCATCATCAGCAGCTGCAGCGCGAACGTCACCCCGCCGACGATGATCAGGATGACGCCGACCACGTGGATGTCCAGCGGATCGGTCATCGCGTCCTCGGCGATCGCGAACTTGAGGATCAGCCCGAGGGTGATCGTGAAAATGCTGACGCCGACACCCATGCGATGACCTCCGCCAGACGGTCCGGACCCGTGTTCTTTAACTATCCGCCCGGATCGCCGGTCACACGTGCGGCGATCACTTCGGTCGGGTCACGATCGCCGCCGTCCCGATCAGGGCGCGGTCAGGAGACGGGGACGTTGTTGGTCTTCCCGAACGGGCCGCCGTCGAAGACGACCGTGCTCGGGTTGCCGGGCGGCGCCGGAATGTAGACGAATCCGCGCACCGGCTCGTTGACCGCGGTCCGGAACACGGCGCGGCCCGGGTCGACGTAGGTGGCGCTGTTGGCGGCGGGCGCCCCGATCCGTACCGCGCGGTAGACGTCGGTGCCGCCGGGCAGCAGCACCGAGAACGAGGTGAACGCCCCGCCCAGGTAGTCCTTGTGCGGGTATGCCGCGTCCGGGGGCGTGGTCCCCGGGCCCTCGTTGACCAGCTCGAACACCGCGACCAGGTAGGCGCCGTCGCGGTAGAACGGCTTGACGTCCAGCCGCCGCTTGGCCCCGGCGAACCGGCCGAACCGGCTGGCGACCGTCTTGCCGTCCTGCGCGCGGAACGCGGCGGGCTGGACGGTGCCGCCGCGGCCGTCGGCGGCGGCGGTGGAGGTGCCGGTGGCGCCCGCGGTCTGCTGCCGCACCACGTAGGAGATCTCCACGCGGCGGTTGCGGGAGCGGGCCTTGGCGTCGTCCGAGCCGCCCTCCTTGGCGATCAGCTCGGCCTCGCCCTTGCCGTGCGCGGAGTACCTGAAGGTGGTGCCGAGGCGGTTCTGCAGTTCCTTCTGGACGGCCTCGGCGCGCTCCCGCGACAGCTTGAGGTTGTAGTCGTCGGCGCCCTTGCTGTCGGTGTGGCCGTTGATGGTGAGCGGCCGCTTGCCCGGGTCGGCCTTCTCCCGGATCTCCTGGGCGGCCTGGTCGAGGACCTGCTTGGCGCGTCCGGACAGCTTGGCCGAGTCGAAGTCGAACAGCACGTCGGTGCGCAGGTTCATCTTGACGTCGGAGCCGCTGGAGGTGACGTCCTTGATCTCGCCCTCGGTGATGTCGTACAGGTCGGCGGGGTTGGCGTTCGCGTCGGCCGGGCCGTCGGGCGCGGGCTGGTCGCCCGCGGGGGCGGGCGCGGGCTGGTCGCCCGCGGGGGCGGGCCCGGTGCCGGTCACGGGGACGCCGGTGAACTCGCCCGCGGTCCCGGTGGTGATCACGGTGACCTTCTGGACGTTCGAGGGGATCGGCGGGAAGTCGGCGGTCAGCTCCTGCGTCGCGCCGGGCGCGAACTGCACGGGTGCGGGCGCCGCCTTCGCCGCGGCCGCGGCCGCGGGCGTGCCCGTCCCGCCCGCCGGCGTGCTCGCCCCGCCTGCGGGCGTGCTCGCGCCGTCCGTGGGCGTGCTCGCGCCGCCCGCCGGGGCGCCGGCCCCGCCCCCTCCGGCGGGGGTGCCGGTCGGCCGGTACAGCTTGCGGCCGACCGGGTCCAGCAGCGTCACCCCGAACGGGACGGACTTGGCGGCCGAGTCCATCGAGGTCACCGCGTAGCGCAGCACCGACTTGGCGCCCTGCCGTTCGAGCCCCTTGATCTCCACCCGGGCGCGCAGCCCGTCGGCCGAGCCGAACCAGCCCTCCTTGACGAGCCTGCCGCCGGTCTGCGGCGCCCCGCTCGACCCGCCCGCCTTGGTGGTCGGCGGGTCGGACTTCTCCGTACCGTCCGACCCCGAGCACCCGGTGGCGACCATCAGTCCGGTCAGCGGTACGGCGATGGGGAGGAGGAACTTGCGAGCCGGCATGGACACTCCGGTCTGTCGAGATGGCAGGGGGCTACGGGTGCGGGGCGCTGGCATTCCCGGCCAGCGTATAGAGCCCGCGGCCGCCGTACCGTCCGATTCCTCCCAACCGGTGCCTCACGCCCTCAGACCGGGACACCGGAACGGCCCGGTCCCGGACAGGGTCCGGGGCCGGGCCGGGAGTGCCGTCCGCGGTGCTCGCGCGAGGCTCAGAAGGCCGACTCGGGCAGCTCCATGATGTCCAGCGTGGTGCCCTCGACGACGGCGCGCTCCGCCGCGAGCCGGGGCAGCACGGTGGCGCAGAAGAACTGGGCCGCGGCGACCTTGCCCGTGTAGAAGTCGCGGTCGGCGCCGGACACCTCGCCGCCCAGCTTGGCCAGGGCGACCTCGGCCTGGCGGCACAGCAGCCAGGCCACGATCACGTCGCCGAGGGCCAGCAGCAGCCGGGAGCTGTTGAGCCCGACCTTGTAGATCTCCTTGCCGTCCTCCATGGACGCGAGCGCCCAGCCGATCATCGGCTCCAGCATGCCCTGGACGTCGTCGAGGGCCCGGCCGAGCCGCTCCCGCTCGTTCTTGAGCCGCCCGTTGCCGGCCTCGCTGCCCGCGAACGCCCTGATCTCGCCGGCCAGGTGCTGGAGGGCCGCGCCGTTGTCCCGCAGGATCTTGCGGAAGAACAGGTCCATGCCCTGGATGGCCGTGGTGCCCTCGTACAGGGTGTCGATCTTGGAGTCGCGGATGTACTGCTCGATCGGGTAGTCCTGCAGGAAGCCCGAGCCGCCGAGGGTCTGCAGCGACTCGGAGCCGAGCAGGGCGTACGCGCGCTCGGAGCCGAACCCCTTGACGACCGGGAGCAGGAGGTCGTTGACCTTCTCGGCCAGCTCGTCCCTGCGGCCCTCGTGCTCGGCGATCTGGACGGCGTCCTGGTACGAGGCGGTCAGCAGGACCAGCGCCCGCATGCCCTCGGCGTAGGCCTTCTGGGTCATGAGGCTGCGCCGCACGTCCGGGTGGTGGGTGATGGTGACGCGGGGCGCGGTCTTGTCGGTCATCTGGGTGAGGTCGGCGCCCTGCACCCGCTCCTTGGCGTACTCCAGCGCGTTGAGGTAGCCGGTGGAGAGGGTGGCGATGGCCTTGGTGCCGACCATCATGCGGGCGTACTCGATGACGAGGAACATCTGCTTGATGCCCTCGTGCACGTCGCCGACCAGGTACCCGACGGCGGGGTGCCGCTCCCCGAAGGTGAGCTCGCAGGTGGTGGAGACCTTGAGGCCCATCTTCTTCTCGACGTTGGTGACGTAGGCGCCGTTGCGCTCGCCGAGCTCGCCGGTCTCCAGGTCGACCAGGTACTTGGGCACCAGGAACATCGACAGGCCCTTGGTGCCGGCTCCGGCTCCCTCGGGACGGGCCAGCACGAGGTGGAAGATGTTCTCGGACATGTCGTGCTCGGCCGAGGTGATGAAGCGCTTGACGCCCTCGATGTGCCAGGTGCCGTCGGGCTGCTGGACGGCCTTGGCGCGGCCCGCGCCGACGTCGGAGCCGGCGTCCGGCTCGGTCAGCACCATGGTGGCGCCCCACTGCCGCTCCGCCGCGAGTTCGGCGAACCGCTTCTGCTCGGGGGTGCCGATGTTCCACAGGATCTGGGCGAAGCCGGGGCCCGAGGAGAACATGTAGACGGCCGGGTTGGCGCCGAGGACCTGCTCGGCCAGCGCCCAGACGAGGCTGCGCGGGGCGCCGGTGCCGCCGAACGCGGGGGCCAGGTCGACCCGGTACCACTCGGCGTCCATCCACGCCTTGAACGACTTCTTGAAGCTCTCGGGCATGGTGACCGTGCCCGCGGCGGGGTCGAAGACCGGCGGGTGGCGGTCGGCGTCCTCGAAGGATTCGGCCAGCGGGCCCTCGGCGAGCCGGTTGACCTCCTCGAGGATGCTGCGCGCGGTGTCCTCGTCCAGGTCCTCGTAGGGACCGCTGCCGAGCAGGTCCTGGCGGCCGAAGACCTCGAAGAGGTTGAACTCCAGGTCCCGGAGGTTGCTCTTGTAGTGCCCCATCGAACACTCCGTCTGTCCGGCGGCGCTCCTGGGCCCCGCGCACGTACTGGTGGGTAACTCGACATCATGCTACCCGCTGGTAACCGGGTTGCAACCACAACGGATCGGACGATTTCAAACATCCACATGTCGGACACGATCAAGGTCAAACGTAGGACGTGACGCAACTCACAGTTGCCAACTGGTCACATGTCCAGAGTCTTGAACGTTCCAATGAATCACCACAAACCGAACATTTCACCCCCGACAATGAGGGTGACCATTGTCAGGAGTTTCGGAAATGTGTCCGGCGCACAGCCGTCCGATTGCCGATGCGTCGATTTCTCGACTTTTCGCGACATTCGCTTGACGGCGAAGACGACAAACCGGTATCAGAACCGCCTCTCCGGACCTCCCTGGCCGCATCTGGCAATACTGAACCTTTCCGTAGGGTCGTCACTCTTACTGGAGGTGGCACGGGGTCGCAAGGGTCAGGAGCTCTCCTCGGGCCCACGGAAGGAGGAGTCTTGTCGTCTGTCACGGGGTGGCTCGCAGACGCCTGGGAGGCGATAGCGGGGGCGACGGCGGGGGGCGACTGGCGCAAATTCGTCCCCCTGGGCTTCGCCGGACTGCTGGTCTGGGGGCTCTGGCTGTACCGGGTGATCTTGAGCCGCATGGACAAGCCGGTCGTCAACAATTTCCGCACCACGGTCTCGGTGGTGGTGCCCTCCTACCGCGAGGACCCCGAGATCCTCATCCGCTGCCTGGAGAGCTGGCTCGCCCAGAACCCCAGCGAGGTCATCATCGTCGTCGACGTCGGCGACACCGAGGCCCACCGCAGGCTCGCCCAGGTCACCGACCCCCGCCTGCACGTGCTGGTGTACGAGCACTCCGGCAAGCGCTCCGCCCTCGGCGTCGGCATCCGCGCCGCCCGCGGCGAGATCGTCGTCTTCGCCGACTCCGACACCTGGTGGCAGCCCGGCCTGCTGGACGCCGTCCAGATGCCGTTCGAGGACCCCCAGGTCGGCGGCGTCGGCACCCAGCAGAACGTCTACCAGCGCACCACCAGCGTCTGGCGCCGCATCGCCGACTGGCTGGTCAACCTGCGCTACTACGACTACGTCCCCGCGATGGGCTCCAAGGGCGGCGTGGCCTGCCTGTCCGGCCGCACCGCCGCCTACCGCCGCTCGGTGATCCTGCCGGTGGTGGAGAACCTGGAGAACGAGTTCTTCCTCGGCCGCCGCTGCATCGCCGGCGACGACGGCCGGCTGACCTGGCTGACCCTCTCCCAGGGCTACAAGACCGTGCACCAGTCGTCGGCGCGCGCGATCTCGATGTTCCCCGACTCCTTCCGGGCCTTCGTCAAGCAGCGCATCCGCTGGAGCCGCAACTCCTACCGCTGCTACCTCACCGCCCTGTGGAAGGGCTGGCTGTGGAAGACCCCGTTCGTCACCAAGGTGACCGTGCTGCAGATCCTGCTGACGCCGGTCACCATGGGCGTCACCCTCGCCTACCTGATCTTCAGCCGGATCCTGGACAACCTGCACCCGCTGGGCATCGCACTGGCGATCGGCTGGGTGCTGTTCGGACGCGGCGTGCGCGGCTGGTCCCACCTGCGCCGGCACCCCAAGGAGATCCTGCTGCTGCCGCTGACCGCGCTGGTCATCATCATGATCTCGCTGCCGATCAAGCTCTACGCGTTCCTCACGATGAACAAGCAGGGCTGGCTGACCCGGAGCGCCGACCAGATCGGCGGCGCCGGCCAGACCGCGGGCTCGCTGCAGGGAGTGGGCTCCCCGTGATCGTTCCGCAGCGCCGCAGGGTCCTCGGACTGGGGCTCGCGCTGGGCGCCGGCCTGACCCTGCCGGCCGGCCTGGCCCCGGTCGCCCCGATCCCGGCCGCCCACGCGGGCCCGGTCGAGGACGCCAAGCGGCAGGCCACCCTGGTCGACCAGGAGGACCAGCGGATCATGCAGGTCCGCTCGGTGCTGGCCGCGATCCTGCAGATCGGCGGCGACCAGACCACCACGTGGAAGCGGCCCCAGGTCTTCGGGTCCAGCCACGGCAAGACGCTGGTGCTCCCGCCCGTCGCCAGCGGCAAGCCCTACACCGTCGCCGACCTCCAGAAGATCGGCGGCAAGTACTTCCAGCGGCTCGGCGACGGCTCCTTCATGCTGTCCGCCCACCTGTTCGTCGCGGACGGCGCCAAGCTCGTCCTGAGCAACCCGGCCGGCCCGCTGCACATCCGGATGGCCAGCAGCCCCACCTCCTTCAGCTCCATCGTGAGCTTCGGCGGTGCCCTCCAGATCGAGGGCACCGCGCAGAACCCCGTGCGGATCGACAGCTGGGACTCGCGGACCCGGCGGCCCGACGTCCAGGTCGCCGACGGCCGCCCCTACATCCGGGCGGTCGGCGGCGAGTTCAAGATGAAGTACGCCAAGGTCTCCCAGCTCGGCTTCTGGAGCGGCCGGACCGGCGGCATCGCGCTGACCGGCACCGACCGTCCCGCCAACGCCGTCAAGCGGCTCAACAAGGAGCAGCGGCACGAGGCCAAGAAGAAGCGGCTGGAGCAGAACCAGCAGGGCAACACCACCGGGGGCGGCGGCCCCGGCGACATCGAGATCGAGCAGCCCGGCGGCACCGCCACCCACGTGCCCGCCACCGACCTGGTCACCGGCTCCATCGACAACAGCACGATCGTCGGCGACGCGTTCGGGCTGTTCGTCTCCGGCTCCAACCAGACCCAGATCACCAACAACCGGATCGAGGGCAGCCTCGTCCACGGCGTGCTGATGCACCGGTTCGCCAAGAACGCCACGATCCAGAACACGACCGTGACCGGCAGCCGCGGCGACGGGTTCGTCCTGTCGCGGGCCACCGAGAAGGTCCGGGTCACGGGCTGCACCGCCGAGCGCAACGGCCACAACGGCTTCACCCTCAACGGGCAGGCGCTGGCCAAGGGCCCGTCGGCGTCCGGCGAGTCGCTGGAGAGCTTCGGCGACAGCTCGGTCACCAACAGCCTGGCCAAGGACAACGGCCACTACGGCATCGAGCTCATGGGCGGCGACAAGCTGTCGGTGCAGAACAGCCGGGTCATCGGCGGCGACATGGGCATCGTCGTCCGCAACGGCGCCACCGACGTGCAGATCTCCGGCAACCAGCTGCAGAAGCAGGTGCGGCAGGGCATCGCGCTGCGCGACGGCGTCCGCGACGCCAGCCTGGCCGGCAACACCGTCGTCGGCGCCCGCACCGGCATCTACCTGCGCAACGCGAACGCCTCCATGGTCGGGAACGTGGTGCAGGGCGCCACCGCGCACGGCATCACGCTCAAGGGGGACAACGACGGCTCCACCGTCCGCAACAACACCCTCAGCGGCTCGGGCACCAGCGCGGTCAGCACCTCCGGCTCGGACGGAACGGTCCGCAAGGAGGACAACAACACCGAGGGCTGGCACGACACCGCCTCGCTGTGGATGAAGGCCAAGCGGTACGCCAAGCCGATGAACCTGATCTGGGCCGCGGTGTTCCTCATGGTGATCATCTCCATGCTGCGGGCCCGGGGCGGGGGCGGCGTCCGGATCGGGCGCACCGGCGTGCACCCGTACTCGCTGCAGCAGGCGATGGAGAAGCGCCAGGTGTGGAGCCTGCCGAAGCGGCCCGGCAGCGGCCAGCAGATGATGCCGGGGCAGCCCGTCGCGGGCCGTGCCACCAACACCGGCGGCTTCCCGCTGCCGGGACAGCCCAACATGCCGGGGCAGCCCGTCGCCGGACGGCACGCCACGGCGAACGCGCAGGGCCAGCCGGCCCCGCAGAACGGCAACGGCCGGGGCGCCCGCCGGGCGCCGCAGCACCGCGCGCCGCAGCCGGCCGTCCCGATGGCCGCCCCGATGGCCGCCCCGGTGCCGCAGGGCGCCGGCAACGGCGCCGGGCACCAGCAGCCGCCCGGGCACCAGCCGGCGCACGCCACGCCCGTCCAGGGCATGCCGCAGCCCGACCGAGGGGGTAGGTGACATGGCGAGGGCGAAACCGGGCGCGCACGCGTCCAAGGTGGAGGAGCCGCCCGCCAAGCAGGGCTCGTTCGGGAAGGTCGTCACGACCATCCTCGTCCTCAGCCTGGCCGGCGGCGGCACCTACGCCTACCGCACCTACTTCTCCGGCGACGGGCAGGGCATGCCCGCCGTGAACGAGGTGACGTCCTCCTCCGCGCGGCAGCAGTCGACCCTGGTCGACCAGGAGGACACGCGCATCATGCAGGTGCGCGCCAACCACGACTCGCAGCTGGCCGACGGCGGCGCCCGCGCCGCCCAGGTGCGGCAGCCCTACAAC
The DNA here is from genome assembly GCF_042656285.1 of Actinomadura rugatobispora. Lineage (GTDB taxonomy): Bacteria > Actinomycetota > Actinomycetes > Streptosporangiales > Streptosporangiaceae > Spirillospora > Spirillospora rugatobispora. Next base: position 12,306 of record NZ_JBHSON010000053.1, on the reverse strand, counting down.
GCCGCCTCCGCCAACGGCCGCACCCTGGTCCTGCCGCAGCGCCGCGAGCCGTACTACGTCGCGGAGCTGGAGAACAAGCGGGTCCTGGAGAAGCAGTCCGACGGCTCCTACCTGCTGACCATGAACATCCTGGCGGTCGAGGGCGCCAAGCTGATCCTGCAGAACGCCTCCGGCCCGCTGACCATCCGGATGCGCAGCGTGCCGGGCCAGTTCACCTCGATCGTCAGCTCCGGCGCCAGCGTCCGGATCAACGGCTCGGCGCAGAACCCGGTGCGCTTCCTCAGCTGGAACGACGACACCCGGCAGCCCGACACCCAGGTGTCGGACGGGCGGTCCTACATCAGGGCCATCGGCGGCGAGTTCAGCATGAAGTACACCGAGGTGTCGAACCTGGGCTTCTGGAGCGGGCGGACCGGCGGGCTGGCGCTGACCGGCACCGACCGTCCCGACTCGGCCGCCGAACGCGTCCAGGCGGGCGCGCCGGCGCGGCGGATCCAGCTCCCGAGCGGCGGCCAGGACACCAACAGCGGGACGCGGGAGGAGATCCAGGTCGGCGCCGCGCCGGGCGGCGGCGGGGCCACCTTCTACGTGCCGCAGGCCAACCTGGTCAGCGGCACCATCGACAACGTCCGGGTCACCGGCAACGCCTACGGGCTGTTCGTCACCGCGTCCAACCAGACCCAGATCACCAACAACCGGATCGATGGCAGCCTGGTGCACGGCCTGCTGCTGCACCGGTTCGCCAAGAACACCGTGATCGAGAACACCACGGTGTCCAAGAGCCGCGGCGACGGGTTCGTGCTGTCGCGCGGCACCGAGGGCGTCCGGGTCACCAACTGCACCTCCCAGGGCAACGGCGGCAACGGCTACACCCTCAACGGGCAGCCGCTGGCCGACGGCGCGTCCGCGTCCGGCGAGTCCATCACCGCCTTCGGCGGCAACCTGATCAGCGGCAGCACCGCCCGCGACAACAAGCGGTACGGGGTCGAGCTGCTCGGCGGCGACAACACCGCCGTCCAGAACAACCGGATCATCGGCGGCGACATGGGCGTCGTCGTCCGGGAGAAGGCGACCCGGATGCAGATCTCCGGGAACCAGGTGAGCAACCCGTCCCGGCAGGGCATCGTGCTGCGCGACGGCGTCTCGGGCGCGACGGTGGCCGGCAACGTCATCAGCGGCACCGACACCGCCCTCTACCTGCGCGACTCCAGCGGCGCCATCAACGGCAACACCGTGCAGTCGGCCTCCCGGCACGGGCTCACGCTGCGCGGCGCGGTCGCCGGGACGCAGATCACCGGGAACACGCTCAGCGGCACCGGGACCAGCGTGATGGACGTCGACCGGGCCACCGGGGCCTACGTCAACGCGAACAACAACACCAAGGGCTGGCACAAGACCGCCGGCTTCTGGACCTGGGTCAAGCGGCTCCTGAAGCCGATGAACATCATCTGGTTCCTGGTCTTCCTGCTCGTGGCCGTGTCCATGTACCGCTCCCGGGACGCCGGGATGCGGATCGGGCGGCGCGGTTCCCACCCGTACGAGAACCAGAGCAAGCTTGAGGATCGTCCTGTGCGGCTCCTGCGCCGCACCGCCACCGATTCCGCGGCTCCCGGGCACGACGCGGAGCGGGCCGGGGCGGGCGCCCGCCCGTGACGGCGGTACGGGGCACAGAGCGATCATCGAAGGAGTGGTGCGGCAATGACGATCAAGGTTGATGTGAAGTTCCTGGTGGGGCTGGCGGTGGGCGCGCTGGTCGTGGCCGGGCTGGTGTTCCTGGTGACGGGGGTGACCGGCGACGACAAGGCGTCCAACACCTCCGCGAACGGCCCCGGTCCCGCGCCGTCCCCCGACGGCGGCGACGGCGGTGACGGGGACGGCGGCGACGGGAACGAGGGCGACGGCGGTGACGGCGGCAACGGCGGCGGCGCCAAGCCCGGCGCCCCGCTGACCCTGCCGGTGCCCGAGGGCGCGGGCAAGATCTCCTGCCCGAACCCGACCAAGACCGTCGGCAACGCCCAGGAGCTGGAGCAGGCGCTGAAGGGCGCTGCCGCCGGCGACGTGATCAAGATGAACGCCGGCACCTACGAGGGCAAGTTCGTGGCCACCGCCTCCGGCACCCCGCAGCAGCCGATCTTCCTGTGCGGCGACCAGAACGCGGTGCTCGACGGCGGCGGCGTGAAGAAGGGCTACGCCTTCCACCTGAACAAGGCCGGCCACTGGCGGCTGATCGGCTTCACCGTCAAGAACAGCCAGAAGGGCGTGATGGCCGACACCAGCAACGGGTCGATCATCCAGGGGCTGACCGTGCACGACATCGGCGACGAGGCCATCCACCTGCGCAACTTCTCCACCGGCAACAGCGTCCAGTACAACAAGATCTACAACACCGGGCTACGCCGGGAGAAGTTCGGCGAGGGCGTCTACCTCGGCACCGCGCAGTCGAACTGGAAGCGGTTCTCCGGCGGCAAGATCGACAACAGTGACAACAACGTGGTGCGCGGCAACGTCATCCGGGCCACCGCCGAGGCGATCGACATCAAGGAGGGCACCTCCGGCGGCAAGATCATCGGGAACGTGTTCGACGGCTCGGTCACCGGCGGCGACAAGCACAACGACTCCTGGATCGACGTCAAGGGCAACAACTACGTCATCGAGGACAACCGCGGCACCAAGACCCCGGCCGACGGCTTCCAGACGCACGAGATCGTGGACGGCTGGGGCAAGGGCAACGTCTTCCGCCGCAACACCATCGACCTGGCCGGCGGCAACGGCGTCGGCATCAACGACACCGTCGGCGGCAACACCATCGCCTGCGACAACAAGGTGACCGGCGGGCAGCTCACCAAGAAGGGCGGCTGCTCCTGACCGGCCGCGGGCCGGCCCGGAGCGGCACGAGGTAGATCGTGGCAATCGACTGGAAGTTCACCGGCCTGCTGGTCGCCGGTGCCGTGGCCACCAGCGCGGTCGTGCTGGTGGCCACCGGGAGCGGGGACGGCGGCTCCGGCGAGCCGGCGGCGGGCGACGCCCCGCTCCCCGCGCCGCCCGCGGGCGGCCCGGCACCCGGCGCCGCACCGGGCGCCACCCCCGGCGCGGGCAACCCCGGCGGGCCCGGCGGCCCTGGCGGGCCCACCGGCCCGCAGCAGACGCTCCCGCTGCCCGCGATGGGCGGCCGGATCACCTGCCCGAACGCGACCGCGACCGTCAGCTCGCCCGTCGAACTGCAGGAGAAGCTCAACGACGCCAACCCCGGCGACGTCATCCGACTCGCCCCCGGCACCTACCCGGGGCAGTACCGCACGCAGCGCTCCGGCACCGCCGACAAGCCGATCTTCGTGTGCGGACCGGCCGGGGCGGTGCTGGACGGCGGCAACGCCGGCAAGGGCTACGGCTTCCACCTGGAGGGCGCCAGCCACTGGCGGCTGGTCGGCTTCACCGTCCGCAACAGCCAGAAGGGCGTGATGCTGGACGGCTCGTCCGGCTCCGTCCTCCAGGGCCTGACCGTGCGCGACACCGGCGACGAGGCGATCCACCTGCGCCGGTTCAGCACCGGCAACGCCGTCACGCACAACACCATCACCGGCACCGGACGCTCCAACCCGCGCTTCGGCGAGGGCGTCTACCTCGGCTCGTCCCACAAGAACTGGGCCCAGCTCACCCAGGGGCAGCCGGACAAGAGCGACAACAACCTCGTCGCCGCCAACCGCATCCAGGGCACCACCGCGGAGGCCGTCGACATCAAGGAGGGCACCTCCGGCGGCCGCATCGCGGGGAACGTCTTCGACGGCTCGCGGCTGTCCGGGGACAAGGTCAACGACTCGTGGGTGGACGTCAAGGGCAACAACTACGTGATCGAGGGCAACCGCGGGTCCAGGACCGTCAAGGACGGGTTCCAGGCACACGAGGAGTATCGGGGCTGGGGAACCGGCAACACCTTCCGCGGCAACATCGTCGACCTCGGCGGGGGCCGGGGCGTCGGCTTCAACCTCTTCTCCGACGGCAACCGGGTGGCCTGCGACAACCGCGTCACAGGCGGCCGGCTGCTCAACAAGGGCGCCTGCTCCTGATCTGAGCACCGCCCCGTTCCAACGACTTCAACGACCGCACAGCAAGGAGAAGGCACATGAACCCCACGGGGGCTCCGAGGCTCACTGTCATCGGCACCGGCTACCTCGGTGCCACACACGCGATCTGCATGGCCGTCCTGGGCTTCGAGGTCCTCGGCGTGGACGTGGACGAGGGAAAGATCGCGAAACTGGCGGCGGGGGAGGTACCGTTCTTCGAACCCGGACTGCCCGAGCTGCTGGCCAAGGCGCTGGAGTCGGGGCGGCTGCGGTTCACCACCTCCTTCGAGGAGGCCGGCGGGTTCGGCGACGTCCACTTCGTGTGCGTGGGCACCCCGCAGATGCCCGGATCGGACGCCTGCGACCTGACCTACGTGGACGCCGCCGTCCGCGGGCTGGCCCCGTACCTGGACCGGCGCACCCTGGTCGTCGGCAAGTCCACCGTGCCCGTGGGCACCGCCGCCCGCCTCACCTCGCTGGTGCAGGAGCTGGCCCCGGCCGGCACCGACGTCGAGCTGGCCTGGAACCCCGAGTTCCTGCGCGAGGGCTTCGCCGTCGACGACACCATGCGCCCCGACCGCCTCGTGTTCGGCGTCGCCTCCGACTGGGCGGACGAGCGGCTGCGCGCCGCGTTCAAGCCCATCCTCGACCAGGGCACCCCGGTCATCCGCACCGACCTCGCCACCGCCGAGCTGGTGAAGGTCGCGGCCAACTCCTTCCTCGCCACCAAGATCTCCTACATCAACGCGATGGCCGAGGTCTGCGAGGCCGTCGGCGCCGACATCAAGGACCTCGCCGACTCCCTCGCCCTGGACGACCGGATCGGCGGCAAGTTCCTCAAGCCGGGCCTCGGCTTCGGCGGCGGCTGCCTCCCCAAGGACATCCGGGCCTTCGCCCACCGGGCCGAGGAGATCGGCGTCGGGCAGGCGGTGTCGTTCCTGCGCGAGGTGGACGACATCAACCGGCGGCGCCGCGCCCGCACCGTCGACCTGGTACGCGAGCTGCTCGGCGGGCAGATCTCCGGCCGCCGCATCGCCGCCTGGGGCGCGGCGTTCAAGCCCAACTCCGACGACATCCGCGACGCGCCCGCCCTGGACGTGGCCCGCACCATGCACGGCCTCGGCGGCCACGTCCGCGTCTTCGACCCGGCCGCGCTCGACAACGCCCGACGCGCCTACCCCGAGCTGCGTTACGGCGAGAGCGCCCTGGACGCCGCCGAGGACGCCGACGTGGTGGTCCTGCTGACCGAGTGGTCCGACTTCCGCGAGATCGACCCCAACGCGCTGGCCGAGGTCGTCCGGCACAAGCGGATCGTCGACGGCCGCCACGCCCTCGACGCCGCCCAGTGGCGCGCAGCGGGCTGGGAGTACCGCGCCCTCGGGAGGAACTGATCCCCCCCCCCCCACCGCCCCTCCGCCGGAAGTTCTTGTGTTTTCGGCTTGTTAGCATCCAGGTGAGGGCCGTTCCCGGCCTTCCCGGACGAGGTGCGCGCCGTACCCGGCAGGCAAAGACGACGCGCGGGCAAGGCATACCCGTCCGGAAGGAAAGATCATGGCCTGGGTCCTCGTCGTCGTCGCCGGTCTGTTCGAGGTCGCGATGGCGCTCTGCCTCAAGCAGAGCAAGGGCTTCACCGAGCTCGTCCCCTCGATCGGATTCCTCGTCTTCGCCGTGACCAGTTTCGGCCTGCTCAGCATGGCGGTGAACCGGCTGGAGGTCGGCACCGCGTACGCGGTCTGGGTCGGCATCGGCGCCGTCGGCACGGCCGTGCTGGGCATGGTGCTGATGGGCGACCGGGTCACCCCGCTCAAGCTGGGCGCGCTCGCGCTGATCGTGATCGGCGTGGTCGGTCTCAACCTGGCCGGCGGTGGCGCGCACTGACGTCCGCCGGACCGTCCTGAATGGGGCGGTTCCGCTGCGAGTCACGCAGGTGGAACGTAGCCTCCCCCCAACGCGTCTATCCGAACAAGCACGCCAAACCGACATGGACGCGCGGGGAACGGGAAGGCGTCCACGGCACGGGAGGAAACCTTGGTCTTCAAGAAGCTCATGCAGGCGATGGGAGTCGGCGGCCCCCAGGTCGAGACCGTCCTGCACAACCCGAACACCACGCCCGGCGGCACCGTCACCGGCGAGGTGACGATCGTGGGCGGCGAGCACGACTCCGACATCATCGGCGTGAAGCTGGCGCTGAAGACCCGGGTGGAGATCGAGTCCGGCGACAACGAGTACTCGTCCAACCTGGAGTACGCCAAGCTGCCGATCGCGGGGGCGTTCAAGCTGGAAGACGGGGCGCGCCACAGCATCCCGTTCCAGCTGCCGATCCCGTGGGAGGCGCCGCTCACCCACTTCTACGGCCGGGCGCTGCACGGCACCACCGTGGGCGTCGCCACCGAGCTCGAGGTGGCGCGGGCCGTGGACGCGACCGACCTCGACCCGATCGCGGTGCACCCGCTGCCCGCGCAGGAGCGCATCCTGCTGGCCTTCTCCAACCTCGGCTTCCAGTTCCGAAACGCCGACTGCGAGAAGGGCCGGATCTGGGGCGTCCACCAGGAGCTGCCGTTCTACCAGGAGATCGAGTACTACCCGCCGTCGCAGTACGCGCGGGGCATCAAGCAGCTCGAGGTCACGTTCGTGTCGTACCCGCAGTCGATGGAGGTCGTGCTGGAGCTCGACAAGCGGGGCGGGGCGTTCACCGAGGGGCACGACGCGTTCAGCCGCTTCACCGTCGACTACGCGACCGTCGAGCAGACCAACTGGGAGCAGAAGCTCGACGAGTTCCTGCAGAAGGCCGGCCGCCGCAGGGGCCTGTTCTAAACACCGAATGAGCGAGGCCCGGGGGGAACCCTCCGGGCCTTGATCATTCAGGGGGGTTGCCCATAGAAAGGGGCCTTGTGGCGGAACCTCCCGGACTGAGCGATGCGGAACGACGACTGTGGACGGCCTTCCCCAGCGGAGGGCAGGTGGTCCTGGGAGATGAGATTCCAGCCGGGCCCGACCCCGACCGGATCGTCCGCGCCGAGGTGATCTCCCAGTTGCTGCTGGGGGCGTGCGAGCCGCGCAGCGGCTTCGTGGCGGCCGTGCGGCTGAGCGGTGCGTACATCATCGGCCCCCTGGAGCTTTCGGGCGGCACGGTGGAGTACGAGCTCCGCCTGACCCACTGCCGCCTGGTGGAGGTCCCCGACTTCTCCAACGCCCAGGCCCGCCAGCTGCGGCTCTCGGACTGCCGGATGCCGGGGTTCGACGGCGGCGGGCTGCGCGCCGACGGCTACCTCAGCCTGTCCGGCTCGGTGGTCGAGGGGCAGGTGCGGCTGACCCGCGCCCAGCTCATGGGCGGGCTCCGGATGAACGGCACCCGCGTCTCGGTGACCGATCCCGGCGAGTGGGCGATCTCGGCCGCGGCGCTGCTGGTCGAGGTCGGGCTCTTCGCCCGCGAGTGCGAGATCGAGGGCGGGGCGCGGCTGGTCGGGGCCCGGATGAACGGCGGGCTCTGGATGGAGGACGCGGTGCTGCGCAACCCCGGCCGGCTGGCCATGGACGCGCAGAACATGGTCGTGGAGGACGCCGCCGAGTTCAGCCGGGCGACCACGATCGGGACGGTCCGGCTGCGCAGCGCCCGGATCAACGGGACGCTGTCGTTCTCCCGGGCCCGGATGGACGCGGGCGCGCCCGACCGGATGGCGCTGCACGCCAGCCACATGGTGTGCGACGAGCTGACGCTGTGGCCGGCGGAGAAGATCCAGGGCCGGGTGGCGCTGTCGTACTCCCGGATCCAGCTGATCATGGATCATCCGGACATCTGGCCGGACGAGCTGTGGCTGAACGGCCTCGTCTACGAGACGCTGCGGGGCGGGGACTTCAAGGACCGGCTCAGCTGGATCTCCCGCGACAAGGAGTTCCACACCCAGCCGTACGAGCAGCTGGCCTCCTGGTACCACGGGATCGGCCACGACGACCTGGCCCGCAAGGTGCAGCTGGCCAAGATGCGCGCCCGCCGCCGCAACCTCAACCTCATCGGCCGGGCCTGGAACGGCCTGCTGGACTGGACGGTCGGCTACGGCTTCCGGCCCTGGCTGGCGTTCGCGTGGTTCGGGGTGCTGGTGGCGGTCGGCACGCTGGTCTTCTCCCTCAACCCGCCCAAGTCGATCAAACCGGGCGAGGAGCAGCCCGACTTCCACGCGCTCGTCTACACGCTGGACCTGCTGATCCCGATCGACACCTTCGGGCAGCAGCAGGCCTACGACCCGCAGGGCTGGTCGCGCTGGATGGCCTACGCCCTGATCGCGACCGGGTGGATCCTGGCCACCGCGCTCATCGCCGGCGTGACCCGCGTCCTGCGTCCCAACTAGGCTGTGTCTCAAAGTCCCGGCCTACGGCGCTCGCCTGGCGGCTCGCCCCTGACCGGGCCTTGGCGAGCGCGGCATCGCTCCGCGATCTGGCCGGTGACGCTCGCCTCCGGCATCGCACCACCGTCCAGGTAACGCGCTCGCGCCGCACCTGAGGCCACTTCGAGACAGGCCCTAGGAACGTGAGGCGAACCTGTGGGCCGGACCGCGCATCGACCACGATGAGCGAGGAGAATGGGGCGTCATGGGCATGTATCTGATCACGGGGGCGACCGGCGGGATCGGCGCCGCCGTCGCGGGGCTGCTGGCCGAGCGCGGGCACGAGCTGATCCTGGCCGGACGGTCGCCGGAGCGGCTGGCGGCGCTGGCGCAGCGGATCTCCACCGGGCAGCACGGGCGCACGCAGGTGCTGGTGCGGGACCGCAACGGCGAGCCGGGCGCGGTCCGCACGACCACGCCGCAGGGCTCCGCGCGCACCCTCACACTGGACCTGACCGAGCCGCGGCGGCTGGAGGCGGCGCTGGCCGAGGGCGGCGTCCCCGCCCGGCTGGACGGCGTCGTGCACAGCGCGGGCGTGGTCGACCTGGGCGCGGTGGCCGAACAGGACGCCGACCACTGGATCGACCAGCTGATGGTCAACCTGGTGTCGGCGGCGGAGCTGACCCGGATCCTGCTTCCCGCGCTGCGCGCGGCCGAAGGGCACGTGGTGTTCGTCAACTCGACGGCGGGGCTGCGCGCCAACCCGAAGTGGTCGGCGTACGCGGCGAGCAAGTTCGGGCTGCGGGCGCTGGCCGACTCGCTGCGGGCGGAGGAGCCGGCGATCCGGGTGACGACGGTGTACCCGGGGCGCACCTCGACGGAGATGCAGCGGAAGGTGCACGCCCAGGAGGGGCGGGTCTACGACGAGGACGCGTTCACCGATCCGGCGACCGTGGCGCGCGCGCTGGTCGCGGCCCTGGAGACGCCGGCGGACGCGGTCGTGTCGGAGATCACCGTCCGCCCCCGCGGCCGCCGCCCCTGAGCCCTCCGGGCGCTCACTCGTAGGCGGGCGCCCGGACCTCCTTGTCGTGGCCCCGGCGCAGCACCCAGGACGCCAGCACACCGCCGAGCATCCCGAACAGGTGACCCTGCCAGGAGATCCCCGGGTCGCTCGGCAGCACACCGAAGATCATCGTGCCGTAGACCAGGACCACGCCGACCGCGATGGCCAGGTCGAGCAGCCGCCGCTCGAACAGGCCCCGGCCGAGCAGGTAGCCGAAGAAGCCGAAGATCAGGATGCTGGAGCCCAGCGTGTTGGCGGAGCTGAGGAACCACACGCCCAGCCCCCCGACCACCACGATGATCAGGCTGGCGACCAGGAACTTGACGATGCCGCGGGCGGCGGCGAGGAACCCCAGGATGACGAACGGGAGGGTGTTGCCGATCAGGTGGCCGAACCCGCCGTGCATGAACGGGGCGGTGAAGATGTCGGGCAGGTCGCTCACGTCGTGGGGGCGGATGCCGTAGTCGTCCAGCGCGCCGTTCATCACGTAGTCGGCGATCTCCAGCACCCACATGCCGGCGGTGACGACGCCGATGATGATGGCCGCCGACAGGGCGCGCACGCCGTGCGTCGCGAGCCCTTCGGAGCGGTGCTTCTCGGGGACCGGGGGATAGCTCATGTTCGCCCACCGTTGGTGTGATGACCCTGCCGTCATTATCGGTAACGTTCGCGGGCCGCGCATCGTGCCCGTCCCGCTCGTCCCACCCGTACCCGGCGCCCCGGTGTGGCGAACGGGATTCGGTTTCGCCATATTGATGCAATGCGCTCAGTGGTATGCGAAGAACTCGGTTCGGTCGTCGTCCGGGACACCGCTCCCGTCGAGCCCGCCCCCGGCCAGGTGGTCGTCGCGGTCGAGGCGGCGGGGGTCAACTACGTGGACGGGCTGTTCGTCCAGGGCCGGTACCAGATCAAGCCGCCGCTGCCGTTCGTCCCGGGCAGCGAGATCGCCGGGACGATCGTCGCCGCGGCGCCCGGCGTGACCGAGCCGCCCGTCGGCACACGCGTCCTCGCCATGTGCGGTCTCGGCGGCTTCGCCGAGCGGATCGCCCTCGCGGCGGCGTCCGTGGTGCCGATCCCCGCCGAACTGGACGCCGCGCGGGCCGCCACGTTCACCCAGAGCTACTGCACCGGCCTGTTCGCGCTGCGGGAGCGCGGCGGGCTGCGCTCCGGGGAGACCGTGCTCGTGCTGGGCGCGGGCGGCGGGGTCGGGCTCGCCGCCGTCCAGATCGCCACGGCGCTGGGCGCCCGGGTACTGGCCGCGGCGTCGTCCGCGGAGAAGCGGGAGGCCGCGCTGGCGGCGGGCGCCGACGCCGCGGTGGACACCTCGTCCGAGGACGTGAAGACCGCGGCCCGCGCCTGGTCGCCCGGCGGCGTGGATCTCGTCTACGACCCCGTCGGCGGCCGGCTGGCCGACCCGGCACTACGGTCCCTGCGCGAGTTCGGCCGCTACCTGGTGATCGGTTTCGCGTCGGGCGACATCCCGTCGCTGCCGCTCAACCAGGTCCTGCTCCGCAACCGCACGGTGACCGGGGTCGACTGGGGCGCCTGGTCGGGGGCGCGCCCGCTGGAGCAGCGGGCGCTTCTGGAGGAGCTGCTGGCGATGGTCGCGGACGGGCGGCTCGCGCCGGTCGCGCCGCGCACCGCGCCGCTGGAGTCGGCCCCCGCCGTCCTGGACGACCTGCTAGGCCGCCGCGTCGTCGGCAAGGTAGCCCTGACCCCCTGACTCAGGCCGTGCCTTCGTGGGGGGACGACCCCCCACACCCCCCGGCAAGAACGGCGCTCTTGCCCTCGCTTCGCTCGGTCAAGCCGCGTCCTCCACCACGTCGCCGCGGACCATGATGACGGGCAGGCGGCGGCGGGGCGGGGCGTCCGCGGAGCGGCGCAGGTGGCGGCGCTCCTCGGGCGTGGTGCCGCCCCAGACGCCGTCCGGCTCGCCCACGCGCAGCGCCCAGGCGAGGCAGTCGGCCGTCACCGGGCAGTGGCCGCAGATCGCCTTGGCCGCCCGCTCCTGCTCCCGCAGGATCGGCGCGGAATAGCCGATGGGGAAGAACAGGTCGGGGTCGGCGCCGCGGCAGATGGCGTGGTCGCTCCAGTGTTCCTCGTTCTCGTCGTGCTGCATGGCTGCTCCCTGGGGCGTGCTCGGACGCCGGGCAGTTCCGGGGCGGGATTCTTTGCTGAACCCAACGTAGTACTACAAGGCGTAGTACTACAAGTCGTTGTGTCGAGAGGGACGATACGGCCGGATAACCTGTGTGACGTGCGGCGTGATCAAGAAGTGACCTTCCGGGAGGCGACCCGGGCGGATCTGCCCGCGATCGTCCGGCTGCTGGCCGACGATCCACTGGGCCAGACCCGCGAATCACCGGGCGAGGTCATCCCCGAGGCGTACTTCGCCGCGTTCGACGCGATCGACGGGGACCCCAACAACAGCGTGATCGTCGCCGAGATCGACGGCGCCATCGCGGGCACGCTGCAGCTGACCTACATCCCCGGCCTCACCTACACCGGCGGCGAGCGCGCCCAGATCGAGGGCGTGCGCGTCGCCTCCGAGCACCGCGGCCACGGCGTCGGGCAGGTGCTCATCCGCTGGGCCATCGACCAGGCCCGCGCCCGCGGCTGCCGTGTGGTGCAACTCACCACCGACCGCCAGCGCCCCGACTCGATCCGCTTCTACCAGAAGATCGGCTTCCGCCCCTCCCACATGGGCATGAAGTACCACCTCAAGGACGGTTAGCCCCAATGCCGGGTAGTTAAGGGCTTGGGGTGGGCGTCAACTCAGGTGGGTGGAGGATGTCGATGGTGAGGGTCGCCCGGTGGTTGGTGCGGTCGACCTGGCCTTTTGCCCGGTGTTTGGAGATCG
>NZ_JBHSON010000052.1:0-78865 GCF_042656285.1 Actinomadura rugatobispora | reverse complement strand
ACCCGCCTGGGCGCCCACCTCACCTACCACGACCCCTACGTCACCACCTGGCACGTCGACGACACCCCCATCCCCACCGCAGGCACCGACCTGCCCGCCGCACTCGAAGCCGCCGACCTGGTCCTGCTCCTCACCGGCCACGCCGACTACGACCCGGAGACGCTCGCCGCGCACGCCACGCTCCTCTTCGACGCCCGGGGCCACACCCGCGCCGCCGTCCGCCCCACCATCGAGACACTGTGAGAACGTCGGGGATGACGACCCGCTGAGCGAGTAGGAAGGCTCCCGCCGCCCATGCCGACGCCCCGCACCGGCCCGTCCTGGCTGGCCGACGCCGTCCTGTACCAGATCTATCCGCAGAGCTTCGCCGACTCCGATGGTGACGGGATCGGCGACTTCAACGGCGTCATCGAACGGCTCGACCATCTGTCCTGGCTCGGCGTGAACACGATCTGGCTCAACCCGTGCTTCGTGTCGCCGTTCCGCGACGCCGGGTACGACGTGTCCGACTACTTCCGCGTCGCTCCCCGCTACGGCACCGGCGACGACCTGGCGCGCCTGGTCGAGGCTGCCCGCGGCCACGGCATCAGGGTGCTGCTCGATCTGGTGGCGGGGCACACCTCCGACGAGCACCCGTGGTTCCGGGCGTCCGCGGACGACCCGTCCGACCACCGCTACATCTGGGCGGCCGCCGACGGCTCCCACCCGCCCGGTTTCGTCCCCTCACCCGGGACGCGGCCCGGCGCGTACCTGCCGAACTTCTTCGAATCCCAGCCCGCGCTCAACTTCGGCTACGCCCGCACCGACCCGGACCAGCCGTGGCGGCAGCCGGTCGACGCCGACGGCCCGCGCGCCAACCGCGCCGCCCTCCGCGACATCATGGACCACTGGCTGGGGCTGGGCCTGTCCGGTTTCCGGGTCGACATGGCCTCGTCCCTGGTCAAGGACGACCCCGGCATGCGCGAGACGACCCGGCTGTGGACGGAGCTGCGGGCCTGGCTCGACCGCGCCCACCCCGACGCTGCGCTGCTCGCGGAGTGGGGCGACCCGGCGGTGTCGGTCCCGGCGGGCTTCCACGCCGACTTCTTCCTCCAGTTCGGCGGCCCCACCGACGGCCTGCCCATGCGGTCGCTGTGGAACAACCACGAGGGCACCGTGCTCGACCACTGGGACCCGGCCGACTGCTTCTTCGACGCGGGCGGCAACGGCTCCCCGCGCCCGTTCGTCGAGGCATGGCGGCACGCCACCGCGGCGATCGGCGGCGCGGGGCACATCTCGCTGCCCACGTCCAACCACGACTTCGCGCGGCTGGCCTGCGGCGCCCGCACCCCGGAGCAACTGCCCGCCGCGTTCGCGCTCCAGCTCACCTGGCCGACGCTGCCCGCCATCTACTACGGCGACGAGATCGGCATGCGCTACATCCCCGGGCTGCCCGACACCGAGGGCAGCGTGCTCGGGCCGCGCTACAACCGCGCGGGCTCCCGGACGCCCATGCAGTGGGACGGCGGCCCGAACGCCGGCTTCTCCACCGCGCCCGCCGACCGGCTCTACCTGCCCGTCGACCCGGACCCGTCCCGTCCCACCGTCGCTGGCCAGCGCGCCGATCCCGGGTCGCTGCTGCATCTGGTGCGGCGCCTGATCGCGCTGCGCGCCTCGTCCCCGGAACTGCGCGGCGAGGGCGCGACCGAGATCCTGCACGACGGCTTCCCGTTCACTTACGTGCGTGGCGGCCGCTTCCTCGTCGTCGTCAACCCGCGCCGCGAGCCCGCCTCGACCCCCGCCCCACCCGGCCTCGCCGCCGCGCGCGCCGTCGAAGGCTCCGGTGTCACGCTCACCGCGGACTCGATCACCTCGGACGGCTTCGCGTACGGGATCTACGAGCTGCCCCGGCCGGCCTGAGGGAGAACGAATGATCACCCTTGACGGGTTGACCAAACGGTACGGCGAGACGGCCGAGCCCGGTGCCTGGCGGGGCATGATTTCCTTGATGAGCTCGTCCCCGTCCTCCTCGGCCCAAGCGGCCCGCGTTCGTCTGGGGGCCAGGCTGCGGGAGCTGCGCGCCGGCACCGGGCTGACCGGCCGCGCGTTCGCGGCGCGTGCGGGCTGGCGGTCGGCGGCGAACGTCACGAAGATCGAGAAAGGGCAGTACGCGATCACGGCCGACACGGTGCGGCTGTGGTGCCGGGTCACCGGCGCGTCGCTGGAGCTGACGGCTGAACTGCTCGCCGAGCAGGCGAACGTGGCGGACGCCTGGGCGACGCACATGGAGTTGAACCGGGGCGGCCTGAAGGCCCGGCAGGAGCGGCTGCGCGGCATCTACTGGCAGGTGGCGGTGCAGCGCGTCTACCAGACGCGTGTAGTCCCCGGCCTGCTGCAAACAGCGGACATGATCTCCTTCTTGCTCGACCGGGTGCGGATCGACCAGCACATCGAGATCGACGACGTCGCTGAAGCCGTTGCCGCGCGCCTCGCCCGTCAGGAGTGCCTGAAGCGCCCGGACGCCCGGTGGCTGTTCATCCTGGAGGAGGACGTCCTGTGGTATCGGCCGGGGCCGCTGGAGACCCACCAGGGCCAGTTGTCGCACCTGCTGGAGGTGATGCGGCGCCCCACGGTGTTCCTCGGCATCATCCCCCGTGGCATCGACAGGCGCGGCGTCATCACCGGCGAGTCGTTCACGATGGACGACGCGAGCCTCGTTTCGGTCGAGCTGACCTCGGGGCACCTGAACATCACCGCCCCGCCGGAGGTGCGCCTCTACCTGGAGATGTGGGCACGCTTGGAGTCCATCGCCGTCTACGGGAACCAGGCACGGGCTTTGATCCTCGATGCGCTCAGGGCGGTTGACGCCCTGGACGACGGCGGGTGAAAGTCTCGGAGAATGGTTCGTTGTCCGCCCTCAGGAGTTGAGGATGACCGACCCCCGCTTCGTCCGCCTCGATTTCGCCGGAGGCGACGACAAGTCCGACCGAGAGCACTGCCCGGCGGTGTTCGTCGATCCGTTGACTGGAGACTTCCTGTTCCAGGGCCGCGTGATCACCGACCCGGCCGTGCTGGAAATGCTCGGCGAGCACGCCGTACTCGCCTCCGACGAGAGCGTCGTATGGCTCCCGGCCCGTATGCGTCAGGTCATCCTCGACGCGCTCACCGAGTACGAGCAGGGCAGACAGGGGCACGGCTCCCCGGACTTCGAACAGATGCTGGCGGGTGCCCGCCGGTCGGCGATCCACCTGGAGCTGCGCGACTTCTACGGCCCAAGCGAGGACTTCAACGCTTGGCAGGCCGGAGGCCCGACACGGGTTTCGGACGACGGCGGCCGATGGGACCGGCTGATCGGAGGAGCGGTATCGCGGGGCGTCACGGTACGCCGGGTTCGGATCATCTCCCGCCCGCCATCGGCGTACTCGCGATGGCTGCACCTGGTGACTGACGAGAACATCGCGGCCGGGGAGGACGTCCGCTGGCTGTGGCGGCCGGACGCGCTGGGCCTGCTCCTGCCGCACAGCGACCTGTGGATGTTCGATCAGCGGCTCGTCGCGTTCAACCACAACGACGGTGAGGGCAAGCACGTGCCCGGCTACACCTACGTGACCGACCCGCGCGAAATCCCTCCGATCGTCGCGGCCGTCGAGATGGCGTGGGAGCGTGCGACGCCGCACGAGAAGTTCGACATCGACGACTGAGCACCGGCTACCAACCCTTACCAACTTTCTGGCCTTCGAGGGCCGCGGCGAGCCAGTGTCAGGGGACACGACCACCAGCCCTCCGGAGGCTCCCTTGCCGTCCTTCGACCGGCCCCGAGAGTCCGACACCAAGACCATCACCGACCCGCACCGGGCCGGAAGGTGGGGGCGTCATGATTGTGCTTGAGGACTTCGAGGTGTCGCGGGTGGACGCCTTCTTCAAGAAGGTCACCACCCACATCCCGCCGTCGGGCGACATGATGGCGATGGTCATCACGCACTTGTTGCCGGAGCGGCCCGCGTTCCTGCGAGCGGTCGCCAGGACGGCCGGCATCGCGGCGGTGCTGCCCAAGCCCAAATCGATCGACGCCGGGGCGCTGCGGGAGATCTCCGGGCTGATGCCGGTGGAGGAACTGGACCGGGCCGCGTTCACCGACCCCGGCCATGCCCTCAGCGTGCTGGAGGGCCGGGCTGCGAGGCGCGACGTGGTCTTGCTGGACGTCGGCGGGTACTTCGCGCCCACCTTGGTGCACCTGTGCTCGCGGTTCTCGGGACGGATCGCGGGGGTGGTGGAGGACACCGAGAACGGCCACCAGCGGTACGCGGCCCTGGGCAAGGTGCCGTGCCCGGTGTTCAGCGTCGCCCGCTCCCCGCTCAAGGACCCCGAGGACTACCTGGTCGGGCAGTCGGTGACCTTCTCCGCGGAGGCCCTGATCCGCTCCCGTGGGGACATCCTCCAGGGCCGCCCCGCCACCGTGATCGGGTACGGCAAGCTCGGCCGGTCGGTCGCGGCGATGCTGCACGCCAAACACGTCGCCGTCACCGTCTACGACTCCGACCCCGTCCGGCGCACCCAGGCACTCAGCCAGGGCTACCGAACCGCGCCCAGCCTCGCCCAAGCGCTGGCCAGGGCCGGACTGATCGTGTGCGCCACGGGGAACCTGGCGCTCAAGGAGGACGACTTCGCGATTGTCGCCAACGGCGCTTACATCGCGAGCGTCACCAGCTCCGACGACGAGCTGGAGCTGGACGCCCTCGACGGTCTGTACGCGCGGACCCCGGCCGGGGACCACATCACCCGGTACGCCCGAACCGGCCACTACTTCTACGTGCTGGCCGACGGGAACGCGGTCAACTTCCTGCACGGCGCGTGTGTGGGTGCTTTCATCTTCCTCGTCCAGGCCGAGATCCTGGCTGCCCTGGCAACTCTGGCATCCGCCGACCACCACGAGCCGGGCCTGCACGAGATCACCGCGTCCGACCGTTCGTTCATCGCGGCCACCTGGCTGCGCTACTTCGATGGAGCCACTTCTTGAGCATCACCGTCGACGAGACCCGCGCCACCGTCTCCCGCTACCTCGACCGGTACCCCGACGAGGCCGAACACCTGGCGCCCCTCATCCGAGCGCTGGAGCGCGGGGCCGATCCCACCTCGCGCAAGACGTTCGACGGCGGCCACATCACCGCCGGCGCGGTCGTCATCGACGACACCAACCGGCTGCTGCTCATCCACCACAAGGCCCTCAACCGGTGGCTGCTGCCCGGTGGTCATCTGGAGGCCGACGACAACGGGCTGATGCTCGCCGCCCTCCGGGAACTGGAGGAGGAGACCGGGATCTCCTGGCACGGCGCGGTCTCCCCGCCCGGACATGACGTCACCCCTGTGGACATCGACGTCCACCTGATCCCCGCCAACCCTGCGAAGGACGAGCCCGAGCACTGGCACGCCGACTTCCGCTGGGCGTTCTGGGTACAGGAGCCCAAGGTGGTCCTCCAAGCCGAAGAGGCCGAGGGCTACGCCTGGTGCGCCTTCTCCAACGCCCCCACCCCGAAGCTCGCGGCCAAGCTCCCCAGCCTCTGACCGGCCCGCCTCGCTGCACGGGGATGTGCTCGGTCTCCAGGGCGTCTGGCGTCGGTCGGCCGGACGGCTTCGCGTACGGGATCTACGAGCTGCCGACCTGACGAAAGTCGGGGGCGCCCGGCGACGATCGCCCACTGCCCCCGCACCCCGTCCGTCCCTACCTTGCGGGGAGACGACAGACGGGGAGAACGAATGATCACCCTCGACGGGTTGACCAAACGGTACGGCGAGACGGCCGCCGTCCAGGGGCTGACCCTGACCATAGAACCCGGCCTGGTCACCGGCTTCCTCGGCCCCAACGGCGCCGGGAAGTCCACGACCATGCGGATGATCCTCGGCCTGGACCGGCCCACCTCGGGCACCGCCCTGGTCAACGGGCGCCACTACGCCGAGTTCTCGCACCCGCTCCGCGAGGTCGGCGCGCTGCTGGACGCCCGCGCGCTGCACCCGGGCCGGTCCGCCCGCGCCCACCTGCTCGCGACCGCGCGCAGCAACGGCATCCCCGCCGCCCGTGTGGAGGAGGTCCTGGCGACGGTCGGGCTCTCCGGCGTCGCGCGCAAGAGGGCGGGCGCGTACTCGCTCGGCATGAGCCAGCGGCTCGGCATCGCCGCGGCGCTGCTTGGCGACCCGGGCGTGCTGATGTTCGACGAGCCGGTGAACGGTCTGGACCCCGACGGCGTCCGCTGGGTGCGCGAGCTGATGCGGTCGCTGGCCGCCGAGGGCCGCACGGTGTTCGTCTCCAGCCATCTGATGAGCGAGATGGAGCTGACCGCCGACCGGCTGGTCGTCATCGGCAAGGGCAGGCTGCTCGCGGACGCGCCGGTCGCCGACATCATCGCCGCCAGCTCCCGGCACCGCGTGAAGGTCCGCAGCCCGCACGAGGACGGCCTGCGCGAACTGGCCGCCCGGCTGCACGCGCAGGGCGCGTCCGCCGAGGAGACCGCTCCCGGCGAGCTGCTGGTCTCGGGCGTGCGCGTCGAACCGGTCGGCGAGCTGGCGCACCGCCTGGGCGTCCCGCTGTACGAGCTCAGCCCGCAGGACGCCACCCTTGAGCAGGCGTACATGGAACTCACCGCCGACAGCGTCGAGTACGGCGCGCCGCACCCGGAGGCCGTCCGATGACCGCCGTCACGACCCGGCACGGCGGCGGCGGGTTCCCCGGCGCCGTCGCCGCCGAGTGGACCAAGACGTGGACCGTCCGCAGCACCTGGTGGAGCCTGTTCGGTGCCGCCGCGCTGATGGGACTGGGCGCCCTCCAGTTCTCCATCTTCGCCACCAACGCCAACACCAACGACGACCCCGCCGACGACCGGGGCATGGTGGCGGTCGGGTCCGTCGCCGTGCAGGCGGTCGACGTCGTCCAGTTCGCGATCATCGGGCTGGCGATGCTGCTCATCACCGCCGAGTACTCCGGCGGCGCGATCCGCACCACCCTCCAGCAGGTGCCGCGGCGCGGCGTGATGCTGCTGTCCAAGACGGTCGTCGCGGCCGTCGTCGGGGGAGCGGCGGGGCTCCTGCTGGCCGCCCTCGGTTCAGCCGTGGCCGCGCCGCTGCTGGGACGGTGGGCGGACCTCGACGCGGCCGGGTGGATCGGCGATGTCCTCGCCGCGGGCTGCTACCTGGCGCTCATCAGCGTGGTCGCCCTGGGGGCCGGGACGGTGCTGCGCAGCGCCGCCGGCACCCTCATCGTGATCTTCCTGGTCGTCGTGCTGCTGCCCGCGCTGCTCCAGGCCAGCGACATCGCCGCGGTGGAGCGGATCGCGCACTACCTGCCGGGCACCGCCGGGGCGGCGTTCATGCGCGGCGAGTCGGAGGAGTACCCGCCTCTGGCGGGCCTGGTGGTCGTCGCGGCCTGGGCCGCCGCCGCGGTCGCCGCCGGGTACGCGACCCTGCGCCGCCGGGACGCCTGAAAAGCGGGAGAGGCAGGAGACCTCGCGGTCTCCTGCCTCTCCACCGTGCTACGGCCGTCAGCGCTTCTTGCCGTGCTGCTTGCCGTGGTGGTGGTGCTGCTGCTCGTTCTTGATCTTGATGTCGTTGGCCTCGTCGTCGTCCTTGACGACCGCCTCGGTCCCACCGCACTCCTGGCGGTCCTTGACGACGGCCAGAATCGGGACGTTGCAGATCAGGTTGAGCTCCAGGACCTTCTCCTGGTTGATCTCGGTCTCGTCGTCGTTCGCCAGGGCGGGCGCCGCCGAGAGGAGGACCCCGCCCAGGGCGGCGGTCACGACACCGGCCGCGGCCAGTCGCTTCATCATTCGAGTCTCCTAGCCTCTGTGGAGAGTGCTTCGGGTGCCTACTGTGATGTAGTGCACGGCTATTAATAACACGCCACCGCGTATTTCATGCGGGCTGGAGCGGCCAAAATTCGGACTTTGACCAGATCATTGCCGACCTCTGCCGGTGCTTGATCATCGGCGCTTTCACGCCGTTGTGCGACCCGCTTCCCGGGGCGGCGTTCCGCTTTTCCGTCGGACATAGAGAAAGGCAAGGAGCCGGATGGCCCCCTGCCTTTCTGGTCAAGCGCGCAGGGTCTAGCGACCCTTGATCTCGATCTCGTTGGCCTCGTCGTGGTCGTGGACGGCGGCCTCGGAACCGCCGCACTCCTGGCCCTTCGCGATGGCGAGGATCGGGATGTTGCAGGCGATGTTGAGCTCCAGGACCTTCTCCTGGTTGATCTCGGCCTCGTCGTCGTTCGCCAGGGCGGGAACCGCCGACATCAGGACGCCGCCCAGGGCGGCGGTCACGACACCGGCTGCAGCCAGACGCTTCATCATATGAGCCTCCTAAGCTCATCCGCGGAGAGTTCTCTTCGCACCTACGTGAAGCAGTGCAAGGCTATGAATAGCACGCGGCGTCGGGGTTCATGCAGGTCGGGAGTGGTCAACTTGCCAGGCTTGATCGGAATATTGCCATGCATTGATCACCGCTCGGCTGATCAGCCACCGCCAAAGCCTCAGGAGTGGTCGTGCCGGATCTTCGCGCCATTTGCCGCGCGACCCGCCGAGACCCCCAGATGAAACACCCGGAATGCCCCCGATCCGCCCATCGCACATTCCCCCAAAACGCGCGTGGCGGATTCAGCCCCGCAGCCGCCGGACCATCGCCCGCATGACCCCGCCGGGCAGCGACGGGTTCCCCGCCGCGTACTCGGCGGTGCCGGCGTCTCCCAGCAGCCCGACCAGGACCCGCACGGGCAGCCGCGGGTTCCGGGCGGCCGCCCTCCGCACGGACTCGTGCGGGTCATCGAGAAGCCGCACCGCCGACGCGGGCGCCAGCCGCGGATCCACGGCGACCCGCGACCGGACCTCCGCCTCGGGATCGCCGCCGAGCCGCTCCACCAGTTCGGCCGTCGAGTCGAGGTCGTCCAGGGCGAGAACACGCATCCGCGGGTCCGGATCGTCGGCGAACCGGAGGAGTCCGCGGCGGGGGAAGTTCGGATGCCCGCGGGGCCGGTCGGGATGGCTGAGGCTCCCGGTCCACCACCGGTACACCTCCAGGAGCATGTCCGCGGGCGCGTCGTCGCAGGACTCGGCGAGGAAGAGACGCACCACACGGTCATCGTCCCGGGCGAGCCGCTCGACGACGTCCGGCGGAAGGCGCCTGGTGCGGGCCACGCTCCTGCGCACCAGCGGATGCGATGAGGCCGCCAGCCTGCGCATGGCGTCGGCGTCCTCCTGCAGCGCAACGACCCAGCCCAAATCGTGGGAGTGGAGGTCCGGGTCGAAGTCGATGCGGACGCCCGCACGCTGGGCCTCGGTGAGGTCCGGGCGCGTGGACACCTCCATCCGGACGGAGGCGTCCGGGTCCTCGGCGAGGAGGGCGAGCACGTCCGGGTGCAGGTGCGGGTTCCACGCGAGCGCGCGCCGCCGGGCCGGGTCGAGCCCATGAGCCAGATGCTCGGCGAGTTCGCGTTCGAGACGGCAGTTCCGCACCGCGTCTTCCCGGAGCCCCTCGGACTCGAAGACGGCCCGGGACAGCGGCTCGACCTCGTGGTGGCGCAGGAGCGCGGCGGCACGGACCTTGCCGTCGGGGTCGTTGACCAACTTCTGCCGTGCGGGCGCGTCCAGGTGCGGCCAGGCGGGTCCGCACGCCGCGGCCCGTACCGCCGCGTCCGGGTCCGCGGCCAGGGCGGTCAGCAGGTGCGCGGGCACATCAGGGAAGCAGGCGGCCTCCACACGAACCTGCGCGGATGGATCGGCGGCGAGCTTCTCGTAGGTGGTCGGGGCGAGCCGTGCGCCCCGAGCCGTCGCGGCGAGCGCGAGGTCCGCACGCCGCGAGGCGTCGCTCTCGCTCAGCACCAGGCGGGTCCACTGCTCGGAGGTCATGCCGGGCTGGGCTTCGGCGAGCAGCGCGCGCACCTTCCACTCCGGATGGTCGACGGCGGCGTCCACGACCGAGGCGGGCAGCCGTCGCCACAAGAAGGAGAACGTGTACCCGAGCAGACCCTTCAGGACGTCATCCGGAGCGGCGCGATTGCTTGCCAGCCCGTCCGCCCACGCTGCCAGCAGCCGTTCGGTGGGCACCGCAGTCTGGATCACCAGTGCGGCCCACGCGAGTTCCCGCTGCGATACAGACATCGGCTTGTTCCCGACTAGGCCCTTGGGGCGACTGGGGGATTGCCGTGTCCGATCAGGAGCTACGCGGCGCGCTCTTGATGGTGTGGAGGAGGGTGGCGAAGGTCTGGTGGTCGAGGTGGAGGATGGGGCCGGTGGCGTTCTTGCTGTCGCGCACGCCGATGGCGTCGGTCAGGCGGGCCAGCTCAACGCACTCGTCGGTCCCGCCCGCGCCGCCGCTGTGGCTGCTCTTGCGCCAGATCGTCATGTCTCCTCGATCCTTCTTGCCAGGAGTTCGCGTGATTGTTCCTCGTTCAACACGCGTGCAGCGAGATGGTCGAATCGTACCGCTGCGGTGGCTGCCTCGGCCTGATCGTCGATCAAGCGACCCACATTGAGAGTCGTTCCGGCGAACGCGGCGACCTGCCGACCTGGGAGGTCGAAGAACCAGAAGGATCCATCGACACCGATGTTCGGTGTTGCTGTTGCTGGGAGCACGCGCAGAGAAACGTGCTGGAGTTCGCTGAGCTTGATCAGGTGCTCGTACTGGGCTCGCATCACCTCTGATGGGGCCATCTGCCGTAGGGCGAGTTCGTCGAGGACGGCCCAGACGAGTGGTGGTTTCGGGCGGCGTTCGAGGATGGCCTCCTGGTGGTCCATCCGCCGCTGGACGGCGCCGTCGAGATCGTCCACTGCTCCGGCGGCCTGGCCTGCGGCGAGGAGGCTGCGGGCGTACCCCTCGATCTGGAAGGGGAGGGGGACGACGTTGTTCTGGAAGATCTTGTGCTGCTCGGCCTCGCGCTGGTTGCGTTCGACCTTCTTGCCCCACTCGGGGTCGTAGACGGCCTTGGCGAAGCGGCGGAGGCGGGCGAAGAGGCCGCCGGTGTCCCAGGCGCGGTCCAGGCGGACGGCCTGGACGAGGGTCATCCGGTTGCGACCGGCTTCGTAATTTGAAACGGCGTGCTTGTTCACGCCCATGATGTCGCCGGTGGCCGTCTGGGACAGGCCGCGCTTCTGGCGCTCGTGGCGCAGTTGGAAGGACAGCGCGTGCCAGAGGGACTCGTCGGGGTCGAGTGCTTCTGCTGCGGTCATCGCTCTCTCCTGGGGGGTTCAAGTTTCGGATTGAATCTTCCCTGTCACTCACGGTGAGGTCATTGTTACACCAGGACAAGCGATCGGGACGTGCAAATCCGAGGAGAGCGAGCACGGTCATGAGTGAAGAGGCGGCGCGGGCCGTGGGCGATGAACGTGAGGGCGGTGGTCTCGTGGGCGACTGGACGGTGATCGGCTCGATCACGCTCGCGGCCGTCGCGGAGAGCGTGGGGGAGGCCCGGCATTTCGCCGTCGGCATCCTGGGGGACGGCGAGCGGGCCGGCACGGCCGAGCTGCTGATCTCCGAGGCGTGCACCAACAGCATCGTCCACTCCGAGTCCCGGTTCGGGGGCAAGTTCACGCTGACGCTGATGGGCGCCGGGGACATCCTGCGCTGCGAGGTCGTGGACGAGGGCGGGCCCACCGTCCCGACCCGGCGGGAGGAGGAGGAACTGCGCGACAACGGCTACGGCGTGATGCTGATCGAGACGCTGGCCGGCCGTTCCGGGCACTACATCGAGTCCGGGCACCTGCACACGTGGTTCGAGCTCGACTGAGCTCAGACGAGATGCACCTGGACCCCGGCGTCGCGGAGGCGGGCGACGGCCGCCGCGGGGGCGGTCCGGTCGGTGATGACCGCGTCGAGGGTGGTGACGGGGCACACGACCCCCAGGCCGGTGCGGCCGAACTTGGCCCCGTCGCACACGGCGATGACGCGGTTGGCCGCCGCGATCGCGGCCCGCTTGACCGGCACCTCGTCGAGGTCGTGCGCGGTCAGCCCGTGCTCGGCCGACAGCCCGCACACGCCGAGCACGGCGGTGTCGACGCGCAGTGAGGCCAGCGACGCCTCGGTGAGCGGCCCGGTGAACGCCAGCGCCCCGGGCGTGGTGCGCCCGCCGGGCACCAGCAGCCGGATCTCGGGGGCGGCGCTCAGCGCGCCGGCCGAGTGCAGGTCGAGCGGGACGACGGTGAGGCGCCGTCCGGCGACCGCGCGGGCGATGGTGAGCGTGGTGGTGCCGCAGTCCAGGACGACGGCCTCGCCGTCGGCGAGCAGCCCGTCCACCTCGGCCGCGATCCTCCGCTTGGTGTCGGGGGCCTCGTGCTCGCGGACGGCGAACGGCATGGCCTCGCCGCGCAGCAGCAGGCTCACCGCGCCGCCCCGGACCCGGCGCAGGACGCCCCGGTCGGCGAGCTGGTCGAGGTCGCGGCGGATGGTCATCTCCGAGGCGCCGGTGGCGGCGGCCAGGTCGGCGACGGTGACGTGCTCGGTGGTGCGCAGCCGTTCGATGAGCGCGAGCACCCGTTCCGAACTCTCCATGTGTTGGATCAAACAGATTTCTTGTGAGAAAGTCAAGGAAACCTGGGAGGTCGCCATGGAGTGGATCGTGTTCGACTACGCGGGCGTCATCAGCCACGCGCCGCCCGAGGAGGCCGGGGCGCTGCTGCCGCCCGCCGCGGGCGTCGGGCCGGAGCGGTTCTGGCCGGTGTACTGGGCGCACCGGGAGCCGTACGACCTGGGCGCGGTGACCGCGGCCGAGTTCTGGGACTCGGTGCTGGGGCGCCTGGGCGTGCCCGCGAGATCCGATCTCGTCGAGCTGCTGGTGACCCTGGACGTCCGCACCTGGACGCACATCAACGGGGACACCGTCGCCGTGCTCACGGAACTGGCCGAGGAGGGCGCGCGGCTGGCGCTCCTCTCGAACGCGCCGGTCGAGCTCGCCCGCATGGTGGACGGGCTGCCGCTGGCGGACCTGTTCCGGCACCGCCTCTTCAGCGCCGACCTGCGGCTCGCGAAACCGGATCCGGAGGTCTTCCGGAGCCTGGTCGCCCGGCTCGGCGCGGAGCCGGGCGACCTGCTGTTCGTGGACGACCGCGCGGAGAACGTCCGGGCTGCCGAGGTGCTGGGGATCCGGTCGGTGCTGTTCACCGGCGCCGCGCCGCTGCGCGCCGACCTGGCGCGCCTGCGCTGAGGGCCCCGTCTTGCGAAGCCGGAGGGAGGTGGATATTTTTATTCCAAGTATTTTCGTTCCAAGATATAGGCGGTGAGCGCGGGTGCGGGTCGGTGTGCTCGGGCACGGGGCGATCGGGGCGCGGGTCGCCGGGGTGCTGCGCACGGGCGGGGTCCGGGGCGCCGAACTGGCCGGGGTGCTCCGGCGCGGCGACGGCGCCGTCCCCGAACGGGTCCGGACCCTGGACGAGCTGGTCGCCGCCTCCGACGTGATCGTCGAGGCCGCCGGCCGGGACGCGCTGCGCGAGCACGGCCCGGCGGTCCTCGACGCGGGCCGCGACCTGATCGCCGTCTCCGTCGGCGCGCTGGCCGACCAGGGGCTGTTCCGCAGGCTCGACGCCGCGCCCGGCCGCCTCCTGGTGTGCCCGGGCGCGCTGGGCGGCCTCGACGTCGTCCGGGCCGCCGCGCTCGCCGGGCCGCTGCGCGAGGTGCGCCTCACCTCGTCCAAAGAGCCGTCCTCCCTCATCCAGCCCTGGATGGACGAGCGGCAGGCGCGCCGCCTCCGCGACCTCAAACCCGGGGACGAACCCGTCGTCCTGCACGACGGACCGGCGCGCGAAGCCGCCGAACGCTTCCCCAAGAACGCCAACGTCGCCGCCGCGCTCGCGCTCGCCGCCGGTGACTGGGAGATCGTCCGGGTCCGGCTCGTCGCCGCCCCCGGCTGCACGCTCACCAGGCATGTCGTGGAGTTCGCCGGGCCGGTGGGCCAGTACCGGTTCGAGCTGGCCAACCTGCCCGACCCCGGCAACCCCGCCACCAGCGGCCTGGTGCCCTACGCCGTGCTGCGCACGCTCGGCGACCTGCGCGCCTCATGGCGGGTCGCGTGATCCGCGACGCGGGCGCGGGCGCGCCCCTGCTCTGCCTGCACGGGATCGGCTCCAGCGGCGCCGCGTTCGACGCGATCACACCGCTGCTGGTGGACCGGCTCCGCGTGATCGCCTGGGACGCCCCCGGCTACGCCTCCGCCGACGACCCCGCCGGACCGCCCGGCATGGACGGCTACGCCGACGCCGCCGTCGCCGTCCTCGACGCCCTCGGCCTCGACCGGGCCCACGTCCTCGGCGTCTCCTGGGGCGGGGTGATCGCGACGCGGATCGCGCTGCGCCACCCCGACCGGCTGGACGCGCTGATCCTCGCCGACTCCACCCGGGGCTCGGGGGCCGCACCCGAGAAGGCCGCGGCGATGCGCGCCCGCGGCGACGAACTCGACCGCCTCGGCCCGGGGCCGTTCGCCCGCGGGCGCGCGGCCCGCCTGCTGTCGCCGGCCGCCTCGGACCGCGAGGTCGCGCAGGTGGCGGAGGCGATGGCGGCGGCGATCCGGATGCCCGGGTACGGGTACGCGGCCGCGTCGATGGCCGCCACCGACCACGGCCCCCGCCTCGGCGAGGTCAAGGCCCGCACGCTCGTCCTCGTGGGCGAGCACGACGCCGTCTGCCCGCCCGCCGAGAGCCGCGTCATCGCCGCAGGCATCCCGGGCGCCCTCTATGCCGAGGTCCCCGGCGCGGGCCACCTCTCCAACCAGGAGCGGCCCGAGGCGTTCGCCCGGTCCGTCCGCGACTTCCTCGTACCGTCAACCATAAGGAGCATGCCATGACCGACCTCGACGCCCTGATCGACGCGTCCATCGCGAGCAGGGACAGCCGCCTCGAGGACTGGGACACCCTGGGCTTCCAGGCCAAGGCCGGGGACGAGTTCCGGCGCGCGCAGATCCGCTACATCGGGTCGGGCGCCACCGGGCACCACGACGGCGACAAGCGGATCCTGCCGTCGGAGCACTTCACCTTCTCCAACATGCGCCTGCCCGCCGGGGCGATCGGCCCCGAGCACACCCACCATGACGTCGAAGAGGTGTTCTTCGTGCTGGAGGGCGAGCTGGAGGTGACCGTGCACGACGTCGAGGACGGCACCAGGACGGCGTCCCGCGTGCTGGGCTACCGCGACCTGATCCGCGTCCCGGCCGGAGTGCCCCGCAGCCTGCGCAACATCGGCGACTCCGACGCCCTGTTCTGCGTGGTCATCGGCGCCCAGAAGCCGCAGCTCCCCACCTACCCGCCCACCTCCCCCATGCACGGCATCACCCGCGACTGACGAACCGGGGGACGGGCACCCGGCCGGGCGCCCGTCCCTGGACAGCCGCCCTCCGCGGTCACGGCTGTGCGGGGGCTGGTTCCAGGTCCCAGTCGATCTCCCACAGCCTCAGTTCCCGGAACTCGTTCGCGGCGAGGAGGAAGCGGCCGTCGGCGCTGGGCTCGAGGGTGCTGATCGGCATCCGGAAACCTTCGATGACCCGGATGCACTCACCGGTCGCGATGTCCCAGATCTGGATGGTGCGCTCGCTCCGGTCCGTCGAGAAGACGAAGCGGCCGTCGGGGCTGAAGCGCGCCAGGGTGATGGTCCCGTGGGCGCTGGTGTCGAACACGCGCGTGCCGTGTCCGGTTTCCAGGTCCCAGACACGGATCGTTCCGTCCTGGGACGCGGAGAGGGCCAGCCGCCCGTCGTCGCTCAAGCGGACGCTCCTGATGCGTTCGCCGTGTCCCTCCAAGTCGCGCACAAGGGTGCCCGACGCCGTGTCCCAGAGGCGTACCGCGCCGTCGTGGGCGCCGGACAGGACGGTTCGGCCGTC
Source organism: Actinomadura rugatobispora (assembly GCF_042656285.1). Lineage (GTDB taxonomy): Bacteria > Actinomycetota > Actinomycetes > Streptosporangiales > Streptosporangiaceae > Spirillospora > Spirillospora rugatobispora. Next base: position 63,048 of record NZ_JBHSON010000052.1, on the reverse strand, counting down.
CGCGCTCAGGTGGCCCGTGGGCAGCAGCCCACCGTCCCAAAGATCGGGTTCGCCCTTCTCGGTGACGGCGGTGAAGTCGCGCAAACGCCGGCCGGTGCTCAGATCCCAGACGGTGATGGAGCCGGTGGCGCGTGTCGCCGCCGCCAGGCGCGCGTCCGCATCCATGCTCAGGGACGTCCTGTGGTGGCTCTCCGCCGTGTCGAGCGCCCGGACGCGGCTGAGCGTCGCCACATCCCAGAGCGTTATGCCGACGTTGTTACCGGTCAGGACGAGCGTGCCATGGGCGTTCGACGCCATCCAGGCGATCGAGTGCTCGCCGGCGCGGGCGCGGTTGAGATGCCGGCCCGTTTCCAGGTCCCAGTGCTGGGAATCGTCCGAGCCCATGGTGAGAAGCGTGTCGCCGCGGCCCAGCAGGCAGACGCCGAACCTGTGGGCGTGCAGATCCTGCGGCGGCTTGTGGGGCCACACGTGCTTGATCGCGGTGCGGGTCGAGGACCGTGTCAGGGAGCGCCACAGCCGCAGCACTTCCGGTGCCCGTTCGTACCCCGGCACCTGCCGGGCCTGGGCGAGCAGGTCCAGGGCGGCCTGGTGACGGCCCTGGGCGGCGGCCCTGGTCGCCTCCCCGACCAATCTCTCCACCCGGGAGGCCAGGCGCGCCAGCTCGGCGTGCGGCCGCGGACGGCAGAGCCGGTAGGCGCAGGTATGGGGGGCCTTGGACACCGACCACACCTTCGCCGGCATGACCTGGACGCCCGACCCGGGGACCCTGCTCTGGAGCGCGACGATGCGTCCGTCGCCGCTCAGCGCCCCGCGCGGGTTCCAACCGATCCCCTTCACCGTCCGCACGCACCGGCCGGTGGGCACATGCCACAACCGCACGGGGTCCCCGGGCGTGCCGCCCACCACCAGAGCGGTTTCGCCATCGCCGCTCAGACTGATCGACGCCGCCTCGCTGGACAGCTCGATGAGCGTACGCGGCGGCCCGCCCGTCGCCAGATCCCAGGCGAGGACCGCCTTTCGGGAGACCGCCAGAACGATCGTGCCGTCACCGCTCAGGCACAGTCTGGTCACGCCCCCGAAGATGCTCCGCGTGCCCCGGCGGGTCCGGAGGCAGCGTCCGGTCTCCAGATCCCAGATCTTGATCTCGCCGTGGTCAGAGCCGCAGGCCGCGATACGGCCATCGGCGTTCAACGCGACCGAGACCACCTCCCCCTCCTTGCCGTTCTCCTGGGGGCCCGCCTTGAGGACATGGAGGCGGCGGCCTGAGGATGTCTCCCAGACCTGGGCGCCGTGGCTTTTCTGGGCGGCGGTGATCGCCAGGCGCCCGTCACCGCTGATGGCCGACGACCGGAGCCTGTTGGCGAGGCGATCGGCGTGAAGGACGAAGCGCTCACACGGGTGGTTCAGCGTCCTCAGGTGCTGTCCGGACACGACGTCCCACACGTGCACGTCGGTGTATCCGGTGGAGAACAGAGCCCGGTCGCCGGCGTCGTCCAGGCTCATCATCATGGAGTCGCCATGGTGCATCAGGTGCCGGAAGCCGGTGGTGTCGAGTGGGTGCAGCAGGCTGCCGGCGGCCACGTCCCACAGCCCGATCCCGTGCCAGCCCCAGCACAGCGCCCGGGTTCCGTCGGCGTTCAGCGCGACCTGGGCCGCGTAGAACCACTCGCCCGGCGTTGCGCTCAGATCGCGGCCGCCGCTCGTCGGGCCCGACACGTAACGATCCCGCCGCGGCCTGCGCAGCAACCTGCTGCGCCGATCGACGACCACGCCGTGCTCCTCGGCCGGGCCGGCGAGGTCGAGCGTGTCCTGGATCCGGCTGTCGCCCGGCGAATGCGCGGCGGCTTCTTGGAGGAGCGACCGGGCCGATGCCGCGTCGTCGCGTTCCAGATGCACCAGGGCCAGCAGCCGCCGAGCCTCCACCGGGTCCTTCGCGGCCGCGGCCGCCGCCTCCAGATCCGCGACCAGCTCGTCGTCCCGCATGGCGCCGTCCCGCCAGCGCAGCAGTCCGAAGTTGTAGGTCGCCTCCAGGTGATGGGGGTCCAGGGCCAGCGTGTCCTGGAAGACCGACGCGGCCTCGTCCTTCCTTCCGAGGTCCAGCAGGGAGAGCGCGTGGTTGTTCAGCTCGTCCGCCCGGGGTTGTGCCGCGGTCGGCTCCGGACGCCGGTACCCGCCGCCGGTCTCACGCTCGTACGCGCGGACGAGCAGCGCGGCGACCTCGGCCATGCTCGCCGGACGTTCCGCGGCATCGGGGCGCAGGCAGTGCGCGAGGATCTCGGCGACCGAGGACGGAATGGTCAGCCGCCTGGCGGCGGATCCGGTCAGTGCCTCACCCGCCGCCGCTCCCACGAGCCAGGTGATCTCCCCGGTGAACATCTCCAGCAGGCTGACGGCGAAGCTCCACACATCGCTGCGCCGGCCGATGGCATCCCCGGCCGCCTGCTCGGGCGAGGCGTAAGCGGGCGTCATCCCGCACACCGTCACCGGCACGCTCGCGCCGCCGGCGGCGGCCGCGGTACCAGCGGCCGGGCTCCGGATCCTGGCGAGCCCGAAATCGGTGATCTTGGCCGTGCCGTCGGCTTCCAGCAGGACGTTGGCCGGTTTCACGTCCTGGTGAACCAGTCCCTGAGCATGGGCGTGCTCGAGACCCCAGGCCATCTGGATCGCCACGTCCAGGACGCGGGCGAGGGCATCGCCCTCATAAAGGCGGCCGTCCTCGATCCAGCGGCGGAGGCTGCCCCCGTTCACGTACTCGGCGAACACACGCGGCATCTCATCGATCGTGCGGACGTAGTGGCAGGCGCACACATGCGGGTGCATGCCCAACCCCACCCACGTCTCGGCCTCGCGGACGAAGTTCTTCCTGGCCTCCTCGCTCCCGAACAGCTCCGGGCGCGGGCTCTTCACAGCGAGATCGATGTCCCAGCCCAGATGGCGGACGCGGTGCACCACGCCCATCCCGCCTCGCCCCTGCACACCCCGCACCTCGTACAGGTCCAGGATCCGATCGCCTTCACGCCATTCGGCCCGCACGGATTCCACTCCCCAGCGAGAGAGCCGCCACGCAACTCACGTAGACCACTACTCAACGTGAGACTCGCCGGGACCTTCATCGGTTCGGGGCGCCCCACGGTATTAGGGGATGAGGACGAACTTCCTGCCCGCTCCGGCGGCGAACTGGGCGTAGGCGTCGGCGGCCTCCGCCAGGGGGACCCTGGTAGCACGCACGATGTCAGCGATCGCCAGGCCGTCGTCGTGCAGGACGGCCGCGGCCAGTTCCTCCTGGTAGCGGCGCACCGGAGTGGCGCCGGACGAGACCGTGATGGCCCTGGACCAGATGCCGCCCAGCCACACGCCCAGCTCCGGGCGCTCGCCCGGGGCGCCCGCCGGATACACGCCGGGAATGGAGATCGCGCCGCCGTGCCGCACGACGCCGATCACGTCGTTGAGCGCGGCGGCCCGAACACCGGAAGCCCCGACGCAGTCGATGCCCGCGTCCACGAACGGCTTTCCGGTGATCTCGGCGACCAGGTCCGGCAGTTCGCCCGACGACAGGTCGGCGGGGGCGAAGCCCGCGGAGCGGGCGTGGGCGAGGCGTTCGGCGTTGAAGTCGCCCACGATCACCGTCGCGGCGCCCAGCAGCCGGCACGCCGCCGCGCACGCCAGCCCCACCGGCCCGGCGCCCGCGACGTAGACGGTCGTGCCGGGGCCGACGCGGGCGCCCAGAGCGGCGTGGTAGCCGGTCGGGAGGATGTCGCCGAGCAGCGCGACGTCCAGGAGCCGGTCCAGCGCCTGCTCGCGGTCGGGCAGGACGTGCAGGTTGAAGTCGGCGTACGGCACCAGCGCGAACTCGGCCTGGAGTCCGGCCCAGCCGCCGAAGCCCTCGCCCATCCCGTACGTGGCGCCCGGCCGGGACGGGTTGGTGCTCAGGCAGTGCCCGGTGAGCCCGGCGCGGCAGTTGCCGCACCGCCCGCACGCCACGTTGAACGGCACCGAGCACACGTCGCCCACCCGGATCCGCTCCACGTCCCGGCCCACCTCGGTGACCACACCGGTCAGTTCGTGCCCCAGGACCATGCCGGGCACCGCGCCGGGGCCGTGCAGGGTGTGCTGGTCGGAGCCGCACACGCAGGTCGCCAGCGTCCGGACGATCACGCCGTGGTCGCAGCGCCGCGGCAGCACGCCGGGGCCCGGCCGCACCTCCAGGGCGGGCATCGGAGCCTCGCCCACCTCGGCGCGGCCGGACCCCGCGTACAGCACGGCCCGCTGGGAGCCGCCGGTCACAGCGACCCCGACGCCTCGAACTTGCGGCCGCTCTTCTTGCCCGGCACCAGCACCCGCTCCAGCACCTCCACCAGGAGGAACAGCACGAAGCCGATGACGGTCAGCCAGGCGATGGAGGCGAACACGGTGAGGCTGTCCATGTCGCCGCGCGCGGTGATCAGCAGCACGCCGAGGCCGGTGTCGGCGCCGACGAACTCGGCCACCACCGCGCCGACCACGGCCAGGGTGATGCCGACCTTGATGCCGGCGAAGATGCTGGGCAGCGCCCACGGCCAGCGGATCTTCCAGAACGCCTGCCAGCGGCTCGCGCCCATCGACCGCACCAGCATCAGGCTCTCGGGACGGGCGGCGCGGAAGCCGACCAGCGAGTCGATCACCACCGGGAAGAAGCAGATCAGCGCCACCATGAGGATCTTGGGCAGCTGGCCGAACCCGAACCAGATGATGAACAGCGGCGCGATCGCCACCTTCGGCACCACCTGCGCGATGATCAGCAGCGGGTAGACCGCCTTGCGGACCACGACGCTGTAGACCATGCCCACCGCGATCGGCAGCGCGACCGCGATGGCCAGCGCGAACCCGACGAAGATCGCCACGATGGTGGGGACCGACTGCTCGGCGAACACGCCGAAGTCGCCGAACATCTTGGCGACGACGTCGCCGGGCGCGGGCAGCACGTACTCCTCGACGCCGCCGAGCGACACCAGCCCCTGCCAGCCCGCGACGACCAGCACGACCAGCGCGGTCGGCAGCGCCCAGTCGGCGGCCTTCGACTCCAGGAACCCGCGCCTGGCGGCGGGCGGCGCGCCCGCGGCGGCGGCCGTCTTCCCCTTGGGGCCCTTGTGCACCGTGGTGCTCACTTGCGCTCCTCCGTCAGGACGCCGAGGGTCTCGAACACGCCGCGGATCTCGCCGACCAGGTCGGTGAACTCCTTGCCGCTCCGCGCGCTGAGGTGGCGCGGCCGCTCCAGCGGCACCCGGAACTCGGCGGCGATGCTGGCCGGGCGCGGGGAGAAGACCAGCACCCGGTCCGCCAGGAACACCGCCTCGTCGATGCTGTGGGTGACGAACACGACGGTCTTGCGCCGCTCCATCCACAGCCGCTGGAGGTCGATCTGGATCTGGTCGCGGGTCAGCGCGTCGAGGGCGCCGAACGGCTCGTCCATCACCAGGATCTCGGGGTCGTGCAGCAGCGAGCGGCACAGCGCGACGCGCTGCTGCATGCCGCCCGACAGCTCCTCGGGGTAGTGGTCCTCGAACCCGTTGAGGCCGACCTGGTCCAGCAGTTCGCGGGCGCGGGCGGCGGCCTCGTTCTTGGGGGTGCGGCGGATCTCCGACTGGAGCAGCACGTTCTGCAGCGCGGTCCGCCAGGGCAGCAGCTCCGCGCCCTGGAACACGATGCCCAGGTCGGTGTAGGGCTCCAGGACGGCCTCGCCCCGCACCCGCACCTCGCCGGAGGTGGGCTGGGTGAGCCCGGCCAGCGCCATGAGCAGGGTGCTCTTGCCGCAGCCGCTGGGCCCGACGATGGCGAGGAACTCGCCCCGCTCCAGCTGGAAGGACATCTCGTTCACCGCGGTGACGACGCCGCCCGCGGTGGCGAAGGACTTGGTGAACCCGTCGAACTCGACGAACGGTGTGGTGGCGGCGGGCATCGCTACTTCTTCCCGAGCCCGTCGGCGCAGCCGGCCAGGTGCGCGTTGCTGGCCACGTCGGCGGGGGACAGCTTGCCCTTCTCCACGCCGCCGTACTGCTCCATCACCTGGATGGTGCTCTTCCAGTCCGCCTCGGCCGTGCAGCCGAACGGCTGCCCCTTGGTGCGGTCGGTGGTCAGCAGCCCGGCCGAGGACTGCCACTGCTGCTTGACGACCTCCTTGGACAGGGTGCTCGTCGTGGCCACCTTGAAGAACGAGGCGACCGCGCCGTCGAGGTTCTGGTTGGTGGCCTGGACGGCCTCGGCGGTCGCGGCGAGGAACTTGCGGACGGCGTCCGGGTTCTCCTCGGCGAACTTGTCGGAGGTCACGATGCCGGAGCTGAGCACGTCCAGGCCGGCGTCGGCGTAGCCGAGCGCGACCAGGTCGCACTTGCACTTCTCCTTCATGTTCGGCTCGGTCACGTTGAGGAGGCCGAAGGTGAACTGCGCGGTGCCCTGGACGAACAGGCTGTCGCGGGTCGGCACGTCCACCTTGTTCAGCTTCACCGAGTCGGGGTCCAGGCCGGTGGCCTTGGCGAAGGCGGGGAAGACGGTCTCGGGCGCCGAGCCGGCGGTGAACCCGGCGGTCTTGCCGGCCAGGTCCTTGGCGGTGCGGATCCCGGAGTCCTTCTTGGCGAAGATCGCCAGCGGGGAGCGCTGGACCATCCCGGCCACCATCTGGACGGGCATGTTCTTGCCCGCCGCCTGCACGAGCGCGCCCGCGTCGGCGTAGCCGAGGTCGTCGGAGCCGTTGGCGACGGTCTGCAGCGTGGTGGCCGAGCCCTTGCCCGGGTTCAGCGTCACGTTCAGGCCGTGCTTCTCGTAGATGCCCTGGTCGACCCCGGCGACCAGGGGCAGGACGGCCCCGGTGTAGAAGACGTCGGTACGGACGTCCAGCTTGACCCGTCCGGAGGAGTCCTTGGTCTCGCCGGACCCTCCGCACGCGGTGAGCGCGAGGGCGGCGGCGGTGGCGACGGCGGCGCCCGCCAGGGAGCGGCTCCGCCGGCTCCGGCGCCGCGATCGCGTACGGAGCGTGGCAACAGGTGTGTGCATGGTGACCTCATCCAGGCGCTTTTACTTGGGGGGAAGTATCTGGGAGTTAAATTACTTGTGTCAAGGTATCTTAGAAGCGCGGCTTTTCCGCTAGGCTGCCCCCACCCCGGAGCCCACCCCGGAACCCCACCCCGGACAGATCCACGGACGGTGCCATGGACACGGTCGAGAAGGTCCTCGACGACTGGCGGCGCGAGCGCCCCGACCTCGACCCGTCGCCGATCGGCGTCTTCGGGCGCCTGCGCCGGGTCGCCGAGCTCTCCCGGCACGAGCTGGAGGGCTACCTCGCGCCCTACGGGCTGACCCCCAAGTCCTTCGACGTCCTGGCCAACCTGCGGCGCGGCGGGCCGCCGTACCGCAAGACCCCCTCGGAGCTGGCCGAGTCGTCCCTGCTGTCCAGCGGCGCCATGACCGGGCGGCTCGACAGCCTGGAGAAGGCCGGGCTGATCCGGCGCAGCCCGCACCCCGGCGACCGCCGGGTGATGTTCGCCGAGCTCACCCCGGCCGGGATCGAGCTGATCGACGAGGTGTTCGCGCTGCACCTGGCCAACGAGGAGACGCTGCTGGAGGGGCTCGACCGGGCCGCCCGCGAGGAGATCGCCGGGGCGCTGGCCCTGCTGGAGCGCACCATCCAGGACGCCGTCGCCAAGCGCGAGGCCGAGGCCGTCGCGGCGCGCGCGCCGCGCCCCCGCCGCCGCCCGCGCTGACCGTCCCCGCTGCCCGGTCCCGCTGCCCGGTCCCGCTAGGGGGTGAGCAGGTAGAGGCGGAGCTCGCCGCAGCGGCTCAGCGTGCCGCCGCCGCCCGGCACCTCCACCGGCGCCGCCGCGCGCTCGGCCGCCTCCATGTCGAGCCTGCGCAGCAGCGCGCCCGTCAGATGCCGGGCGGAACGGGAGATGATCACCCGCCCCTGCGAGTTGAGCAGGATCGCGCCCGGCGGCAGCAGCGGCAGCACGGTCTTCTCCACCCGCCGCAGGTAGAGGTCCGCGCCGGTGATCCCGAGGAACCCGCCGCCGTCCAGCACGGGCGTGGACATCGTCAGGATGTACTGGTCGGTGCCGTGGTAGTCGACGTACGGCCCGTGCACGTTCGGCCCGCCCGTGTCCCGCGGGACGGTGAACCAAGGCCGCCCGGTGTAGTCGTAGAAGCCGCGGCCGGCCGGATCGAGGTCCACGACCAGGCGCTCGGGATCGGGGCCGTCCCCGGCCTGCCACCACTCCAGCCACAGCGGCGCGTCCGCCAGCAGATCGGGCGCGGCGACGAAGCCGGTGCCGGTGACCAGCGGCGCGTGCTCGCCGAGGATCCCGAGGATCTCCAGCCGGAGCGGGGCCAGCTCCTCGTGCGCGGGACGCGCCCCGCGCGCGGCGGCGTCGTGGACGAGCCCGACCACGTGCGCGCTGAGCCGCTCCACGGACCGGAGCACGCCGTCGAACACCCGCCCGACATCCCGGGCGGCGGAGTGTGCGAGAGATTCGGTCACCGGGTTCACCCCAACGGTTCTACGAGACTCAGGTGGAGCTCCACAAGCCGTTCCAGCGACTCGTTCACGTGCCGCCGGGCGAGCCGGGCGGCCAGCTCGCCGTCCTCGGCGGCGATGGCCGCGACGATCTCGCGATGCTGCAGGTCGAGCCGCCGCCGGGTGTGGACGTCGGCGCCGGGCAGCCACAGCAGCGGCCCGATGTCGGTCTGCGTCCGGATCTCCTCGCGGGTGAGCCGGGCGGACTGGGCGGCCGCGGCCACCTCCACGTGGAAGCGGCCGTCGGTGTGGTGCTGCCGCTCGATCCCGGCGGCGCCCGCGAACGCCTCCGCGGCCTCGCCGAGCCGCTCCAGGTCGTCGGGGGAGGCCCGCTCGGCGGCCAGCAGCGCGGCCCCGGCGGCCAGCGTCGAGTAGTGGTCGCCGATGTCGCGCAGATCGGCCACGGTGAGGTCGCTCAGCCGGCGGCGCAGGCGCTCGGCGGTCTCCTCCTGCTTGGGGGCGCGCACGAAGCTGCCGCCTCCGCGCCCCCGCCGCGTCACGATCAGGCCCTGCTCGCGCAGCTCGCTCAGCGCCTCCCGGACCGTCACCGTCGCCACGCCCAGCCGGGCGGCCAGGTCCGGCTCGCTGGGCAGCTGCTCGCCGTCGGCCAGCAGCCCGAGGGAGATCGCGTCGGCCAGCCGGCGGGTGATCGTCTCGGCCCGGCCGCGGCTCTCCAGGGGCGCGAAGACGGCGAGCCGGGCGGTCGCGGCCGCGTCCGGTGCGGGCATCGTTCTCCCTTCCACGTTCTCGGGCGGTGGCATGCCGAAGAGATCTCGCCGGAGCCCTTGCCAGAAAATATCTGGCGCCATATCTTTTCGGCCAGAGGGTACCCGCGACTCTCGGCAGTGGCCTCGCCGACCGTCAGTTTCGCAGGCCGGGACCCGGACCACCGGGCCGCCCGGCCGGGACCGTCCACCGACACCGTCCGACCACCGAACACCGACCGTCCGCCGCCGCGCGACCGCTTGCGCGATGGGTTCCGCCCCCCTGTCGACAGGTGCCGGCGCACGGTGCGCGCACACCGCCGACAAGGCCCGCTGACAAGGGAGGACCCCGGTGTCCACCGCACGCGAACCCGCCGCGGCGCCCCCGGCCGCGGAACCCGGCGACGCCGACTCCGCACGCCTGGCCGCCCTCGGCTACGAGACCCACTTCAAGCGCGACATGAGCCTGTGGGCCAACTTCTCCCTCGGCTTCACCTACCTGTCCCCGGTCGTCGGCGTGTACGCGCTGTTCGCGTTCTCGCTGGCCACCGCGGGCCCGCCGATGATCTGGGCGTTCGTCATCGCCGGCGTCGGACAGCTGCTGGTCGCCCTGGTGTTCGGCGAGATCGTCTCCCAGTACCCGGTCAGCGGCGGCATCTACCCGTGGGCCCGCCGGCTGTGGGGCCGCCGCTGGGCCTGGATGAGCGGCTGGGTCTACCTGTTCGCGCTGCTGGCCACCATCGCCAGCGTCAGCTACGGCGCCGGACCCTACGCCGCCGCGATGCTCGGGTTCCGGCCCACCGCCACCACCACCATCGTGTGCGCCCTGGCCATCCTGGCCGTCGCCACCCTGATCAACCTCTCCGGCACCCGCTGGCTGGCGCTGGCCGCCATCATCGGGTTCGCCGCCGAACTGCTCGGCGCGCTGGCCGTCGGGATCTGGCTGCTGGCGACCGAACGGCACCACGGCCTCGGCGTGCTCTTCGACGGACAGGGCACCGGCTCGGGCGGCTCGTACGCGGCCGCGTTCCTGGCCGCCTCCCTCATCGGCATCTTCCAGTACTACGGCTTCGAGGCGTGCGGCGACGTGGCCGAGGAGGTCCGCGACCCGGCCCGCCGCATCCCCCGCGCGATGCGGATGACGATCTACGTCGGCGGCGCCGCCGCCACCTTCGTCACCCTCGCCCTGGTGCTGTCGGTGGCCGACTTCGGCGCCGTCATCTCCGGCGCCGACGCCGACCCCGTCACCACCGCGCTCACCGCCGCGTTCGGCTCCGGCATGGTCAAGGTGATCCTCGGCATCGTGCTGATCTCGTTCGTGTCGTGCGCGATGAGCCTGCAGGCCGCCGCCAGCCGGCTGACCTACGCCTACGCCCGGGACGACATGATCGTCGGCAGCCGGGTGCTGGCCCGGTTCTCGCGGGCCCGGCACGTCCCGCCGTACGCGCTGCTGCTGGCCGCCGTGCTGCCCGCCGTGCTGGTGATCGGCTCCAAGCTCTCCGCCGACGCCCTCACGAAGATCATCTCGTTCGCGTCGCTGGGCATCTACCTGGGCTTCCAGATGGTCGTGCTGGCCGCGCTGCGCGCCCGGCTCAGGGGCTGGCGGCCCGCGGGGCACTTCACCCTCGGCCGCTGGGGCCTGGCGGTCAACATCGCCGCGCTGGTGTACGGCGTCTCCGCGATGGTCAACATGTCCTGGCCGAGGACGCCCGAGGCGCCCTGGTACGACGACTACATCGTCCCGCTGTCCGGCGCGGTCGTGATCGTCCTGGGCCTGGTCTACATGGCCGCGACCCGCCACTACGGACGCGGTGACGCCCCGGCCGGAGACGCGATCCCCGCGGCCGGGCGCGCCGCCCCCGCCACCGATCCCCTCACGACCCCATGAGCGACCCCATGAGCACTTGGAGGAGGCCATGAGCCCGACCACCGCCGCGACCGCGCCGTACTTCAACATCGCCGACCCCGCCTTCTCGGTGCAGTCGGAGGAAGTGCGGCGGGCCCGCGAGGACGGCTGGTACGCGCGCACCAACTACGGCATCGCCGTCCTGCGCTACGACGAGGTCAGCCGTCTCCTCAAACACCCCAAGCTGCGGCAGGGCAGCGCCAAGTGGCCCGAGCACCACGGCATCACCACCGGGCCGTTCGCCGACTGGTGGTCCAACTGGGTGCTCAACAAGGAGGGCGAGGACCACCACCGGCTGCGCCGCCTGATGAACCCCGCGTTCTCCCGGCGCCTGATCAGCGGGCTGGTGCCGCGGTTCCGGGCGCTGGCCGGCGAGCTGGTCGACTCCTTCGCCGAACCGGACCGCTGCGAGTTCGTGTCGGAGTTCGCCGAGCCGTACGCGGCCAGGGTCATCGCGATCATGCTGGGGCTGCCCGAGTCGGAATGGCCGGTGATCGCCCGCGAGTCCGCGACCATCGGCCTGGCCATGGGCGTCACCATCGCCGAGGACCTGCCGAAGATCGAGGCCGCGCTGGACGGCCTGTACGGCTACGTCGACGAGCTGATCGACGACCGGCTGCGCGAGCCCCGCGACGACTTCGTCACCCGCCTCGTCCAGGCCGAGCGCGACCAGGACCGGCTCAGCCGCGTCGAGCTGCGCGACTCGATGATCCTGCTGATCTTCGGCGGGTTCGACACCACCCGCAACCAGCTCGGGCTGGCCATGCAGACCTTCCTGAGGCACCCGGACCAGTGGGCGTTGCTCGGCGAGCGGCCCGACCTCGGCGCCGCCGCCGTCGAGGAGGTCATGCGGGTCGCCCCCACCACCACCTGGGTGACCCGGGAGGCCCTGGAGGACTTCGAGTTCCAGGGCGTGGACATCGCCGGCGGCACCACCGTGCACCTCTTCACCGAGTCCGCCGGGACCGACCCGCGCGCCGTGCCGGACGGCTCCTTCGACATCACCGCCGAACGCCCGCCCCACTACGGGTTCGGCGGCGGCGCGCACCACTGCCTCGGCCACTTCGTCGCCCGCTGCGACATGAGCGAGGCGCTCCCGCTGCTCGCCCAGAGAATGCGCGACCCCCGACCCGGTGGCCAGGCCCGCTCCCTGCCGCTCAGCGGCAACACCGGCCCGATCACCCTGCCCATCGCCTTCACCCCGCCCACCCGCCAAGCCGAGGGAGGCTGACCACCCGCATGGCAGCCGCCCGCACGGAAGGAGTTCCCCGATGAAGGTCGTCGTCGACCTGGACCTGTGCCAGGACCACGGGCAGTGCGCCATCGCCGCGCCCGACGTCTTCAGCATCAACGAGGACGGGAGGCTGGAGTACGACGACTCGCCCGGTGAAGCCCTGCGCGGCGACGCCGAGGACGCCGCCGACGTGTGCCCCGTCCAGGCCATTTCGATCGAGGACTGAGATGGCCGGACACGTCGTCGTCGTCGGGGCCGGGATGGCCGGGCTGCGCGCCGCCGAGCAGTTGCGCGCCGCCGGATGGGACAGGGCGATCACCGTGGTCGGGGCGGAGGAGCACCTCCCCTACAACCGGCCGCCGCTGTCCAAGGAACTGCTGGCGGGCAGGATCGGGCGGGGCGGCGTCGCCGAGGCGCACGCCGCCACGGAGTTCCGGCGCCGCAAGAGCGTCGAGGACGTCACCTGGCGGCTGGGCACCCCGGTCGCGCGGGCCGCGCTGGGCTCCCGCAGGCTGACCCTTGCCGACGGCACCGACCTCACCTACGACGGGCTGGTCGTGGCCACCGGGCTGCGGCCGCGCCGCGCCGTCATCCCCGGGCCCGAGTTCGGCCGGCACGTGCTGCGCACCCTCGACGACGCGCTCGCGCTGCGCGAGCGGCTCGCTCCCGGCCGCTCCGTGGCCGTCGTCGGCGGCGGGTTCATCGGCTGCGAGGTCGCCGCCACCGCCCGGCTGGCCGGCTGCGACGTCACCGTGGTCGAGCCCTGCCACGAGCCCATGGAACGGTCGCTCGGCCCCGAACTGGGCCGCGTGCTGCGGCAGCACCATGAGGACCAGGGCGTCCGGTTCGTCACCGGCCGGATCGTCTCCGAACTGCTGTCGGACGGGCCGTGCGAGCGGGTCGCCGCCGCCGTCCTCGACGACGGCACCCTCGTCCCGGCCGACCTGGTCGTCGAGTCGGTCGGCTCCCGCCCCAACGTCGAATGGCTCCAGGGCAACGGGCTGGACCTGCACGACGGCGTCCTGTGCGACAACCAGCTGCGGGTGGAGGGACTGCCCGGCGTCGTCGCCGTGGGCGACGTGGCCCGCTTCCCCAACCCGCGCTACGACGACGTGCCGCGCCGGGTCGAGCACTGGTGCGTCCCCAACGACACCGCCAAGCGCGCGGCCACGACGCTGGCCTCGCACCTGGGCGTCCGGCCGCAGGACGACAGCCCCTTCACGCCGCTGCCCTCGTTCTGGAGCGACCAGTACGGCGTGCGCGTGCAGAGCTACGGTGCCCCCGCGCTCGGCGCCCGCTGCGTGCTCCTCGACGGCGGGCTCGACCACCCCCGGGCGCTCACCGGCGGCGTCGCGATGGCGTACTACAGCGACCGGCAGATGGTCGGGGTGGTGCTCGTCGGCATCCCCGCCTCCGAGCACCGCCGGTACCGCGAGCTGCTGAACGGCGGCCTCGCCCCCGCTGCCGCCGCCTGACCCCCACTCACCCCCCAGGGAAGGTTCCCGATGTCAACGACGACGGCTCTCGACGAGCACAAGGAACGCAACGCCGACGAGGCCGCGCTGCGCGACCTCACCGCGCGGGTCGAGGAGTCCGGGGTCGAGTTCGTCTACTACCAGACCGTGTCGCTGACCGGCCGCGTGGTGGGCAAGGTCGTCCCGGCCCGGCACCTGCGCCGCAACCTGGAACGCGGCGTCAACCTGCACCGCACCGCCATGTCCGACCTCCAGGTCGACCGGTTCGGCGCGCTGCTCGGCGGCGGCACCGAGGCCGCCGAGTTCACCGCGATGCCCGACCCCGAGACCTTCGCCGTGCTGCCGTGGGACACCACCGTCGGCCGGTTCCTGTGCCGCGTGTACGAGCCCGGCCACCGCCCCGAGGTCGGCGGCCGCCCGCTGGCCACCGACGCCCGCTCCAACCTGCGCCGGGTGCACGCGGCGTTCACCGAGGCGACCGGGCTGCGGCTGCGCAGCGGCTGCGAGCCGGAGATGACGTGGACCGGCCCCGGCCTGGACGTGCACGTCAAGCCCGGGTCGAGCCCCTCGTACCACGTCGACAGCCTGGAGGTGATGCGCCCGGTCTACCAGCGGGTGATCCGGTACGCGCAGGCGCTGGGCTTCGACATGATCGAGGGCGACTACGAGGACCCGGGGCAGCTGGAGCTGAACTGGCTGTTCGACGACGCCGACGCCACCGCCGACCGGGTCGTCACCTACCGGCAGATCTGCCGCCAGGTGGCGCGGGAGCTGGGCGTCACGGCCAGCTTCATGCCCAAGCCCGCCGCCGGGGTGATGGGCAACGGCTGCCACCACAACCTCAGCCTGTGGCGCGGCACCGGGGACGACGCGGAGAACGTCCTCGCCGACCCCGGGGTGACCGAGATGCACCTCACCGACCTCGGCAGGCACGCGGTCGGCGGGATCCTGAGCCACGCCGCCGGGATGATGGCGCTGATGGGGCCCACGGTGAACTCCTACAAGCGGTACTGGGACGCCGGCCAGTTCGCCCCCTCGCAGATCAACTGGGGCATGGACAACAAGACGTGCACGGTGCGGCTGTCGGCCAACGGGCGGCTGGAGTGCAAGCTGCCCGACGCCAGCGTCAACCCCTACCTCTCGCACGCCGCGCTGATCTCCGCGATCAAGGACGGCCTCGACCACGCCATCGACCCCGGCCCGCCGCAGGCCGGCAGCAGCTACGAGGGCGCCCCCGGCAAGTTCGAGCCGCTTCCCCTGACTCTCCGGGACGCGCTGGACGCCTTCGCCGCCGACTCGGTCGTCCGCGGCACCTTCCCCGAGGAGATGGCCGAGCTGTACCTGGAGCTCAAGGGCGACGAGTGGGCCCGGTTCTGCGGCCACATCACCGACTGGGAGCGCGAGATGTACACGGAGCACCTCCCGTGACCGACCGTCGTGTCGCCTGTGGGGGACGACCCCCCACACCCCCCGCGAGGCCGTTGCGCCTGGCCTGCATCGACGCCGAGGCGCCGCCGCTGTTCTCCCGCAGCCAGGACGGGGTGACCCGGCACGGCTACGAGCCGGACGCGGCGGCGCTGGTCGCGGAGGTGCTGGGCCGCCCGCTGGAGTGGGTGTTCACGCCGTGGGCCGAGTTCGTCCCGGCGCTGCGCGCGCACGAGGTCGACGGGGTCTGGTGCGGGCAGGGCATCACCGAGGCCCGCCTGCGCCAGGTCGACTTCACCCGGCCCTACGCCGTCTTCAACGAGTCGGTGCTGGTGCGGCGGGGCGCCGGGGTGACCGGGCCGGACGGGCTGCGCGGCCTGCGGGTGGCCGCGATCGACGGCAGCACCAACATGGCGCTGGCCGCGACGTTCGGCGGCGCCGTCACCGTCCCGTTCGGCGGCGAGACCGACGACGTCTTCGGCGACATGCTGGCCGCCCTGCGCTCCGGCGAGGTGGACGCGGTGGTCGACGACGACGTGGTGTTCGTCCCGCTGGGGGAGGACCCGGACTTCGAGCTGGCCTTCACCGTCCCGACCGGCAACCGCTGGGGCGTCGCCGTCGCCAAGGACCGGCCCGGGATCCGCGCCGACCTGGACGGGGCGCTGGCGGCCGTGATCGCCGACGGCCGCCTGGAGAAGGCGTGGCGCTCCTGGATGCCCGCCCTGCCGTACCCGTTCGGCAAGGACTGACCGCCGGAAGGGGCGGGTGGGTGTGGCGGCCGGGCGCTTGCCGGGCCCGCGGCGGCTGAACTAATGTCTGGACACGTGTCCGGAACACAGCGGCTGATCACCGAGCCCACCCGCCGCCGCCTCACCGAACGGCAGGCCGACACCGTCCGGCGGCTCACCGACGCCGCGGTCGAGGAGGTCCGGGGGACCGGCTACGACGGCCTCACCGTGCGGAACGTGGCCCGGCGCGCGGGCGTCGCCCCGGCCACCGCCTACACCTACTTCGCCTCCAAGAACCACCTGATCACCGAGGTGTTCTGGCGGCGGCTGTCGGCGCTGCCGCCGGTCGGCGCCGGCGGCGCGCTCCGCGACCGGATCGTCGCCGTGCTGCGCGAGACCGTGCTGCTGGTCTCCGACGAGCCCGAACTGGCCGCCGCCTGCACCACCGCCATGCTCGGCACCGACCCCGACGTGCGGGAACTGCGCGAACGGATCGGCCTGGCCATCCGGGAGCGGCTGCAGACCGCCATCGGCGACGGCCCGTCCGAGGGTGAAGGCTCGTCCGAGGGCGAGGGCGAGGGCGGCGGCATCGGCGATCCGGCCGCCCGCTCCCGGATGGTCCACGCGCTGGAGATGGCCTACACGGGGGCGCTGGTGCACGCGGGCATGGGCTACCTCTCCTACGCGCGCGTCGCCGACCGGCTCGCCGAGACGGTCGAGCTCATCCTGCCCGACCCCCAGTGAGGTGACGGCCACCGTGAAACCGTCCAGCAGCGACACGTCCAACAGCGACCTTGCCTACAGCCCCTTCGACTACGCCATCCACGAGGACCCCTACCCGACCTACGAGCGGCTGCGCGAAGAGGCCCCGCTCTACCGCAACGACGACCTCGGCTTCTGGGCGCTGTCCCGGCACGCCGACGTGTCCGCGGCCTTCCGCGACCACGCGACCTTCTCCAACTCCAACGGGGTCTCCGTGGAACCGAGCGCCTGGGGGCCCCACGCCCACAAGACCTCGTCGTTCCTCGCCCTGGACCCGCCCAGGCACACCCGCATGCGCGCCCTCGTCTCCAAAGGATTCACCCCGCGGCGGGTCAGCGCGCTGAGCGACGACATCCTCCGCCTCACCCGCCGCCACCTGGAACCCCTCCTGGACAGGCGCGAGGGCGACTTCGTGGCCGACTTCGCCGGGCTGCTCCCCATGGACGTCATCTCCGAGATGATGGGCGTCCCCGAGAGCGACCGCGCCGAGGTCCGGCGCCTCGCCGACCTGGTCGTGCACCGCGAGCGGGGCATCGACGACGTCCCGCCCGCGGGCGTGGAGGCCGCCCTCACCCTCGTCGGCTACTACGAGGGGATGCTCGCCGAACGGCGCGCCCGGCGCCGCGGCGACCTGACCTCCGCGCTGCTGGACGCCGAGATCGACGGTGACCGGCTCGCCGACCGCGAGATCATCGCCTTCCTCTTCCTCATGGTCGTGGCCGGCAACGAGACCACCACCAAGCTGCTGGCCAACGCCCTCTACTGGGGCCGCCGGAACCCCGACCAGGGCGCCAAGCCGTTCGCCGACCCCGACCGCGTCGGAGATTGGGTCGAGGAGACGCTGCGCTTCGACACCTCCAGCCAGATGCTCGCCCGCACCGCCGCCAAGGAGACCACCTGGCACGGCCAGGTCGTGCCCGAGGGCGGCCAGGTGCTGCTTCTGGTCGGCTCGGCCAACCGCGACCCGCGCGTGTTCGAGAGCCCCGACTCCTACGACCTCGACCGCGACACCTCGCGCCTCATCAGCTTCGGAGGCGGACGGCACTTCTGCCTGGGCGCCGGGCTCGCCCGCCTGGAGGCCCGCATCGCCCTGGGCGAACTGGTGCGGACCGTGTCGTCGTACGAGGTGGACCACGTGGGCGCCCGGCGCGTCCACTCCGCCAACGTGCGCGGCTTCGCCGCCCTCCCCGTCAGCCTGGACGTGCGATAGCGGCGGCGGGCGACGGGTCCCCGATCAGATCTGGCCCTCGGGCTTCTTCGGGATCGTCGCCGAGATCGCCTGGCCCAGCTCGATCAGCACATCGCCGGGCGGGCTGTACTTGCTCGGCACCGTCACCTCGACGTACGCCTGCCGGGACACCGCCGTGAACGTGACCGGACGGCCCGCGGGCTCCCCGAACCAGTCGACCTCGTTGATCGTCACCAGCTGCGAGGTCGGCTGCAGCGCCGCGGGCCGCGGCACCCCGCAGCGCAGCGCGATCGCCGGGGACCCCCACGCCGCCGTCAGCGGCGACTCGGGCGAGGTGTCGCGCCGGGACTGCCCGTGCACCTGCTCGGGCAGCCGCAGCCCCGCGCACAACCGCTCGCCCGCCGCGTCCGTGGACGGCACCGGCACCTGCACCGCCCCCTCCGCGCACCCGGCCGGCAAGGCCCCGGCCAGCAGCGCCGCCAGGACGAGCGGCAGCGACCGGGAACGCACGAACCTGGAACGCATTGGGAGAAGACGGTCAGATGTGGACGATGGGGCAGGTGAGCGTGCGGGTGATCCCTTCGACCGCCTGGATCTGCGCGACGACGAGCTTGCCCAGCTCGTCGACATTGCGCGCCTCCGCTCGGACGATCACGTCGTACGGCCCCGTCACGTCCTCCGCCAGGGTGACACCCGGGATGCCGGCGATCTCGCCGGCCACCTCGGCAGCCTTGCCGACTTCGGTCTGGATGAGGATGTAGGCCTGCACCATCACGTCCTCCCCGGGCGGAGAAAAAGCCGTCGGACGGTCACCGTATCGTGTTACGCGGCCCGGCGGGCGCCGGGGGTTGGGCGAACGGCGCGCGGCGGCCGGCCGGCGGGCGAGAGATCGGGGGCGGATGAGCAGCATCGGGGAGCTGGGCGAGTTCGGGCTGATCACACGGCTGACCGACCGCCTGCCGCAGGGGCCTGCCGTCGAACTCGGCCCCGGCGACGACGCCGCGGTCGCCCGCGCGCCCGACGGGCGGGTGGTGGCCACCACCGACCTGCTCGTGGAGGGCCGCCACTTCCGCCGCGACTGGTCCGGGCCGTACGAGATCGGCTGCAAGGCCGCCGCGCAGAACCTCGCCGACGTCATCGCGATGGGCGCCCGGCCCACCGTGCTGCTGGTCGGGCTGGCCGTCCCGGCGGAGACCCCGGTGGAGTGGGCCGAGCAGCTCTACGCCGGGCTCGGCGAGGAATGCGAGATGACCGGCACCTCCGTGGCCGGCGGCGACGTCGTGGCCGCCCCCCGGATCCTCCTGGCGGTCACCGCGCTGGGCGACCTGGGCGGCGAGCCGCCGCTGACCCGGTCCGGGGCGCGCCCCGGCGACCTGGTGGTGGTGCGGGGGCGGCTCGGCCACTCCTCGGCCGGCCTGGAGCTCCTCGAGAACGGCCGCGACGAGCCCGCCGAACTGGTCGAGGCCCACCGGCGGCCGCGGCCCCCCTACACCGCCGGAGCCGAGGCCCGCGCGATGGGCGCGACCGCGCTGCTGGACGTCAGCGACGGCCTTCTCCAGGACCTCGGCCACATCGCCAAGGCCAGCGGTGTGCGGATAGAGGTCGACACCGCCGAGGTGCCCGTGCCGGCGGTGCTCGGCCCGGGTGGCCTTCGCCACGTCCTCACCGGCGGGGAAGACCACGGTTTCGCCGCCACCGTGCCCCCGGGGGCCGCGATCCCGTCGTCCTGGACGGTGGTCGGCAGGGTCACCGAGGGTGCGGGAGTGCTGGTCGACGGCGGTGCCTACCGGGGTGCCGGCTGGGATCACTTCCGTGACTGATCGGGAGGGAATCCTTGCCGGAGCGTGCGGGACGCCGCGCGCGCCTTTGCCGGTCTGGTAGGCATGCTTGGTGCGTGTTTGGTATACATCCTGTGATCGAAGAGGGATGGGATGGGACGACACACCAGGCTTGAGCGAAGCGAGGACGAGACCGCCCCGGACGAGGCGGAACCCCCCTCCGGCTCCATGAGCCCGTCCGCCTACGGCCCTCCGCCCCACGGCTCCGCGCCGTACGGCGTCCCGCCGCAGGCTCCTTACGGGCTCCCGCCGCAGGCTCCCCACGGCGTCCCGTCACATGCCCCACACGGCGTCCCGCCGCAGGCGCCCCCCGGCCCCCGTCCCCCGGTCGCCCCCGAACCTTCCGGATCCTCCAAAGGATCGTCCAGGCAATCCCCGCTGCGGGTGCTCTCCTCGGTCCCGGTGCCGCTGCTGCCGATCGTCGCGCTGGTCCTGGCGGTCGGGGTGGTGTCGTACGCGCTGAGCACCCAGCAGATCTCCCTCAACTTCGCCGGCGGCGCCCCCAAGGAGCCGGCCCAGGCCCGCGAGGGCCAGGTCTCCCAGCGCGGCCCCGGCGACCGCGCCAGCCGCGGCGCCCAGCGCGCCGACGGGCTGGTCGTCCGGTTCAAGATGGGCACCGTCTCCTCGACCGGGTTCCGGTTCACCGCCACGATCGCCAACCGCGGGCAGCGCAGCGTGCCGAAGTGGGCGATGGCGTTCCGGATCCCCGGCGCCACGATCGTCTCCGCGAGCGGCGCCACCGTGGTCCGCACCGGCGAGCTCGGCTGGGTGCGCAGCCCCACCGGCGCTCCCGCGCTCGGCCCGGGCCAGTCGGTGAGGATCACCTTCGCGGCGCAGGGCAAGGCCGGCGGGCCCTCCTCGTGCACGATGAACAGCCTGCCCTGCGCGCGCGTGTGACCGCGCGGGCCCGCGGGCCGCGCAGGTCCCCGGGCCGCGAACGGCCTTAAAGTGGCGCTATGACGCAGAATTCGCCGCAGGCCCCGCCGCTCGTGCTCACCATCGCCGGATCGGACTCCGGCGGCGGCGCTGGGATCCAGGCGGACCTGAAGACCATGCTGGCCCTGGGCACCCACGGCATGAGCGTCATCGCGGCAGTCACCGCGCAGAACTCCCTCGGCGTCCAGGGCTACTGGGAGCTGCCGCCCGAGGCCGTGCGGGCCCAGCTCGACTCGGTGCTGTCCGACATCGGGGTGCACGCGATCAAGACCGGCATGCTGGCCTCGACCGCCCTGGTCGAGACCGTCGCCGAGGTGCTGGCCGGCGCCACCGCGCCCGTCGTGGTCGACCCGGTGGGCGTCTCCAAGCACGGCGACTCGCTGCTGGCCGCCGACGCGGTGGACGCGGTCCGCACCGTCCTGCTGCCCACCGCGACCGTCGTCACCCCCAACCTGTGGGAGGTCGAGCAGCTCACCGGCGTCAAGGTGGTGGACGAGTCGCAGCTGCGCGAGGCCGCCGAGGCGGTCCTGGCGCTGGGCCCGCGGTGGGCGCTGATCAAGGGCGGGCACCTGCCCGGCGAGGCCGCCGACCTGCTCTTCGACGGCGAGCACGAGCACCGCTTCACCGCGCCCCGCCACGACAACCGGCACACCCACGGCACCGGCTGCACGCTCGCGTCCGCGATCGCCTCGCAGCTGGCGCTGGGCGACGACGTGCCCACGGCGGTCGGGAAGGCCAAGGAGTACGTCACCGGCGCGATCGCCGCCGGCTTCCCGCTGGGCTCGGGCATCGGCCCGGTCGACCACGGCTGGCGCCACCGCGCCGGCACCGGCTGACCGGCGCCGGGAACGCAGAAGGCCGGCTCATCGGAACGCGATCCGATGAGCCGACCGGTGGCCTGGCGGTGCCGCCCCCGCGGGGCGGTGCGCGTCAGACGGTGGGCTTGACGACCTTGCCGGCCTTGATGCAGGACGTGCAGGCGTTGATCCGCTTGGTGCCACCGTTCACGACGGCGCGCACGCGCTGGATGTTGGGGTTCCAGCGGCGCGGGGTGCGGCGGTGCGAGTGGGAGACGCGCATGCCGAAACCGGGTCCCTTGCCGCAGACGTCGCAGACGGAAGCCACGGGTAACTCCAAGTGGGTGTCGATGCTCTGAACCGGAGCGACCGCCGTGCCGGATCGGGCACCGGGGGCGCGCAGGAAGCGTTCCGGAAGAAACGCAGAACTCAGATTAGCCCACCGCTCGTTCCCTACGCGAATCGGCCCGCGGGCGCAAGCGCCCTTCCGGTTCCCCTGGGACCGCTCCGCACGGTACAGAGGTATCCGCGGAAACGGCGGCGCGGGATCGGCGAGCGGAGCTGATTGTGGGCGAAGTCCTCGACGGGGCGGCGGTACGGCGGTGGAGCAGGCTCGCGGCGGAGGCGCTGGGCCGCACTCGGGGGGAGATCGACGCGCTCAACGTGTTCCCCGTGCCGGACGGGGACACCGGCACCAACCTGCACCTGACCCTGCTGTCGGCGGCCGACGCGGTGGACGAGCTGCCCGAGGGCGCGGGCACGGCCGAGACGTGGCGGGCGCTGACCCAGGGCGCGCTGGTCGGCGCCCGGGGCAACTCGGGGGTGATCCTGAGCCAGTTCCTCCGCGGCCTCGCCGAGATCGTGGGCCGGCCTGAGACGGCCGGGGACGGCCTCGCGTTCGCCGAGGCCCTCGGGTACGCGTCCGTGCTGGCCCGGAACGCCGTGGAGCGCCCGGTGGAGGGCACGATCCTGAGCGTCCTGGAGGAGGCGGCGGTCGCCTGCTCCGACGCGGCGGCCTCCGGCCCGGCGATCGACGCGGACTCCCCGGGGCCGGGGCTGGCCGGGGTGGCGCGGGCGGCGGCGGCCGGGGCGCGGCAGGCGCTCCGGCGCACCACCGGGCAGCTGGAGGTGCTGGCGCGCAGCGGCGTGGTGGACGCGGGCGCGGCGGGGCTGTGCGTGGTGCTGGACGCCCTCACCGCCGTGCTCACCGAGGAGTATCCGGAGCGGTACGAGGTGCCCGCGCGGGCGGCGGGCGAGGCGCCCGTCCGGGAGCAGCGGGCCGAGGGGGCGGGGCCGGGCTACGAGGTCATGTACCTGCTGGACGCCCCGGACGAGTCCGTCCCGGACCTGCGCGAGGTCCTGGACGGGCTGGGCGACTCGCTGGTCGTGGTGGGCGGCGACGGGCTGTGGAACGTCCACGTGCACGCCGACGACGCGGGCGCGGCGATCGAGGCGGGGCTGGCGGCGGGCCGTCCGCACCGGATCCGGGTGACCTACCTGCACGCGGCCGAGGGCGAGCAGCAGCCGCAGGCGCCGTGCACGGGCCGCGCGGTGGTGGCGGTCACGGCGGCGGAGGGCCTGGCCGCGCTGTTCGAGAGCACCGGGGCCCGCGTGGTGCTGCGCGAGCCCGGCGCGGTGCCGCCGCTGGCGGTGCTGGCCGAGGCGATCCTGGCCGCGGGCGACGAGGTGACCGTGCTGCCCAACGAGCCCGAGGTGGTGGCGCTGGCGGAGGCGGCGGCCGAGCGGGCCCGCGACACCGGGGCGCGGATCGCGGTCGTCCCGACCAGGGCGTCGGTGCAGGGCCTGGCCGCGCTGGCGGTGCACGACCCGCTGCGCCGGTTCGCCGAGGACGTGATCGCGATGACCCGGGCGGCGGGCGCGACCCGGTTCGGGCATCTGGAGGTGGCCGCGGAGGAGGCGTTCACCAGCGTCGGGCTGTGCCAGCCGGGGGACGTGCTGGGGCTGATCGAGGGGGACGTGGCCGTGATCGGGACCGGGCAGGCGGAGGTGGCCCGGCAGGTCCTGGACCGGATGCTGTCGGGCGGCGGCGAGCTGGTGACGCTGATCTCCGGCACGTACGCGCCCGCGGGCCTCACCGGGGAGCTGGAGGAGCACCTGCGGGTCCGGCACCCGGACGTGGAGGTGGGCGTGTACGACGGCGGCCAGGTCCGCTACCCGCTCCTCATCGGCGTGGAATGACGGGTCCCGCGCATAGGGTCGGTGGTGCGCGGTAGAAAGGTCGACGTGGCGAAACTCGACGAGTCGTTGCACAGGGTGCTGGGGGACAGGACCGCCAAGGTGCTGGCCAAGGGCCTCGACCTGCACACGGTCGGCGACCTGCTGCACCACTACCCGCGCCGCTACGCGCACCGGGGCGAGCTGACGCCGCTGAACGAGCTGGAGGACGGCGAGCACGTCACGGTCATGGCCGAGGTGGTCAAGGTCCAGGGCCGCACGCTCAGCCGCAGCCCCGGCTACGTCCTGGAGATCACCGTCACCGACGGCACCGGCGAGCTGAAGCTCAGCTTCTTCGGGCGCAAGGGCTCCTACCGGCCGGAGAAGGACCTGGCGCCGGGCACCCGCGGCCTGTTCGCGGGGAAGATCAGCACCTACCGGCCGCGCAGCGGGCGCGGGCAGCGGCAGCTGGCCCACCCGCAGTACAAGGTCGTGCCGGACCGGGCGGGCCAGGACGCCGCGGACGCCGCGCAGGAGTGGGCGGACGAGATCATCCCGATCTACCCGTCCACCAAGGGCCTGGACATCGAGACGATCGGCAAGTCGGTCGGGATGGTCCTGGACGGCCTGGAGCCGGGCGCCGACCCGATGCCGGAGCTCACGCTCAAGCGGCACGGCTTCGTCGGGCTGCGCGAGGCGTACGAGGGCATCCACCGTCCGCGGTCCTGGGAGGAGCTGGGGCGCGCCCGCAAGCGGCTGAAGTGGGATGAGGCGTTCGTGCTGCAGGTGGCGCTGGCGCAGCGGCGGATGGCCGCCGCCGCACTGCCCGCCAAGGCGCGGCCCGCGATCGAGGGCGGCCTGCTGGACGCGTTCGACGCCCGGCTGCCGTTCGAGTTGACGGCGGGCCAGCGCGAGGTGGGCCGCGAGATCGCCGAGGACCTCTCTCTCGAGCACCCGATGCACCGCCTCCTGCAGGGCGACGTCGGCGCGGGCAAGGCGCAGCCTCTGGATGCCCGGATCCTGACGCCGACCGGCTTCCGTCAGATGGGAGATCTCGCCGTCGGCGACGAGATCATCACCCCGTCGGGGGAGGTGACGGTGGTGACGGGTGTGTTTCCGCAGGGGGCGCGCGAGGTGTTCAGGCTGGTCTTCTCGGACGGGACGGCGGTCGAGTGCGATGACGAGCACCTCTGGGCCGTCAAGACGGACACGGGCTGGCACCGGGGCAGCGCCCTCAAAGTCCTCACCACTCGCGAACTACGTCATGACCTGCTGCGGAAGTCCGGAAACGCCAAGTGGTACGTGCCGCTGATCGAGCCGCCCGAACTGGATCGTCCGGAGGGGCCGGAGGGGCGCCCCGTCGATCCCTACCTCCTGGGCGTGCTGCTCGGCGATGGCTGCCTGCTGTACGGGCGGGTCACGATCAGCACTCGTGACGACGAGATCCTCCGAGCCGTTTCGGAGTCGATGCCGGACGCCTGCCGGATTCGGCAGAGCGAGAGCCGTCCACTGGACTGGTTCGTGCTCGGTGAGCGCCGGGGCGCCGGAAATCCTCTACTCGCTGCCTTGCGTGAACTCGATGTCTACGGAAAGGGCTCGTACGAGAAGTTCGTCCCGGCCTCGTATCTGGTCGCTCCCGTCAAGGAGCGGCACGCGCTGCTCCAAGGTCTGCTGGACACCGATGGGACTTTGCGAGCCGAAGGGCGCGACGTCAGCTTCACCTCGGCCTCCAGGAGGCTCGCCGAGGATGTCGCATGGCTGACCCGCTCGCTGGGCGGGTACGCGCGGTGCAGACCGGTCACCAAGGTGGGGAAGCGGTTCTGGATCACCTCTGTCAAGCTTCCGAATGCCTTCCCGCCATTCAGGTTGGCACGGAAGGCCGACAAGGTGCGGCCCCTTTCCAAGTATGAACGCAGGCGCAAGGGGCTCCGCTCGATCGAGCATGTGGGGCGCAAAGAGGTGCAGTGCATATCTGTGGCGCACCCCGACCGCCTTTATGTGACGGACGGCTGGACACCGACCCACAACACCGTGGTCGCGCTGCGGGCGATGCTGCAGGTGGTGGACGGCGGCGGGCAGGCCGCGATGCTGGCGCCCACCGAGGTGCTGGCCCAGCAGCACTACCGCTCGATCACCGGGATGCTCGGCGAGCTGGCCCAGGCGGGGCAGCTGGGCGGCGCCGACACCGCGACGCGGGTGGCGCTCCTCACCGGTTCGCAGGGGGCCAAGGCGCGCAAGGCGACGCTGCTGGAGGCGGCGTCCGGCTCGGCCGGGATCGTGGTCGGCACGCACGCGCTGCTGGAGGACCACGTCCAGTTCGCCGATCTGGGCCTGGTGGTGGTGGACGAGCAGCACCGGTTCGGCGTCGAGCAGCGGGACGCGCTGCGCGAGAAGGTGGCGGGCGGCCGCCCGCACGTGCTGGTCATGACGGCCACGCCGATCCCGCGCACGGTCGCGATGACGGTCTTCGGCGATCTGGAGACCTCGGTGCTGGGCCAGCTCCCGGCGGGGCGGGCGAAGATCAACACGCATGTGGTGCCGCCGGAGAAGCCCGCGTTCCTGGCCCGCACCTGGGAGCGGATCAAGGAGGAGGCCGCGCAGGGGCGGCAGGTCTACATCGTCTGCCCGCGGATCGGCGGGCAGGAGGGCGACGAGGGCGACGTCCGCGACGCGGCGCCGCCCGAGGACGGCGAGCGGCGCTCCCCGCTGGGGATCATGGAGCTGCTGCCGCACCTGGAGGAGCTGCTGGCGGGGCTGCGGATCGGGGTGCTGCACGGCAAGCTGCACCCCGACGAGAAGGACGCGGTGATGCGCCGCTTCGCCGCGGCGGAGCTGGACGTCCTGCTGGCCACCACGGTGATCGAGGTCGGGGTGGACGTGCCCAACGCCACCGGCATGGTCATCATGGACGCGGACCGGTTCGGGGTCTCGCAGCTGCACCAGCTGCGCGGCCGGGTGGGCCGGGGCACGCTGCCGGGGCTGTGCCTGCTGGTCACCGACGCCGAGCCGGAGAGCAAGGCGCGGGAGCGGCTGAACGCGGTCGCCTCCACCACCGACGGTTTCAAGCTGTCCCGGCTCGACCTGGAGCAGCGCCGCGAGGGCGACGTGCTCGGCGCGAGCCAGGCGGGCCGCTCCTCCAGCCTGCGGCTGCTGACGCTGCTGCGCGACGAGGAGGTCATCCGGCACGCCAGGGACGAGGCCGCCCTGCTGGTCGAGGCCGATCCCGACCTGGCGGAGCACCCCGGGCTGGCGGCGGAGCTGGCGGCGCTGCTGGACGACGAGCGCACCGATTTCCTGGAGAAGACCTGACCTTGGCGTCGGTCAAGGGCGGGCGGGGAACGTGACATGGTTCTCGTCAAGTTCCCTACTATTTCGGTTGACTAAATAGGGAACTGCGCGCACGATGAAGGGGTGAATCCGGTCCAAGCCCTCACCGTGCGCCGCCACGTCGACTTCCGTCGGCAGGCGAGCGCGCTGTGTTCCGCTCGTTGATCCGCTCTTTCCCCAGGATCCGACGGCTTCCCGGAGGCACATCGTCATGACCGTCACCCACGAGAACGACCAGACCCGCCAGAACGACGCTCCCCGCACCGACGGCGAGACGCGCCGGACCGACCGGACTCCCCGCACCCGCGTGGACGAGCTGCACGCGGGCGCGGGGGCCCTCGGTCCCGCCGCCATCGAGGACCACCTGCGCGACCCCGAGCCCGAGGTCCGGGCCGCCGCGGTCGACGCCCTGGCCGGGGCCGCGCGACGGGGCGACGACGTCCCGCGCGGCACCGGCGACGCCCTCGCCTGGGCCCTCGCCGACGAGCACCGCGACGTGCGCCGCGCCGCCGCGGGCCTGCTGCGCGACCTCCCCGAGGTCTACTTCGGCGACGACGGAGTCAAGGCGCTCCTCCTCGCCGCCGCCCGCGGCCGCGAGGAGGACGTCCGCGCCACCGCCGCCGAGCTGCTCGCCGGGCTCACCGCCGGGGCCGGCGAACTGTACGCGCAGGGCCTGCACGACGGCGAGGCCCACCTGCGGGTGCAGGCCGTGCTCGGGCTGATCTCCCTGCACGCGGTCGACCAGGTCGCCGAGGCCGCCGACGACCCCGCCCGCGAGGTGCGCGTCGCGGTCGCCGAGGGCCTGGCCAGGCTGGCCCGTCCCGCCGGGCTGCCCGCCCTGGAGGGCCTCCTCGCCGACCACGACCCGGTGGTGCGGATGGCCGCGCTCGACGCCGCGGCGGAGCTCGGCGTGCCCGAACCCCTGGAGGGCCGCGTGGTGATCTCCATCGCACATTCGAGTTGGCAGGTTCGGCGCCGCGCCGCGTTCGCGCTGGCCGAGGCCGATCCGGACACCGCCGTCCAGCCGCTCGTGAGTGCTCTGCGCGACCGCATCGTGGACGTCCGGCGCGCCGCCGTCCAGGCCCTGGAACAATGGGCTTCGGATCGGCCCGAGGTGGTCACCGCCTTGACCGAGGCGTTGACCGATCCCGATCCGGGTGTGCGCACGCAGGTACGCTGGGCGCTCGCCTAGCAGGCCGCGGCACCGCGAGGAGCCACGGCGGGCCGCACAGGCCGCGCCGTCACAGACGCGGGCGGGACGTTCCGGGGTGGGGGCGTCCCGCCCGCTTCGCCGTTCAGCGCCTTCTTTCTCCGTGTTCGCGGCGGTACTATCCGCGAGAATCCGTGAGAACCAGGCAGTCGATCACAGACGTCTAACGAGTTACGGCCGATGATGGGCCCCGGAGCCCGTGCGGGTAGAGGTCTCGTGGCGGCTTCGCGGCGTACGGAGGACATCGATGACGGCGGTTCGCCCCCTCCTGCCGAGCGATCCGGTGAGGCTGGGGCCCTACGACCTGGAGGGGCGGCTGGGCGAGGGCGGCCAGAGCGTCGTCTTCCTCGGCCGCGGTGAGAACGGCCGCGAGGTGGCGATCAAGCTGCTGCGGGCGGCGCTGAGCCAGAACCCCGAGTGGCGGGCGCGGTTCGAGCGGGAGCTGCGGCTGATCGGCCGGGTCGCCGGGTTCTGCACCGCCCAGGTCGTCGACCACGACGTCGCCGGCGAGCTCCCGTACGTGGTCAGCGAGTACGTGCCGGGCCCCTCGCTGACCGAGCTGGTCACCGGCACCGCACCGCGCACCGGCACCGACCTCGACCGGCTGGCGATCGGCACCGTCACCGCGCTGGCGGCCATCCACCGCGCCGGGATCCTGCACCGCGACTTCAAGCCGGCCAACGTGCTGATGGGCCCGGACGGCCCGCGCGTGATCGACTTCGGGATCGCGCGGGTGCTGGGCGCGGCGGCGGCCAAGGGCAGCGGGGTGGTGGGCACCCCCTCGTACATGGCGCCCGAGCAGGTCACCGACACCGAACTGGGCTCGGCCGTCGACATGTTCGCCTGGGCCTCGACCATGCTGTTCGCGGCGACCGGGCGGCACCCGTTCGGGAACGACACCATCTCCGCGGTCTTCCACCGGATCCTGCACTACGAGCCCGACCTGTCGCCGCTTCCCGACACGCTGCGCGCGATCGTCTCCGCGTGCCTGGCCAAGGACCCGAGGCACCGTCCCGAGGCCCAGCAGGTGCTGCTCGACCTGCTCGGCCGCCAGGACACCCTGTCGGACGAGCCCGACGGCGCGCTGACCACCGGCGCCTCGTTCGCCGGCGGCGTCGCGGGCGCGGGGTTCCCGGGCCTGCCGGGCGTCGGCGGCACCGGACCCGGCGGGGGAGCGGGCCGGCCCGGCCCCGGACCCGCGCAGCCCGTCACCCATCCGCCGGTCCACACCATGTCGCCGGGCGGTCGCGGCGGGCGCTGGCGGATCGCCGTCGCCGTCGCGGCGCCGCTGCTGCTCCTGGGCGCCGGCGGCACCGCCTACGCGCTGATGTCGGGCGGCGGGGGCACCACGCCGAAAGGGCCCGCCCCCTTCGCCGACACGCCCGCGCCGCCCGGCGAGGCGGCGGCCGTGCTCGGCACCACCGGCGAGTCGCTCAAGGCGGTGCTCAGCTTCGACTACCGCCGGATCGACCAGGACGTGGCCGGCGCGCACGCCCGCGTCACCCAGCGCTACCGCGCCGAGTACGACCGCCAGCTGGCCGCCGACAGCTGGCGGGTCCAGCTGCGCAACAACCGCAGCACGGTCGGCACCGAGGTCACCGACTCGGCGGTCGTGGCGGCCACGCGCGACACCGTCACCGTCCTGTCGAACGTGAAACGGACGGTCAGCTCGGCGAACGCCCGGCCCACACTGCTGAACGAGCCGATGCGGGTGACCATGGTGCGCCAGGGCGGCTCCTGGCTGCTGGACACCCTGTACCTCCTCAAGGCGGACTCCGTGCCGGCCCTGACCGCGGGCGGCGGCGCCACCGGCGGCTGGCCGGGCGCCCAGGGCCGCGGGGTGGCCGACGCGCTGGGCCGGCACCAGACCCTCAAGGAGGGCTCGGTCGTCGAGACCGCACTGCGTCCCGGCGCCTCCGCCGGGCAGCTGAACGCGCTGGTCACCGTCGCCGAGTGCGACAGGGCCGCGTGCAAGGCCACCGACAAGGTCTCCATGTACCGCTTGGTGGCCCACCAGTCCAACGGAGCCTGGCAGGTCATCAAAAGTGAACGCCTCTGAAGGGGGGACCACCGAAAACCAAGAGGGGCCGCGCGGCACGAAACCGCGCGGCCCTTCCCTTGCCTCCCAAGTGACAAGCTCAACCGTCAGCCCAACCCCGAACGGACGCTCAAGCGCTGCGATCGCGTCCGAAGGCAGTTCCGAGCCTGCGAGGAACTGATCGCGGAGCGAGCCGCCAGGCGAGTTCGAAGCGATGCAGCGATCGCCGCATGCGCGACAAGCGACGAGCCGCCAGGCGAGGAGCGCAGCTCGCGCATGCAATAGACAAGGGTTAGTCCTCTTGCGCCCTGCGGCGGCGTGTGGACGCGACGGCGACGCCGCCGGCCGCCACCGCGGTCAGGCCGAGGAGGGCCAGGGGGATGCTGTCGGTCCCTGTGATGGGCAGGTCCTTCGGCGGTGCGGGAGCGGCCCCGGCCGCCGTGCCCGAGCCGATGCCGGCCACCGGGAGGTCCGGGAGCAGCGGCGAGGACGGCGGGAGGTCGGGCAGCCCCGGTGACGGGCTCGGCTGGCCGGGCCCCGGCGGGACGGCGGGCTGGGCGGCGTGGGGGGCGTGGGGGGCGTTGGCGGGGTCGGGGGAGTGGGCGGCGTGGGCGGTGCGGGAGAGTCGGCGCAGTTCGCCGCGCCGACGCACACGTCCACCGAACCGTCCGCGTCGACCCCCGCGGGCGTCGCCTTCAGGGCGCCGCGGGTGGCGACGCCGAGGCCGGCGTCCCCGAGCCGGGTGCCGAGCTTCAGCCCGCCCTCGGCCTCCGGATCGCCGATCGAGATGTCCTCGGCGGAGAGCCTGCCGTCGGCCTCCAGCTTGAGCCCGGCCGGGCCGAGCAGGGTGTTCAGGCCCGCGTCGACGACCAGCTTGCCCTTGGCCGTCTTGCGCTCCACGTCCAGGTCGGGCGTGATCTCGACGCGCAGGTGCCCCGGCGCCTGCCCGCTCTTGGCCTTCTTGGTGGACGCGGCGCCCTTGCCCTTCTTGCCCTTCTTGGCGGGGGTGGTCTTGCCGCCGGATCCGGACGTGGTCTTGGTGACCGTCCGCTTGGCGGCCGGCTTGGTGGCGGGGGGCGTGGAAGAGGCGGACGACGAGGTGGAGCGCGACGTCTGACCGGACGGCGACGAGCCGCCGCCCGTGAGGGCGCCGGTGAGCCCGTCGAGGGTCCCGGTCAGGGCGCCGGTCAGATCGGCCAGGGGGGAGCCGGTCCTGGTCGAGGCCCCGGTGTCGGCATGGCCGACCCCGCTCATGGCCACCAGACCCAGCACCGTCGCGCCCGCCGTCACCGCCAGTCTTCTACCGTGGTGCACGAGGTACTCCTGGGGGGTATCGTGTTCGACAACCTGCGTTCACATTTGCACGCGACGTAGCGAATGTGAACCGCATTCGCTTGTTTTGGGCGCACGTTCACAACGTTGCGCCTGGATAACTGTGTATTTATTTCCCAAAAGGCGCATAAGGGGATTTATCGCTATCTCTGGGGTCCGGGTCGGGGCGCCCCGCGCCGCCCCGATACTTGAGCAATGACCAGGGTCATCGCGGGAAGCGCGGGCGGGCGGCGGCTGGCCGTGCCGCCGGGACGCGACACCCGTCCCACCAGCGACCGCGCCCGCGAGGGCCTGTTCTCCACCGTGCTCGCGCTGCTCGGCCCGCTCGACGGGCTGCGCGTGGCCGATCTGTACGCCGGGTCGGGCGCGGTGGGGCTGGAGGCCCTGTCGCGCGGCGCCGCGCACGCCCTGCTGGTGGAGTCGCACCCGCGCGCCCTCAAGGTCATCCGCGAGAACGTCCGGTCCCTCGGCCTGCCCGGCGCCCTCGCGCGGGGGGACAAGGTCGAGCGCCTGGTCCGGCGCGCGCCCGACGCGCCCTACGACCTGATCTTCGCCGATCCGCCCTACGCCCTGGGGGACGCCGCCGTCACCGCGCTGCTGGAGTCGCTGCGCGACCACGGCTGGGCCGCGCCCGACGCCCTCGTGGTGGTCGAGCGCGCCTCGCGCGGGGCGCCGCTGCGCTGGCCCGACGGCTACGCCGCCGAGCGCGACCGGCGCTACGGCGAGGCCGTCTTCTGGTACGGGCGGGCGGCCACCGAACGGTCTTCGGCTTGACGCGAGCCCGGTGCCGGACCGCTCCGGACCGGTTTGGTACGTTCACGGCGCAGGGCCCCACCTGCACGGAAAAGCCCAGACGCAAGGATGGAGCCACCTCGTGCGCCGTGTCGTTTGCCCCGGCTCGTTCGATCCCGTCACCAACGGCCATCTCGACATCGTCAGCCGGGCCTCCCGCCTGTTCGACGAGGTGGTGGTCGCCGTGATGATCAACAAGACCAAACAGGGGCTCTTCACCGTCGACGAGCGGATCGAGATGCTGGAGGAGGTGACCAAGGAGTACGGCAACGTCAAGATCGACAAGTGGCACGGGCTGCTGGTGGACTTCTGCCGGCAGAACGACATCCCGATGATCGTCAAGGGGCTGCGCGCCGTCAGCGACTACGAGTACGAGCTGCAGATGGCGCAGATGAACCACCGGATGGCCGGGGTCGAGACGATGTTCATGTCGACCAACCCCCTGTACTCCTACCTCTCCTCCAGCCTGATGAAGGAGATCGTCAAGTACGGCGGCGACGTCTCCGGGCTCATCCCCGAGGCGGTGCACGCCCGGCTGGCCGAACGGCTCCAGGAGACCTGACCGACCGGCCGCGAGTTGGGGAGAGGTCCGTGCGTTCGGTACCCTGGGACATCGGCCTGACCGACGGCCGCGATCCCCATGGCTCACGAAAGCAGGATTCCGCTGTCTCGCCTCGATCCGAACGCTCCGCTCGTGCTCGACACCCGGGCTCTGAGCAGGCAACCCGGATCGTCCCGCGAGCAGGTTCTCCGCGTTCCGGCCCCGGAGGATTTCGGCATCGAGATGGTGGGCGTGCCCGCGGGCGCCGCGATCGAGCTCGATCTGAGGTTCGAGGCGGTGCTGGAGGGCGTGCTCGTCACCGGAACGGCGCGGGTGCCCCTCAAAGGGGAGTGCGCGCGCTGTCTGGACCCGATCGCCTCGACCTTCGAGGCGGACTTCCAGGAGCTCTTCGTCTATTCTGACACCCGCTCCGGCGGGCACGCGGACGACGACGAGCTCCGCCTCGAGGACGATCTGATCGATCTCGAGCCTGTGCTCCGGGACGCGGTGGTGCTCGCACTGCCGCTGTCGCCGCTGTGCCGGGACGACTGTCCCGGCCTGTGCCCGGAGTGCGGCGTCCGGCTGGCGGACGCCGAGCCCGACCACGGCCACGCCGTCGCCGACCCTCGCTGGGAGGCGCTGCGGGGCCTGGCCGGCGGCGGACCGTCCTCCGACGGGGGTGCCCCTGGCGGCACCTCTTCCGGGGGCTAGCGGGCGCCGTCGCTGACATCCCCCTCGGGGGCGGTGGAGGTACGCGCCCCCACCGGGCATTCGACCGACGAGAACGAAAGCAGGAGGGCTGACGTGGCCGTCCCCAAGCGTAAGAAGTCGCGCAGCAACACGCGGCACCGGCGTGCGCAGTGGAAGGCCACCGCGCCGACCCTGGTCGACTGCCCGACGTGCCGCGACAAGAAGCTGCCGCACACGGCCTGCTCGACGTGCGGGACCTACGACCGGCGGCAGGTCATCGCCCCGTCGTCCTGAGGTAGGACTGATCCCGGCACCGGGGGGCGGATCCGCGCACGGCGCGGCCGCCCCTTCCGTGCCGGGACCGCATCCATCACCCAGCACACGATCACCCGACCATCCGGCGGGTGGCACCGGTGCGGTGAACGGCGGAGGGCCGGCGCCCGAGGCCGTGGTGCACGCCGGGGATGTCGATCGTCCGGCGCGCACCTCGTCTTCGTGGACCCTCTCCTCGGCCGCGCGACCGCGCCGTCCCGGGCTCCCGGCCGTTCCGGGCGTCCCGGCGCCGTCCGCCGCCATCGGCACCGCCGCGCGCGGTGCGAGGCCTCCGAGGAGGGCCTGTGAGCGGTAAGAGGACCGAACCGGCGCCCGACCGCGCGGAACTGACCCGCGCGCTCGGCGTCGAGGTCACCGACGACCTTCTGGAACGCGCGCTGACGCACCGTTCCTTCGCCTACGAGAACGGCGGCCTGCCCACCAACGAGCGCCTGGAGTTCCTGGGCGACTCGGTGCTCGGCCTGGTCGTCACCGACACCCTGTACCGGGGGCACCCAGACCTGCCCGAGGGGCAGCTGGCCAAGCTGCGCGCCGCCGTGGTCAACATGCGCGCCCTCGCCGGGGTCGCGCGCGCCCTGAGCGTGGGCGACCACATCCGCCTCGGCCGCGGCGAGGAGGGCACCGGGGGCCGCGACAAGGCCTCCATCCTCGCCGACACGCTGGAGGCCCTCATCGGGGCGGTCTATCTCGACCGCGGCCTGGACGAGGCGTCCGCGCTGGTGCACCGGCTGTTCGACGCGCTGATCACCCGTTCGGCCGGGCTGGGCGCGGGGCTGGACTGGAAGACCTCGCTGCAGGAGCTGACGGCCGTCGAGGAGCTCGGCGTCCCGGAGTACCACGTCTCCGAGAGCGGCCCCGACCACCAGAAGACCTTCCGCGCCGCGGTGCGGGTCGGCGGCACCACCTACGGGTCGGGCGAGGGCCGCAGCAAGAAGGAGGCCGAGCAGCACGCCGCCGAGGCCGCCTGGAACGCCATCCGCGAGATGGTCGTCGCGCGCGAGTCCGCGGCCGCCGGCGGCGCCACCACGGGCACGGACGGCGCCGAGGCCGGTGCCGGCGACGGCGGCGCGGACGGTGCCGCGCCGTCCGGCCAGGGGGCCTGACCGTGCCGGAGCTGCCCGAGGTCGAGGTCGTCCGGCGCGGCCTCGACCGCTGGGTCACCGGCCGTACCGTCGCGTCCGCCGAGGTCCTGCACACCCGAGCCGTGCGGCGGCACGCCGAGGGCCCGGCCGACTTCGCCGGGCGCCTGGCCGGGCGCACCATGCAGGCCCCGCGCCGCCGCGGCAAGTACATGTGGATCCCGCTCGACTCCGGCGAGGCGCTGCTGGCCCACCTGGGCATGAGCGGGCAGCTGCTGGTGGGCGAGCCCGACCGTCCCGACGAGAAGCACCTGCGCGTCCGCGTCACCTTCACCGAAGGCGGCGCGGGCGGCTTCGACCTGCGCTTCGTCGACCAGCGCACGTTCGGGCACCTGCTGGTGGCCGAGGAGGCGGCCGGGACGGCGGGCACGCCCGTTCCCGAGCCCATCGCCCACATCGCGGCGGACCCGCTCGAAGAGGTCTTCGACGACGAGGCGTTCTACCGAGCGCTGCGCCGCCGCCGCACCGGCGTCAAGCGCGCGCTGCTCGACCAGTCCCTGATCAGCGGCGTCGGCAACATCTACGCCGACGAGGCCCTGTGGCGGGCCAGGCTCCACTGGGCGCGCCCCACGGAGACGCTGACACGGGCCGAGGTCACGCGGGTCCTGGAGGGCGTGCGAGAGGTCATGGCGGCGGCCCTGGCCGTGGGGGGCACGTCCTTCGACAGCCTCTACGTCAACGTGAACGGGGAGAGCGGCTACTTCGACCGCTCGCTGGACGCCTACGGGCGCCGCGACGAGCCGTGCAGGCGCTGCGGGTCCGCCATCCGCCGCGACGAGTTCATGAACCGCTCCTCCTACAGCTGCCCCACCTGCCAGCCCCGTCCCAGGAGAGCGAGATACTAGGCGTGATGGACGACGTGGACGCCGGCGAGGCCGTACGGCTGACCGCCTGGGCGCGCGGGCGGGTGCAGGGCGTGGGCTTCCGCTGGTGGGTGCGGTCGCGCTCGCTCGAACTCGGCCTGGTCGGCAGCGCCACCAACCTCGCCGACGGCCGGGTGGAGATCGTCGCCGAAGGGTCGCGGCCGGCCTGCGAGAGGCTGCTGGAACTGCTGCGCGGGGAGGGGACCCCGGGACGTGTCGCGGGCGTCGCCGAGCGCTGGAGCGAGCCCCGCGGAGAAGGCCCCGGTTTCCAGGAGCGGTAGCCGGGTAGGGGTTTCCGGTTTGTACCTGCTAAACTAGTGAGGACAGGTTGTTACCGGCCTGTGATGTGCGTCTTGACCAGGACACCGGCCGGTGCGACTCTAGACGATACGCGCACCCGTTTGAGTTGATTCTCGTGCGCGATCCCTGCTGGTTACTCAGCGTGGAGGACCCTTAGTCATGGCGAAGGCTCTACTCGGCCACGTCGGCGGTCCCGACCCCCGTATGGTCGCGGAGATGCGGCGCCTTCAGCAGCGCGTACGTGATCTGGAAGCCGAGCTCGTACGGCTTCAGGCAGAGAACGACGCGCTCGCTACGGAGGCGACCGACGACGACGTATTGTCGCTCGGAGTGAAGGACCGCGAACCGGCGCTGACCTGATCGGCGCCTTCTTTCGAGGAACAGACAGGGACGCCCGTCCGCGGCGTCCCTTACGTTTTGTCCTCTTCCCGGTGATCGATCGGTCCTGCCCGGCGTGACCGTACAGTCGATCTTGGGTTCGCTCTTATCGCGCTGTCCTGCGGAAACCGGCATGTTTCACCTCGCGTGACACGCCGTGGCACCGTCGGTGCAGTGCCCGGGCGGCTCTGAACGGCCGCGAAACGTTTCGTGAACGGCACTTCCGGACTCCCGGACCGCGGACCGCCGTGCGGATCCCCGGTGGTCGCGTGCGGCCGTGCGCGCCCCGAGAGGCTCGCTCGGCGTCGCGGCCGTCCCCGCGCGGTTCGCGTATCGGCGACGGCCCCGTCGAGGGCCCAGCGGAGCTCTGAGGGCCTCCTGCCATGCCCGGACGCTCCCTTTTCGTCCGCCGGCGGGCGTCGCCGTCGGCGACCGCGGGGCGCATCGGGGCAGATCATGGCACATTGGAGGGGAACGGCTGCGCGGTTGCCGGGTCCTGACGGGGGCGGCCGGTATCGTTCGACCCGTTCCCGGAGGCAGCCGGGTCGAGGCGGGGGCGGGGGCTCCGGCCGGGCGGCCGGGCGGCCGGGGCGGCCTGGGAAGCAGGCCCCGTGCGCATCCCTTGGAGGAGGACGCGAGCGCGTGTACCTGAAGAACCTGACGCTGCGCGGCTTCAAGTCCTTCGCGTCCTCCACCACCCTCAAGTTCGAGCCCGGCATCACCTGCGTCGTGGGGCCCAACGGGTCGGGCAAGTCCAACGTCGTCGACGCGCTCGCCTGGGTGATGGGGGAGCAGGGCGCCAAGTCGCTGCGCGGCGGCAAGATGGAGGACGTGATCTTCGCCGGCACCGCCAGCCGGCCGCCGCTGGGCCGCGCCGAGGTCGTCCTCACCATCGACAACGCCGACGGCGCGCTGCCGATCGACTACACCGAGGTGACGATCAGCCGGCTGATGTTCCGGTCCGGGCAGAGCGAGTACGCGATCAACGGCGACTCCTGCCGGCTGCTGGACATCCAGGAGCTGCTGTCGGACTCGGGCATCGGCCGCGAGATGCACGTGATCATCGGCCAGGGCCAGCTCGACCGGGTGCTGCACTCGGGGCCGGAGGGCCGCCGCGCCGTGATCGAGGAGGCGGCCGGCGTCCTCAAGCACCGCAAGCGCAAGGAGAAGGCGCTGCGGAAGCTGGACGCGATGCAGGCCAACCTGACCCGCGTCCAGGACCTCACCGGCGAGCTGCGGCGCCAGCTCAAGCCGCTGGGCCGGCAGGCCGAGATCGCGCGGCGGGCCGCGGTGATCCAGGCCGACCTGCGGGACGCGCGGCTGCGGCTGCTGGCCGACGACCTGGTCACCCTGCGCACCCGGCTGGACCAGGAGGCCGCCGACGAGGCCGCCGTCCGCGAGCGCCGCACCGAGACCGAGCGGGCCCTGCAGGAGGCGCAGGAGCGCGAGGCCGCGCTGGAGGCCGAGGAGGCCGAGCAGGCGCCCAAGCTGGCGCAGGCGCAGGACACCTGGTTCAAGCTCTCGGCGCTGAAGGAGCGGCTGCGGGGCGTGGCCGACCTGGCCGCCGAACGGCACCGCAACGCCGCCGAAGCGCGCGACGAGGAACGCCGGGGCCGCGACCCCGAGGACATGGAGCGCGAGGCCGTCGCCGTCCGCGAGCAGGAGGAGATGCTCCGCGCCGCGCTGGAGGAGGCCCAGGACGGCCTGTCGACGGCGGTGGAGGAGCGGTCCGGCGCCGAGGAGGCCCTCGCGGCCGAGGAGCGGCGCCTGCAGGCCGCCGCCCGCGCCGCCGCCGACCGGCGCGAGCAGCTGGCCCGGCTGCGCGGCCGCGTCGAGGCGCTGCACAGCAAGGTCCAGGCGGGGCAGTCGGAGATCGGGCGGCTCCGCGAGGCGCGCACGGAAGCCGAACAGCGCGTCCACTCCGCGCAGGCCGAGTTCGAGGCGTTCGAGGCAGAGGTCGTCGAAGACCCCGAACTGATGGCCGAGCACGAACTGGCCCAGGAGACCCTGGCCACCGCCAAGGAGGCCGTGGAGGCCGCCAGGGCCGCCGTGGACGCGCCCAAGCAGGCGCTCAAGGAGGCCCGCACCGCCGTGGCCGCGGCGCGTTCCGCCGACCAGGCCGCGCAGAAGCAGGTCGCCGCGTTGCAGGCGCGCATCGAGGCCCTCAACCTGACCCTGGCCAGCGCCGCGGAGGGCGGCGAGGCCGTTCTGGCGGCGGGCGCCGACGGCTCCCTGGAGGGCGTCCTCGGCACGGTCGCCTCGCTGCTGACCGTACGGCCCGGCTACGAGACGGCGGTCGCCGCGGCCCTGGCCGGCACGGCCGAGGCCATCGCCGTGGGCTCCCTGGACACCGCGC
This sequence comes from Actinomadura rugatobispora, assembly GCF_042656285.1. GTDB lineage: Bacteria > Actinomycetota > Actinomycetes > Streptosporangiales > Streptosporangiaceae > Spirillospora > Spirillospora rugatobispora. The sequence goes on along the minus strand of NZ_JBHSON010000052.1, from coordinate 24,041 downwards.
AGGCCGCCCTCGAACTGCTGCGCGCGCGAGACGCGGGCCGCGCCGGACTGCTGATCGGCTCGGGCGACTCCGGTCCGGAGCACGCCAGGATCGACGGGATCGACTACGCCGCCGACGCCGTGACCGTCCCCGACACCCTCGGCGCCGCCATGAGCGAGCTTCTGCGCGACGTCGCCGTCGTGGACGACGTGGCCGCCGCCGTGGCCCTCGTCCGGCGCGAGCCCCGTCTGCGCGCCGTCACCCGCGACGGCGACCTCGTCGGCGCCCACTGGGCCCAGGGCGGCGCCGCCGGGGGAGCGCAGAGCCTCCTCCAGATGCGCGCCACCCTCGACCAGGCCAGTGAGGACCTCGCCGCCGCCGAGACCGCCGCCGAGCAAAGCGCCGAGGCCCTCACCGAGGCCACGGAGGCAGAGCACCGCACCCAGGCCGCCCTCGACGAGGCCCAGGCCGCCGTCAACCAGGCCCAGGGCGGGGTCAACCAGGCCCAGGCCGACCTCGACCGCGTCCGGGGAAGGCTGCGCGAACACGAGGCCCAAGCCGCCCAGGAGGCCAAACGCGCCGCCCGCCTGGAGGCCGACGTCCGCGCCGCCAAGGGCGAGGTGGAGCGCCTCACCAAGGCCCTGGACGCGGCCGGCGAGTCCCTGGAGACCGACGCGCAGGCCGCCGAGGAACTGGCCGCACGGCTCGCCGAGTCCGAGGAGGCCGCCGAGGTCGCCGACGAGGCCGGGCACGACACCGAGGCCCGCGACGAGCTCAACGCCCGCTGCCAGGAGCTGCGCGCCGCCGAGATGGAGTCCCGGCTGACCGTCCGCACCGCCGAGGAGCGCGTCCAGGCCATCGCCGGCCGCGCCGACGCCCTCGAACGCGGCGCCCGCCGCGAGCGCGAGGAGCGGGCCAGGGCCGCCGAGCGCCGCGCCCGCCGCGAGCGGCAGGCCCGCGTCGCCGAGGCGGTGCACCGGGGCGCCCGGACCGCGCTGCGCCGCATCGAGACGTCCCTGGAGTCCGCGGTGACGCAGCGGGAGGCGGCCGAGCGCGCGCGGGCCGAGCGGGAGGCCGAGCTGAAGGTCGTCCGCACCCAGGTCCGCGAACTGTCCAGCACCCTGGAACGCCTGGTCAACGTCGTGCACGGCAGCGAGGTCGCCCGCGCCGAGCAGCGCCTGCGCCTGGAGCAGCTCGAACAGCGCGCCCTGGAGGAGTTCGGCCTGGAGGTCGAGGCCCTGGTGTCGGAGTACGGCCCCGACCAGCCCGTCCCGCCCGGCCCGGAGGAGGCAGGTTCGGGCGGTGAAATGGATGGAGACGCGCAACCCGCGCCGTATGACCGCCGCGAGCAGGAGAAGCGCGCCAAGGCCGCCGAACGCCAGCTCAACCAGCTCGGCAAGGTCAACCCCCTAGCCCTGGAGGAGTTCGCCGCCCTGGAGGAGCGGCACGCGTTCCTCACCTCGCAGCTGGAGGACCTCAAGAAGACCCGCCGTGACCTCCTCAACATCGTCAAGGACGTCGACGACCGGGTGCAGCAGGTGTTCGCCTCCGCCTACGAGGACACCGCCCGCGAGTTCGAGCGGATCTTCGCCCGGCTGTTCCCCGGCGGCGAGGGCAGCCTGTCGCTGACCGAGCCGGAGGACATGCTGGCCACCGGCGTCGAGGTCGCGGCCCGCCCGCCGGGCAAGAAGGTCAAGCGGCTGTCGCTGCTGTCGGGCGGCGAGCGCTCCCTGGTCGCGATCGCGTTCCTGGTCGCGGTGTTCAAGGCCCGGCCGTCGCCGTTCTACGTCCTGGACGAGGTCGAGGCGGCCCTGGACGACACCAACACCCAGCGGCTGCTGCGCGTCTTCGAGGAGCTGCGCGAGTCGTCCCAGCTCATCGTGATCACCCACCAGAAGCGGACCATGGAGGGCGCCGACGCCCTCTACGGCGTCAGCATGCGCGGCGACGGGGTGACGCAGGTGGTCAGCCAGCGCCTCCGGGAACACGAACCGGCCTGAGCCTTGTGCCGGGAGGGGGCCATCCACTACTCATGGGCACCGGTCGTTCTCCGACCCCGCTCCGGGCAGCCTGCCCGGACGGAGACCGGCTTCTGAGAGGTATCCCATGGATCCCGAGCGGCTCAAGGCCAACTTCGCCGCGGTGGCTGAGAACGGCGAGGGCCTGATCGCCTACTTCTACGCCGACCTCTTCCAGCGCGAACCGGGGCTGCGCGACCTCTTCCCCGCGTCGATGGAGAAGCAGAACCGCAGGCTCCTTGAGGCGCTGTCGCACATCGTGTCCCTGGTGGACGACCCGCCCGCCCTCGTGCCGTACCTGTGGGAGCTGGGCCGCCGGCACGCCGGCCACGGCCTCGCCAACGACCACTTCCCGCGGTTCGGGGTGAGCCTGCTGACGGCCCTCGCGCACTTCACCGGGCCCGGCTGGGACGAGGATCTGGAACGCGACTGGGCCGCCGTCTTCAGCTTCACCGCCCAGATCATGGCCGAGGCGGCCGCCGAACGGGGCTCGGCGCAGCAGGCCGTGGGATGACAAGACCGCAGGTGGGCGGCTCGCCTGCCACGGGACGGGGTTCGGCGCATCGGCGCCGGTCTGGAAAACTGGATGCGCTATGGACTATCTGATCCTCATCGCCGGGCTCGCCGCCGTCGTCCTGATCATCGGCGGCGTCCTGTTCCTGCGGCCCGGCCGCCGCAAGCCCCGGCCGCCCGCCGAACCCGCGGAGCGGCCCGCCGACCTGCAGCCCGGCGGCACGACCACCGTCGAGGAGGAGGAGGAGCGGGCGGCGCCCGCGGCCGAGCGGGCGCCACCGGTCGAGAAGGTCCCGCCCAAGGTCGAGATCGAGGTCCCGCCGCCCTCCGCCGGCCGGCTGGTGCGGCTGCGCGCCCGGCTGGCCCGCTCCCAGAACACCTTCGGCAAGACCCTCCTGGGCCTGCTGTCGCGCGAGACCCTCGACGACGACGCCTGGGAGGAGATCGAGGACACCCTGATCGGCGCCGACATCGGCGTCTCGGTGGCCCGGCAGATCACCGAGGACCTGCGCACCCGCGTCCAGGTGCTGGGCACCCGCAGCCCCCAGGAGGTGCGGGAGCTCCTGAAGGAGGAGCTGGTCAAGCAGATCGGCGCCGACCTGGACCGGTCGCTGCACACCGCGCCGCACGGCACCCGTCCCGCCGTGCTGATGGTCGTGGGCGTGAACGGCACCGGCAAGACCACCACCTGCGGCAAGCTCGCCCGGGTCCTGGTCGGCGACGGCCGCACCGTGGTCCTGGGCGCCGCCGACACCTTCCGCGCCGCCGCCGCCGACCAGCTGGAGACCTGGGGCGCCCGCGTGGGCGCGCAGGTCGTGCGCAAGGACGAGGGCGCCGACCCGGCCAGCGTCGCGTTCGAGGCCGTCAAGCAGGGCCTCGACGCCAAGGTCGACACCGTGATCGTCGACACCGCTGGCCGCCTCCACACCAAGACCGGCCTCATGGACGAGCTCGGCAAGGTCAAGCGGGTCATCGAGAAGCAGGCCACGGTCGACGAGGTCCTCCTGGTCCTGGACGCCACCACCGGCCAGAACGGCATGCAGCAGGCCCGCGTGTTCGCCGAGGTCGTCAACGTCACCGGCATCGTCCTGACCAAGCTCGACGGCACCGCCAAGGGCGGCATCGTCGTCCAGGTCCAGCGCGAACTGGGCGTCCCCGTCAAACTGGTCGGCCTGGGCGAAGGCCCGGACGACCTGGCCCCCTTCGAACCCGAAGCCTTCGTGGACGCGATCCTGGGCGACTGACCCACCTGGCTGGAGCGAGGCGCGTCCGTTTGTGGACGCGCCTCGCGCCGTCCCGGGGGGCGTGAGGGCGTCCCCCTGCAATGAAACAACCCCTCCACATTGGTGCCTTTCGACCACCCCATGGGAAGCAAAACGCCCATCTCGCCAGGGGAGCCGTCCCGAACGGACGGAGTGTGAGGATTCCGAAACATCGCGGAAACAGTTCGCGATGGGGTTTCACACCGTAGAAACACAAGGGCCTTTCAGGTGAAACCGCCAGCCCAGAGTCTCTGAGGAATCCGAAGTTCCCGGTCGAGGAGGGGCTCTCCCCACGATGAAGATCGATAGCGGTAGTACCGCGTGGATGCTGACGAGCGCGGCGCTCGTCCTGCTGATGACACCGGGTCTGGCCTTCTTCTACGGGGGGATGAGCCGGGCCAAGAGCGTGCTCAACATGATGATGATGAGCTTCGTCAGCATCGCCATGGTGGGCATGATCTGGGTCGTCTACGGCTACTCCGTCGCCTTCACCGAGGCCGGGGGGCTCAGCTCCTTCATCGGCGGTCTGAGCGACTGGGGACTGGTCGGCCTGGAGACGGTCGCGACCGCGGACGACGGGAGCGGCATCCCGCAACTGGTGTTCGTCGCCTTCCAGGCCACCTTCGCGATCATCACGGTGGCCCTCATCAGCGGCGCCGTGGCGGACCGTGCCAAGTTCGGGGCCTGGGTGGTCTTCACCCTGGTCTGGGTGACCCTGGTGTACCTGCCCATCGCGCACTGGGTGTGGTGGTCGGACGGTCAGGACGGCGGCAAGGCCGGCTGGATCTTCGAGCTGGGCGCGCTGGACTTCGCCGGCGGCACGGTCGTCCACATCAACGCCGGTGTGGCGGCGCTGGCGCTGGCGCTGGTGCTGGGGCGCCGCAAGGGCTGGCCGAAGGACCCGATGCGCCCGCACAACCTGCCGTTCGTGCTGCTGGGCGCCGGTCTGCTGTGGTTCGGCTGGTTCGGGTTCAACGCCGGCTCGGCGCTGTCGGCCGGTTCGACCGCCGCGGTCGCGTTCATCAACACGCTGGTCGCCACCTGCGCCGCGGCGTTCGCCTGGATCGTGGTGGAGAAGCTGCGCGACGGCAGCTCGACCACCCTGGGCCTGGCCTCCGGCATCGTGGCCGGCCTGGTCGCGATCACCCCGGCGGCGGCGTTCGTCACCCCGCTCGGCGCGATCGCGCTGGGCCTGGTCGCCGGCGCGGTGTGCGCGTTCGCGGTCGGCCTCAAGTACAAGCTGGGCTATGACGACTCCCTGGACGTGGTGGGCGTGCACATGGTCGGCGGGATCGTCGGCGCGCTGCTGATCGGCATCCTCGCCACCACGTCGGTCAACGACGCCGGCGCGGACGGGCTGCTGGCCGGCGGCGGGCTGTCGCTGCTGGGCAAGCAGGCGGTCGCGGTGGTCGCCACCCTCGTCTACTCGTTCGTGGTCACCTTCATCATCGCCAAGCTGATCGACCTGGTGATGGGCTTCCGGATCAGCGAAGAGGACGAGGTCTCCGGCATCGACAGCACGGCGCACGCGGAGACGGCCTACGACTTCGGCAGCGTGCACGCCGGGGTGGGCGCCTCGCTGCCCTCACCCGCCCGTAAGGTCACCGGCGGAGCCGACAAGAAGGTGGAGGCCGACGCATGAAGCTGATCACGGCGGTGATCAAGCCGTTCAAGCTGGACGAGGTCAAGGCGGCCCTGGAGACCTTCGGGGTCAAGGGGATGACCGTGAGCGAGGCCAGCGGGTACGGCCGCCAGAAGGGGCACACCGAGGTCTACCGGGGCGCCGAGTACAAGGTCGACCTGGTGCCCAAGCTGCGGGTCGAGGTGCTGGTCGACGACGAGGACGCCGAGGACATCATCGACGTCATCGTCAAGGCTGCGCGCACGGACAAGATCGGTGACGGCAAGGTGTGGGCCGTTCCCGTCGAGACCGTGATCCGGGTCCGGACCGGTGAGACCGGCGCGGACGCGCTGTAGGGAACGGAGTGGCTCTGGTTCACGGATCGGTCGGGGGAGAGACCCGTACGGCCCGCGCAGCCCTCGTGGCGGCGCGGGCCGCACGGGCCGACGAACTGGATCGCTGGCTCGCCGGTCTGCTCGGCGTCCGGCGCACGGGTTTCGGTGACGACGGCGCGGGCGGCCTTCCGGCCCGCGGGAGAACAACGCGATCGACCGCGGGTCTCACGGCCGATCTGAGCGGCACGGACGGCGCGGATCAGGCGGGCCACGCGGCCGGCACGACCGCCCTGGGCGCCGCGGACGCCGCAGAGAACGAGAGTGCCCCGGGATCGCCGAACGTGCGTCGGGGCCGGCCGCTGGTCCCGAGCGGCGCGGACGGCGTCGCCCTGGTCGCCGTGGGCAGCCACGCCCGCCGGGAGCTGACTCCGGGCGGCGATCTCGACCTGGTGCTGCTCCACCGCGGCCGCCCGGACGTGGCGGAGGTCGCCGACCGTGTCTGGTACCCCGTCTGGGACTCGGGCATCCGGCTCGACCACTCCGTCCGCACGGTGCAGGAGGCCCGCGAGGTCGCCCGTACCGACATGAAGGCGGCCCTGGGCCTGCTCTCGGCGCGCCGCATCGCGGGAGAGCACACCCTGGTCGACGAGCTGCGCGCGGCCGTCCTGGCCGACTGGCGCGCCGACGCCAGGCGCAGGCTGGCCGAGCTGGGCGAGATGTGCCGGCGGCGCTGGGAGTCCAAGGGGGAGCTGGCCTTCCTCCTGGAGCCCGACCTCAAGGAGGCCCACGGCGGCCTGCGGGACGTCAACGTCATGCAGGCGGTCGCCGCGTCCTGGGTCGCCTCGGCCCCCGACGCGCGCGTGCGGGCCGCGCATGACTTCCTCCTGGACGTGCGGCACGTGCTGCACGAGGTGACGGGCAGGGCCAGTGACCGGCTCGTCCTGCAGGAGCAGGAGGCCGTCGCGGGCGCGCTCGGCCTGCTGGACGGCAACGTGCTGCTGCGCACGATCGCCGAGGCCGCCCGCACGATCACCTATGCGGGTGACCACCTCTGGCGGCGCGTCGAGCGTTTCTGCGCCCCGCGCCGTACACCTCTGGCTCGCGGTGCGCGGGGCCCCTCCGGGAGACGCGGCGTGGAACGGAGCCCCGTGGGAGACGGGGCCGTGGAGCAGGAGGGCGAAGTCGTCCTCGCCCGGGACGCGAACCTGGACGACCCGGCACTCGTGCTCCGCGTGGCCGCCGCCGCCGCACAGGCGGGCCTGCCCCTGGCCCCCGCCACCGTAGACCGTCTCGCCGAGCACGCGACGCTTCCGCCCACGCCCTGGCCCGCCCAGGCAAGGGACGCCCTGGTCTCTCTCCTGGGAGCGGGGCCGGCGGCCATCGGCGTATGGGAGGCCCTGGACCAGGCGGGCCTGATCGTACGGCTCCTCCCCGACTGGGAGAGGGTCCGCAACCGCCCCCAGCGCAACCCCGTCCACCGCTTCACGGTCGACCGCCACCTCGTGGAGGCCGCGACGGGCGCCGCCGCCCTCACCCGCGAGGTGTCCCGTCCCGACCTGCTGATCATCGGGTCGCTGCTGCACGACATCGGCAAGGGCTGGCCCGGCGACCACTCGGTCGGCGGCGCGGTCGTGGCCCGCGACCTGGGCGTCCGGATGGGCTTCGCCGACGAGGACGTGCGGGTCCTGGAGACCGTCGTGCGCTACCACCTGCTGCTCCCCGAGACCGCCACCCGCCGCGACATCGACGATCCCCGGACCGTCGAGGCCGTCACCTCCGCGGTCTCCGCCGTCCCCGGCCGGGAACGCGAGATCGTCGAGCTGCTGGCCGGGCTGGCCATCGCCGACGGCCTGGCGACCGGGCCCGGCGCCTGGGGCACGTGGAAGGCCGGGCTGATCGCCGAGCTCGCCCGCCGCGCCTCCGCCGCCCTCGCCGGCGGCACCCCGCCTCCACCGCCCGCCCTGAACCCCTCCCAGCTGGCCCTGGCGCGCCACGACGGCGGTTCGGTGCGCATCACCGGGTCGCACGTCACCATCGCCGCTCCGGACCGCTCAGGGCTCCTCTGGAGGGCCGCCGGGGTACTGGCCCTGCACCGCCTCGCCGTCCGGACGGCCCGCGTGTCGTCCCCGGCGTCCTCGGGCGGGTCCCGCCCGAGCACGGCCGTCCTGGAGTTCACCGCCGTGCCGGAGTACGGCAACCCGCCCGACCCGGCCGCGCTGGAGGCGGACCTGCGCCGCATGCTCGCCGACCGCCTCGACGTGGCCGCACGGCTGGAACGCAGGGCCCGGTCCTTGCGCGTCCGGCCCGGCGTGCCCGTCCCGCCGCCGCGGGTGACCATCGTGGACGACGCGTCCAGCACCGCCACGGTCGTCGAGGTGCGCGCCCACGACCGTCCGGGGCTCCTGTGGCGCGTCGGGCAGGCACTGGGGGAGTGCGGCCTCCAGGTGCGCGCCGCCCAGGTGGACACCCTGGGCGCCGACGCCGTGGACGTCTTCTACGTCGTCGACGCCTCAGGACTGCCCCTGACCGAGCCCGCGGAGCTCTCACGCGTGCGGCTGCACGTCCTGACCGCGCTGGGCTAGGAGAAACCTGGAAAAGAAGGCGGAGAGACGGTCACGGGGGCACAACCGTCTCTCCGCCGCTTATGTGGCCGGGACCCGTGGTCTGCGGGATCCGGGCCGGTCTGTGGGGTCAGGGGGCCGACGTCTGCGTCGAGGTGGGCGAAGGGGCGGTCGGCCTCTGCCGGGGCGCCCCTGAGGACTGCTCGTTCATGTCGCCGTCGGAATCCTGCTTGTCAGGCTTGGAACCGGCACCCTTGGAAGGCCTCGGGCCGTTGCCGTTGCCGTTGCCGTTGCCGTTGCCGTCGCCGTTGTCGTCATCGCCGCCGGAGCCCTCGTCCTCGCCCTGGCCGTCATTCCCCCTGTTGGGCCCTTTCGTGGACTTCTTCTTGTTGCCGTCGCCGGTTGCGGTGTCGTCCCTGCCCTGGGTCTTCCCAGGGGACGGTGTGAGCGCGGCGCAGTACCCCGGGACGCGATTGGCGCCGCCCGCCGCGTCCACCAGGGCACGCAGGGTCGGCTTGCCCAACTCCTGAGCGCGCCTGGGCGGGTCGACGGCCAGGTAGACGCGGCACAGGTTCACGAGGGCGGGACGCGAAGACTTGGGTGAGGCGGTACCGGACTTGGCGTGCGGCTCCGAATCGGGCCTCGCCGTGGACGTGCTCCGGTCCAGGGGGATCGAGGGCGGCGGGCTTTCCCGTCCGGACGACAGCGGGCCGACGGGCAACCCCATGGCCCCGCCCGCCAGCACCATGCCGCTCGCGGCGGTCGCCGTCCCCAGCACCACCGCCGCGATCTTCAGCGGCACCAGCCGCACGAACACCGACCCGCGCCGGCGTGCCGCGGCCGACCGCCGCACGGTCGCCACCTGGAAGGCCGAGACGGCCGCGTCCTCCCCGGCGAGCTCCCCGGCCCGCGCGGGCGCCGAGGCGGCGGCGAGAACGCCGGCGAGCGCCCCGGACCCGCTCCGGGGATCGCCGGGACCGCCGTCGAGCAGGCGCTCGGCGGCGTCGCGATCCAATCCGTGGCCGTAGGTGTTCATCTCACCCTCTTCAGCGCCACGGCCCCCGAACGTGTCACACCCGGCCCCCTGTTCCGTCACCGCGCCTCAACGAGAAGCATCCGCCGCTCCGCCAGGAAAGCATGGGCCGACGAGGCCGAGGCGTCCGCGCGAGCTTCCCAAGAACGTTCCATCGACCGGGAACCCGGCAGCCCCACCCCACCGGACGCTCCGGCGCCGCCAGCCGTCAATCCAGCGCCTGCCCGGCCCCTTCGGCACTTCGGAGGGGTCAACCCTCGGCATCGGGTCGGCCAAGGCGCCGCCGGGACCCTGCCAACCCTCAGAAGCGTCCACGGACGCGTGCGAGTCGGCGCCGCCCCGCGGATTCGCGCCATTGCACCCGTCGACGTTCGAGGCGGCGCTTCCTGTGGATGAGCCTTCCGGGAGGCGCATCTGCATGCTCACACCCGAGCCCTGTCGGTTGGTCTGGGGCGCAGTCGAAACCCCAGGAACATGGGCGCGGACCTTGGACGCTTGCCGTTCACTGGCCGGAGAACCGCCATCCCGGGTCCGCGCTGTGTCTCCAGATGCCGCGTTGGGCGGGTTGGACGCCGGCGAGTTCGTTGCGGAGTCCGAGACGGCCTGCGTTCCCGCTGCCGACTCTCGGGATCCCGCCGCGCCACCCGGTTGCGAGGCCTCGCGTGGGACCTTCCGCGAACGGCCTTCTCCCGCCTGCCCGGCGCCGGACGCAGGCGTATCGGAACGGTCCTCTACGGGGGGTGGAGACCCGTCCGAGTCATCGTTCACCGACGTGTTCAGGCGTTCGGACAGCCGGCGGAGCCCTCGGTAGGCGGCGGTCCGCACCGCGCCAGGACGCTTGCCCAGCACGCGCCCGGCCTCCTTCGCGTCCAGGCCGACCACCACGCGCAGCAGCACGGCCTCGGCCTGATCCCTCGGCAGACCGCAGATCAGGGCGATCGCCGAGTCGGTGGAGAGGCGTTCCAGCGCGTCCCGCTCCGGATCGTCCCGGCCCACCAGGTCGGTGAGGTCCTCGACGCGGACGCTGGTGTCGGGCCGGCGGCCGACCCGCCGCAGATGGTCCAGCGCCCGGTGCCGCGCGATCGTGGACGCCCACCCGCGGAACCGGTCGTAGTCGCCGCTGAACGAGCCGAGATCGCGGGCGATCTGCAGCCAGGCGTCGGCGGCCACGTCCTCGGCCTCGGCGCCGACCAGGGCCCGCAGGTAGCGCAGCAGCCGGGGCTGCAGGTCCCGGTAGAGCAGCCGGAACGCCTCGTCGTCTCCGGCCTGGGCGGCCCGCAGGGCCGTTTCGAGAGCCTGGTCGTCGGCCCGGGGCATCGCGCGTTCGCTCATGCGCCTCCGTCGTGCGGCCGCGGCCACGTGTTCACCTGGTGGTCCTCGGTGGGTGGGGGGATTCGGTCGGTCACAGGGGCCATGCCGGGTCGCCGCAGGGTACCCCTGAAGCGTTCAGCGTACGTAGCGGCACGAATGTCACACTCCGAACGGGAGAACCACCGTGAACTCGTCCAGGGTGGGACCTGCCCGCCGAACCGATACCCTGAGAGTTGATCCCAGAAGCTTCCAAGGACGGGTCCAGACACGTGTTCGAGACGCTCTCCGACCGGTTGACGACGGTCTTCTCGTCGCTGCGCAGCAAGGGCCGGCTCTCCGAGGCCGACATCAACGCGACGGCCCGCGAGATCCGTGTCGCGCTGCTCGAGGCCGACGTGGCCCTGCCCGTGGTGAAGGACTTCATCGCGCAGGTCAAGGAGCGGGCCCGGGGCGCGGAGGTGTCCCAGGCGCTGAACCCCGCCCAGCAGGTCGTCAAGATCGTCAACGAGGAGCTCATCAACATCCTCGGCGGCGAGACCCGCCGGATCCGCTTCGCCAAGAACCCGCCCACCGTGATCATGCTGGCCGGTCTGCAGGGCGCGGGCAAGACCACGCTGGCCGGGAAGCTGGCCCGGTGGCTCAAGTCCGAGGGCCACGCGCCCCTCCTGGTCGCCGCCGACCTGCAGCGGCCCAACGCCGTCCAGCAGCTCCAGGTGGTCGGGGAGCGCGCCACGGTGCCCGTGTTCGCGCCCGAGCCGGGCAGCGGCGTGGGCGACCCGGTCGACGTCGCGCGCCGCTCCATCGAGCAGGCCAGGCACGCCCAGCACGACGTGGTCGTCATCGACACCGCCGGCCGCCTCGGCGTGGACGCCGAGATGATGCAGCAGGCCGCCGACATCCGCGACGCGGTCAAGCCGGACGAGATCCTGTTCGTGGTCGACGCGATGATCGGCCAGGACGCGGTCACCACCGCCGAGGCGTTCCTGGGCGGCGTCGGGTTCGACGGGGTCGTCCTGACCAAGCTGGACGGCGACGCCCGCGGCGGCGCCGCGCTGTCGGTGCGGCACATCACCGGCCGGCCGATCATGTTCGCCTCCACCGGTGAGAAGCTCGAGGACTTCAGCGTCTTCCACCCGGACCGGATGGCCGGGCGCATCCTCGACATGGGTGACATCCTCACCCTGATCGAGCAGGCCGAGCAGGCGTTCGACACCGCTCAGGCCGAGCGGATGACCACCAAGTTCGCCTCGGGCGAGGACTTCACCCTCGAGGACTTCCTCGAGCAGATGATGATGATCCGCAAGCTCGGGCCGATCGGGAACCTGCTCGGCATGATGCCCGGCATGGGGCAGGTCCGCGACCAGGTCAGCCAGATCGACGACAAGGACCTGGACCGGGTCGCGGCCATCATCCGCTCGATGACCCCGCAGGAGCGGAGCAACCCCAAGGTCATCAACGGCTCCCGCCGGGCCCGTATCGCCAAGGGCTCCGGCGTGACCGTCGGCGAGGTCAGCAGCCTGGTCACCCGCTTCTTCGACGCCCAGAAGATGGTCCGGCAGATGGCCGGCGGCATGGGCATCCCCGGCATGCCGGGCCGCCGCAAGGCCGCGAAGGCGGCCAAGGCCAAGAACAAGAAGGGCAAGCAGCGCAGCGGCGACCCCCGCAAGCGCGCCGCCCAGCGGGACGGTGCCGACCTGGAGCCGCAGCAGCCCGCCGTCGACGGCGCCCCGCAGGGCCTGCCCCCCGGCCTCGGCGGCCAACTCCCCCCGGGCCTGGGAGGCCAACTCCCGCCCGGCTTCCAGATGCCCGACCTGAACAAGCTCCAAAGCCGCAAAAAGAAGTAACCCCGGCAACGCCGAGTCCGGACCAGCACCGCGTCCCGCACCAGCACCGCACTCCGCCCCGGTGTCGGCGCCCCACGTCGGCCCGGCACCCGGGGCCGGAGCTGCGCCCCGGCCCCGCAACGTCGAGTCCAGCCCGGCGACCCGGACCGGCCCGGCACCCCACCCCGAACCGGAAGCCGGGATCGGCACCGCCGGGCGGCGGCCGGCGCCCGGCGGTGCCGTCCTGGGCCGCCTAACCGGCGGCCTCAAGTCCGGCTCCGGACACATCAGTGGGTGAGTGTCACGCGCACGGCTGGGCGCCGGAACCGGGAGTGCTCGTCAGGTTGTAGTCAGATGTCCGAGTCAGAGCCGTCATGGCGGTGTCTGGTGTGGTTGGTGGGCCTGCGGTGGTGTTCCGTCAGGTTCCGCGGGACGGCTCCGCGGGCGGCGACGCGCGGAAGCGGCGCGTGTCACGGGGCGATTGCGCTTTTCTCGCGATCGTCTGGCAGAATGGCACGCTGGAAACCCGGAGTCGCCAGGCGCCCTCTCTCGTCCTGAGTGTCCGGAGTCCATCGAGTGGCCGATCGCCGGTGTCCCCACCTGGTAAGGCCCGCTCACCTGTATTCAGTCTGGAGAACACCACACCCGTGGCAGTCAAGATCAAGCTCAAGCGTCTGGGGAAGATCCGGAACCCGCAGTACCGGATCGTCGTCGCCGATGCCCGCACCAAGCGTGACGGTCGGGCCATCGAGGAGATCGGGCTCTACCACCCCAAGGAAGAGCCCTCGCGCATCGAGGTGAACTCCGAGCGCGCCCAGTACTGGCTGGGCGTCGGAGCGCAGCCGACCGAGCCGGTCCTCAGCCTGCTGAAGATCACCGGCGACTGGCAGAAGTTCAAGGGCGAGCCCGGAGCCGAGGGCACGCTCAAGGTGGCCGAGCCCAAGGCCGACAAGAAGGCCGCCTTCGAGTCGGCGGTCAAGGAGTCCATGGGCGACGTCGAGACCCCCGCCACCGCCACCAAGGCCAAGAAGAAGGCCGAGCCGAAGAAGGCCAAGGGCGAGGACGGCGCCGCCAAGGCCGACGAGAACACCGAAGTCAAGAGCGAGGGCTGACGTGCTCGAAGAAGCGCTCGAGCACCTGGTGCGCGGGATCGTCGAGCACCCGGACGACGTCCGGGTGCGCGCCCGCCGGATCAGGGGCGGCCGGGTCCTGGAGGTGCGCGTGCACCCCGAGGACCTCGGCAAGGTCATCGGCCGAAGCGGGCGTACCGCCAAGGCCCTGCGCACGGTCATCAGCGCCCTGTCCGGGGGCCGGTACGTGCGCGTCGACCTGCTCGACGTCAACGAGGTCCGCTGATCATGACCTCCCGCGGGCCGTCCGATCGGCTCGTGATCGGCCGGATCGGACGGCCGCACGGCGTCCGTGGTGAGCTCACCGTCGACGTCCGCACCGACGACCCGGATCTCCGGTTCGCGGCGGGCGCCGTGCTCGCCACCGACCCGGAGGCCGCCGGTCCGCTGACCATCGAGCGTGCCCGCCGGCATTCGGGCCGCCTGCTCGTGCGCTTCGCCGGGGTCGGCGACCGCGACGCCGCGGAGGAACTGCGCGGCGCCTGGCTGGTCGTCGACCCCGAGGACATCATCGACTCCGACGATCCCGACGAGTTCCACGACCAGGAGCTGGTCGGGCTCCGGGTCGTCACCGTCGCGGGGGAGGAGATCGGCGAGGTCGCCGAGATCCTGCACACCGGGCAGGACCTGCTGGTGATCGGCCGTTCCGGCGGGGGCGAGGCGCTGGTGCCGTTCGTGGCCGCGCTGGTCCCCGAGGTGGACGTCCCCGGCGGCCGCCTGGTGATCGACCCCCCGCCCGGCCTGGACCTATGAGACTCGACATCGTCACGATCTTCCCGGACTACTTCGCCCCGCTGGACGTCTCCCTGCTCGGCAAGGCCCGCCGGGCCGGCCTGCTCGACGTCCACGTGCACGACCTGCGGGAATGGACGCACGACCGGCACCGCACGGTCGACGACACCCCGTACGGCGGCGGACCGGGCATGGTCATGAAACCCGAACCCTGGGGCGAGGCCCTCGACACCGTCGCGCCCCCGGACGCGCCCCGCACGCCCCGCCTCCTCGTGCCGACGCCGAGCGGGCGCCCGTTCACCCAGGCGATGGCGGCCGAACTCGCCGCCGAAGAGTGGCTGGTGTTCGCCTGCGGCCGGTACGAGGGCATCGACACCCGCGTGGTCGAGGACGCCCGGACCCGGATGCGAGTCGACGAGGTCAGCCTCGGCGACTTCGTGCTCGCCGGCGGAGAGGTCGCCGTCCTGGTGATCGTGGAGGCCGTCGGACGGCTGCTGCCCGGCGTCCTGGGCAACGCCGACTCGGTGGCCGACGACTCGTTCGCCCCCGGCGCGATGGAGTCCCTCATCGAGGGCCCCGTCTACACCAAGCCCCCGATGTGGCGTGAACGCGCCGTTCCGGACGTCCTGCTGTCCGGCAACCACGGGGCCATCGCCCGCTGGCGCCGCGACGAGGCCCTGCGCCGTACCGCGCGCAACCGCCCCGAGCTGCTCGTCCGGCTGGATCCGGCCCTGCTCGACAAGCATGATCGGCGGGTGCTGGAAGAGGCCGGTTTTCCGGTCGACGGCGAACCTATGGCACACTAGAGCGTCACCGTGCGCGCTGCTGTGCGGTGCCCAGACTTCGAAGAAGATCCATTTCGCGCGGCGCGACGCCCCCCGCACCATCCTGACGGGGCCTCTCGACGTCCGCGTTCGACCTGCGAGGAACCGCTGCGATGCACACCCTGATCCAGGAGATCGAGAAGGCCGCGATGCGCGCCGACGTCCCGGACTTCCGTCCGGGCGACACGCTCAAGGTGCACGTCCGCGTCACCGAGGGCAACCGGAGCCGGATCCAGGTCTTCCAGGGCGTGGTGATCCGGCGGCAGGGCGGCGGCGCCCGCGAGACCTTCACCGTCCGCAAGGTCAGCTACAGCGTCGGCGTCGAGCGGACCTTCCCGCTCAACAGCCCCTCGATCGACAAGATCGAGGTCGTGACCCGCGGTGACGTGCGCCGCGCCAAGCTCTACTACCTGCGCAACCTGCGGGGCAAGGCGGCCCGCATCAAGGAGAAGCGCGACTTCTGAGTTTCGGCCTCCAACGCCCCGGGAACCCTCTGCGGTCGCCGGGGCGTTGCCCGTTTGAGGCGGGGTTGTACGTACGAAGCCCGACTCGACAGGGGACGACACGGGCCGCGGACGCGGTGCCGGGGCTTCCACGCCGATAGGCTTTCGTTCTGATGGACGATGAGGACGATCGGAGAAACGTGCGATCCGAGGCCGAGGGCGCGGTGCCCGACGAAGAGCAGACCGTGACCTCCGACCAGGAGCGCGACTCCTCCGATGGCAAGAAGAAGAAACAGGGGTCCTTCTGGAAGGAGCTCCCGATCCTGATCGGGGTCGCTCTGGTGCTCGCCCTTGTCATCAAGGCCTTCGCCGTCCAGGCGTTCTACATCCCGTCGGGGTCGATGGAGAACACCCTGCAGATCGGCGACCGGGTGCTGGTCAACAAGATCGTCTACCACACCCGGGACATCAAGCGCGGTGACATCGTCGTCTTCAACGGCCTCGACTCCTGGGACCCGGAGACGCAGGTCCAGGAGCCGAGCAACCCCGTCTCCAAGGTGCTCCGCGCCATCGGCGGCGCCTTCGGTGTCGCGCCCAACGAGAAGGACTACATCAAGCGGGTCATCGGCATCCCCGGCGACCAGGTGAAGTGCTGCGACGCCCAGGGCCGCGTCACGGTGAACGGCGTCCCCCTCAACGAGAGCTCCTACCTCTACACCGACCCGGTGACCCAGGAGCAGAACAAGCCGTCCAACGACCCGTTCGAGGTCACCGTCAAGGACGGCCAGCTCTGGGTGATGGGCGACCACCGCGAGCTCTCGTACGACTCCCGTTCCCACCGCGGCGACCCGGGCGGCGGCACCATCCCCACCAGCCGCGTGATCGGCCGAGCCTTCGTCATCGTCTGGCCGCTCAACCGCATCGACACGCTCCCCATCCCCAAGACCTTCGAACAACCGGCCATGAGCGCCGCCTCCGTAGCCCTCCCAGCCACCCCCATGGCCCTGGGCCTGATAGGCGCCGTCCCCATCACCTACCTGACCCGCCGCCTCCGCAACCGCTAGGACGCAGCGGTTCCCGCTGGCCGCCCACACCATCGAGCCCGAGCAATCACTGCCGCAAGACCCCGTCCGAGGTAAGCGGCACGGCTCCAAGCAATCGGAACCCAGCACAAGGCTCTCCTCACAAAAGCCGGTCCGCTAGCCACCGATATGCGGGGCGCATCTCCAGGTGCGAAAAGTGATCTTGCTGAACCAAGTGATCTGTAGGTGAGCACCCACGCCGGCGAGGTACGACCGGTCGCTGCCGTGCGATGCCCGGCTCCTCCAAGCCGCCGAAACAACACCAGCAGCACCCCCGCCACAGCGCATAGGAAAGATCGTCCGGAGCGGAACGCCGAGTGAAGGCTCCCCAGCCACCCGTGCGATGCCGCCGGCCCGCACCAGCAGCGCCCCCGCCACAGCGCACTGGAACGATCATCCGGAGCGGAACGCCGAGTGAAGGCTCTCCAGCCACCCGTGCGATGGCTGGCAGCACCGATACGGGTCCTGCCCGGCGAGCGCGAGGGTGCGGTTGAAGCGCTCGGCCCTGCCATGTGGGCACCGGATCCTCCTGGCCGCGTTCGACAGGCTGGAGCCGCACCGGCGGACAGCGGGGGGACACAACTGCGATGAGGCGCGTGGGCCAGGCTCTTGACTTGTTCAATCGAGGCCAGGTGCACGGTCTGCAGCCGTAGCGTCCAGGGTGCCGGTCGGCACTGGTCCGCAGTTTGACGTCCAGATGGATCATCTCGCCCGGCGCCGCGTGCTCATAGCGTTGCGGGCTCATGCGCGAGGCGCGGATCTGCTGCCCGGTGCCCGGGTCGCAGGCCGCCAGGGCGGGGACGCCGTGGCGGTGCAGGGTCCTGGTGACCGTGCGGGCTGGCCCCGGTCGCGCGGGCGTGCGGTCGGGCCCGGCACGCAGCTCGCGTCGGACCGCCGGCACCCGCTCGTCGACCTGGGCCGGGGTCCGCGACGGGCAGAAACGGGGTCCGCTGCGCCGATCGGCCAGCCCGTCCCAGCCCTGGTGGCGGAACCGGCCCATCCGCCGGTGCGCGTACTGGCGCGAGACCCCCAGCTCGGCCGCCACGTGCGCGTCCCTTCAGCACGACACGGCGAACCAGCAGGCATCTGCCGCGGAACGTCAGCCGGGCGTTAGCGTGACCCATCAAGACCCCAGGTCGTCGGTGAAGCGTGTAACTCCGCTACCGCCCGGAGGTCTTCTTGCTGATCAAACATCCACCGGTCACGTGTCACCAAGATCATGGTCAAGTCAGGTGGCGCGGGTGGGCTGCGCATCCCCCCGGTTGGTCAGGGCGCTGCGTCCGCGCCCGCGCCCGGTCGGGGCGCGCACGCGGAAGAGCTGGGACGTGCCGGCCGGGGACGCAGGGCGTCCCCGGCCTGGACGACGCCATGTACCGAGGAGCAGCAGGGATCTCGACGGGCGCCGTCGCAACCGGCCGTTCCCCCGGAGGGGCCCGCCGCCGACTAGCGCTGGATGGATATCCGCGACGAGTGCGAGCGGTCGCTGGTATCCACGCCCCGTGCGAGAGGCAGCGGCATCCGTATGGGTTTGAATGCCGGCCTGGGCTCGGATTCCCCTCCCGGGCGGCGATGCGCTGCGGCCGTCTGGCATGTGCGGGCGAGGGCTTGACGGGCACATACGCATGCAGTTTGACCCGGTTGCTGGTGCGCGGGGCCGTGTGGGGTTGGAGAGCGGGTGCAAACCGGGCGCTGCGGATGGGGCGGCGACCTCCCTCTGGATCACGTTGTATTGCCCGCCGCTGCGGATCGAGGGGTCTCCAATCGGTCAGGGACGCGGCATGGCTGCCGACGGCGGGCTCGAACGCGGCCGCCGCGACCAAGGTGGGCACCACCGCAACGGGCGCGCCGGGCGTCGTCAGCGCCGCCCAACGCATCGTGCTGCTGGACGCGGCGCTCTGCGGCTGGTGTGGCAATGCAGGTGGTGGGTTGCTCGGCACTCGCGCGGGCCTTTGAGCGGTCTGGCGCGCTGGAGCTGGTGGCGGCGCGGTCACCGCTGATGTGACACGTGCGGGTGGTGGCCGCATGGATGTCCGCGACGGGAGCGAGCGTGGTCGCTGGTGTGCGAGGCAGCGCAAGGGCGGCGACGTTGGTATGCCTGAATAGGGGGTTGGGCGCGAGTTTCCTCCCGGGGCGGTGGTGTGGCTGGGACGGTGTCGTGCCTGCGGGTGGTGGGGCGTGCTTGCTGGCGCGGGCCGGGGGGCTGCTTGCAAGTGGCGGTGGCTGGTGTGGCATGTGCGTGTGCTGGGGTTGATCGCACTTGCCCTTGAGTGGTCTGGTGCGAGGGTCCTTTTGGGGGGCACGGGGTAAGGCGTTGAGTCGCGGGCTGGGCGCGGGCTTCTTGCTGCGGTGGTGGTGTGGCTGCGGATGGTGTCGTGTGTGCGGGTGGGGCCGGGCGGCGCGGGTTGGTGGGGGCGCGCTGGGCGGGGCATGGGGTGGTGTTGCTCGTGTGTGGAGGAGCGGGGGCGGGGGCAGGGGTGTTGATCGGGTGGGGGCGTTGGCTTGTGAGGCGGGTTACTTCGTGGGATGGGGCCGGGTGTGGGCTGGTGATTCTTTCGGTGGTGGCATGGTGGGGTGCCCGAAGGGGGGATTCGGGGCGCCTTGAGGGGCTTCGGCGACGTACGCTGCGGAGCATGAAGGGTCGTCCACTCCGTTACACGCCGCGACGAGACGCAGGTTTGCACGCCTATGAGCGCGTCTTGGAGCATGCCGGATTGAGCCCGGTCGCGGGTGTCGACGAGGCGGGGCGCGGGGCCTGTGCGGGGCCGTTGGTGGTGGCGGCGGTGATTTTGCGCGGTGGACGGCGCGGCAGAATCGAAGGGTTGGCCGATTCCAAGTTGCTCACGCCTGCGCGGCGGGAGGTGCTGTACGAGCAGATCGTCCAGCGGGCGGAGGCGTGGAGCGCCATCGTCGTCCCGTGCCATGACATCGACCGGATCGGTGTGCATCGCTGCAATGTCACCGGGATGCGGCGGGCGCTGGCTGCGCTGGAGCGGCGGCCCGCGTACGTGCTGAGCGACGGGTTCAGGGTGCCGGGGGTCGGGGTGCCGGCCCTGGCGGTGATCAAGGGGGATCAGGTGGCCGCGTGCGTGGCCGCCGCGTCCATCGTGGCGAAGGTGACCCGAGACAGGATCATGGTGGAGCTCAATGGGCGCTATCCGCAGTACGGCTTCGATGTGCACAAGGGCTATGTGACGCGGGAACATTCGGCGGCGCTGGCCGAACACGGTCCGTGTCCTGAGCATCGGTTCTCCTTTGTCAATGTGGGGCGGGCCTTGCGTAAGAATGGGGAGGTGGCCTTGGGGGAGGAAACCGGGGGCGACCTCGTGGAAGAGGTCCCCGGCGACGGCCGGACGGAAGGGGCACGAGCGTGAGCGCCGAGGATCTCGAGAAGTACGAGACCGAGATGGAGCTGCAGCTCTATCGCGAGTACCGGGACGTCGTCGGCCTGTTCACCTATGTGGTCGAGACCGAGCGGCGCTTCTACCTCACCAACTCGGTCGACCTGCAGGTGCGCGACACCGAGAACGGCGAGGTCTTCTTCGAGGTCACGATGCAGGACGCCTGGGTCTGGGACATGTACCGGCCAGCCCGTTTCGTCAAGAACGTCCGTGTCGTCACCTTCAAGGACGTCAATGTCGAGGAACTGGCCAAGAGCGACTTCGAGCTGCCCTCCGATCAGTAGTCCCGGGATTTCGCCGCGCGGGTGAGGCGCCAGCCCTCGGGGGTGCGCTCGATGAAGCCTCCCGCCGACAGCAGCCCCAGCTTCCCGTTCACCGTGGGAAGGTCCATTCCGGCCTTGGCGGCGAGCTGCGCCGGGCCCGCCGCTCCGCGTGCCGGGAAGGCCTCCAGGACGCCCCGGGTGAGCCGGTCGAGGCGGTCGCGCGGTAACACCGGGGCCGAGGGACGCTGTGCCAGATCGGCGCCTATCCGCCCCACCATTTCGATGACCTCGTCGGAGCAGGTGACCAGTGTCGAGTCCGGGTCTTCTCGGAGCAGACGGAGGCATCCCGCGGACGAGCGGGAGTCCACCTGGCCCGGCACCACCATCAGGGAGCGGCCGAGCTTGCGGGCCCAGGCGGCGGTGTTGAGCGCCCCGCTGCGCTGCTCGGCCTCGACGATCACCGTGCCCCGCGACAGCGCGGCGATCACCCTGTTCCGGACGAGGAAGCGGAGCCGGTGCGGCGGGGTGCCCGGCGGTGACTCGCTGATCAGGAGGGCGCGCCGGGCCATTTCGGCGAAGAGGCCGTCATTGCCTCCGGGGTAGGGGACGTCCACGCCGTTCGCGAACACCGCCACGGTCATGCCGTCGGCGGCCAAGGCGCCGCGGTGGGCGGCCGCATCGATGCCGAGGGCGCCGCCGGAGACCACGGTCCAGTCGCGTTCGCTCAGTTCGGAGGCCATCTCGGCGGCCACGCGCAGCCCGTACCCCGATGCCGCGCGGGATCCCACCATGGCCACCGAGCGCAGGCAGTGGTGGCGAAGGTCGGCCGGGCCGCGCAGCCACAACGCGTAAGGGCGGGCCGCCTGGAGATCGTCGAGAGTGGTGGGCCATTCGGGGTCGCCGGGGCACACCAAGCGGATGCCCATCTCCTGACACACGGCCATATCCTCCTCGGGCGCGTTGGCCCGCAACCGGATCCGCCAGTGCTCCAGGCGCCGTATCTCACCTTCGGTGGCGGTCAGATCGGCGGGGAGCCGGCCGGTGCGGATCGCCTCGAGCGCGGCGGACGCGCCCACGTGATCGATGATCTGGTTGAGGAATGTGTCGCCCGGCTCGGCGATCCCGCACAGGGCCGCGCGCGCCGCACGCTCGTCGTCGCCGGTCATGGTCTCCTCCCGGTCCACAGGGCGAGGGCGCCGCCGATGTCGTCCTCGCCGGGTTCGTCGCGTCCTGCCAGGTCGGAGATCGTCCAGGCGACCCGCAGGATCCGGTCCAGGCCGCGGGCGCTGAGCGAGCCGTTCTGGAGCGCCTCGTCGGCGGCCATCATCGCCTCCGGCCGGGGCGTGTACCTGCGGCGCAGCTCGGGCCCCGGGATCTCGGAGTTGGACCGCCAAGGCGTGTCCGCCAGGCGTTTGAGGGTGCGTTCGCGGGCCAGCAGCACGCGCTCGGCGACCACGTCGCTGCTCTCGGCGAACTCCAGGTCGTAGCGGAGCTCGGCGCGGGTGGCGGGTGTGAGCTCCAGTTTGAGGTCGATCCGGTCGAGCAGGGGACCGGAGATCCGGCTGAGATATCTGCGCCGGATGTTCGGGGCACAGGAACAGTTGATCGTTTTGGCGGCCGCGCACGGACACGGATTCGCGGCCAGGACGAGGGTGAAGCGAGCGGGAAAGCTGGCCGTTCCCTCGGTGCGGGAGATCCGGACCTCGCCTTCCTCCAGGGGCTGGCGGAGCGCGTCGAGAACCCCGCGCTGGAACTCGGGCGCCTCGTCCAGGAACAGGATGCCGCGGTGGGCGAGCGAGACCGCTCCGGGCTGGAGCATCCGTCCGGAACCGCCGCCGACCATCGCGGGCGTGGACGCGGTGTGATGCGGCGCGTAGAAGGGCGCCTGGACGATCAGCGGCTGCCCCAAGGGCAGCGTGCCGGCCACGGAATGGATGGTCGTGACCTCCAGGGCCGCGTCCCGGTCCAGCGGCGGGAGTAGTGTCGGCAGGCGCTCGGCGAGCATCGTCTTCCCGCAGCCGGGAGGGCCGCTGAAGAAGAGGTGGTGCCCTCCCGCCGCGCTGATCTCCAAGGCGTGACGTGCCTCGGCCTGGCCTCGCACATCAGCCAGGTCGAGATCGCCACGGTGGCCCTGGTTGCGCAGCACCAGGCCGTCGGCCGACCGGCGCGGCGTCATGAGCTCCTCTACGGGCTCCTCGACCGGCGGCGGCTCGTCGCGCAGAAGGCAGAGCAGACCGCGCAGCGTCCCGGCCGAGATCACCTCCATATCGGGGACCAGTCTTGCTTCCGCGCTGTTGGCATGGGGGACGACGACCTTGCGGCAGCCCGTGTTGGCCGCCGCCAGGACGGCGGGCAGCACGCCCGGAATGGCCCGCAGCCGCCCGTCCAGGCCCAGTTCGCCGATCACCACCAGACCCGCGCAGGAAGTCGGCGGGACCGCCTCCGCGGCCGCCATCAGCGCCACCGCGATGGCCGTGTCGAAGATCGAACCCCGTTTGGGGAGGCTTGCCGGGAAGAGGGAGACGGTGACATGGCGGTTGGGCCAGTCCTCGCCGGAGTTGTAGACCGCGGCCCGGACCCGGTCGCGGGCCTCGTTGAGCGCGGCGTCCGGCAGGCCGACCAGATGCAGGCCCGGCACACCGCTGGTGATCGCGGCCTCGACGTCCACCACGAAGCCCTCTACGCCGACCAGTGAGACCGAACGCGTTCTGGCGAGGGCCATTCAGCACACCTCCCGCAGGTGCTGGATCGTGAAGCCGTCCCGGTCGATCACCAGGCCGAGCACATCGACGCCGACATTGGCCCCGGACACGCCGTTCTCGGCGGCCCACCGCCAGGCCAGCCGCCGTAAACGGACGGCCTTCTCCGGCGTGATCGCCTCCAGGGGGTCGCCGTAGTCGGTGGAACTTCGGGTCTTCACCTCGCAGACGACATGCCGCGTCCCGTCGTGCGCCACGATGTCGAGCTCGCCGTCGCGGCAGCGCCAGTTGCGCTCCAGGACCGTCCAGCCCAGGCGGGCGAGGTAGTCGGCGGCGGCACTCTCACCCCGCGCACCGAGGCTTTGGTTGGAGTTCATGGACCTCATCACCTCCGCCTACGAAGCTGCCGGAGGGGCGACGCGGCCAACAGTGGAATCCCGTTCTGTGGATAACTTTGCGTAGCGATGTAGGTGCGTAGAGTTTCGGTCGAGGCGACTTCGGTCTGAGTGCTGGTGCTTGGCACTGGTGGTTCTGCGACCGTGCGGCGCGCGGCCCTGTGCGCGGCCGCACGCGCCGCGCACGCGCTCGGGCGGTTCGCGCGACCGCCAGGGGAGACCGGTCCGCGCTCCTGCGTGATCAGGGCGTGAGCCGAGGTGAGGGGGGCGAAGTACGTCCGGGCAGCCGTGGAACTCCGCCGAAATGATCGTCTTGGCGAGGACCAAGGGAGTTGAGGGTGATGGCCGGGGTTGGCCGCCCCCGCTCTGGCCAGGCTGCTGCCGGCGGCCAGGAATCCGGCGGCATGGATACGCGGTGGCATGGATACGCGGCGGGGTGGGATACGGGGCCGGTTTGGATGCGCGCGGGGATGCGCGGAAGTTGGGATGCGCGGAAGTTGGGATGCGCGGGGGCTGGGATGCGCGGGGGCTGGGATGCGCGGGGGATGCGCGGCGGGTTGGGGTGCGCGGGGGATGCGCGGCGGGTTGGGGTGCGCGGGGGGATGCGCGGGGGGTTGGG
>NZ_JBHSON010000051.1:0-79932 GCF_042656285.1 Actinomadura rugatobispora | reverse complement strand
CTGCCGGCGGTACGGGCGGCGCCACCGGAGGCGCGTCCTGCCCCGGCGGCGGGCCCTGCACGGGCGGCGCGGCAGGCGGTACGGGCGGCACGGCCGGAGGCGCGTCCTGCCCTGGCAGCGGCCCCTGCGCGGGCGGCACCGCAGGCGGTACGGGCGGCGCGTCCTGTCCAGGCGGTGGTCCCTGTACGGGCGGTGCGGCAGGCGGTACGGGCGGCGCGTCCTGGCCCGGCGGCGGCCCCTGCGCGGGCGGTGCGGCAGGCGGTACGGGCGGCGCGTCCTGTCCTGGCGGTGGTCCCTGTACGGGCGGCACTGCAGGGGGAATGGGCGGCGCGGCCGGAGGTGCGTCCTGCCCTGGCAGCGGCCCCTGCGTGGGCGGCGCGGGCGGTGGGGGCGGCGGGACGGCCGGTGGAGGGCCCTGGGCCCCCGGCTGGTGGCTGAGGGCGCGCTGCGTGGCGTCCAGCCGGATCACGGCGGCCGCGTCGAGATGGACCTCGCTGGGCAGCCCCGGGTTGATCGCCAGCTGCCAGGCCGGATCCGGCCAGCCCCCCGCCAGCCGCGCGAACGACGTGCGCCGGTACAGGCCCGGCCGGTGCCCCGACCGCACCAGCGCCTGCGGCGAGGTGAACACCACCACGTACGTCCCGGCCCCGATCGAGGTGGTCGGGAACTCGGCGGCCTCCGGGTCCTCGACCGCCGGGGCGCTCGCCGGAAGGACCAGGTCGGCCGACAGCAGCAGCTCGAAGTAGGTCGTGTGGTCGCCGCGCTGCTTGGCCTCGGCCAGCCGCGGCTCCAGCTCGTCGGGCGCGTCCGGGACGTGCGCCTCGGGCGGCCCGCCCAGTGGCCCGGGACCCGCCCCCGGACCCGGCACCGGGGCGGCCAGCAGCGGCGCGGCGGCGTCCGCCGGGACGCCGGCGGGCCCGTTCGGGACGGCCCCGTTCGGCGCGGCGCCGTTCTGCGCGGCCCCGCCGGCCCGGTCGGCGACCTCGGCCAGTTCCGCGGAGGTGCGGCGCTGCTTGGTGACCCGGCTCGGGTCGGCGGCCTCGATGCCGAAGTCGAGCAGCTCGATCAGCCCGGTGCCGTGCCGGTGGAACGACTCGTACACCAGGTCGGAGGGCCGCCGCACGCCCTGCACGTCGCGCAGCGCGGTGACCATGACGTCCGCCAGCCGGCCGTGGTCGTCGACGGTGGCGTAGGCGGGCAGCTCGGTCCACCAGTTGCGCGGGGCGGGGTCGGCGGGCGGGCGCCAGCCGGCGTCGCTCATGACCTCCTCGTCCGCCAGGGTGAGGAGAAGCGGGCCGTCGAGGAAGTTGTTGCTGACCGCTTCGGCGTAGAGCCGGTCGGGCTCCCGCATCGCCTGGACGTAGTGGCGGCTCTCCTCGCGCTCGCGCACGATGAGGATGGTGTCCCTCTCCAGACCCGCCAGCTCGCGTCCCAGACGCCGCGCGAACTCGGACCACTCCAACAAGATCACTCCCTATCACCCGGGGAAGGGCCGCGACCCCCGCGCGACCGGTACCCGAGACCCCGATGATTGTCGCCCCGATCGCCGCTGGCAAACCGGGAGTTCACTCAGGTCGTCCGGATCCGCTCACTCGGGCGGCGCCGAGTGCCGCAGAACCCCCAGCGCCCTCCTCAGTTCCGCCGGATCGCCGGCGCAACCGTCGATCACGTCCATGAGCCGGTGCAGGATCTCGTGCCGCTCGAAGCCGACGTCCAGCATCGCCTGCGCGGTCTCCCACAGCTGCGGCGGGTCGCCGTTCCACAGCCGGCCGGCGAGCCGCTCGTGGGCGTCCAGGTGCGCCTCCGTCGCGCCCGGGTGCTCGAACTCCAGCAGGATTCTACGGTCCGCGGGATCGGCGGGGTCGAGCGTGGCGAGGTCGATCGAGCCGTGCCGCCCGGACAGGCGGTGCCGTCCCGACAGGAACGGCAGCGCGAAGGCGCGCCGGGGCAGCGCCTCCAGCTCGCCGTCGGGCAGCAGCCGCGCCACCAGGTCGCGGTCGAGCCCGAACGCCGACGGGTCGCGGTAGGCCTCGGCGAACTTGGCGGTGGCGTCCCAGACCGCGTCGAGGGTGGCGCGCACGCCCTCCTCCGGCAGCCCGGTCCGCCGTCCCGCCCAGCGCACCCAGGCGGCCAGCACGTGCGGCACCGCCTCCTGCTCGGTCGGGGACAGCAGCACCTTGCGCGGCAGCCAGTCCAGCAGGAACATCTCGCACTTGATCGGGCTGACCCGCAGCGGGCGGCCGAAGTCGTGCGCGCAGCCGTAGTCGATGATCCGGTCGACGCAGCGGCCGGCGGCCGACCGGTCGGAGAGGTCCTCGGCCTCGTCGGAGGCCAGGAAGCGGATGGCGATCTCGGCGCGCCGGTCGCGGCCGTACACCGGGGGCTGGGGGAGCCGGCCGCCGGGCGGCAGCGAGCTCACCCGGGCCCGCACGAACGCGTGGTAGGCCCCGAACTTCTCGTTGACCGGCGGGTCGGGGGTGTCGTCGGTGAAGTCGAGGGCGCGCTGCAGCACCGCCCGCGTGTCGCGCGGGTCGAGCTGCTCGAACCGCATCAGCGGGTTGCTGCGGCCCTCCCGGCGGCAGTGGTCGAGGAGCCGGTCGACCTGCGAGGAGACCCAGGCGTCCCGGACCATGCCGCCGGCCGGCGGGCGCGTCCGGCCCTCCTCGGCGGCCGGCGGCTCAAGCGACCGCGTCGGCGCCGGGCCGCCGCCGCCCGCGTGCAGCACGGCGCCCTGCACGCCGCCGTAGACGCCGCCCTGGGCCATGCCCTGGACCGCGCCCGCCCGGTTGCGGTCGACCAGGACGACCAGGGCGTGCCGGTCGCGGCCGCCGTAGGTGTACGTGCAGATGATCGAGTCCTGGTCGCCGTAGACGTCGCGGGAGACGTGGCACTCCTCGGGGACGACCATGCCCACCCGGTCGGCCCAGCCGGGACGCGCGACACCGCGCTCCATCAGGGCCAGCGCGGCCCGCTCGGCCTTGGCGGCCTGCCGCGGAGTGCCCAGGTAGGCCATGCCCGTCAGCAGCGCCAGCGCGGCCGGGGTGCCGACGCCGGCGGCGTGGTCGACCAGCGCCTCGCCGATGATCTCCTCGACGTCGCCGCCCGGCACCCGCCGTCCCCACCAGGAGCCCAGGATCTCGCTGACGATCAGTTCGGCGTCCAGCGGGCTGCGCACCGCCAGCAGCTCGCGCGCGTGGCGCAGCATCCCGTCGAAGATCGCGGAAACCTCGTCCGAGGGCGGCGGTCCGTCCCCGGCGGGATCCCCGGAGGAACGGCGGCGGCTGCGGGGACTCACGTCACTAGCTTCTCAGATCCGGCGCCGGTCCTCGTCCAGGACATCGCGGGGAGGCCGAAATGGGACGGAAGGCAACCGCGGACGGTCTTCCATCCGTAGTACAAAAGGCCCCGAACCGCAACGGCGCCCCGAATCCGCCCCGCCGGCCCGGTCAGGGCCCGGCGACCCGTCCCGAGGGCGGTTCGGACTTGACCATCCCGACCAGGTGCTCCCTGGCCATCCGCTCCACCAGCGCGGGGGTGGGCTCGAGGCCCAGGTGCGCCACGCACGCCTGGACGTCGGCGACGCAGCGTTCGACGGTATCGGGAGTGACGGTGGCGAACTCCGCGGCGAGCCGGCCGGAGAGAAGCCGGCGGACCTCGCCACGCCGTTCGGTCATGACAGCAGGCATCAACGCGCCTCCGAGCCCGAGGGTCCGGCGGTACGGGGTGACCGCCGGGGGCGGGCGGGGCCCGGCCGGGCACGCGCCGGTCCGTTCCCGGCCCGGTGGGACGTGCCGCCCGACCTCGCCTCGATGTCTCATTCCAGCGCTTCTGCCGTGAGTGTCAAGACCCGTCCGGCCCGGTCCTCGCCGGATTCGCCGAGGATTCGCCCGCGCGTTCCGCGGCCGTCCGGTTCCGGCGGTCGAGTTCGTCCAGCCAGCCCGGATGGTGGCGGGCCGCCCAGGCGCGGTCGACCCGCCCGGTGACCATGGCGCCGAGCGCGCCGCGGTCGCGCAGCGCGTACCAGAGGTGGCCCAGCGTCACCACCACGATGATCAGGAACAGCCAGTCGTGGACGAAGGTCGCGCCGGTCCGCCACCGGTCCGGCCAGGGGTCGGGGAAGGTCAGGATCGTGCCGGTCCCGAGCATGACCAGGATCGCGCCCGCGGTGAACGCGGCGTTCAGCTTCTGCCCCGGGTTGAACTTGCCCACCGGGATCACCCCGCGCGGGAGCGCGGCCTCGGAGCCCGCACGGGGAACGGCGCCGGTCACGGCGCGGCGGTCGCCGCGGCGCAGCCACTCCCAGTCGTGCGGGCCGAACCGGTCGAGCCTGCGCAGGTCGGCCCGGAAGGCCCGGGAGAGCAGCCCCAGCAGCACCGGCACCGGCAGCGCGTACCCGGCCCAGATGTGCAGCGGCTTGATCAGGTCGCGGCGGCCCACCGCGGACGCCAGCGCCGGCACGTACAGCAGCGCCGCCGTGACCAGGCACACCAGCATCAGCAGGGCCGTGACGTGGTGGATCGACCGCTCCGCCCGCGAGAACCGGTCCAGCAGGCCGCGCCGGGGCATCTCGCGCCGGGGCATGTCACGTCGGGGCATCGTCGCGTCCGTTCGACCGGCCGACCCAGGCGTCCACGTCGTAGCCGCGCCGCTCCCAATACCCGGTGACGACCCGGTCGGTCAGCTCGATGCCGCCCAGCCACTTGAGCGACTTGTAGCCGTACATGGGGCCGACGAACAGCCGCACCGGGCCGCCGTGGTCGTGGGTGACCGGGGCGCCGAGCATCTCCGTGGCCACCAGCACGTCCCGCCTGCGCGCCTGGTCCAGCGTCAGCGACTCGGTGTAGACCCCGTCGAAGGAGGTGAACCGCACGGCCCGGGCGCGCGGCGAGACCCCCACCGCGTCCAGCAGGTCGGGCAGCGCCACCCCCGCCCACATCACCTCGGGCACCCGCCACCCGGTCACGCACTGGAAGTCGCGGGTGAGGCGCGTCTGGGGGAGCGCGGCCAGGTCGGCCATGCTGAACGACCGCTCGCCCCGCACCAGCCCCGTCACCGTGACCCGGTACTGCGCCGGCGGGCGCGGCCGCACGCTGCCGACGACCGAATAGAACCGGAACCCGTTCCCGGCCGCGGGGAGCACCCCGCCGATCTGCCCGATGGGCGCCAGCGCCCGGTTCACGCCCTTCTGCAGCGAGGCCCCGACGGCGACCCCTGCCACGCCCAGGCCCAGCATGCCGAGCACGACACGCCGTCCCACCGGTGTGCCGTCCGCGCGCGTCTCCGGTGTCCCGGGAGTCTCCCGCGTCCCCGGAGTCTCCGCGTCTTCTGCGGCGCCGTCCGCGGCGCCTCTTCGCTTCACCCCTCCATTCGAGCACCGCCGCGGCTTGACCACCATGCCCGGGACGCCCGCGTAAGGAATCGGTGAGATCTAAGCTGGGGCGCATGGCCATCACGCTTCACCTCGCGCAGCGTCCCGAGGCGAACGAGCTGCTGGGACGCAGCCCGCTCGCCGCCCTGATCGGCATGCTGCTCGACCAGCAGATCCCGATGGAATGGGCCTTCTCCGGCCCGTACACCATCGCCGAGCGGCTCGGCGCCACCGACCTGGACGCCGCCGAGATCGCCGCCCAGGACCCGGAGCGGTTCGCGGCGCTGCTGTCGGAGAAACCCGCGGTGCACCGCTACCCCGGCTCGATGGCCAAGCGGGTGCAGCAGCTGTGCCGGTACCTGGTCGAGCACTACGACGGCGACGCCGAGGCGATCTGGCGGGACGCCGCCGACGGCAAGGAGCTCTACAAGCGGCTCAACGCCCTCCCCGGCTACGGCAAGCAGAAGGCCCAGATCTTCGTGGCCCTGCTCGGCAAGCAGTACGGCGTGCGCCCCGAGGGCTGGCGGGAGGCCGCCGGCGACTACGGCGAGGAGGGCTCGCACCGCTCCGTGGCCGACATCACCGGCCCCGACTCCCTCGCCGAGGTGCGCGCCTTCAAGCAGGAGACGAAGGCCGCGGCCAAGGCCGCCAAGGCGAAGAAGTAGGCGTTCGCCGGCCACCGCCCACCCCGATGCGTCATGAATGTTCTGTCCGGAACTCGCCGAACGGGCGCGCCGTCCCCGCGTCCGGCGCCCCGGAGCCGTAACATCACGTACTCGCCGTCCGCCCGGACGCCTCCCGGCCGCCGCCGTTTCCGGCGGGAGCTCCGACGGTACGGCGGCCCAGTCCGGGAACGCCGCCGGGAATCGCGGGCCGAGGTTGCCCCGGGTCTTCCGTCGGCGGCGAACCATCGGGATGATGAGTACTTGACTCCGACCGGTGTTGTGATGGAGGCGGGAGCGTTAGCCTGCTCCCATTCACTCATAGTGATGAAGACTTGCCGCGCGGTACGGGACCCCCTGGGGCGGAGGTGTTGCCGATGAGCACCGATACGTCCGTTCCGCATCCCCGGATCTCCGGGGTGGAGGGCCAGCCCATGGAAGCGACCGATCGACCGGCGGATATGGAAGCGACCGACGCAGCGCTGTACGCCACCCTCATGAGGCAGGCCCCGGCGGGCCTGGCGTTCTTCGACACCGGGCTGCGCTGCCTGCGCGCCAACGCCGTGCTGCCCGAGCTGCTCGGCGTCCCCGGGGCCGATCCGCGGCAGCGCCGCCCCCACGAGTTCCTGCCCGACGACCTGGCCGGCGCGTTCGAGACCGCGCTGCGCACCGTGCTCGCCGAGGACAGGCCCATCCCCGAGGCCGACCTGACCGTCCCGCGGCCGCGCCAGGAGAACCCGCCCGCGCCGGTCGTCGAGCCGCCCGTGCCGGTCCCCGGCCCGCCCGCCACCACCGTGGCCGCCGGAACCCGCGTGCTGTCGTGCGCCTGGCTGCCCGTCCGCGGCGCCGACGGCGGCCCCGCCGGGGTGGTGCTGACCGCGCTGGACGTCACCGAGCGCCGCCGCGCCGAGGAGGTCATCCGGCGCAAGGAGCAGCGCTACCGCTCGCTGGTGGAGGCCAGCTCCCAGGTCGTCTGGGTGGCCTCGCCGGACGGCGGCGTGATCGACGACGCGCCCGAATGGCGGTCGATCACCGGGCAGACCCCCGACGACTACGCGGTCGGCGGCTGGCTGGCCGTCGTGCACCCCGAGGACCGGCCCCGGATCGAGGCGATCTGGCGCGAGTGCGTCGCCGACAACCGGGTCTTCGAGACCAACTACCGGATCCGCACCAAGAGCGGCCAGTACCGGCACTTCGACGTGCGGGCGGTGCCGATCTGGCGGGCCGACACCGTGATCGAGTGGGTCGGCGCCAACACCGACGTCACCGGCCAGCGCGAGGCCGAGG
Source organism: Actinomadura rugatobispora (assembly GCF_042656285.1). Lineage (GTDB taxonomy): Bacteria > Actinomycetota > Actinomycetes > Streptosporangiales > Streptosporangiaceae > Spirillospora > Spirillospora rugatobispora. The sequence goes on along the minus strand of NZ_JBHSON010000051.1, from coordinate 72,615 downwards.
AGATGCGCGGGCGGCTCACCGAGCAGCTGTCGGCGGCGGCGCTGCGCACCGCGCGGCTCCAGCAGGCCACCTCCATGCTGGCCGAGGCGCTGACCGTCAGCCAGGTCGTCCAGGTGATCACCGAGGTGGGCCGGTCGGCGATCGGCGCCGACTACTCCGCGGTGGCGCTGCTGGACGACGACAAGCTGCGGCTGAGCGTGGTCACCCCGTCCCCGCCCGGCGGCGAGAGCCGTCCCGAGTCGCGCCCGTCCTCCCGCGACGAGATCAAGGTCAGCGACCAGACCGTCATGTCGGTCGCGGTCCGGGAGAGCCGGCCGTTCCTGGCCGAGCACCCCGACAGCCTCCGGCTCCAGCTGGGCCGCGACGAGGCCGGGCTGTTCACCCAGCACACCGAGGAGCGCGCCTGGGTGGGCCTGCCGCTGCTGGCCGCGGGCGCCCCCATCGGCGCCCTGCGGTTCTCCTTCACCCGGCCCCGGGAGATCACCGAGGAGGAGCGGGTCTTCCTGGAGGCCCTGGCCGGCCAGTGCGCGCTGGCGGTGGAGCGGGCGCTGCTGTTCGAGCGCGAGCACAAGACCGCCGAGGAGCTCCAGCGCAGCCTGCTGCCCAGCGACCTGCCCCAGCTGCCCGGCATGGTGCTGGCCGCCCGCTACAACCCCGCCACCCGGCACGTCCAGGTCGGCGGCGACTGGTACGACGTGTTCCGCCTCCCCGACGACCGGCTGGCCGTGGCCGTCGGCGACGTCATGGGCAAGGGCGTGCTCGCCGCGGCCGGGATGGGCCGCGTCCGCAACGCCCTGCGCGCCCTGGCCCTCAACGACCCCCGCCCGGCCGCCGTGCTGGCCGGGCTCGACCGGCTCTTCTCCGCCACCGAGGACGAGGAGCAGTTCACCACCGTCGCCTACGCGGTCATCGACCCCGAGACCGGGCACGGCGCCTTCAGCAACGCCGGCCATCCGCCGCCCCTGCTGATCTCGGCGGACTCTCCCGCCAGGGTGAGCGGGCTCGAGCCGGGGACCCCGCTCGGCTGGCCCTCCCAGCGACAGCAGACAAGTTTTTCCATCGAGACCGGCAACACTGTGGTCTTCTATTCCGATGGACTTGTGGAGAACCGTAGGCGTGGGGTGGACGCCGGTCTGGAGGAACTGGTCGCGGTCGCGGCCGACGCCCCACCTGAAGTGGTAGGAGATCCGGAGAGACTCGTCGACTTCCTGGTCGATCGGATGCTTGCGGGATATGAGCAAGTGGACGATGTGACCGTGCTTGCCCTGCACGTCCCGCCGAAGCCCGTGTGACCCGTGTGAAGACCGCCGGGGCGGCGCCGAGGCCGGCCCCGGAAGGGCCGGAAGAGGTCCCGAAGACGGCACCGTCCGTACGAAGGACAGCCCGGCGCCCTCTAAGGTGGTGTGTTACCGGGCAGGACATCGAATGCGGAATGCGCAGCAGTGCCAGAATGCTTGACCCTAGTAAGAAGCGGGTACGCTGCGGTCCCGCACAGGGTGGCCCGCCCAGTGTGTGGTCCCACCCCGTGTGAGGCCGGGCCCGTCAGGGCACTTGGGTCAACCAAGCCACACGTTCGTTCGAGAGGTATTTGTGTCGCCTGCTAGCTCGACCTCGAAAGCGTCAGATCTGCACGAGCACGTCATCGCGCAACTGATCGAGCGTGGACGGTCCCAGGGTTACCTCGACGCCGACGACGTACGACGTACGTTCGAGGAGGCCGACATCCCCGTGTCGAAGGCCTCCAGCATCCTGCGGAGCCTCAGCAAGGAGGGTGTGACCGTCATGGTGAGCGCTGCCGACTCAGCGGCGCCCAAGCGTTCGCGCAAGCGCGCGGCGCCGGCGGCGCGCAAGCCCAAGACGGCCGCGGCGGCCAAGGAGCAGCCCACCACGGTGACCGCCGTCGTCGACGACGGTGCCGAGGAGGCCCCGGCCCGCCCCGCCGCGCCCAGTCCCGCCACTCTGGCCCGTAAGGCCGAGGCCCGCAAGGGCGCGGCCGCCGGCAAGCCGAAGAAGCCGGAGCCGGCCCGCGGCGAGGCCGCCAAGGGCGAGGCCGCCAAGTCCGAGCCGCGCAAGCCCGCGGCCAAGAAGGCCGCCCCGGCCGCCGCCAAGGGCGCCGGACCGGCCAAGAAGGGCCCGGTCAAGGCCGCCGACGACCCCGAGCTCGAGGACGACGTCGACGTCACCGACCTCGACGACCTCGAGGAGCTCGACGAGGGCGACGACCTGGTCGTGGTCGAGGACTCCGACGACTCGGCCGCCGACGCCGAGGAGCCGGCCGAGGAGGAGCCCGCCGCCGCGACGACGGTCCGCGCCCCGGTCAAGGGCCCCAGCGGCAAGCCGTCCGGCACCGACGAGGAGGCGTTCGTCCTCGGCGACGACGACGAGGACGCCCCCGCCCAGCAGATCGCGGCCGCCGGCGCCACCGCCGACCCGGTCAAGGACTACCTCAAGCAGATCGGCAAGGTCCCCCTGCTCAACGCCGAGCAGGAGGTCGAGCTCGCCAAGCGGATCGAGGCCGGCCTGTTCGCCGAGGAGCGGCTCGCCTCCGACGGGCACGCGATGTCGGAGGAGGACCGCGACGACTTCGAGTGGATCGCCGAGGACGGCCGCCGCGCCAAGAACCACCTGCTGGAGGCCAACCTCCGGCTCGTGGTGTCGCTGGCCAAGCGCTACACCGGCCGCGGCATGCTGTTCCTGGACCTGATCCAGGAGGGCAACCTGGGCCTGATCCGCGCGGTCGAGAAGTTCGACTACACCAAGGGCTACAAGTTCTCCACCTACGCCACCTGGTGGATCCGGCAGGCGATCACCCGCGCGATGGCCGACCAGGCCCGCACCATCCGCATCCCGGTGCACATGGTCGAGGTCATCAACAAGCTGGCCCGCGTCCAGCGCCAGATGCTCCAGGACCTGGGCCGCGAGCCCACCCCGGAGGAGCTGGCCAAGGAGCTCGACATGACCCCGGAGAAGGTCGTCGAGGTCCAGAAGTACGGCCGCGAGCCGATCTCCCTGCACACTCCGCTGGGCGAGGACGGCGACAGCGAGTTCGGCGACCTGATCGAGGACTCCGAGGCGATCGTCCCGGCCGACGCGGTCAGCTTCACGCTGCTGCAGGAGCAGCTGCACTCGGTGCTGGACACCCTCAGCGAGCGCGAGGCCGGGGTGGTCTCGATGCGGTTCGGCCTGACCGACGGCCAGCCCAAGACGCTCGACGAGATCGGCAAGGTCTACGGCGTGACCCGGGAGCGGATCCGCCAGATCGAGTCCAAGACCATGTCGAAGCTGCGCCACCCGTCCCGTTCGCAGGTGCTGCGCGACTACCTCGACTGAGGTGGACTGATCGGCAGGCACGGCGGGAACGTGCGGTAGGAGACCACTCCGGCACAGGCCGGGGTGGTCTTCTCCTTTTCCGGGGCATTGGCCGTTTGCGGTCAGGAGCGTGGCCGCATCCGGACGCTCGCGGGACGGGTGCGGAGGAGGCCCGCCGGGGACGCGGGAAGCGCTAAACACGGCCGTGTTTCGGGAATGTTCCCGCAGGCGGGAAGGGGCCCCCGCGCCCGCCGTCCGGTTTCTTTGACTGGAAGAAAATATCCAGGTCAAAGATGCTTCGGGGTATGTAACACACTATTTACATCCAGGTAGCGCGCGCCGCCGTGCCCCTTCCTACGCTTCCGCAGCATGGGACTCATGGAGCTTGACCGGGCACATGGAGGTTCGGTGGAGCAGCACAGGCCCGGCCGGGCGCCCACCGCCGTCCGCGCCCGCACGACACATGTGATCGGCGGACGTCCCTGGTCGGATCCCGTCCTCGACCAAGCCGTCGACGCCGTCCACGACCGCTACCTGAGAGTCGGCGCGCGCGCCCTGGCCGAGGCCCGCGACGACCCCGAGCTGCGCTCCCTGCGCGTCGAGGCACTGGCCAAGGCCGCCGTCGGCTCCGGCTCCTACATCGAGGCGCTGCTGGCCGAGGACTCCTCCAACCCGGACCTGTGGCTGTGGCTGGGCCGCACCCGGATCGAGGAGGCCTGGCGGATCCGGCCCGACGCGCGGGCGCGGGCCGTCCAGGCCGCCGGCTACACCGCCTACACCAAGACGATGCAGAAGGCCCGCGACCCGCTGCTGAACGCCTCCAGGCTGTGGCCGGGCGATCCCGTCCCCTGGGAGGCGATGCTCTGGCTCGCCCTGGGCCTCGACGCCGACCGCGAGGAGAAGGACGAGCTGTGGCGGCAGGCGTACCGGCGCGGTCCCACGCTGTACGGCTCGCACGTTGCCCGCGTGGTCAGCCTCTCCCCGCAGTGGGGCGGCCTGCCGGAGGAGATGTTCGACTTCGCCCGGGTCGCGATGAGCACGGCGGGCCGCGAGGATCCGCGGTCGGCGCTGCTTCCGCTGGCCTACTTCGAATATTTCGTCCAGGAACGCCAGGGGATCATCCGGGGTTCGTCCCGGTGGTTCTCGGCGGAGGAGTGCCGGGACGTCGAGGCCGCCGCCCGCGGCTGGTTCGAGGGCCCCCGGCCCCATCCGCGCACGATCGAGGCGCACAACATCTTCGGCGCCGCGTTCCACCTGGCCGACTCCCGCCGGCCCGCCCGCCAGCATCTGCTCCGCACCTTCGGCCGTCCCAGCAGCCTGCCGTGGAGCTATCTCGGCGGGAACGAGGTCGGGCAGTACATCAAGGCCTGCCGCCACCTGAACATCACCACGGTCTGAGGACGCCCCTGCGCGAGACCTCCCGCCTCAGGGACCTCCCACCCCTCAGGCGTGCAGGATGACGTCCAGGTTGTCGCCGTTCAGCTCCGCCGTGTGACCGAGCCCCGCCACGATCTTCAGCAGCTCCTCCGGGCTCTCCGGAGCCGCGCCGGCCTCCAGCAGGTCGTGCGCCACCCTGCCGCGCGTCGCCTTCGCCATGTGGCTGACCACGGTGCGCTTGGGCACGCCCCCCAGCATGCGCTCCCGGAAGACCCGCACCGTCACCGCGGGACCCTGCCCCCGCGCCGGCCTCCACGCCGCGACGTACGGCCCCGAGCGCATGTCGACGATCAGCCGCCCCGCGCCCGCGACGGGCTCCAGGGCCTCCCGCAGCGCCGGACGCCACAGCGCGGCCAGCTTCCCCGCAGGGGGCAGCGTCACGCTCATCGCCAGCCGGTAGGGCGGGATGCGGTCGGTGAGCCGCAGCGCCCCCCACAGGCCCGAGAACACGATGATCTGGTCGGCCGCGCGCTCCGGATCGAGCTCGTGCAGCGCCAGGTTGTCGTACAGCACGCCGGTGTAGAGCCGCGCGACCGGCAGCGTCGGGGCCCGCCGCAGCGCCAGGTTGCGGGTGAGCGCCTCCTCGGCCTGGCCGGCCGGGAGGGCCAGCAGCTCGGGCGCGTCGTCCCGCAGGCACGCCTCGCCCAGCGCGTTCAGCACCCGTTCCCGGACGGGGTTGAGCGAGGGGAAGGCCAGGCCGCCGAGGTCGAGCGGCGGCCCGTCCCCCGGGGCGGCCTTGCGTTCCGACGGCGGCAGCAGAATGAGCACCTGTCCTGGATCTCCTCAACATTGACCACGTTGCGTGATTTCACGATCGCACACGGCGATCGAAAGTGCGCCCCGCACGGTTTCGGGGCTTATCCCGGAATGGGTGAACGGCGGCCACCGTCGCCGGTGACCGCCGTTCCGGGATTCTTTTATTTCGAGGGCTTACCGCTCGTCTGCGGGTGCGGTGGCCGGGGTTTCGTTGAGCCTGTCGGTCTCGTCGTGAATGTCGGCCCCGTTGGCGCGGAGGGCCTCTGCGTACTTACGCCCGTGGTGGGCGCAGAACAGAAGGTCGCCGCCGCCTACAAGGACTGCACGGACGTAGGCCTGGGCACCGCAGCGGTCGCAGCGGTCTGCGACGGACAACGGCTTGGTTGGGGCAAGGGCTCCAGTCACGGCACCTTCCTCATGCTCGGGGTCGGTACTTAGGACAACATCTAACCCGACGCTGACGTTCCCAACCTGTTTCTTCGTACGCCCACAGCAGAATGGGCCAATTAGTGACCGACATCACAGCGCCGGCTCACGCATCGTCCCATCTGAACAGCCTGACCGCGAGGAATGTTCCCGCGACCGCGATCCCCAGCAGCACGCCGATCTCCGGAAGGACCGCGGAAGGCCCCTGGTCACGGGCCATGACGTCCAGCATGCTCTCGTTCAGATAGCGCAGCGGGAACGCGTACGACACGGCCTGCATCCAGCCGGGCGAGGCGTCCAGCGGGAAGAACGAACCGCCCAGGAACGCCATCGGGAGCACCACCAGCTGACCCACCGTCTGCGCCGCCTCCTGCGTCTTAGCCCACGCCCCGATGACCGTCCCGATCGCCAGGAACGCCAGCACGCCCGACACCACCATCGGCACGCACATCCACCACGACCCCCGCAGCTGGAGATCGAACATCGGCAGCCGCGCCACCAGCAGGAACAGCGCCAGCTGCACCAGCGCGATTCCCACGCTCACCGTGACGCGCGCCCCGAACACCGCCGAGACCGGGGCCGGCGACAGCCGCAGCCGCCGCAGGATGCCCTTGGTGCGCCAGGTCACCAGCGTCTGCGCGGCCCCGAACACCCCCGCCGACGCCAGCGCCCACCCCAGCAGGCTCGGCGTGAAGAACTGGATCGCCTTGAGCGACTCGTCCTCCACCTGCTCGACCGTCAGCCGGTACGCGGCCGGCCGCCCGCTCGCGGAGATGTTCGCCGACTGGACGATCGAGTTCATCAGCCCGCGGACCGTCCCGGACTTCACCGTGTCGGCCGCCGAGTAGCGCACCACCAGCTCGCCGCCGCGCTGCTCCACCACCGCGGCCGCGTCGCCCTTCGCGACCTCCTCCAGCGCGGCCGCGCGGTCGGTGCTCCGGGTCACCTCCAGGACCTTGGCCAGCTCGCCGCCGCCCCCGGCGACGGCGCCGTCCAGGATCGCCGACGGCCCGACCTGGATCACCTCCACCTTCGAGGTGGTCTGGCTCCCGAACACCCCGCCGAAGATCACCAGGAACATCAGCGGGAACAGGATCGTGAAGAACAGCGCCCCGCGGTCGCGGGCGAACCCGAGCGCCATCGCCCGGGACAAGCTCCGGAAGCTCTGCAGGCCGGTCATGCGCGGTACTCCCGTCCGGTGAGCTCCAGGAAGACGTCCTCCAGCGTGGCGCCGCGGATCTGCACGCCGTCCAGCGCGTTCCGGGCCGCCATCGCCGCCACCACCTCCGAGGGCGCGCGGGTGGAGATCACCAGCGACACGCCGTCGTCGGAGACCTCGTCGGCGCCCGGCAGCGCCCCGGCGTCCCCGGCGGCCAGGGTCCCGCTGGCGACGCTGATCCGGGACGGCGCGTCCAGGTCGCGGACCAGCGCGGCCGGCGCGCCCAGCCGCAGGATCCGCCCCGCGTCCATGATCGCCACCCGGTCGCAGAGCAGCTCGGCCTCGTCCATGTAGTGCGTGGTCAGGACGATCGTGCGGCCCTCGGTGTTGATGGCGCGCAGCACGTCCCACAGGTTGCGGCGCGCCTGCGGGTCCAGCGCGGCGGTCGGCTCGTCCAGGAAGACCAGCTCGGGGTCGTGCACGAGCGCGCACGCGATCGACAGGCGCTGCGCCTGCCCGCCCGACAGCTTCTCCACCCGCACGTCGGCCTTGTCGCCCAGCCCGACGGTCTCCAGCATCGCGTCCGCCTTGGCGGGCGGCACGCCGTACAGGGAGCCGAACGTGCGCAGCTGCTCGCGCGCGGTCAGCCGCTCGAAGAACGAGGACGCCTGCAGCTGGACGCCGATCCGCGGCAGCAGCCCGGGATTGCGCGGCCACGGCGGCAGGCCCAGCACCGACACCGCGCCCTCGTCGGCCTCCCGCAACCCCTCGACGATCTCCAGAAGGGTCGTCTTGCCCGCCCCGTTGGGCCCCAGGATGCCGAAGAACTCGCCTTCGGGGACCTCGAACGAGACCCCGTCGACGGCCCGGACGTCCCCGTACCGCTTCCGGAGCCCGTCCGCGCTGATCGTATGTGTCATGCACACGACGGTAGAACCGGGACGGACCGGGGCGGCACCTCCTAAAGTCGGAGATGCGCACCGGCGTGTCGCTGCCCGCGGACGTGGACGATCCTCCAGTTCAGCCCCGGATCGTCCCGCGGCCGCGAGCGACACGTCCGGGCGAAAACGCGTACCGTGACGATCGTCTTCGATAGTATGTTCGATCACGGCTCGCACAGACGGGCGGCGAGCCTGCCCGTGGGCCGTCGGCGGATGGGGGTACCCTGCTGCCGAATGTCCTACCCCCGAGGAGCACACGCACGTTGACCGCCGCGACCGCTGAAGCGACCACCGACGATTCGCACGGCTACTCCGCCCGGCACCTCTCGGTGCTGGAGGGCCTGGAGGCCGTGCGCAAGCGACCCGGCATGTACATCGGGTCCACCGACAGCCGTGGGCTCGCCCACTGCCTCTGGGAGATCGTCGACAACTGCGTCGACGAGGCCCTCGCCGGCTACTGCTCCCACATCAACGTCGTGCTGCACGCCGACGGCTCCTTCGAGGTGGGCGACAACGGCCGCGGCATCCCCGTCGACATCCATCCCAAGACCAAGCTGTCGGGCGTCGAGCTGGTGATGACCCGGCTGCACGCGGGCGGCAAGTTCGGCGGCGTGTCCTACACCGCCTCCGGCGGCCTGCACGGCGTGGGCGCCTCGGTGGTGAACGCGCTGTCGGCCCGCCTCGACGTCGAGGTCGACAGCAACGGCGCCACCCACGCCATCAGCTTCCGCCGCGGGCTGCCCGGCGAGTTCGCCGAGGCCGGCCGGCCCAACGCCCGCTTCAAGAAGCGCTCCGGGGTGCACCAGGTGCGCAAGGTGGCGCGCACGACCACCGGCACCCGCGTCCGGTTCTGGCCGGACATGCAGATCTTCCTCAAGGGCGCCACCGTCGACCAGGCCCAGGTCCTCGACCGGATGCGGCAGACCGCCTTCCTCATCCCCGGCCTGACCATCGACGTCCGCGACGAGCGCGGCGAGGAGGTCCTCGAGGAGACCTTCCGCTTCGACGGCGGCATCAGCGAGTTCTGCACCTACCTCGCCAAGGACGCCGAGCTCGTCGACGTGCTGCGGATCCAGGGCCGCGGCCACTTCACCGAGACCGTCCCGGTGCTGGACGACCAGGGCCACCTGGTCCCCACCGACGTCGAACGCGACCTGGAGGTGGACGTCGCGCTGCGCTGGGGGAGCGGCTACGACACCATCACCAAGTCGTTCGTCAACGTCATCGCCACGCCCAAGGGCGGCACCCACGTGCGCGGCTTCGACCGCGCGCTGATCCGCGTGATCAACGACCAGCTGCGCGCCACCAAGCTGCTCAAGAACGGCGACGAGGACGTCATCAAGGACGACGTCCTGGAGGGCCTGACCGCCGTGGTCACCGTCCGCCTGCCCGAGCCGCAGTTCGAGGGCCAGACCAAGGAGGTCCTCGGCACCTCCGCGGCCGCGCGGATCGTGTCCCAGGTGGTCGGCCGCGAGCTCAAGGCCATCTTCGACAACCCCTCGCGCGGCCGGAAGCAGCCGCTGCGCGCGGTGCTGGAGAAGATCGTCGGCGCCGCCAAGACCCGGATCGCCGCCCGCACCCAGCGCGACAACCAGCGCCGCAAGAACGCCCTGGAGAACTCCGCCCTCCCCGCCAAGCTGGTCGACTGCCGCACCACCGACGACCGCAGCGAGCTGTTCATCGTCGAGGGCGACTCCGCGCTGGGCACCGCCAAGCTGGCCCGCGACTCCGAGTTCCAGGCGCTGCTGCCGATCCGCGGCAAGATCCTGAACGTGCAGAAGGCGTCCGTCGCCGACATGCTCAAGAACGCCGAGTGCGCCGCCATCATCCAGGTGATCGGCGCCGGCTCGGGCCGCACGTTCGACCTCGACTCGGCCCGCTACGGCCGGATCATCCTGATGGCCGACGCGGACGTCGACGGCTCGCACATCCGCTGCCTGCTGCTCACGCTCATGTACCGCTACATGCACCCCATGCTGGAGGCCGGCCGCGTCTTCGCCGCCGTGCCGCCGCTGCACCGCATCGAGCTGATCAAGCCCAGGAAGGGCCAGGACAAGTACGTCTACTGCTACAGCGACGCCGAGCTCCGCAAGAAGCTCGTCGAGTTCGAGCGCCGCGGCATGCGCTGGAAGGAGCCCGTCCAGCGCTACAAGGGCCTCGGTGAGATGGACGCCGACCAGCTCGCCGAGACCACCATGGACCCGCGCCACCGCATCCTGCGCCGCATCCGCATCGAGGACGCCGAGGACGCCGCCAAGATCTTCGACCTGCTCATGGGCAGCGAGGTGGCCCCGCGCCGCGAGTTCATCACCGCCGGCGCCGCCGAGCTGGACATCGAACGCATCGACACCTAGAAGCCGCCAGAAGCCGCCGCCGTGAGGCCCCGTTTCCCGGGGCCTCACAGCCATGCCCTGTGAGCGCCGAGCACCCCACACGCTGAAGGCGCCCATACGCCTGCCCTCAACCCGGGCCACGTCCGCCCGCACCCGGCGGGAACCCGTCCCACGGTCGCTGAGGCCCCTGAGCGAGCGGGCCCGCACACCGAGTTCGCCCTGACCGCGGCCGCGGAGCGCTCCCGAGGACAGCCGTTGGTCGCGCGGAGGCGGGGGGAGGGTGTCACCGAAGGTGATGATAAGTACGCGCTTCGTGGGTACTGCACGTTCCAATCGGACGAGGGAGCGTGCATGACGCAGACGGAAGTCGATCCGAGGCAGCTCGAGGGCGGGCTGCGCCGGGTCATCGGGCGCAAGGTGCTCATGCTCTTCGTGGTCGGGGACATCCTCGGAGCGGGCATCTACGCGCTCGTCGGGCAGGTCGCGGGCGAGGTCGGCGGAGCGGTGTGGATCCCGTTCCTGGTGGCGTTCGTGCTGGCGGCGCTGACCGCCACCGCCTACGCGGAGCTCGTCGGCAAGTATCCGCAGGCGGCCGGGGCCGCGCTCTACACCAACAAGGCGTTCGGGATCCCGTTCGTGACGTTCATCGTCGCGTTCACGGTGATGATGAGCGGGATCACCTCGGCGAGCGCGGCCGCGCGGGCGTTCGGCGGGAAGTACCTGGCCGAGTTCGTGTCGCTGCCGACGCTGGTGGGCGCGCTGATCTTCCTGGCGCTGGTGACGCTGGTGAACCTGGCCGGGATCTCCGAGTCGATCAAGGTGAACGTGGTGCTCACCCTGATCGAGGCGTTCGGGCTGCTGGTCATCATCGTGATCGGGGTGTTCGCGCTGGTCAGCGGGGACGGCGAACCGAGCCGGGCGCTGGAGTTCCACCCGGCCAACGGCGCCTTCCTCGGCGTGCTGGGCGGGACGGCGCTGGCCTTCTACGCGCTGCTGGGGTTCGAGGACTCGGTCAACCTGGCCGAGGAGGCCAAGAACCCGCCCAGGGACTTCCCCGCCGCGCTGTTCGGCGGCCTGGCCATCACCGTGGTGATCTACGTGGCGGTGGCGTTCACCGCGACCATGCTGGTCGACGCCGAGACGCTGCGGACCTCGACCGGGCCGCTGCTGGAGGTCGTCAAGGTCGCGGGGCTGAGCTTCCCGCCCAAGCTGTTCGCGCTGATCGCCCTGCTGGCGGTGGGCAACACCGCGCTGATCAACATGATCATGGCGTCCCGGCTGGTGTACGGGATGGCGCGGGAGCGGATCGTGCCGTCGCCGTTCGCGATCGTGCACCCGACCCGGGCCACGCCCTGGGTCGCGATCGCGTTCACGGTCACGATCGCGGTGGTCCTGGTGAGCACCGGCGACGTGGGCGGGCTGGCCGACACCACCGTGCTGCTGCTGCTGTGCGTGTTCGCGCTGGTGAACGTGTGCGTGCTGGTGCTGCGCCGGGAGCGCGTCGAGCACGCGCACTTCCGCGCCCCGACCTGGATGCCGGTGGTGGGCGCGGTGAGCTGCCTGTTCCTGACGCTGCCGATCACCGGCCGGGAGGGCGAGGTCTACCTGCGCGCCGCGATCCTGCTGGCCGTCGGGCTGGTGCTGTGGGGGGTCAACCGGCTCGTGGTGGGACGGGTCGACGCCGTCGACCCGGGCGGGATCGACAAGAACTGACGGGAGGGCGGTCCGGCCGGGTCCGTCAGCCGGGCTCGTTGCCGGGCTTCCACTTGATGCCGCAGCCGAGGCTGGGCGCGTGCGGCTCGGGAACGGCCTTGCCCGCCAGGACGAGGTCCAGAGCCGCACGCAGGTCGGCGCCGTCCGAGGGCACCTCGTTGCGGGGACGGGCGGCGTCGAACTGGCCCCGGTAGGCCAGGCGGCGGCCGGCGTCGTACAGGAAGAAGTCGGGCGTGCAGGCGGCCCTGTAGGAGAGCGCGACCTCCTGTGACTCGTCGACCAGGTACGGGAAGGCGAACCCGGCCCGTTCCGACTGCTCGCGCAGGTGGGCGGCGTCGTCGTCGGGGTTGCGTCCGGTGTCGTTGCTGCAGACGGCGATGGTGACCAGGCCCTTCGCCGCGTACTCGGCCGTGACCGCGCCGAGCGCCGCCTCGATGCGGCGGACGTACGGGCAGTGGTTGGACAGGAAGGTCACCAGCAGCGCGGGCGCCCCGGGGAAGTCGCCGGGGGACACGGCCGGGCCGCCTCCGGCGGGCGGCAGCGAGAAGCCGGGAGCGGGCGTGCCGAGCGGCACCATGAACGATGAGATCGCCATGCCGCCATTGTGTCCCGGGGCCCGGTAACCGCTCACTTCGGTCAAGCAATCGTTTGTTAGGCTCTGCCGATCTGCCGGAACGAGCGATGGGCGGGACATGCCGGAGCAGGAACGCATGAAGCAGGTGCTGCAGGCCTACGTCGACGGCTTCGCCGAGGGGGACGCCGCGGCGGTCGCGGGGCTGTTCGCCGACGACGCCACGATCGAGGACCCGGTCGGCAACCCGCCGATCTCCGGACGCGCGGCGATCGACGAGTTCTACGCCAACGCGGTCGGCAGCGGCGCCAAGCTCTCGCTGGACGGGCCCATCCGCGGCTCGCACGGGAACAGCGCGGCCATGGCGTTCACCATCGAGGTGCCCGGGGTGGTGCGCATCCGGGCCATCGAGGTGATGACGTTCGACGACGACGGCAAGGTCACCGAGATGCGCGCCTACTGGGGTCCGGACGACGTCGAGCAGTAGGCGGACGGCGTCCCGCGCGCGGCGGCCGGTTCCCTGGGGGAGCTGGCCGCCGTCGTCGTGCCGGTGGGTTTGTGAGGCGATGACAAGAACAGGAGCGCGGTCCGCCGGTTCATAGGCATGAAGTGCGTGTCTCTCGCAAGGCAACGCCCAACTTGGCCGCTCTCGGCCAATCTTAACCATGCAAGCGCTTGCTTACGCAGCTGAGGTGGTCTTAGCTGGCGGGTGCGAGCGTACAGAGGGCGGGCGTCACCTCCGGATCCGGGGCGCACCGCCACTCGGGGGCCGGCGCGGAACGCGCGGCCGGGGCTGATCATCCCGCGGCGTGCCACCCCACCCGCCGGAAGCACGGACATGGGCCACTACCCGAGGAGAGAATGTGAAGGCCCTCGTCAAGCTCGGCACACCCGCCATCGCGGCCGCCACGGCGGTCGGCCTCCTGGCCGGCACCGCCTCCGCGGCCACCACCACGGTCCTCAGGGAGGACACGAGGACGCCCTACGACGGCGGCTACCAGATCCTCAACGTCGGCGCCCTCACCTTCAGCGGCACGGGCTTCACCGCCAGCTGCTCGAGCGCCGACCTGCGCGGCACCCTGACCTCGTCCGGCTCGGGCACGCTGGACTCGGCGAACGTCACCGGCTGCACCAGCAACCTGGGCAACCCGACCGTCACCTTCCGCAACCTGCCCTACACCGATGGCACCCTCGCCTACGGGCCCAGCGGCAACTACGACGGGACGCTGACCTTCACCGACACCGACCTGGAGATCCAGGCGAGCTTCGGCTTCCTCACCTGCGTCTACGGGTTCGACGCGACCCACACCAGCCTGACCTTCCAGGTGCGCAACTCCGACAACCCCGCCAACTCCACGGGCCAGCTGGCCGGGACGATGAACAACGTCTCCCTCGGCCTGAAGTCGGGCAGCTTCCTGTGCCCGAGCGGCGTCACCGCCAACGGCACCGGCAAGGCCCTGGGCAAGGTCAACCCGAGCGACACGACCTACACCCAGAAGCTGCACATCACCGCCTGAGAGTCCCCCCGCCCGGCCGTCCCGCTCCCGCACGGGACGGCCGGGCCCCTTGCTTCCCGTAGAGAAGGCGATTCGTCCCGTGAAGATGTCGTTCCGCAAGGGGCTCGCGGCCGCCGCGATCGCGTCCCTCGGCCTGGCCGCCCTCCAGCCCGCGACCGCCTCCGCCTCCCCCGCCGCCGCGCCGTCCTCGGCCGCCGCGCCGTCGTTCGACCTGAAGGCCGACTGCCCGAAGCTGCCCGCCGGCGCCGATCCGGCCCGCTGGGAGTGCCTGGTGATGGTCGTGGACGGCGGCTCGCTCAAGCTGGGCGGGCTCAGCCAGCAGATCACCGAGCCCATCACGATCGTCGTGCAGTCCGGCCCGCCCGCCGGCGGCGGACCCAACGAGCTCAAAGAGATCAGGATGGACGCCGACCCGATGAAGATCCCGGGCGGCGTCCTGGGCCTGCTGGGCCTGCCCAGCGTGCCGTGGCTGGAGGACCTGCCCGGCTTCAAGGTGGAGGTCGAGGCGAGCTACGCCGGGGGCTTCTCCTTCGCGCTGCCGGTCGCCAAGGTCGACATGCGGGTGCGGATCATCAACCTGCTGCTCGGCGACGCCTGCTACATCGGTACCCAGGCCGAGCCCCTCAAGTTCACCCTGGTCGCCGACATGTCCACGATCAGGGTGGTGAGCCCGGGAGACCCGTCCGACCCGCTCGCGCACCCGTTCGTCATCGCCGCCACGGCGGCGGACAAGACCTTCACCGTGCCCAGGTCCAGCTGCGGCATCTGGGGCGCGGCGATCGACTGGAAGGCCGCGCTGCCCTCCCCGTCGGGCAGCAACGAGGCCGCGTTCGAGACCTTCATCGCCGTCGCCACCTACCAGGGCACCGGCACCCCGCTCCGCGACCCCCGCACCCTCAAGGTCGGCTGACCTCCGGGCGATTCCGCCGGTGAGAGACGGGATCGCCCACAGCCGCCGGTTGGCACAGGGCCGTCGGGTGGATGGTGGCCGTCGATGAGAGTCCGGACGTCCGGACGTCCGCTGGGAGCGGCCGTGGGCGGAAGACGCGGCGGCCCCCGCACCCTTGCTCGGTGCGGGGGCCGCCGCGTCAGCGTGCTGCGATCACTGGGGTGATGCGTCGTCGGGGGTCGGCGCCTGCTCCGGTTCGGGGGTGGGGGCGGGGTGGAGGGGGCCGCCGAAGGCGGCGACCTCCGCGGTCAGCCGTTCACCGGAGCCGTCGCGGCGCCCGATCTCGACGTCCACCAGCAGCGGCTTGCCCGTGGACGAGGCCGCCCGCACGGGCGCGGGGCCGGCCCACGCCATGATCAGCGCGTCCTCGCCCTTGAGGAAGCGGTGCGACCGGACGCCGCCGGTCGCGCGGCCCTTGGCGGGGAAGTCGGCGTAGTCGGCGAGCTTGACCGCGCCCTGCTCGGTGCCCGGCAGCGCCGAGGACGAACCGGAGATCGTCACCACCCGGGACTCGCGGTCCGGGTCGAGCGCGCCGAACCAGATGACGGTGGCCCCGGCCGCCAGCTTGATGCCCGCCATGCCGCCCGCCGCCCGGCCCTGCGGCCGCACGTTGGACGCGCTGTAGTGCAGCAGCTGGGCGTCGCTGGTGATGAAGACCAGATCGTCCTCGTCGGCCACGGTGACGGCGCCCACCACCTGGTCGCCGTCCTTGAGCGTGATGACCTCGAAGTCGTCGCGGTTGGGCGGGTAGTCGGGCACCACCCGCTTGACCACGCCGTGCGCGGTGCCCAGCGCCAGCGAGCCGTCGAGCGAGCTCAGCCCCACCACCTTCTCGTCGGGGTCGAGGTCGACGTACTCGGTGATGGGGGCGCCGCCCGCCAGCGACGGCGGCGAGGCCGAGGCCGGCAGCATCGGCAGGTCGATGACCTCCACCTTGATCATCCGTCCGGCGGAGGTGACCACGCCGAGCTGGGCGCGGGCGCTGGCCCGCACCACCGACACCAGCACGTCGTGCGGGGAGCGGGCGCCCTCGTCGGCCAGCGGCTCGGCCGAGCCCGTACGGGCCAGCAGGCCGGTGGAGGACATCAGCACCAGGCACGGGTCGTCGGCGACCTCCAGCGGCACCGCGGCGGTCGCGGTCTGGCCGGACGACTCCAGCAGCACCGTGCGGCGCGGGGTGGAGAACTCCTTGGCGACCTCGCCCAGCTCCTTGGAGACCACGCCGCGCAGCTTCTTCTCCGACTCCAGGATCGCGGTCAGCCTGGCGATCTCCTTGGCGAGCTGCTCCTTCTCCTTCTCCAGCTCCAGCCGGTCGTAGCGGGTCAGCCGGCGCAGCGGGGTGTCGAGGATGTACTGGGCCTGGATCTCCGACAGCTCGAAGATCTGCATGAGCCGCTGCTTGGCCTGGGACGCGTCGTCGCTGTCCCGGATGATCTGGATGACCTCGTCGATGTTGAGCAGCGCGACCAGCAGGCCGTCGACCAGGTGGAGCCGGTCCTCGCGCTTCTTGCGGCGGTGCGCGCTGCGGCGCCGGACGACCTCGATGCGGTGGTCGACGTACACCTGCAGCATGTCGCGCAGGCCGAGCGTGCGGGGCTGGCCGTCGACCAGCGCCACGTTGTTGATGCCGAACGACTCCTCCATCGGCGTCAGCCGGTAGAGCTCGGCCAGCACGCCCTCGGGGTTGAAGCCGTTCTTGACCTCGATGACCAGCCGCAGCCCGACGTTGCGGTCGGTGAGGTCCTTCAGGTCGGAGATCCCGTTGATCTTCTTGTTGTTGACCAGTTCCTTGATCTTGGCCTTGACCCGCTCCGGGCCGACCGCGTACGGCAGCTCGGTGACGACGATGCCCTTGCGGCGGGGGGTGACGTCCTCGATGTGCACGGTGGCGCGGGTGCGGAAGGTGCCGCGGCCCCGCTCGTAGGCGTCGCGGATGCCGTCCAGGCCCACGATCCGGCCGCCGGTGGGCAGGTCGGGGCCGGGCACGAAGCGCATCAGCTCCTCGAGCGAGGCGTCGGGGTTGTCGATCAGGTGCCGGGCCGCCGCGATGACCTCGCCGAGGTTGTGCGGCGCCATGTTGGTGGCCATCCCGACCGCGATCCCGGACGAGCCGTTCACCAGCAGGTTGGGGAACGCGGCGGGCAGGACCTCGGGCTCCTGCTCCTGGCCGTCGTAGTTGGGCCGGAAGTCGACGGTGTCCTCGTCGATGGAGGCGACCATGAGCATCGCCTCGCGGGTCAACCGGGACTCGGTGTACCGCATGGCGGCCGGCATGTCGTCGCCGCCGAGCGAGCCGAAGTTGCCGTGCCCGTCGACCAGCGGCATCCGCATCGCCCACGGCTGGGCCATCCGGACCATCGCGTCGTAGATCGCGCTGTCGCCGTGCGGGTGCAGCTTGCCCATCACCTCGCCGACCACGCGGGCGCACTTGACGTGCCCGCGTTCGGGGCGCAGGCCCATCTCGTTCATCGAGTACAGGATCCGGCGCTGCACGGGCTTGAGGCCGTCGCGCGCGTCGGGCAGTGCCCGCTGGTAGATGACCGAGTACGCGTACTCGAGGAAGCTGCCGCGCATCTCCTCCGAGACATCGACGTCGATGATGTTCTCTTCGAAGTCCGGCGGGGGAGGGGCCTGGGATCCACGACGTGCCATGTGGGACATTGTGGCGGGTCCCTGAGACAGATTCGCACCGCACCACCCCTCGGCGCGCCGAAACCGCCCCCTCCGGGCGTCCGTATGGCCGCCTCCGGCCGTGTCCGGCCCGGTCGCCGGGGCGCCGGTCGGCGGGCGGATCGATCGCCGAGGAGGTTTCCGATGAGCGCGCTGGCCGACTTCCAGAACGAGATCTACCTGAAGGGGCTGGGCGACGTGCTGCCCGAGCTGCCCACCGACCTGACCCGGCTGGAGGGGCTGGCGGAGCGGAGGCTGTCGTCGCGGTCGTTCGGGTACGTGGCGGGCTCGGCGGGCAGCGAGGCCACCGCGCGGGCGAACCGGGCGGCGTTCGACCGGGTGCGGATCGTCCCGCGGATGCTCCGGGACGTGGCGCGGCGCGACCTGTCGGTGGAGGTGCTGGGCACGGCGATGCCCGCGCCGGTGCTGCTCGGGCCCATCGGCGTCCTGTCGATCCTGCACCCGGAGGGGGAGCGGGCGGTGGCGCGGGCCGCGGCGTCGTGCGGGCTGACGATGGTGCTGAGCACGGCCGCGTCGTACTCGATGGAGGAGGTCGCGGAGGCGGGCGGCGAGGGGCCCCGCTGGTACCAGCTGTACTGGCCCAAGGACCGCGAGATGGCGGTGAGCTTCCTGGAGCGGGCCAAGGCGGCGGGCTACTCGGCCCTGGTCGTCACCCTCGACACGTTCACGCTGGCGTGGCGGCCGCGCGACCTCGACCAGGCGTACCTGCCGTTCCTGCGCGGGATCGGCGTGGCCAACTACTTCTCCGACCCGGTCTTCCAGAAGGCGGTGGGCGGCCCGGTCACCGGCGCCAACCGCGACACCGCGCTCCTGCACTGGGTGGCCAACTTCGGGAACCCGTCGCTGACCTGGGACGACCTGGAGTTCCTGCGGGACCACTGGGACGGCCCGATCGTGCTCAAGGGCATCCAGCATCCCGATGACGCCCGCCGCGCCGTGGACGCCGGCATGGACGGCGTGGTCGTCTCCAACCACGGCGGGCGGCAGGTGGACGGAGCCATCGCCTCCCTGGACGCGCTCCCGGGCGTCGTGGAGGCGGTGGGCGACCAGGCCACGGTGCTGTTCGACAGCGGCATCCGCACCGGGTCCGACATCGCCAAGGCGCTGGCGCTGGGCGCCCGCGCGGTGCTGGTCGCGCGGCCGTACGCCTACGGCCTGGCCCTGGGCGGGGAGGCCGGGGTGCGGCACGTGCTGCGCTGCCTGCAGGCGGAGCTGGAGCTGACGATGGCCCTGTCCGGGCACCGGAGTCCGGATGAGCTCGGCCCGGAGAGCGTCCACCGGAGTTGAGCGCGGGGTGCCCGGTGATGACCCGTGACGGATGTCATGGGTCGGCCCCGCGTTTCTCCCGGGGTGCTCCTGACGCCTGTGACTGCAAGTCTTCGCAGGGTGGCGGCGAGCATGGGGGCATGGGCGTGAACGTGATCGAGGTGTCCGGGGCAGGGGTCTGTTTCGGCGGGCGGGACGCCGTGCGCGACGTCTCGTTCGGCGTCGCCGAGGGGGAGGTCTGCGCGCTGCTCGGCCCACCGGGCGCGGGCAAGACGACGCTGCTGGAGATCGCCTCGGGGATGCGGCGTCCTACGTCCGGGCGGGTGCGGGTTCGGGGGGCCGACCCGTACGAGGACCGGGCGGGGCTGCGCACCGGCGCCGTCTGGCGGGAGGGCGGGCTGTTCCCCGGCCTGACCGTGGCGGAGGTGGTCGACACGTGGCGGCGGTGGACGCTCGACCCGCTCCCCGGTGACGAGGCGCTTCGCCTGGTGGGCCTGGGCGGCTGCGAGGGCGTGCCCTTCGAGAGGCTGACCCCGTGTGCACAGCGCCTGCTCGATCTGGCGCTGGCACTGGTCGGGCGTTCTGACGTCCTCTTCCTGGACGAGCCCTCCGCCGGCCTGGACGTGGCGTCCTCCCGCCACGTCGGCTCGGTCTTGAGAGGGTTGGCCGAGGACGGGGTGACGATTCTGCTGGCGACGCGGGATCCGTACGAGGCGTGGTGCGCGGACAGGGTCGGCATCCTCGACAGGGGGCGGCTGGTGCCCGGCGGCGATCCGGCCTGGCCGCGGCGGGCCGCTTGAAGGCGGCACGTACGTGAGGGCGGCACGTACCCTGGGCCGTGCCATAGCCGGCCCCCCGCGCGGAGGCGGAGAGGTGCAGCCCAGGATTCCGCGTCCCACCGGCATCGCCGCGATCATCGTGGCGATGACGCTCGTCACCTTGGCCGGGCTCCTGCTGCCCGCCGTCTGGTACGAAGTGCTGGACCGGCGCGACCCGGGCCGGATCGTCCTGGGCCTGGTGTGCGTCGCGGCCGTCTTCACCCTGTACGGGCGGCTGCTGTGGCTCAATCTGATGCGCCGCACCGTGCCCGCCCACGGGATCGGCCTGGCCGCCATAGCCGCGGTCTGCTGGACCCTCCCGGCTCTGATGGGCGCCCAGGTCGGCTGGGGGAGCGCCCTGGTCGTGCCGGTGGGCCTCATCGCGGTTGTGCTGCCCTTGCGCGCGGCGGTGCTCGTGACGGCGGCGGCCACGGTCCTGACCCCCGCCTACGGGCTCGTGCTGGGGCTGCCGGTTCTCAACGTCCTGTACCAGCTGGTGGGCGTGCCGGTGGGGGCGTTCTCGGGGTACGTGACCGTGTGGCTGTTCCATGTCGTCCAGGAGTTGCGGGAAGCGCGCGCGGAGCTGGCCCGTTCGGCGGTGGGCGAGGAACGGCTGCGCTTCGCCCGGGACCTGCACGACGTGCTCGGCCACAGCCTCCAGGCCGTCGCCCTGCGCGCCGAGGTCGCCGAGCGCTTCGTCGAACGCGACCGGGAGCGGGTCCGCGGGGAGCTGGTCGAGATCCAGCGGATGGCGCGGGACTCGGTACGCGATGTGCGCGAGATCGTCCGCGGCTACCGGGCGACCTCGCTGCGCAGCGAGCTGCAGGGCATGTCGGCGGTGCTGCGCGCGGCGGGGATCCGCTGCGACGCCCCCGAGGTCTCGCCCGACCTGCCCGCGCACGCGCACGAGCCGCTGGGATGGGCGGCCCGGGAGGCGGCCACCAACGTCCTGCGGCACAGCGGCGCCACCTGGTGCCTGATCACGGTGCGGTCCGACGACGCGCACGTCCGGCTGGAGATCTCCAACGACGGCGCGGGCCGGCGTCCCGCGCCCGCCGCCGGAGCCGCCGCCGGGGCCGGGCTGGCGGGCCTCGCCGAACGGATGGCGGCGGTGGGCGGCGAGTTCACCGCGGGCCCGGCCGGGGACGGCACGTTCCGGCTGGCCGCCGCCGTGCCCAGGGCGGTGCCCAGGGCGGTGCCGAGGGCGAAGGGAGAGGCATGATCCGGGTGCTGCTGGCCGACGACCACCTCCTCATCCGGGAGGCGCTGGTGCTGCTGCTGGAGACCGAGGACGGCATCGAGGTCGTGGCGGACGTCGGCCGCGGCGACGAGGCCGTCGAGAGCGCGCTGCGCCTCAAGCCCGACATCGCCGTGCTCGACATCGACATGCCCGGGCTGGACGGCCTCGCCGCGGCCGAGCGGCTCTCCCGGGAGCTGCCCTCCTGCCGGCCGGTGATCGTGACCGCGCACGGCCGTCCCGGCAACCTGCGCCGCGCGATGGCCGCGGGCGTGCGCGGCTTCCTCGGCAAGGACGCCCCGGGCGCCCGGCTGGCGGAGGTCGTCCGCCAGGTCGCCGCGGGCGCCCGGTACATCGATCCGCAGCTGGCGGCCGACGCGCTCGCCGCCGAGGAGTGTCCGCTCACGCCGCGCGAACTCGACACGCTGCGCGCCGCCGCCGACGGCGCCCCGGTGAGCCGGATCGCCCGCGGCCTGGGCCTGTCGGAGGGCACCGTGCGGAACTACCTGTCGGCGGCGGTCACCAAGCTCGGCGTCGACAACCGCCACGCGGCGGTGCGGGCCGCCCGCGACCTCGGCTGGTTGTGAGCGGGGCCGGGGCGAAACGTCCCGGCAACCTTCCGGTAACGCGCGGCCCCTAACCTCTCCGGCACCCGCCGAAAGGTTCCCCGTGCATCCCGTTAGCCCGGCCCGCCGCCTGGTCCATCGCCCAGGTCGCCGACGTTCAGGCGCGGGCCAGGGTGTAGTCCAGGTCGAGGGCGTCGAGGATGGCGCCGTCCAGGGCCAGGGCCTCCACGACGGGCGCGCGGCGGGCGCCCCAGACCACGACGGTGTGACCGTGTGCGGGGACCTCCAGCATCCGGTTGCCCACGCGCAGGTGGCTGGCCTCCGCCGCGACCCGGAGGCGGGCCTGGCTCACCCACTTGGCGCCCCAGGGGAGCAGCCGGTTGGCGTTGCGGACGGTGCGGCCCGTCCCGTACCGCTGCAGGTGCCGTCCGCCCAGTTCGGCGGCCGAGCGGCGGGCGAGGGGCTCGTCGAAGGCCGAACCGCCGGCGCCGCCCAGTTCCATCCACTCGCCGTCGCGGCGGTGGAACATCCAGCCCTCGATGAAGGGAGGGAGCCCTCCTGAGACGCCCCCCGGCCGTCTTAGGAACGTGACAACGGCGATGTCACCGTCGACGTCGAGGCAGAGCGGCAGGAACCCCCGGCCGTCGTCGAACCCGGCGGCGGTGGGCTCGGGGAGGCCCTCCCGCAGCAGCCGCACACACTCCGCGTGCACCTCGTGGTCGTTCATCCGGTGACCTCATGATCAGGCAGGCAGGGGAAAGGGCCCTCCCGCAGAGAGGGCCCTACGTCGGATTCACTCTAAAGGTCTGGGTCACTCGGTTTCATCCGTCTCTCTGACTCCCGTCGGCTCCGGATATGCCGGGAGTGGTCGCAGCGACCGGACGGCAGGGTGCCCGGCGGGGTTCGGCCCGCGGGTGCGGGCCTTTTCCGGCATGTCCGGATCACGGGTCAGCGCGCGCACCGCCAGCGTCGCGCACAGCCCGGCGACGGGCAGTTCCACGCCGGCGGCGAGGGCCAGCGCGGCCGTCCGCCCGGGCCCTGCGGGAGCGGTGGTCACGTCGAACCAGGCGTCCATGACCAGGAGCGACGCGGTGGCCGCGGCGGTCAGGCTGTGACGAACATCGCCCCGGGCCAGCAGCGTCCCGGTGGCGATCAGCCCGGTCGCGAGCGCCGCGTCCAGGCCGATCCACGCCGCGGACCAGTTGGACACCTGCGTCGTGGACGGCAGCCGCGCGGCCAGGACGCCCATCCACGGCACCAGCGCGGCCCCGCCGGCGACCAGCCCCCAGCCCGCGAGCCGCGTCCTCCTGTCGACGGGGTCCGCCAGACCCGCACGCCACTCCGGCCACTCGCGCCGCCGCCGGGACGGGCGGCGGGCTCCTAGGGGGGCGGCGACCATCGATGACCTCCTTGGCTCGGTTCCCCGTCAGCCTGTCGTGCGGGCGGGCCGCTTTCAGTAGCGCGGAAGTCCGTTTCGGGGGTGGCACTAGGTACAGCCCGGGGCTGCACCCCGCTGCATGGCGCGGTCCATTTCAGGGCAATACGGTTTGCCCATGGCGTCCCTCTCCCTGCTGCGGCGTGCGCGCGTGCACGCTCCGTGGTCGGCGGCGGCGTGGCGCGACACCGCGTTCGCCGCCTCCGGGGTGCCGCTCCAGTTCGGCGCCTGGGTGATCATCGGCGCGCCGTGGACGGTCTGGGAGCCGTGGGACGTCCTGCCCCTCCTGGCGCCGCTGGTGGTCGTGATCCTGGCGCACCCCTTCGCCGCGGCGCAGCGCGAGCGCTGCTGGGCGATGCTGGGCCTGCACGTCGCGCCGCCCGGGGAACGGCCCGGGCGCCTCCGCATGGACGGGCTCTGGCGGTCCCTCGCCTACCACCTGATCGCGGGCCCGGTCGTGGGCTGCGCGGCCCTGCTCGTCCTCGCCGCGTGGGCGGGCGGCGCCGCGCTCGCCGGGATCACCGCCTACGCCTGGACGCTCCCGCAGATCGGCCCGTACGGGCAGTGCGCGCTCACCGCGGCCGGCGTGCTGCTCCTGATCGCCGCGCCCTGGACCGCGATGGCGGTGCGGCGGCTGGACACCCGCGCGATCGGGCTGCTCCTCGGCCCGGACCGCGCCAAGGAGCTGGAGCGCCGCGTCGAGGACCTGGCCGAGAAGCGCGCCGGCGCGGTCGACGCCGCTGACATCGAACGCCGCCGCATCGAGCGCGACCTGCACGACGGCGCCCAGCAGCGGCTCGTCGCCCTCGCCATGAACCTCGGCCTGGCCCGCGAGACGCTGACCGGCGTCCCCGACGAGGCCATGCAGGTGATCGTCGAGGCGCACGAGGAGGCCAAGGAGGCGCTCACCGAGATGCGCGACCTGATCCGCGGCCTGCATCCGGCCGTCCTGGAGGACCGCGGCCTGGACGCGGCGCTGTCGGGGATCGCCGCCCGGGTGCCGCTGCCGGTGCGGCTGCGCGTGGACGTCCCGCGGCGCGCCTCGTCCACCGTGGAGGCCGTCGCCTACTTCGTGGTCTCCGAGTCCCTCGCCAACGTGGTCAAGCACGCCCGCGCGTCCGCGGTGGAGATCGACGTGGCGCGGCGCGGCGACGTGCTGCGGGTGACGGTCGCCGACGACGGGGTGGGCGGCGCCGACCCGGCCCGCGGGTCCGGCCTGGCCGGCCTGGGGCGCCGGGTCCGGTCGGTGGACGGTACCTTCCGCATCGTCAGCCCCGAAGGGGGACCGACCACCGTGACCGTGGAGCTGCCGTGCGCATTGTGATCGCCGAGGACTCGGTCCTGCTGCGGGCGGGACTGATCAAGCTGCTGGAGACCGCGGGGTTCCAGGTCCCGGCGGCGGTCGGGGACGCCGAGGCGCTGCTGTCCGCGGTGGAGGAGCACCGGCCGGACGCGGCGATCGTGGACGTCCGGATGCCGCCCGCGTTCACCGACGAGGGCGTGCGCGCGGCGCTGGTGATCCGGCGGCAGTGGCCCGAGGTGGCGCTGCTGCTGCTCTCGCAGTACGTGGAGGAGCGGTACGCCGCGGACCTGCTGGCCACCAACACCAGCGGGGTCGGCTACCTCCTCAAGGACCGGGTCGCGGACGTGTCCGCGTTCCTGGACGCGCTGCGCCGGGTGGCGGGCGGCGGCACGGCGCTGGATCCTGAGGTGGTCGCGCAGCTGCTCCTGCGCCGCCAGAGCGACCCGCTGGACCGGCTCACGCCGCGCGAGCGGGACGTCCTGGGGCTCATGGCGGAGGGCCGCTCGAACGCGGGCATCGCCGCCGCCCTGGTGGTGAGCGAGAGCGCGGTCGCCAAGCACATCAACGGCATCTTCGCCAAGCTGGACCTCCCGGACGCCGAGGGCGACCACCGCCGCGTACTGGCCGTGCTGCGCTTCCTCGGCGGCGGCGCGGGGAGCGGTGGGGACGCATGACGCGGACCGCTCCCCCGGCGCCGGGCGGGGGCGGG
The DNA here is from genome assembly GCF_042656285.1 of Actinomadura rugatobispora. Lineage (GTDB taxonomy): Bacteria > Actinomycetota > Actinomycetes > Streptosporangiales > Streptosporangiaceae > Spirillospora > Spirillospora rugatobispora. The sequence goes on along the minus strand of NZ_JBHSON010000051.1, from coordinate 47,479 downwards.
GAAGGACGGCCGCGGCGGCGCGGCATCTGGGTGCTGCTGGCGGTCGGGACCGCCCTGGCCGTGGTGATGCCCGCCGGGCTGCGCGTCTACGGGACGGCCATCCGCCGCACCGTCTTCGACACGGTGGTGCACCACCGCCCGGTCAGCGAGGTGGAGATCGACGCCGGGCGGGCCCGGGTGACGGTCGGGCCGGGACGGGCCGGCCAGGTCCGGGTCTTCCGGCGGCTGACGTGGGCGTTCAGCAGGCCGGAGGTGGAGCAGATCTGGGCCGGGGACGTCCTGCTGGTCCGGTTCACCTGCGAGGGGGACAAGGGGATCTACTCCGACATGGAGTGCGGCGCCGACCTCGACCTCCAGGTGCCGCCGCGGGTGCGGATCAGGGCCACGGCGGACTCGGGCGAGGTACGGGTCCGGGGCATCGAGGGCGATCTCCGGCTGGAGGCCCGGTCGGGGCTGCTGGACATGGCCGAGATCCGCGGCCGGGTCTGGGCGCGGGCGGCCTCGGGGCGGATCACCGGTACGGGACTGGCCGTCCCGGAACTGGAGGCCGAGGTGGGCTCGGGACGGATCGGCGTCGGCTTCGCCGTGCCGCCGCGGCGCGTGAAGGCGTCCGCGGGGTCGGGGGAGGTGCGGGTGACCGTGCCGCGAGGCTCCTACTACGGGGTGGAGGTCGAGTCCGGCACCGGGGACGTGCGGGTGGACCCGGCGCTGGACGACCGCTCGTCGCCGCGGACCATCGTCGCGAAGGTCGGCTCGGGCCCGGTCCGGATCGGGTACCACGGCGCCTCCGGATGACCGGTCGGCGTTGAGGCCACCGGGCTTGTGATCCTGTTCACGGCGGTGCCCGAGAATTTGCGTCAGCTGCGTGGGCCGGGTTTACTCATGGCATGACCGCCGTACGCCCCCGCCCCGCGCCGTGCCGCACGCGCGCCGTCCGGGACCTCGGGTGTACGCGCCGGCGGCGAATGTGTGGGTGCTGAGGGCCCCCGCCTGACCTCGCGCCCCGAAGCGAGCCGTTCACTCCGAGAATCACCGCCGCCATGAGCTTCCAGCGCCACCTTCTGAGCCACGCGCCGTACCCGCCCGGCCGCTCCTGAACCCCGGCGCGCCCCCATGCCCGGCCGGCCTGCCTGAACCGCCTGTCTGCGTGGTCTGCCCGGCCGCCCCCATCCCATCTGCCCGTCTGGACGGATGATTTCCTGTGATTCAGATCGAAAAACTCAGCAAGGTCTACCGCTCCCGGGGACGCGAGGTGACCGCCGTCGACGGCGTCGACCTCACCGTCCGCGAAGGTGAGATCTTCGGCGTCCTCGGCCGCAGCGGCGCCGGCAAGAGCACCCTGCTGCGCTGCGTGAACCTGCTGGAACGCCCCGACTCCGGCCGGATCGCGGTCGACGGCCGGGACCTGCTGTCCCTGGACGGCCGCGAGCTGCGCCGCGCGCGCCAGGGCATCGGGATGATCCACCAGCACTTCGGGCTGCTGTCCAGCCGTACCGTGGCGGGCAACGTGGCCTTCCCGCTGGAGGTCATGGGCGTGCCGCGGTCCGAGCGCGCCGCCCGGGTCGCCGAGCTGCTCGCACTGGTCGGCCTGGACGAGCACGCCCAGGCGCACCCCGCGCAGCTGTCGGGCGGGCAGAAGCAGCGCGTCGGCATCGCGCGTGCGCTGGCGGGCCGTCCCAAGGTGCTGCTCTCGGACGAGGCCACCTCCGCGCTCGACCCCGAGACCACCGCCTCCATCCTGGAGCTGCTGCGCGACCTCAACCGCCGCCTCGGGCTGACCGTGCTGCTGATCACCCACGAGATGGAGGTGGTCAAGCGGATCTGCGACTCGGCCGCGATCATGCGGCGGGGCCGCGTGGCGGAGTCCGGCCCGCTGCGCGAGCTGCTGCTGCGCCCCGGCTCCGAACTGGCCCGCGACCTGCTGCCGCTGCCCGACACCCCGCCGCACCCGGGCGCGGGGACGACCGTGGTCGACGTCACCTTCGAGGGCGACAGCGCGGACCGGCCGTTCGTGTCCTCGCTCGCCCGCACCTACTCGATCGACGTCAACATCCTGGGCGGCGCGGTCGAGCGGATCGGCGGCACCCGGATCGGCCGGCTGCGGATCGAGCTGCCCGGCGACCCCGACGTCAACGCCGCCCAGCTCGCCCACCTGCGCGAGGCCGGGCTCACCGTCGAGGTCCGCACCCCCGCCGACACCCCCGCCGCCGAGGAGGCGTCGCTGTCATGAGCTGGGACGAGATGGCGCCGCTGCTGCGCCAGGGCACCCTCGAGACCCTCCAGATGACCGTCTGGTCGACCCTGTTCACCGCGGCCGGCGGGATCCTGGCCGGGGTCCTGCTGATCCTCACCGCGCGGGACGGCCTGATGCCCTCCCGCCCGGTGAACGCCGTCCTCGGCCTGGTCGTCAACATCGGCCGGTCGGTCCCGTTCGTCATCCTGATGATGGGGATCATCCCGTTCACCCGGCTCCTGGTGGGCACCTCGATCGGCACGCAGGCGGCGATCGTGCCGCTGACCGTCGGGGCGATCCCCTTCTACGCCCGGCTGGTGGAGACCGCGCTGCGCGAGGTCGACCCCGGCACGATCGCCGCCGCCCGCGCGATGGGCGCCTCCCGGCCCGCACTGGTCCGCAAGGTGCTGCTGCGGGAGGCCGCGCCGGGCCTGATCGCCGGGCTCACCATCACCGTCATCGCGCTGATCAGCTACTCCGCCATCGCGGGCGCGATCGGCGGCGGCGGGCTGGGCGACCTGGCCATCCGGTACGGCTACCAGCGGTTCGAGACGCAGATGATGCTGGCCATCCTCGTGCTGCTGGTGCTGCTGGTGGCGATCGTCCAGTTGGTCGGCGACCTGTTCGTCCGGCGGCTCACGCACCGGTGAGGCTCACGCACCGGTAGGCCGCCGCGGCACCCGTCCACCTCCCCTCTTCCGCATCCCTCTTCACGAACGAGAAAGGCACTCCTCGTGCTGCGCAAGATCACCACCGTCCTCGCGTCCGCCGGGCTCCTGCTGGGCCTGGCGGCCTGCGGCGGGTCGGGCAACGACAGCGGGACCCTCACCGTCGGCGCCACCTCGGTGCCGCACGCCGAGGTCCTCACCTACGTCAAGGACAACCTGGCGGCCAAGGCCGGGCTCAAGCTGGAGATCAAGGAGTTCAGCAACTACGAGCAGCTGAACCCCGCCCTCAACGACGGCCAGCTCGACGCCAACTACTTCCAGCACCGCCCGTACCTGGCCGAGTCCAACCAGAAGACCGGGCAGAAGCTGGAGTTCCTCGCGGGCGTCCACCTGGAGCCGCTGGGCGTCTACTCCAAGAAGGTCACCAGACTGCAGGACCTGCCCCAGGGCGCCACCGTCGCGCTGCCCAGCGACCCGTCCAACCTGGCCCGCGGCCTGAAGCTGCTGGCCGACAACGGCGTGGTCACCCTCAAGCCGGGCGCGGGCGAGAGCGCCACCGAGAAGGACGTCGCCGGCAACCCCAAGGGCATCACGTTCCGTCCCACCGACGCCGCCGCGCTGCCGCGCCAGCTCGCCGACGTCGACGCCTCGGTCATCAACGGCAACTACGCCCTGGAGGGCGGCCTGACCCCGGCCAAGGACGCGCTCGCCATCGAGAAGCCGGAGAACAACCCGTACGTCAACGGGCTGGTGGTCAAGCCCGAGAACAAGGGCGACGCCGACATCAAGAAGCTGTCGGAGCTGCTGACCGGTCCCGAGGTCAAGAAGTACATCCAGGACAAGTACAAGGGCTCGGTCCTCCCCGCCGCCTGAGGCCGCCGCGAAGCCCCTGGACGCCCGCGTCCGGGGGCTTCGGCCTTTCCCCCGGAGGAAACCACTGATTTCAACCGTTTCGAGGAGGATGTCGCCGGCGACTGATAGGACGGTCCCCGAATCGAAGGGGAACCGATACCGATGAGCATCTACGAGCACCTCAGCACTTTCGCCGGACTGCGGGTGTGCGATTTCCAGCACGAGCACGAGGGCGACACCGTCCAGGAGCACTACAGCGGGGAGGAGGAGCCCGACTCGCCCGGAGAGGCCGCCTGGCGCGTGGGCAGCTGGTTCGAGGGCCCCTCCTTCGACGACCTCTTCGCCGCGTTCCTGGAGAGGATCGACACCACCGAGGTCACGCACCTGATCATCGGCTTCTGGGGCGCCGATTACGACGACGGGGCGGTCGACCCCGTGCCGGTGCTCGCCGGCGCCGCCGACCGCCTGCCCAACCTGCGCGCGCTGTTCCTCGGGGACATCGTGATGGAGCAGGCCGAGATCTCCTGGATCGAGCAGTCCGACATCACGCCGCTGTTCGCCGCGTACCCAGGACTGGAGCACCTGGGCGTCCGCGGGGGCGCGGGCCTCGCCCTCGAGCCGTTCCGCGCGCCGGCCCTGAAGACGCTGCGGTTCGAGACGGGCGGGCTTCCGGCCGGCGTGGTGCGGGCCGTCTGCGCCAGTGAGCTGCCCGTCCTGGAGCACCTGGACCTGTGGCTGGGCACCGCGAACTACGGCGGCGACGCCACCGTGGACGACCTGGCGCCGATCCTGGGCGGCGAGCGGCTGCCGTCCCTGCGCCACCTGGGCCTGGAGGACAGCGAGATCCAGGACGAGATCGCGGCGGCCGTCGCCGGCGCCCCGATCGTGGCGCGGCTGGAGTCGCTGAGCCTGGCGATGGGCGCGCTCACCGACCTGGGCGCCGAGTCGCTGCTGTCGGGGCAGCCGCTCACCCATCTCAAGCGGCTCGACCTTCACCACCACTTCCTCACCGACCCGGTGGTGAAGCGCGTGCACGCCGCCCTCCCCGGTGTCGAGGTGGACCTCGGCGACCAGCAGCAGAGCGACCGCGACTGGCGCTACGTGGCGGTCGCCGAGTAGCCGGGGCCGGTGGCGGGCGGCGTTCGGCGGCGGTATGTCGGCTCCGGCTGGTAGGACAGGTCCCGACGATCATCCGAGAGGGCTTCAGGGGTGGGAAGCGAATGACGATCAACAGCCATCTGACGGAGTTCGGCGGTCTCCCGGTGGCCGTCTTCGACGCCGAGACCGATCCGGAGACCGCCGAGCTGCCGCCGGCCGCGTCCCGCGCCTGGCGGGTCGACCTGAGCAGCGGCTGGCAGGAGGAGAAGGTCACTCCGGCGGTCCTCGACCGCTTCACCGGCGCGGTCGACTCCACCGCGGTCACCCACCTGATCATGGGGCACTGGGGCATCCAGGAGTACGGCGACCCCACGCCCGTCGAGGTCCTCACCGCCGCCGCCGACCGCTTCCCCGCGCTGCGCGCCCTCTTCCTCGGCGACATCGTCATGGAGGAACGCGAGATCTCCTGGATCGAGCAGTGCGACATCACGCCGCTGTTCGCCGCGTTCCCCGGCCTGGAGACGCTGGAGGTGCGCGGCGCCGAGGACCTGGGGCTCAAGCCCGTGCGCGCCGAGCGGCTGAAGAGGCTCCGGTTCGAGTCGGGCGGGCTTCCCGGCCAGGTCGTCCGCGGCATCGCCGCCTGCGACTTCCCGGCGCTGGAGCACCTCGACCTGTGGCTGGGCACGGAGAACTACGGCGGAAACGCCACCGTGGACGATCTCGCCCCGATCCTGAGCGGTGAGCGGCTGCCGTCGCTGCGCCACCTGGGCCTGGAGGACAGCGAGATCCAGGACGAGATCGCGGCGGCCGTCGCCGCGGCCCCGATCGTGGCGCGGCTGGAGTCGCTCAGCCTCGCCATGGGGACGCTCACCGACCGGGGCGCCGAGTCGCTGCTGTCCGGGCAGCCCCTCACCCACCTGGCCTCGCTCGACCTGAGCCACCACTACATGACCCCCGCCACGGCCGACCGCCTGAGGGCGGCGCTGCCAGGCGTCAAGGTCGACGTCGGCGACGGGCAGGACCCGGACGACGACTGGCCCTACGTCGCCATCGCCGAGTGACCCCCGTACGAAGACCACATCGAGGAAGTCGATGACGTTCAACGAGTACCTGGACGAGTTCGCCGGACTGCCGGTGGTGGGCTTCACCCCCGAAACCGAGGTCGACGAGGGGGAGGCGCTGCCCGACGACCGGGTCGCCTGGGCGGTCCGGGGCGACTGGGGCGACGAGTCGTACCCCGACCTGTTCACCCGGTTCATGGACGCCGTCGACACCACCCGGGTCGAGGCGCTGGTGCTCGGCTTCTGGGGCTGGGACGACGCCGACGGCCTCGGGGTCAAGACCCTGGTCGAGGCCGCGGACCGCTTCCCCGCCCTGCGGTCGGTCTTCGTCGGCGACATCCTCGACGAGGAGTACCACCTGTCCTGGATCCCGCACGGCGACCTGACGCCGCTGGTCGAGGCGTTCCCTTCGCTGGAGCGGCTGGAGGTGCGCGGCTGCGCGGGCCTGAACCTCAGCCCGTTCAAGAGCGACACCCTCAAGGCGCTGCGGTTCGAGTCCGGGGGCCTGCCGGCCGAGGTGGTGCGGGCGGTGGCGGCCAGCGACCTGCCCGCCCTCGAAGAGCTGGACCTGTGGTTCGGCGTGCAGATCTACGGCGGGCACGCGGAGGTCGACGACCTCGGCCCGATCTTCGAGGGGGTGCGGCTGCCCTCCGTCCGCCATCTGGGCCTGCGGAACGGCGAGTTCCAGGACGACATCGCGGCCGCCCTGGCGTCCGCGCCGATCGTGGCCCGGCTGGAGACGCTGGCGCTGGGCCTGGGGATGCTCTCCGACCAGGGCGCGGAGTCGCTGCTGGCCGGGCAGCCCCTCACCCACCTGAAGCGGCTCGACCTGAACTACCACTACGTCTCGGAGCCGATGATGGAACGCCTCCGGAAGGCGCTCCCGGGCGTCGAGCTCGACCTCGGCGGGGCGCGCGCCGTGCCGGCGGAGGGCTGGGAGGAATGGGAGGGCTTCATGTACGTCGCGGTCACGGAATGACGTCCGCCGCGTTCACCGTGATCGGCGCGCCCGGCGACCGGCGCACCGCGCTCTTCGCCGCCGCCTGCCGCGCCGCGGGCCTGCCGGGGCCGCTCGTGATCGGCTGGCACGACGTCCTCACCGCCACCTCCCTGGACATCGGGGCGGCGGGGGACGGGACGCTGGTACGGATCGACTCGCCCGGTGAGGACGCCGCCGTCGACGCCCTGCTGCGCGGCCCGGGGGAGCCGGCGCGGGTGGGCGGAGGCGCCCGCTGGTACCGGACGTTCACCGCGGGCCTGTCGCGCATCGCGGCCGAGGCGGACAGGGCCGGCGCGCGGCTGCTCAACGACGTGGACGACATCGCCGTCATGTGCGACAAACGGCGCTGCCACGCGCGCCTCCGGGCCGCCGGTGTGCCCGTACCGGAAGCACTTCCGCCGGTGTCCTCCTACGCCGAACTCCGCACCCGCATGGCGGAGGCGCGGATGCACCGCGTCTTCGTCAAGGCCGCGCACGGTTCGTCGGCCTCCGGCGTCATCGCGCTCCAGACCGCCCCCGGCGGCCGCGTCAAAGCGGTCACCTCCGCCATCCCCACCGGCTTCGGCTACGTCAACTCGCTGCGCGTCCGGTCGTACGAGACGGAGGCCGAGGTCGCCGACCTGGTCGACGCGCTGGCCCCCGACGGCCTCCACGTCGAGCGCTGGTTCCCCAAGGCGGCGCTGGACGGCCGCGTCCTCGACCTGCGCGTGGTCGTCGTCGCGGGCGAGCCGACGCACGCGGTCGTCCGGACGAGCCGCTCGCCCATGACCAACCTCCACCTCGGCGGCGCGCGCGGCGACCTCGGCGCCGTACGGCGGGCCATGGGCGAGGACTCGTGGCGGGACGCCCTCGACGTGTGCGCGCGCGCCGCCGCCTGCTTCCCCGGCAGCCTCATGGTCGGCGTCGACCTGCTCGTCCGGATCGGGTGGCGCGGGTACGCGGTCGGGGAGGTCAACGCGTTCGGCGACCTGCTGCCCGGCCTGACCGGTCTCCCCGGGAGCGGGGCCGAGGGGATCGACACCTACACTGCCCAGGTCAGAGCCGCCCTGTCAGGAAACCTCCCAGCATGTACGACATGAACGAGGTCATCGGCAGCCATGACCTGCTGCTGGTGACCCTCGACACGCTGCGCTACGACGTGGCGGCCGAACTCGCCTCCGCCGGGGAGCTCCCGACGCTCGCCGGACTGCTCCCGGGCGGCCGCTGGGAACGGCGCCACAGCCCCGGCAGCTTCACCTACGCCGCGCACGCCGCGATGCTGGCGGGCTTCCTCCCGACGCCCGCCCGGCCCGGCCCGCATCCGAGGCTGTTCGCGGCCCGCTTCCCGGGCAGCGAGACCACCGCCTCCGGCACCTGGACGTTCGACGCCGCCGACCTGCCCACCGGCCTCGCCCTGGCCGGCTACCACACGGTCTGCGTCGGCGGCGTGGGCTTCTTCAACAAGCTCACCCCGCTCGGCTCCGCCCTGCCCGCCCTCTTCGCCGAGAGCCACTGGGAACCGGAGTTCGGCGTGACCGACCCCGGCTCGATCGGCCACCAGATCGACCGGATCGCCGCGACGATCCGGCGGCTGCCGTCCACCCGCCGCCTGTTCCTCCTGCTCAACGTGTCCGCCCTGCACCAGCCCAACTGGTTCTACCTGGACGGCGCCACCCGCGAGCACGGCGACTCGCGGGAGAGCCACGCCGCCGCCCTCCGCCATGTCGACCGGCATCTGGACCGCCTCTTCGCGCTCATGCGCCGCCCCTGCTTCGTGATCGTCTGCTCCGACCACGGCACGGCGTACGGGGAGGACGGCCACACCGGTCACCGCATCGGCCACGAGGTCGTGTGGACCGTTCCGTACGGGGAGTTCGTGCTGACATGACCGGGCCCTACCAGGGATACGTGTACGCCTATCCCCACAAGACCGCCTACCGCCCCCTCGACCCCCAGCCGTCCCTCCGCGAGGTCTGGGCGGACGAGGACCGCGCTGCCCTCTTCCTCTACCTGCACGTGCCGTTCTGCGAGATGCGCTGCGGGTTCTGCAACCTCTTCACCCGTACGGGAGCGCCCGAGGAGCTCACCGGCGCCTACCTGGACGCGCTCGACCGCCAGGCGACCGCCGTCCTGGGGGGCCTGGGCGACGCCACGTTCGCCACGGCGGCGTTCGGCGGCGGCACGCCCACCTACCTGACCGCGTCCGAGCTGGAGCGGCTGTGCGACATCGCCGGCCGCTTCGCCGGCCTCGGCTCGATCCCGCTGGGCGTGGAGACCTCCCCGGCCACGGCCACGAGCGACCGCCTCGCCGTCCTCGCCGAACGCGGCGTCACCCGCGTCTCGATCGGCGTCCAGAGCTTCCTGGACGAGGAGGCCCGCGCCGCCGTGCGTCCACAGAAGCGCGCCGAGGTCGAGGCCGCCCTGGACCGCATCCGCGCCGCCGCCATCCCGACGCTCAACATCGACCTCATCTACGGCATCGACGGCCAGACCCCGGCGACCTGGCTGCACTCGCTCGACGCCGCCCTCGCGTGGGAACCCGAGGAGCTGTACCTGTACCCGTTGTACGTGCGTCCCCTGACCGGCCTCGGGCGCCGGGCGCGGGACTGGGACGACCAGCGCATGGAGCTCTACCGCACCGGCCGCGACCACCTCCTCGCCCAGGGGTACGAGCAGGTCTCCATGCGCATGTTCCGCCGCCCCACCGGGCCGGCTTCCGCCGCGTCGCCGCTCACCGGGACCGAGTACTGCTGCCAGACCGACGGGATGATCGGCCTCGGCTGCGGGGCGCGCTCGTACACCACCGGGCTGCACTACTCGTTCGAGTACGCGGTGGGCGCGACCCCGGTCCGCGCCATCATCGACTCCTACGTACGGGAGGCCGACTTCACCACGGCACGGGTCGGATTCACCCTGGACGACGGCGAACGGCGGCGCCGCCATCTCATCCAGTCGCTGCTCCAGGCGTCCGGCGTCGACCGCGCCGCCTACCGCGAACGCTTCGGCACCGACGCCGCCGCCGACTTCGACCTGGAGCCGTTCGCCGAGCGCGGCTGGGTGGAGGAGGATCGCGACGTCGTCCGGCTCACCCCCGAAGGACTGGCGCACTCGGACGCCATCGGGCCGGCGCTGTTCTCACCGGAGGTGCGGACCCTGATGGATTCCTACGAGGCGCGCTGATGGGGCACGGGCATCTCACGATCCTCTACCGCGGGCCGCTGGCGAGCTGCGACTACGACTGCCCCTACTGCCCGTTCGCGAAGCGGCGCGACACCCCCGAGCAGTTGCGGGCCGACCGCGCCGCCCTCGAACGCTTCACCGGCTGGGTCCGGGACCGGCGGCACGCGGTCTCGGTCCTCTTCACGCCGTGGGGAGAGGGCCTGGTGCGGTCCTGGTACCGGCGGGCGCTGGTCGAGCTCAGCCACCTTCCGCACGTGGAACGCGTCGCGATCCAGACGAACCTGAGCCACCGCGTCGACTGGACGGCCGAGGCGGACCTTTCCCGGCTGGCGCTGTGGACCACGTACCATCCCGGCCAGGTCCCCTACGACCGGTTCCTCGGCAAGTGCCGCGACCTCGCCGCGCGCGGGGTGCGGTTCAGCGTGGGCGTCGTGGGGCAGCCGGAGCATCTCGACGCCGCCCGCCGCCTCCGCGCCGACCTGCCGGGCGAGGTGTACCTGTGGGTGAACGCGGCCGAGGGGCGCACCTACACCGACGCCGAGGCCGCCGACTGGACGGCCCTGGACCCGCTCTTCGCCTACAGCCGCGAGCCGCATCCCAGCAAGGGCCTGCCCTGCCGTACCGGCGAAACGGTCATCTCCGTGGACGGCGAAGGGACGGTACGGCGCTGCCACTTCATCCCGACCGTCCTGGGCAACCTCTACGACGGCTCCTACGAGGCGGCCCTGCGCCCCCGCCCCTGCCCCGCCGACATCTGCGACTGCCACATCGGCTACGTCCACCTGGAACCCCTGCCCCTCTACGACGTTTTCGCCGGGGGCATCCTCGAACGCATCCCCCTGACGAGCTGAACGAGAGACCACGGCGGAAGGGCATGTGAAGCCGTGACCGCGCTCGGCTCGTGAGCGAGCATGGCCGGAAATGCCTGGGCGGATGTCCCCTGATGACTAGGGAAGTGATCATCAAGGGACATCCGCCGTGGCGGCCGGGGACACCGCCCCGACCGGTCTAGAACCGCCCTCCACCACCCCGCGGGCCTGGACCCTTGAGCACGGGCCCGGCAGGTAGCGGCGTCCCGCCCGGCGGCGGTTCGGCGATGGGCGTTTGGGATGGGCGTCAGGTCTCCTTCTCCGGGCGGTAGTCGCGGGGGTCGATGCCGAACGTCCAGGCCACGCCCTCGCGGGCGGTGCGCGTGCCCGGCGGGACCCGCAGGAAGTAGGTGCGGTACGACCCGTCCGGCTCCGGTGTGGAGTTGACCACTTCGACCATGGCGATGGCCTCGTCGCCGGGGAGGTCGATCCGCCACAGCACTCCGGACTCGCCCCGGTTCACCGGCTTGGCCCCGGTCTCGGCGAGGTAGCGGTCGTAGCCGAAGATCTCGAGCATGATCCGCCGCTGCTCGGCGTTGGCCTCGGCCCGGATCCGCTCGGGCGTCAGGTCGGTCAGCGACTCGATGAAACCGCCGGGCATCGGCATGCCGCGCCAGGCGTGCAGCGAGAGCCCGTCACCGTAGGCCAGGGCGGGCCCGTCGCCCCGGTGCAGGCGGCCCTGCTCGTCGCGGTGCAGGACGACCGGGCGCTCGGAGATGATCGCGATCCGCTCGTACGGCCACCACCAGCCCGCCACCCGGGAGACCTCCGCCAGCCCGGCCAGCGCGGCGCCGGGATGGCCGTGGGCGTCGAGATGGCCGAGGGAGTCGACCAGCGACAGCCACGGGGCGTCGTGCTGGCCGAGGACTGCGTCGAGGGTGGCGCCGCGCAGCAGGGTCGCGGTCGCGGGGTGGTCCGCGGCCAGTTCGCCGATGGCGCGGCGGACCCGCGTCGCGAGGTCGTCGACCTGGGCCCAGAGGCGGCCGCCGGTCTCCGCCCAGGCGCGTGCCCACTGCTCCGGCCCCAGTTCGGAGCATGCGGCGGTGCGCGCCTTCTCCCACGGGAGGGTGCGCACGGCCTCGCGCACGCTCGCACCCGTCTCCGGCATGTCGACCAGGGGCGCGACCGGCGCGATGTACTCGCCGAGCCCCGCCTCCCGGAGCGCGTCCCCGTGGCCGGCGATCAGTGCGGCGGCGATCGCGCCGTGCGCGGGGGAGGGCACCCAGACGATGCGTTCGGGCGGCGCCAGGCCGGCGGCCGTGTAGGCGGTGCGGACTCCGGCCTCGGCGCGCTCGTGCTCGGCGGTGCCGGTCGGGCCGGAGGAGAAGGCGACGGACTGCCAGGCGAGGACGGTCTCGCCGCGCGTCCGGACGGGGGCCTGCGGCTCGTCGGCGCCGGCGGGGGTCTCCTGGGTCGTGGTCTGCACGTCGGGCCTCCGGCTCAGTCGGCCACGACGCGGACGGCGCCCGGCACGTACTCGCGCTGGCGGATGACGCGGAACCAGCCCTTCGGGAGGGCGATCGCCGCGTGCTCCTCGTGCACCAGGCGCCCGCCGTGGGGGAGATGCAGATGGTCGGGGCGCAGCGGATCGGCGTCGCGCAGCAGCTCGCCGGGGGCCGCGACGGCGTGCGCGTGGCCGGTCGCCTCGCCCAGCGCGAGCACCATGCGACCGCGGTCGTCGCGGGGCGCCGGCGACAGCCCGCGCGCGGCGGCGGGGATCTCGTCCTCGGGGACGGGAACGATGAGGATGTCTCCCTGTCGGTACATGTGCCGCAACGTAACCGGCGCCACTGACATTTCCGCGCCGCCGGACCGCCGGAAACCCGCCGCGTCCCCCGGAACCATCGGCCTCTGAAGCTCTGACCAGCGAGGCCACCCGTCTCGGGGACCGCCGGAAAATCGGTGCCGGGCGACCGCCGGACGAGCGATCGCCCGGACGGTCAGTAGCCGCGGGTGCGGCGGGCGGCGGGACGCGCCCAGCGGCCCGAGGCGCTGAGCCCGACCCGCTGGAAGGCCCGGACGAGTTCACCGCCGAGGTTGACCCCCGCGCCCAGGGCCAGCGCCACCGACAGCGCGGCGATGAGGCTGAGCACCCCCGCCTCCGGGTCGCCCGTGTTCAGCTCGACCATGCCCCGGTAGAGGAGCGTTCCCGGCAGCAGCGGCGCGATGGCCGGGACGACGTAGGGCAGCACGGGCGCGTTCCGGCGGCGCGCCAGCATGCTGGCCAGCAGGCCGATGGTGGTGGCGGAGATGGCCGAGGCCAGGACCGGGGTCACGTTCCAGTTGAGCAGGAGCACGTACATGACCCAGATCACGCCGCCGCCCAGGGCCGCCGCGACGAGCACGTCCTTGGGCACGGCCAGGGACACCGCGAACGCCAGTGACACCGCCGCGGCCGCCAGCACGGGCACCGGCTCGAAGAGGGCGGGGGATTCGGGCAGGTGGGCGACGCTCACGTTCACGTTCAGCTTCACCGCCACGTACACGACCACGCCCAGCCCGGCGACGATCGCGGCGATGATGAAGAACACCTCCAGCATGCGCGCGCCCGCGCTCACCAGATCGCCGGTGATGCCGTCCTGGATGCTCGCCACCAGGGGGCGGCCGGGCAGCAGCGCGAGGACCGCGCCGGTCACCACCGTGGACGCGCGCGCGGGGCTGCCCATCGCCACCACCATCGCGGCGGCCGTGGCGCCGAACGACGAGGCCACGAGAAGCTGGAAGAACTCGGCGATCCCCCGGCGCGCCAGGGCGGCGGCGGCGCGGTCGCCCAGCATCGTCGCCACGAACGCGGTCGCGGCGACCAGGGGTCCGCCGCCCACCAGCACGCTGGCGGACGCCGCGATCAGCCCGAACGACACCACCAGCAGCCACGGCGGGTAGGGGCCGCGGCCCCGCTTGATCGCGGCCAGGCGGGCGTGCGCCTCTTCGAGCTCCAGCATCCCGATCGAGGCTTCCTGGACGATCTGGTGCAGCGCGGTGAGCCGCCAGTACGCGGGGGTGCGGCGCCGGATCGCGCGCGACCCGGTGACCGGGAGCGCGCTGCCCCCCGGGTGGGCCGACACCAGCAGGCTGGTGAAGGTGACCTGGACCTCGCAGCGGGGCAGTTCGTAGGCCACCGCCAGGCCGAGCATCGCCTCGTTCACCCGCTCGGTGGACTCGCCGCTGGCCAGCAGCAGTTCCCCCACGCGCAGCACGAGGTCGATCACCCGTGCGTTGACGATCTCGCTGGGTTCGTCCTCCGGGGGTTCCGGTGGCGAGCCGTCCATCAGGACCTGCCAGGTCCGCCGCAAGCGCTCCGTCGCCCGCCTCATTCCCGGTCCTACGCCTCCGTCCGTTCCCGGCACCGAATTCGACGGAAGGCTACCCGTTTGGGGATCATGCTCAATCCAGCGGGGAGGGGAGAGTTGTCCCCAGAATCGGGTTCGGGTGCATGCCGTCGGCGGCGGCTGGTAGCAAGGACGAATGAGCCTTCCCGAGACTCCGCCGGGCCCCGCCGACCCCGCCTCCGACGACGGGCTGCGCGCCGAGGCCGAGCGCTGCCTGCGCGCCCTGGCGGGGGAGGGCGCGCGGCTGCGCGACGACCAGTGGACCGCGATCCACGCGCTGGTCGTCGGGCGGCGCCGGGCGCTGGTCGTGCAGCGCACCGGCTGGGGCAAGTCCGCCGTCTACTTCGTCGCGACCCGGCTGCTGCGCGGCCGCGGCGCCGGCCCCACGGTGATCGTCTCGCCGCTGCTGGCGCTGATGCGCAACCAGATCGACGCCGCCGCCCGGGCCGGGATCCACGCCCGGACGATCAACTCCGCCAACACCGACGACTGGGAGCCGATCTTCGCCGAGGTCGAGGCGGGCGCGGTGGACGTGCTGCTGGTCAGCCCCGAGCGGCTCAACAACCCCGACTTCCGCGACCTGGTGCTGCCCAAGCTCGCCGCCGGGGCGGGCCTGGTCGTGGTCGACGAGGCGCACTGCATCTCCGACTGGGGCCACGACTTCCGCCCCGACTACCGGCGCCTGCGCACCCTGCTGGCCGAGCTCCCGCCGGGCATCCCCGTGCTGGCCACCACGGCGACCGCCAACGCCCGCGTCACCCAGGACGTCGCCGAGCAGCTGGCCGCCGACGACGCGCTGGTGCTGCGCGGCGCCCTCGAACGCGACTCGCTGCACCTGGCCGTGGTGCGGCTCGCCGAGCCCGAACGCCGGATCGCCTGGCTGGGCGAGCATCTCGGCACGCTCCCCGGCTCGGGCATCGTCTACACCCTCACCGTCGCCGCCGCCCACGAGATCGCGGGCTACCTGCGCGACCGCGGGTACGAGGTGGCCGCCTACTCCGGCCAGACCGATCCCGCCGAGCGGCTCCAGGCCGAGCGCGACCTCCTCGACAACAAGCTCAAGGCCCTGGTCGCCACCAGCGCCCTGGGCATGGGCTTCGACAAGCCCGACCTGGGCTTCATCGTCCATGTGGGCGCCCCGCAGTCGCCGGTGGCCTACTACCAGCAGATCGGCCGTGCCGGACGCGGCGTCGACCGCGCCGAGGTGATCCTCCTCCCCGGCCGGGAGGACCGCGACATCTGGGCCTACTTCGCCAGCCTGGCGTTCCCCCCGGAACCGGTCGTGCGGGCCACGCTCGACGTGCTGGAGGCGGCGGGCCGCCCGCTGTCCACCGGCGCCCTGGAGCCCCGCGTCGACCTGGGCCGGGCCCGCCTGGAGATGATGCTCAAGGTCCTGGACGTCGACGGTGCCGTCCGCCGGGTGAAGGGCGGCTGGACGGCCACCGGCCGGGACTGGTCCTACGACCGCGAACGGTACGAGCGGGTGGCCGGCGAGCGCACCCGCGAGCAGCGCGCCATGCTCGACTACCTCGCCACCGAGGGCTGCCGCGAGGAGTTCCTGCGCCGCCAGCTGGACGACCCCGCGGCCGGTCCGTGCGGCCGCTGCGACAACTGCACCGGCCGGCACTGGCCCGCCGAGGTGTCCGAGGCGGGCGCCGCCAAGGCCCGCGACCGGCTGCGCCGTCCCGGCGTGGAGGTCGCCCCGCGCCGCATGTGGCCCACCGGGGTCAAGGACGACCTCGGCGTCTCCGGCCGCATCGCCCCCGACCACCAGGCCGAGCCCGGCCGGGCCCTGGGCCGCCTCACCGACATCGGCTGGGGCAACCGGCTCCGCGAGCTGTTCGCCGGGTCCGACACCGACGTCTCCCCGGAGATGTTCGACGCCGTGGTGAAGGTCCTGGCCGCCTGGGACTGGTCCAGCCGTCCGGCGGGCGTGGTCACCATCGGCTCCCACACCCGCCCTCGCCTGGTCGAGGGCCTGGGGCGGCGGCTGGCGGAGATCGGCCGGCTGCCCTACCTGGGCGGGTTCGTCCCCCTAGGTGAGCCGATCCCGCGCCGCCACAACAGCGCCCAGCGCCTGCGCTCGGTCTGGCACGCTCTGACCCTGCCCGACGACGTCGCCGCCGCCGTCCGCGAGGCGGACGGCCCGATCCTGCTGGTCGACGACCGGATGGAGACCGGCTGGACCATGACCGTGGCCGCCCGCCGCCTCCGCGAAGCCGGCGCCCCGGCCGTCCTCCCCCTGACCCTCGCCGTGACCACATGACCCGCGATCACGGACTTCCTCACCAAACCCTTCACCGCCCCGGCAGGCCCGTTCCCCAGAACGAGAGGACGAGACCCCGCGCGTGACCGCCCCTCGTGGGTCGCGCGCAGGTGCCCTGCCGGTGCGGGTGGGCGGTGGGACGGGGCCGTGCGCGGCCCCGGGCAACGGGAGAAAAGTGTTCTAGAGGTCAGTAAAGATCGTCCAGCTGTTTGGGAGAACATCTAGAGATTAGTTCGGGGGTAATTGTCATCAGTTCCCCTTGGAATGGCCGAGCGGCCATTTGGCGAGGTCGTCGCCCGCCGATCCGGCGGGGTAGTACCGTCCGTGTCCGTGTCGTCCTCTTTGCCGTCCCCCGCCCGTCCGCTGCTCGACGAGCTCCTCGACTGCCCGCCCGGGTTGCTGGACACCACCTTCGACCAGCTGCGGACGCTGCTGGTGGTGTACGAGACGGGCTCGGCGCTGCGGGCCGCCCGCGCCCTCGGCCGCGAGCAGTCCAGCGTCCAGAAGCAGCTCGACACGCTCAACCGCAACTGCCAGGCGCTGTGCGGGGAGGTGCTCACGCTGCGGCAGGGGCGGGGCAAGGACTTCCTGTTCACCCCGACCGGCGAGGGCGCGGCGCGGCTGGCGCGGGAGACGCTGCGGGAGTGGCTGGACGCGGTGCACCTGAGCCGCCGCCGCCTCGGCCGGATGATCACCGTGGGCACCACCGAGTTCACCCTGCCGATCGTGTCCCGCGCCTGGGACCTGGTGGCCGAGGAACTGCGGCAGCGCGAGGTGGAGTTCAAGGTCGTGCACGTGCGGACCAAGGACCTGTGGTCGCGGCTGGAGTCCAAGGAGATGGACCTGATCTGCGGCACGATCGTCAGCACCCCCGACGGCGACCGGAGGCTGCGCGACCACGAGGTGGTGGAGTACGCGCGCGGCCGGGCGATGCTGCTCACCAATCTGGGCGAGCCGGAGCTGCCCGGCGACACGGCGCGCACCAGCGACCTGGCGGGCCTGCCGCTGGTGGTCCCGCCGGCCGGGCTGATCGCCGACTTCCTGGCCTGCTGGTACGGGCCGGGCTTCCGGGAGCGGCTCAACGTCGTCGCCGACATCGACGACGTGCACTACGGGTTCTCGCTGCTGCGCTCCGGCTTCGTCCGCGGCTGCATGATCGTCACGGCCTCGATCGGCCGCCGCATGGCCGAGCGGGTCGAGCCGGGGGAGCGGCCGCTGCGCACCCTCGACCTGCACGACGACCTGGAGCCCAAGGCCGAGCTGATGACCGGCGCGTTCGTGCGCAAGGCCGACCTCGAACGCTACGACACGGGCCATCCGCTCAACCGCCTGTGGCACGCCGTGCAGGAGGACGCCCGCCTCTACACGACCCAGCCCTAAGCGCTCCACGACACAGGCCCCACCCCGCGACAACCCTCGCCAGGCCACAAGCACCCCGGCACGCAACCATCGCCGCCCTACCTGCTGGCCCGCCGGCCGGACGCCGCTGGACCACGTCGTTGGCGCCCTGTCGCGGCCGCCCGCCGAGGTGCCGCGCGCTGCTGATCGCCGGCCCCCCCAGCGCAGCGAGCTGGCCAGCGCGACCACAAGGCACCGCCGGCTTCGAGGGGATTTCGCGGAGATCCATGCGGGCGGCGGCGCCCGTGAAGCGCATGGTGGCCGGGACGAGCAGGGAGCGGACCGGCAGGGCGTCCACGACGACGGCGACGAACGTGCCGATGACGACGAGGAACAGCGGCGCGAGTCCTCCTGGCCGTCGCCCCAGAGACGGAGATGGCACGGAGCGCAGCTCTCACCCAGGCTCAGGCCGGAGTTCGCGTGGTGAGCTGGGCCGCCGTCGGCCACCGCCGAGGAGCCCCATGGTCGACTTCAGCACCTCGCTGGAGAGCACGGCCGCCAGCGCCCCGGGCCAGGGCCCGCGGTGCGGCGGGTCGCCGCGCTGCGGCGCGCTGCGGCTTGGCCGTGCGGCTACGGCGGCCGGTCTTCCCGGATCTTCGGCGGCTCCCGGCGCCGGCGCGCCGGGAAGCCTGCCCGCGCGAGCCAGCCTGAGGTCCGGCGGGTCGCCGCGCTGCGGCGCGCCGCGCTTGGCCGTGCGGTAACGGCGGCCGGTCTCCCCGGATCTTCGGCGGCTCCCGGCTCCTGTACTTCGCTGGAGGGCATGGCCAACGGCGTCCCGGAGCCGGGCCCGCGGTGCGGCGGGTCGCCGCGCTTGGCCTTGCGGCAACGGCGGCTGGCCTTCCCGGATCTTCGGCGGCTCCCGGCGCCGGCGCGCCGGGAAGCCCGCCCGCGCTAGCCAGATGGACACGCGCGGGTCTCAACGGCGCCTTGGCGGGTCGCCGTGCCGCATTCGGCTCGCGGCGGCCGACCATGAGGGCGAGATCCACCACCCCGACCGCGCGCCGGGCGGGGGCCGCCGAACGGCCGGGCCGCGTGGGCGAGCGTCACCGGGCAATCGCCAAGCGATGTCATTGCGGCTGCGGAACCCCGGTGGCGCGGGGTGCCGCCGGGCGGCGCCGACTCGGGTGCGCTCGTACGCGGATCCGGCGCGCCACACATGCCCGTCGTCGGGGCGAACCGCCGGGCGAGCGCCGTGGGCCGGCGCCGTGGATCGGCGCGCCGGTAGACGTCGCGGGTAGGCGCGCCCGCCCTTGTTCTCGGCGCCCCGCGCCGCCGCCCGAGCCGCCGGGGCGCGACCGGCGCTCGCCGCCGGCAGCTAGCGCCAACCCCCGGGGACTCAGGACGGCGCTGCTCGGCGCGCGGCAGCGCGAGCGCTGGCCTCAAGCGTCGGCCTCAAGCGTCGGCCGCCGCTGGTGACCGTGCGCGGGCCGGGCTCACGGCGGCCACGGGGTGTGGGCATGGCGAAGGGCCCGGGGCCTTGCGGCGCCGGGCCCTCCAGCCGAGCGGTCAGTTCTTGATCTGGTTGTCGACCACGTCGAGGGTCGGGCGGGCGCCCAGGTGCTGCATGGCGCGGGCGGCCAGGCGGCACCCGGCGTTCAGCGCCTCGGCCGGCGGCTTGCCGTCCAGCCACACCGGGAGGAAGCCCGCGACGAACGCGTCCCCGGCGCCCGTACCATCGATGATCTTGTCGACCGGTTCGGCGGCGACGGTGACCGGCTCGGGACGGCCGTTGGTGTACCAGAGCGCCCCGTCACCACCGTTCATGATCACGACCTGCGGGTACCAGGCGGTGAGTACCTTGGCGGCCTGGTCGGGCGTGTCCCGCCCGGTCAGCACCTCGGCCTCCTTGGCGTTGACCACCAGCAGCCGGGCGCCCTGCGTCCACTCCAGGAACGGTTCGGCTCCCATCCGCTTGAGCGGGGACGAGGAGCCCGCGTCCACCGAAATGGACATCTGGGCCTTGCGGGCCAGTTCCAAGGTGTGGACGGCGGCCTTCCTCGACCCCTCGTTGATCAGGGAGTACCCGGAAAGGTGCAGGTGGGTTCCCTGGTTGAAAAGGTCTCTGCAGCGTTCGATGTCCTCCGGGAGGAGTGCCGCGTTGGCCCCGGGGTCGGACAGCATGGTCCGGTCACCCTTATGGGTGATCAGCACCACACAGGTCCCCGTGGGCCGCTCCTGGTCCATGACCAGGCGGGCGTCCACGCCGTACCCCATGAGCTCCATGTCCCGGTTCCGGCCCGCGATGTCGGAGCCGCGGCGGCCCACGAAGGCGGCCTCGACCCCCTCAAGGGCGAGCCACGAGGCCACGTTGGCGCCCGAACCGCCTCCGTGCGTCGTCACGGCGGCGGGCGTGTCGCTGCCCTTGGCCAGGGGAAATGCGGCACGAGCCACGGTATCAGTCATCAAATCGCCGACCACGACCACGCGCGTCATGGAGTCATCACCTCGATCAACACGGCCCGCGCGAGCGGCATTCTGGGCGTGTGGTCGACCGTAACAGTTCTTGCCCCCCGAATAGGTCTCGAACGCGCAGCGAAACCAGGGAACCCGGCGTTTTTCCCTGCGCATGGTCACCGGATGGTGACGGAGGCGGAGGTGGGCGAGGTGCCATAACCTCGGGTACGTGAGCGAGCGTTATCCGGATCATTGGGAGGCCGACGTCGTCCTCACCGACGGCGGGACGGCGCATCTGCGTCCCATCCGGAGCGGCGACGCCGACCTGCTGCGCGCCTTCTACGCCCGGCTGTCGCCCGAGTCGATCTACTACCGGTTCTTCTCGCCGCGGCCGAAGCTGTCCGACCGTGAGATCGAGCACTTCGTCAACGTCGACCACGACCGCCGGGTCGCGCTGATCGCGACGATCGGCGGGTCGATGGTGGCGGTGGTCCGCTACGACCGGCTGTCCGACCGTCCCGGCACGGCCGAGGTGGCCTTCCTGGTCGAGGACGCCCACCAGGGGCGGGGCCTGGGCGCGGTGCTGCTGGAGCACATCGCGGCCGCGGCCAGGGAGTGCGGGGTCGACCGGTTCGTGGCGAGCGTGCTGCCCGACAACCGGCGGATGACCCGGGTGTTCCGGGAGGTCGGGTACCGGGCCGAGCAGCGGTTCGAGGACGGCGTGATCGAGATGCGGCTGGACCTGGAGCCGACCGAGACGGCGGTGGAGGTGATGGCGGCCCGCGAGCACCGCGCCGAGTCCCGGTCGATCCAGCGGCTGCTGTTCCCCGGGTCGGTGGCGGTGGTCGGCGCGAGCCGGGCCGCCCACAGCGTCGGGCAGACCGTGATGCGGCACCTGCTGCGCGGAGACTTCACCGGGCCCGTCTACCCGGTGCACCCCACCGCCACCGCTGTGGCGGGGGTGCGGGCCTACACCTCGGTCCTGGACATCCCCGACGACATCGACTTGGCCGTGGTGTCCGTGCGGGCCGACTCCGTGCACGAGGTGGTCGAGCAGTGCGCGAGCAAGGGCGTGCGCGGCCTCATCGTGGTGTCGTCCGGTTTCGGGGAGACGGGCCCGGAGGGCAGGGCGCGGCAGGAGGAGCTGGTCCGGCTGGCCCGCGCCTACGGGATGCGCGTGGTCGGTCCCAACTGCCTCGGGATCGCCAACACCGACCCCGAGGTGCGCCTGAACGCGACCCTCGCCCCCACCATGCCCGGCAGGGGGCCGGTCGGCTTCTTCTCGCAGTCGGGCGCGCTGGGCATCGCGATCCTGCAGCGCACGGCCGAACGCGGCCTGGGCCTGTCGTCCTTCGTCTCGGCCGGCAACCGGGCGGACGTGTCGGGCAACGACCTGATGCAGTACTGGGAGGAGGACCCGGCCACCAAGGCGGTCCTGCTGTACCTGGAGTCGCTGGGCAACCCCCGCAAGTTCGCGCGGCTGGCGCGCCGCCTCAGCCGCCGCAAGCCGATCGTGGCGGTCAAGAGCGGCCGCAGCACCCAGGGCATCCCGATCGGGCACGCCGCCCAGGCGCTGAGCCTGCCCGACCACGCGGTCAGCGCGCTGTTCGCCCAGGCGGGCGTGATCCGGGTGGAGGACCTGTCGGAGCTGTTCGACGTGGCCCAGCTGCTGGCCTACCAGCCGCTGCCCTCCGGCGACCGCATCGCGATCATCGACAACTCCGACTCGCTGGGCCTGCTCGCCCAGGACGCCGCCGTGGCCCTCGGCCTGGACGTCGGCGCCCCCGTCAACCTCGGCCCCCGCGCCGGAGCCGACGAGTACGAGGCGGCGCTCGCCGGGGCGCTGGAGGACGAGAGCGTGGACGCCGTCGTGGCGCTGTTCACCCCGCCCACGATCGGCGGCTACGACGTCCGGGTGCCGGAGAAGCTGCTGCGGCTGGCCACCGGAAGCTCCAAGCCGATCGTGGCGACCTACCTGGGCTCCGAGGGCATGCCGGAGGAACTGCGCGTCCTCGGCCCCGACGGGACGGCGGCGGAGGGGTCGATCCCCTCGTACCCGGCGCCGGAGGACGCGGTACGGGCTCTGGCCTATGTCATCAGGTACGCGCAGTGGCGGCAGCGCCCGCAGGGCACCGTCCCAGAGCTGGCGGACACCGATCGCAAGCGCGCGCGGGCGCTGGTCGGCGAATGGCTGGATTCGGGCGCCCCGGTGACGGCCACCCCAGAGCAGGCGGCCGAGCTGCTGGCCTGCTACGGGGTCACGATCGTCGACAAGGACGACGCCGGATCTCTGGGCGACGGCGTTCCGGCGCGCATCGTCACCATGGAGGACGCCTCGTTCGGGGCGGTCGTGTCGTTCGGCCTGGCCGATGAGACGGCGGCGCTGCTGGACGACCGTGCCTACCGCCTGGCTCCCTTGACCGACGTCGAGGCGGCCGAACTGGTGCGCGCGATTCGCACGGCGCCCCTTCTCCTAGGTCACCGCGGCGCGGAGCCTGTCGATGTGCCCGCCCTGGAGGAACTGCTCCTGCGGGTGTCCCGCCTTGGCGACGACCTGCCCGAGGTGGCGAGGCTGGAACTCGACCCCGTCATCGTGGGTACCTCGGGCATCGCCGTACGCGAGGTGACCTTGCGCCTGGAACGCCCCAGAGGCCCTCGCCCCGAACTAGGCCCCCGCCGTCTCCCCTAGAACTCCCTCACCGGCCACCCCGTCCACTGTCGGCCGACGTACGCCGACCGCATCGCCGGGCGGATCAGTCCGGTGGGTTGGGAGGGCTGGGTTCCGGCGTGGGCGGGACCGGATCGGGGGCCGGTCCCGGCGGCTCGGGCTCGGGGCCGGGTCCCGGCGGCACCGGCTGCGGCTCCGGGGTCGGCGGTACGGGGTCGGGTGCGGGTCCCGGCGGGACGGGCTGCGGCGGGCGCGGCGGAGGCTGCGGCGTGGGGCCGGGGGGCGGGACCGGAGGCGGCACCGGCGGCTGAGGGGGAGGAGCCGGGTCCGGGGTGGGCGGCGGAACCGGGGGTGGAGAAGGCAGCGGATCGCGATCTAACATGCACCTCCCCTACCCATAGGGGACCCAAATGACCACGTTGGGGGGACGGCATGTGCGCAGCCCACCCGGGACAGGGCAGGATGGGGCCATGAGGGAAACCCGAGCGACGGCTAACGGCTTGCGCACGGCCATCGAGCGCAGCGGTTACTACCCGGCACTGGTCGCGGACGCGGTCGAGTCGGCGATAGGCGACGAGCGGGTGATCGCCTACGTGGTGCACCACGAGGCGACGTTCGACCCCGCGATGGAAGTGCGGCGCCACGTGACCGTGCTGGTGCTGTCGGCCTCCCGGCTGCTGGTCTGCCATACCGACGAGCACCCGCCCGGCGAGGGCATGGCCCAGCCGCACGCGTCCACCACGACCGAGGCGGTCAAGCTGGACCGCGTCCAGTCCGTCGCCGTGACCCGGGTGGTGCCCGACCCGGCCTCGTACGTGCCGGGGGTGCCGCCCACGGAGGTCGTGCTGACCATCGGCTGGGGCGCCATCGCCCACATCGACCTGGAGCCGGCGACCTGCGGCGACGAGAACTGCGAGGCCGACCACGGCTACACCGGCAGCGTCACCGCCGACGACCTGTCGCTGCGGGTGAGCGAGGCCGCCGACGGCCGGGACGCGGTCGCCCAGGTGCTGGCCTTCGCCGAGGCGCTCTCGGCCGAGACCGCCAAGTGAGCGCCCCGCCGGTCCCGCACTACGGAACGGGGGCGCTCGCCGACCTTCCTCCGTCGGTGCTGGCGTCCCTCGGCGTCCCGGGCGCGGTCGACGTGCTGGGCTTGGAGGCGCTGCCGCGCGCCTGCGTGCTGATCATCGACGGGCTGGGCAGCGACCTGCTGGCGGCGCACCGCGCGCAGGCGCCGTTCCTGTCCTCGATGGCGAGCCGCACGCTGACCGCCGGGTTCCCGGCCACGACCGTGGCCAGCCTGGGGTCGCTGGCCACCGGGCTGCCGCCGGGCGGGCACGGGCTGCTGGGCGTCCAGGTGGCGATCCCGGGCACCGGGCGGCTGCTCAACTGCCTGCGCTGGCAGGACGACTCGGTCGACCCGGAGACCTTCCAGCCCGCTCCGACCATGTACGAGCGCGCGGCGGCCGACGGGGTGGCGGTCTCCTACGTGGCGCTGCGCATGTACCGGGGGAGCGGGCTGACCCGTGCGACGGTGCGCGGGGCGGAGTACGCGGGGGCCGACGGCCTGGGAGAGCTCGTGGGGCGTGCCGAGCGCGCGCTGCGCCTGGGTGACCGGGCCTACGTCACCGTCTACCACGCCGACCTCGACTCCACCGGCCACCGGTACGGGGTGGGGTCGTCGGAATGGCGGCACCACCTCCGGTTCGTCGACCTCCTCACCGAGCAGATCGCCGACGTGCTGCCGCCGGGGACGGCCCTGTACGTCACCGCCGACCACGGCATGGTCGACCCCACCGAACGCGTGGACGTCGACACCACACCGGCCCTCCAGCAGGGGGTCGCCCTGGTCGGAGGGGACGCCCGGGCCCGGTACGTCTACAGCGAGCCGGGCGCCCACGACGACGTCCTGGCCGCCTGGGAGGAGACGCTGGGCGACAGGGCGTGGGTGTGCCCGCGGGACGAGGCGGTGGCCGCGGGGTGGTTCGGCCCGGTCGCCCCCGATCTCCTGGACCGGATCGGCGATGTCATCGCGGTGCCCCACACCGATCTGGCCATCGTGGCGTCGGAACGCGAGCCGTGGCTGGAGCGGATGGTGGGCATGCACGGCTCGCTCGTCCCGGCCGAACTGATGGTGCCGCTGCTCACCCACACCCGCTCCTAGGCGAGCGTCGCAGGGGCGCCGGTCAGTCGAGCCGCTCTTCGAGCCGCTCCAAGCGCTGGACGAGCGGTGCCAGCTCCTGCCGGATCGCCGCCGCCAGGATCTCCGGCCCGGCCTGACCGGCTCCGGCCACCGGCTGCGCGGGCGCGGCGGTCTGGGCGCGGAGGTGGACGTAGCCGGCGAGGGCGGCGTTCACCGCGCGCCTGGCCAGCCGGGGCTCGGCGCCGAGGGAGCGCAGGATGCGGCCCGCGGGCCCGTCCGGTTCGCTGATGAGGCCGAGCAGCAGGTGCTCGCAGCCGATGTAGTTGTGGCCGAGCGAGGTCGCCTCGGTGACGGTCATCTCCAGCGCGGCGGCGGCCTGGGCGCCGAAGCGCAGCGCGGGGTCGTCCTGGACGGGCCCGCCGTCGCCGGTCGCGCGGACGATCTCGCTCCAGATCCGGTCCGGGTCGATGTCGAGGGCGCGCAGCACCTGCAGCGCCAGGTTGCCGCCTTCGGCCAGGAGCCCGCCGAGGAGATGCTCGGTGCCGATCTCGGTGGCGCCCGCGGTGCGGGCCTGCTCGTGCCCCAGCGTGACGGCGGCTCGGGCGCGCTGGGTGAAGCTGTTCAGCTCGGCCATGGCGGCGGCGATGTCGGAGGTGGTGGACGCCGTCTCGCGGATGGCCGTCACGCGCCGCACGGCCTGTTCGAGGGCCCGCTGGCAGACCGCCGAGACCGGGATTCCGGTTTCCTTGACCGCCTCGGCGAGCTCGTCCGGCAGATAGACGTTGATCTTCGGCATCGGGTCCCTTTCGCGGAAGTTGGGGTTACATGGGGGTTATGACCCCAAGATAACCCCAACTCGGGAACGCCGTCCAGTGCGGGCGTCGTAGGCTCGGGACGTGACGAACGCGACTCCGCCCCTCCCGGATCCGGGCAAGGGGGGTCAAACTGACGATGTGCACCCTCTCATCGACGTTCCCGCACTGGCCCGGCTCCTCCGGCACGATCCCCCGCCCGTCCTGCTGGACGTGAGATGGCACCTGGCGGGCCCGCCGGGGATCGACTCCTACCGGCAGGGCCATCTCCCCGGGGCCGTGTTCGTCGACCTGGACCGTGACGTGGCGGGACCGCCGGGCGACGGCGGACGCCACCCGCTGCCCGCGCCCGCCGATTTCGAGGCGGCGATGAGACGTGCCGGCGTATCGGGCGACCGCCTCGTGGTCGTCTACGACGACGCCGACTCCACCGCCGCGGCACGGCTGTGGTGGACACTGCGCTACTTCGGCCACGATCGCGTCCGCGTGCTGGACGGCGGCTTCCGCGCCTGGAACGAGGCAGGACGCCCCGTCACCGATGAGGAGCCCGCCGTCAAGCCCGGCGACTTCATCGCCCGTCCCGCGCGGCTGCCCGTCCTGGACGCCGAGGGCGCCGCCTCACTCGCCAAGGCCGGAACGCTCCTGGACGCCCGCGCGGCCGAGCGCTTCCGCGGCGAGACCGAGCCCGTCGATCCGGTCGCGGGCCACATCCCCGGCGCCCGCAACGCCCCCACCGTGGGCAACGTCGGAGTCGACGGCCGTTTCCTTCCACCCGCGCTGCTCCGCGAGCGCTTCGCCGAACTGGGCGCCACCGACGCCGTCGACGTGGGCGCCTACTGCGGCTCAGGCGTCACCGCCGCGCACGAGATCCTCGCCCTGACCCTGGCGGGCATCCCCGCCGCCCTCTACGTCGGCTCGTGGTCCGACTGGATCACCGACCCGGCCAACCCCGTCGCCACCGGCAACACCTGACCCACCCCCACCCCAGCCCCGGCTGCGGGCGGGGGCCGGGTACGTCGGTGGTGTGGGTGGGGCGGGCCGGGTGGGGTCAGCCTGCGCCGTAGCAGTTGAAGCCTGTGACGCCCGGCGGGCGCGGTGTGGCGGCCAGGGCCCGCGCGGGGCTCTGGCCGGTGGCGAGTGCGGCGTGGAAGGCGGCCATGAAGGACGGGGCGTCGGCGTCGCGCACCGGGGTCACGCTGGCGATCACCGTGGCGGTGCCCAGCGCGAGGAGGACCCCGACCATGCCGATCACCGCGTCCTGGCTCCCGGCGCGGCCCAGATCGCAGGCCGACAGGACGACCACCCGCGGCGGCGCCTCCAGCTCCTCCAGGTCGCACAGCAGCAGCGGGCCGTCGGCCAGGCGGAGGCTGGAGAACAGGACGTTGCCGTCGCGGAACTCGCCGTGCGCGGCCACGTGGGCGAGGTCGGCCCCGTCGAGGGCGTCCCGTACGGTCTCCGCCTCGGCGCGGCCGCCCGTGTACGTTCGCGCCTCCGGATACAGGTCCACGAGCATGCGGACCTCCTGCTCGGCGTGCTTCAGGCCGGGGCCCGAGGCGAGCATCACGTGCCGGGGCTTGCGGGTGGCGTCCGCAGCGTGCGCTTGAAGCCATGCCGCGGCCGATGGGACGACGGTGTACGGCCGTCCTTCCAGGGACGGGAGCATGCCCCAGGCAAGGCCGTGCAGAGGTCCGACAGGAGCGAGGACGACGTCCCCTGCACCGGACAGCTCCGACTTGAGCGGCGCTAGGAGCAGGTCGTCCAGGCGATACATGGCTTGAAGCAACCCGCTGTGCGGGTCGTCATCGGCGCGCTCGACGAGCCGACGCGCGGCGAAGCGGCACAGGCGGGCCTCTTGCTCCACCCGCTTGTACGGCCCCAGGCGATGGCGCTCCAGCCGTCCTGCCCGGACGGTCACGGCGTGCAGCTCGTCCCCGACCCGGATCAGCTCGACCAGCACGCGCCGTCCCAGTGCCGAGGCCAGCCCGGTGAGGGCAGGCCGTTGCGCGGGGCCCCTGCCCGAACGGCTCCGGGTGCGGGCCCGGATCACGGTCTCCAACTGGGCCAGGCGGCCGGACAGCGCGTCGGCGGGCGCTTGGGCGTGGGCCAGGGCGGCGGCGTGCCGGGCGCTCAGGGTGCGGAGTTCGGAGAGGGCCGCGGCCCGGACCGGATCCCGCGGCGGCCGCAGCGACGCCGGGCGCGCCAGGGCCCGGCGTCGCTCCTCAGCCGACAGGAGTTCGCGCGGCGACCGGGCCGCGTGCAGGCCCAGGTCGGCCAGCTCGGCGCCCAGACCGGCGGCCCGGGCGCGCAGTTCGAACGCCCCGAACACCTCCGCGTACTCCTCCACGACACGCAGCCCGGCCCGGACCGCGGCACGGGCGCCGTCGTCGTCGTGCCGCGCCGACCGTTCGAGCGCGGTCGCGTGCCAGGCCGCCGCGCGCAGGGCTGCGGGCCCGTGGTCGCGGGCGCGGGTGACCGGCTCCAGCAGGTGACCGGCGGGACGGCCCAGGAACAGGGCGATGCGGGCGGCGATCACGCG
This sequence comes from Actinomadura rugatobispora, assembly GCF_042656285.1. GTDB lineage: Bacteria > Actinomycetota > Actinomycetes > Streptosporangiales > Streptosporangiaceae > Spirillospora > Spirillospora rugatobispora. Next base: position 18,993 of record NZ_JBHSON010000051.1, on the reverse strand, counting down.
GGCCTCGGCGGAGGTCTCCGCCCAGCCCCGGTCCTGCAGCCGCTCGGCCGTCGCCACCGCCGAGCGCAGGAAGACCGCCGAACGGTCGCCCGCGGCCCAGCGGGCGCGGAGCAGGAGGTGCTCGGCCAGCAGCATCCAGCCCGCGCGCCCGTGGTCGGCGAAGGCGGCGCGGGCGCGTTCGGCGGTCGCCGCGGCGTGCTCCGGGTCGCCGTCGGCCAGCTCGGCGTGCCCCAGCAGCAGGAGGCCGTCGGCGACGTCGCACCGGTAGCCGTTGGCGGTCACCTCGACGAGCGTGGCCTCCAGGAGGGGACGCGCCTCGCCGGGCAGCCCCGCCTGGATCAAGGTCTCGGCGACATCGAAACGGCACTGCGCGACGCGTTCGGGCGTCAGCCTGGGCTCGGCGGCGGCGAAGAGGCGCAGCGCCCGGGGGACGTCGCCGCGCCTGGACGCGACGAAGGCGAGGTTGCCCCGGGCCATCGCGGCGACGTGACACAGGCCCGCGTCCTCTCCCACGGTGACGGCCTCGGTGAGGGCCGCCTCGGCGGTGTCGAGGTCGCCGCGAAGGGCACGCGCCAGGCCGAGGTTGGTGAGGAGCCCGGTCAGCGTCACGGGGTCGTGCTGCCGGCGAAGACGGGGGAGGGTCTGGGACGCGACGGCATCGGCCTCGGGAACCCGTCCCGCACGAGCCAGCGCACAGGCGATATTGGCCGCCAGCCGGTCCGCGTCGGCGCCCTGCAGAACACCCTCCGCACGAGCCCCTTCGGCCAGCGCCCCATGGAAGTCGCCACGCGCGGAGAGCAGGCCGACGAGGTTCATCCGTACGAGGGCGGCCTCATAACCCTGCGCGCGTGCCAGGGCCTCGTTGAGCAGACCTATGCCTTCCTGCAGTCGGCCCAGTTCCTTGGCGGCCAGCCCTGCGGCGCGCAACGCGATGACCATGGCCCGTCCTGAGGAGGCGGTGCCCGCACGGGACAGGAAGGCCCGTGCGCTGGCATACGCGGTGGCCGGGTCGGACATCGCCAGCCGCAGCAACTCCTCCGCCCCATCGTCAGCTGCCCTTTTCGCAGTCTCGCGCTCCCCGGATTCGCGTTGCTTGGTTTGGGGTCCGGTGGTCACAGGCGGATCCAGCTGGTCACTACGGACGTGTCGTCCGGCAGCAGGAAGACGAGGCTGACCAGGCCCTCCGGTAGGTCGGGCAGGACGAACTGGCCCGCGCGGTCGGCCTCGGCCGTGGGCTGTTCGGGTACCAGCGCCAGATGCCGGACGCGCACCCGGGCGGCCACCGGCGGGGCCACCCGGCCGACGATCTCCCGTGTCCGTCCCGTCCCGCCGATCTCCAGCTCGATGGCCAGGCCGGGCGCGGTGAACGTCAGGGAACGGGTGCCGTCGCCGCCGGCCCGCACGCCCGGCCCCGCGGCGCTCGGGGCGTCTCCGGAGTTCTCGGCCAGCATCGCCCCCGGCACCCGCCACGCCAGCGCCGATCGTGCCGCGGCCAGGACCTCGCCCGGCACCGGATCGATCGCCTGGAACGTCGCTCGTATCCGGGCCAGCAGCTCGTCGCTCATGAGGCGAGCCTTCGCATCAGGCGGTCGAGGCAGCGGGCACGGGTCGGGCCGATGCTCCCCAGCGGCATCTCCAGGGCCGCCGACAGCTCCGCGTAGCTCGGTGCGACCGCCAGCAGCCGCAGCAGCACCTGGCAGCGTCGCGGCAGCGCCTCCAGCGCGACGGCGACCTGCCCGAGCCGTTCCCGCGCCAGCGCCCGTTCCTCGGGGGTGGTGTACACGGGTGCGGCCAGCACGTCGTCGGCGATCAGCTCACGGTGCGCCGAGGCGCGGCGGGCCGTGCGGAGGCTCTCCCGGCGGGCGGTCACCACCAGCCAGCGTCCGACCGCGGCGGGCTCCTGGATCTGGTCGATCCGCTCGACAAGCCGCAGCCAGGTGGTCTGCACCACGTCGCCGGCGTCCGCCGTGCCCAGGCCGTAGGAGCGCGTGATCGACCAGAGCAGCCTGCTGTAGCGCTCGACCAGCCGCGTCCAGGCCGCCCCGTTTCCCGCCCGCGCGCGGACGACCAGCGCTCCGACGTCTTCCGCCGGTTCGTCCTCCGCGCGCGGCGCCGTCGTCGGTTTGTCGTGGACGGTCACGTCGCCTCGCACGGGGTGTCCACGACGACTCCCAGGTCGGGCAGGGCGCGGTGGGACGAGGGGGCCAGCACGCGGTCGGCGGCCTCCGCCGCCTCGATCCCCTCCGCGGCGGCCAGCCCCGCGATCCGTCCCGCCACGGCGGGGGTCGCGAACGACGTGCCGCTCCAGGTCGCGAACCCGCGGAACTCGTCGGGGTCGACGCCGCGCATCCCCGGACGCGGTCCGTCGAAGTAGACGTAGCTGCTGGCGATGTCCTCGCCCGGCGCGCAGGCGTCCACCCACCAGCCGTAGTTGGAGAACCAGGCGCGGTCCGTGCCGTCGCGGCCCAGCGCCGCCACCCCGATGACCTGCTTGAGCGCGGCGGGCCAGAACGGGCGGTCGCCGCCGGTGTTCCCGGCGCAGGCCACCACGACGGTGCGGCGGCCGAGCGCGGCCACGGCGCGGGCCATCAGGGGGGACGGCCGGTCGTCGAAGGTGTGGCAGCCGATCGAGAGGTTGACCACGTCGGCCCCGCCCCGGGCCACCACCCGGGCCAGCGCCCGGATGATGTCCAGCTCGTCGCCCACGCCGTCGCCGCCGATGACCCGGTGGGCGCACAGCCGCGCGGTCGGCGCGTGCCGCAGCAGCACCCCGGCGATGAACGTGCCGTGTCCGGCCTGGGCGTCCAGCTCGAAGTCCAGATCGGAGTCGAGGATCTCCGCGACCTCGGCGCGCTGCTCGGCGAACCAGTCGGCGTCCTCGTACCAGGGGTGGGGCGACAACCCGGTGTCGAGCACGGCGACCGTGACCTCGCGGCGCGCGGCCGCGGCGTGCGGCGCGGGCAGGGGCTTCGCCGGGCGGGGCAGGTCGGCCGGCCCGCTCCACCACATGGGCTGGCCGTGCACCAGGTGGTTGGGGGACAGGCTCAGCCTGCGGTGCCGGCCGTCGCGGCCCAGGCCCGCCACGAGCTCGCACACGTCGACCTTGGCGGGGGCGCGCAGCCGCAGGCTGGTCACGCCGTGCTCGTCATGGCTGGAGTCGTGCCAGCGGCGGACCAGTTCCTGCGCGGCGGGCGCGTCGCGCTCGGCGACCAGGAGCTGGTCGCGGCGGATCAGCGCGCGGCGGCCCGGCATCGGCTCGACGACGACGGCGTCCGAATGGCGGGCCAGCAGGCGTTCCAGACGGGCTTCCTGATCGAACATCCATCCTCGCTCTTCACTTAGTGTGATCGCTCAATGACCCATGGTGCCCGCTCATGTCGCCCGGCGACGGTCGTTCAGGAAAATGTGCGTTACTGGAGAAGTGATCGGACGTGAGGGGGCCCGCGGGCGGGAGCGTCCGTCCGGTCCTCGGCCGGAGACGCCGCCGTCCGGGTCCGCGGGCGACGTCGATCAGCGGCGCCCGGGACGATGGCGCATGCGTGCCGCGTGCCTCCTGGCGGGCGCGCTGCCCGTGCTCACCTTCCCCCGGCCCGGCCTTGCCTGGCTGGCGTGGGTGGTGCTGGTGCCCGGCCTGATGCTGATGAGGTCGGCCCCCACCGTCAGAGCGGCGGCGGTGCGCGGCTGGTGGTTCGGGGGCGCCTACCTGTTCGCCGCCCTTTACTGGACGATCCCCAACATCGGCCCCGGCCTCCTACTGGTCGCGTTCGTGTTCGGCGCGATGTGGGCGGGGTGGGGAGCGGCGGCCCGATGGCTCCCTCCGCTCGCGGCAGTGGCCGTCCTCCCCTGCATATGGGTCGCCATAGAGTTCGTACGGTCGTGGCCGCGCCTGGGAGGTCCCTGGGCTGTGCTGGGGGCGAGCCAATGGAGCCACCCGACCGTCCTGAGCCTGGCGGCCTTGGGGGGCGTGTGGCTGATCTCGCTCGTCCTGGTGGCGGTGAACACGGCACTGGCGCTCGCCCTGCTCTCTCCGCGGCATCGCTATGCGCTCCTGCCCTACGCCCTCGCGCTGGTGGCCGTGGGGCCCGCGGTGTACGCCGTCCGTAGCGCGCCCCCGGCCGACCGCACGTTCCGGGTGGCGCTCGTCCAGCCGGGCGTGGTGCACAGCCCCGCGGCGCGGCTGGCCGAAGGCGAGCGCATCACCGCCCGGATCCCCCCGGTCGACCTCATCGTGTGGGGGGAGAGCAGCGTGGGGTACGACATCGCGAGCAACCACGAGGTGGCCGCCCGTCTCAACGCGCTCGCCACCACGACCCCGCTCCTGGTGAACGAGGACGCCCGGGACGCCCAGGGCCGCATCTCCAAGAGCGCGATCCTGCTGCGCCCCGACGGCACCCGCGAACGCTACGTCAAGACGCGGCTGGTGCCGTTCGGCGAGTACATCCCGTTCCGGTCCGCGTTCGGCTGGCTCGCCCGCATCAGCAGGGCGGCGGGAGAGGACAGGGTGCCCGGCACGGGGAACGTGGTCATGCGCACCTCGCCCGGCGGGGTGGTGATCGGGCCGCTGATCTGCTTCGAGTCGACGTTCCCCGACCTGGGACGGGCCGTCACCCGGCAGGGCGCGCAACTCCTCGTCTACCAGTCCTCCACGTCGACCTTCCAGGACAGCTGGGCCCCGCCCCAGCACGCCTCGCTCTCCGCCGTGCGCGCCGCGGAGACCGGCCGCCCGGCCGTCCAGGCCGCGCTCACCGGGGTCTCCGCCGCGTTCGACGCCCAGGGGCGCAAGCTCGCCTGGGCCGACACCGACCGCCGGGGATTCACCGTCGTCACCCTGAGAACGTCCGCGCCCGGAGTCCGGACACCATACGATCGCCTTGGCGACTACGTCGCCCACCTGGCCATCGCCGTCTCGGCGGGCACCGCCGTCGCCGCGGCGGCCGCCTCCGCCCGCGGCCGGCGCCGGGCGGGGGACGCGGAGCGCTAGCCGCCGTCACCCACGGCGCCCGGCGGGGACGGGACCGCGGTCCCTCGTGTCCGGGACGGCACCGCCCGTAGTTTCTGAGACGCGACGGCCACCTGACCACCGCTCGCCGCGTCCGCAGACGGGGGTTTCCGCGAGACCGCGAGCGGGGTCGTCGCGTTTCCGCGTCCGGACGGCCCGTTCTCCATGTCCGGGGATCCCGATTCTCACTTCCGCGCCCCGTCGCGAGCCGTTTCGGCGTACCGTCCTGGTGATGGACAGGGCACGTCCTGTGGTCAAGGTCTCGGCAAACAGCGGACGTGCGGTGGTGCGACCGGTGTCAATGATGCAGAATGAGGGACGCGGACGCCGTTCTGGGATGTACGAGGCCGTAGGGGAAGACGAGCCTCAGTACAGATCCAGGAGGTCCGGTGACCGCACGTGGCGTTTTTTACGTCCACTCCGCGCCACCTGCGCTGAGCCCGCATATCGAATGGGCCGCCGCAGGTGTTCTTGGCGTGCCTGTTTCCCTTGAGTGGGCCGATCAGGCGGCCGCGCCGGGGACCCTGCGCGCCGAGCTGCATTGGGAGGGCAAGCCCGGTACCGCCGCCGGGATCACCTCCGCGCTGCGCAACTGGAAGCTCCTGCGCTTCGAGGTCACCGAGGACGCCACCACCGGCTGCGACGGCGTGCGCTACAGCTTCACGCCGTCGCTGGGCGTCTTCACGGGCGTCATCGGCGCGAGCGGCGACATCATGGTGCCCGAGGACCGCCTCCGCGCCGTCATGGCCAACGCCGCGGTCGGCAAGGCCACGCTCGAGCACGAGCTGGAACGCCTCCTCGGCACCCCCTGGGACAACGAGCTGGAGCCGTTCCGGCGGGCCGGCGACGGCGCCCCCGTCCGCTGGCTGCACGCTGCTGTGTAGATTTGCGTTCCCGAGCTGCGGTCTCGCCTGGCGGCTCGGCCTTGTCGGCAGCGCGGCGAGCGCTAGCATCGCTTCGCGATCTGCCGTGAGGAACTTCGCCTTCGGCTCGTTCCCCCCGGCAGGCCTTCGGACGCGCTCGCGGCGGTCGGGGTCGTCGCGTGGCCGGGGAGACGGGCTGGGGTTGTCGCGAGCTTGGGGCCCCTGAGCCTTGCTTGGGGCCTTAACGCGCTTGAGGACCCGGCCCTGGTGGGGCGGGTCCTCGTTGCGTCTTGTTCCGGCGGAACGGTGGCTTCTCAGGCGCGGCGGAAGGCCACCGACACGTTGTGGCCGCCGAAGCCGAACGAGTTGTTGAGGGCGGCCAGCGGGCCGTCCGGGAGCTTGCGCGGCTCGCCGCGGACGATGTCCAGGTCGACCTCGTCGTCGAGGTCCTCGAGGTTCGCCGTGGGCGGGACCAGGCCCTCCTTGAGCGACATGACCGTGATGATCGACTCCAGCGCGCCGGCGCCGCCGAGCAGGTGGCCGGTCATCGACTTGGTGCCCGTGACGATCACCTTGGCGGCGGCCTCCGGGCCGAGCGCGCTCTTGATGGAGGCGAGCTCGGCGACGTCGCCCTGCGGCGTGGAGGTCGCGTGCGCGTTGATGTGCGCGATGTCGGACGGCTCCAGCCCCGCGTCGGCCATCGCGCGGCGCATGGCCTTGGCCTGGCCGGTGCCGGTGGGCTCGGGCTGGACGATGTCGTGCGCGTCGCCGGAGTAGCCGCAGCCGGCGGCGATGCCGTACACCTGGGCGCCGCGGGCGCGGGCGTGCTCCTCCGACTCCAGGATCATGACGGCGGAGCCCTCGCCGAGGACGAACCCGTCGCGGTTCTTGTCGTACGGGCGGGACGCGCGCTCGGGCTCGTCGTTGCGGGTGGACAGCGCCCGCATCACGCCGAACGAGGCCATCTGCAGCGGGTGGATGCACGCCTCGGTGCCGCCGCAGATCACGACGTCGGCGCGGCCGTTGCGGATCATGTCGACGGCGTAGCCGACCGCCTCGGCGCTGGAGGCGCAGGCGCTGACCAGCGCGTGCGAGCCGGCCATCGCGCCGAACTCGATGCCCACGTGCCCGGAGGCGCCGTTGGGCATCAGCATCGGGACGGTGAACGGGGTGACCCGCGTCCAGCCCTTCTCCCGGTAGACGTCGTAGCTGCCGAGGGCGGTGTGCAGGCCGCCGATGCCGCTGGACACCACGACGCCGAGCCGGTCGCCGTCGACGGTGAACCCGCCGGCGGGTTCGTCCTCGGCGCCCTTGCGGGAGCGGGCTGGCGCGGCGAAGCCGGCGTCGTTCCAGGCCTCGCGGGCGGCGATCAGCGCGATCGCCTGGTTGCGGTCGAGCCGGCGCAGCTGCTGCTTGGGCATGACCTCGGACGGCTCCACCGCGAGCGTGGCGGCGAACCGGACCGGCAGCTGGTCCACGTCCTCCCAGTCCAAGCTGCGCACCCCGGACTTGCCGGCGAGCAACGCGGACCAGGTCGACGGCCAGTCGCCGCCGAGTGGGGTCGTGGCACCCAGCCCGGTGACGACGACGGTGGTCTGGCTGGTGCTCATGTGTGAGTGCTCCTCGCGAACTGGGGAAACGGGACCGCGGCGCGCCGCCGCCCGGCCCGCCCCCGGCGCGGGGGCGGGGGAGCGACGGCGCGCCGCTCCAGCCGCCTTACGGCTGCAGGTTCTGAACGAAGTTGATGACGTCCTTGACGGTCTTCAGGTTGCGCAGCTCGTCGTCGGGGATCTCCACGCCGAACTTGTCCTGGGCGGCCACGGCGATCTCCACCATCGACAGCGAGTCGATGTCGAGGTCGTCGATGAAGTTCTTCTCCGGGGTCACCTCGGCCTTGTCGATGCCGACGATCTCATCGATGATCTCGGCGAGACCGTCCAGGATCTCCTTCTCGCTGACTGCCATTTCGTGCGTTCTCCTTCTTCGGTTGGGTCCCAGGTGCCCTGGTTGCGGTCCTCGCCGGTCGGCGGGGGCGTTACGGGATCTGGATGACCTGGGCAGCGTAGGCCAGTCCGGCGCCGAAGCCGACCAGGAGGGCCGGTGCGCCGGACGGGACGTCGCCGCGTTCGATCATCCGGGAGAGCGCCAGGGGGATGGACGCTCCGGAGGTGTTGCCGGAGTGGACGACGTCGTCGGCCACGACGGCGTTGGTCGCCTTCACCTTGCGGGCGATGGCGTCCACGATGCGCAGGTTGGCCTGGTGCGGGACGATGGCGGCGAGCTCGTCGGGGCGGACCCCGGCGCGTTCGCACGCCTCGAGCGCGACCGGTGCGATGGCGCTGGTGGCCCAGCGGAACACCGCCTGGCCCTCCTGCTGGATGAAGGAGTGCCGGTCCGGAATGATGATCTTGTCGAACTGGTCGCCGGCGCTGCCCCACACGACCGGGCCGATGCCGGGCTCGTCGGCGGCCGCGACCACCGCGGCGCCGGCGCCGTCGGCGAAGATGATGCAGGTGGAGCGGTCGGTCCAGTCGAGCCATTGCGACATCTTCTCGGCCCCGACGACCAGCACGTTGCGGGCGGCGCCGTCGCGGACGGCCGAGGCGGCGGCGGCCAGCGCGTAGCAGAACCCGGCGCAGGCGGCGTTGAGGTCGAACGCGCCGGGCGCGCCGATGCCGAGCCGGTGCGCGACGATGCCGGCGTGGCTGGGCATCGGTGACTCGGCCGAGCAGGTGGCGAGGATCACCAGGTCGATGTCCTCGGGGGCCAGGCCGCTGCCGGCGATGGCCTTGCCGCCGGCCTGGACGGCCATGTCGACGATGCCCTCCTCGGGCCCGGCGATGCGGCGCTCGACGATGCCGGTGCGGGCGCGGATCCACGCGTCGTCGGTGTCGACCTTCTGGGCGATGTCGTCGTTGGTGACGACCGTGGCGGGCTGGTAGTCGCCGAACGCCAGGATGCGGGCGCCGGCGGCGGCCTGGGGGACGCGCAGCTTCATGACGCCACCTTCTCGGCGTCCTCGGAGATGAGGGCGCGTGCCTTGTCGAGGTCGTCGGGGGTCTTGAGCGCCAGCGTGGCGATCCCCTTCAGCTCGCGTTTGGCGATGCCGACCAGCGTGCCCGCGGGCGGCAGTTCGATGAGGGCGGTGACGCCGATGTCGCGCATGGTCGCCATGCAGGCGTCCCAGCGGACCGGGGCGCTGACCTGCTCGACCAGCCGGGACAGGAACTCGGTACCGGAGGCGACGACGGCGCCGTCGCGGTTCTGCAGCAGCGTGACGCGCGGGTCGGCGACCTCGACGCCCGGCGCGAGCCGGCCCAGCGTGCCGACGGCGGGCGCCATGTGCTCGGTGTGGAACGCTCCGGCGACCGACAGCTTGCGGAGCCGGGCCTTGGCCGGGGGTTCCTCGGCGAACGCGGCGAGCTGCGCGGTGGTGCCGGCGGCGACGACCTGGCCGGCGGCGTTGACGTTGGCGGGGGTGAGGCCGTGCTTCTCGAGGGCGGCCAGCACCTCGTCGGCGTCGCCGCCGAGGACCGCGGTCATGCCGGTCTCGGTGACGGCGGCGGCCTCGGCCATCGCCCGGCCGCGCTCCCGGACCAGGACCAGCGCCGACTCCGGGGACAGCACTCCGGCGATGGCGGCGGCGGCCAGTTCCCCGACGCTGTGCCCGGCGACGGCTCCCGGCCCCGCGTCGGGAGCGTCGCCGTACAGCGCCTCGTAGGCGGCCAGCGCCGCGGCGACCAGCAGGGGCTGGGCCACGGCGGTGTCGCGGATCTCCTCGGCGTCGGCGGTGGTCCCGTAGCGGACCAGGTCCAGACCGGTGACCGCGGACCACCACGCCAGGCGGTCGGCGACTCCGGGGACCTCGAGCCACGGCTGCAGGAATCCGGGGGTCTGGGCGCCCTGGCCGGGCGATGCGAGGAGAATCACGCGCTCAAGCCTGCCGGGTACGCGGTCCAGGCTCGATGCCGATCGGCACGAAGTTTGGTCGGAGGGCTTTGTACGACCCCTACAAGCACCCCCTACCGGCACCCCCTATGTGCCGTGACTGCTCAGGACTGCGGCGAGCGGTCGGTGAAGCGGCCGAGGACCAAGGCTATCCGGAGAGTGAACGCGTTGCGTCCGTCCGTGGGCGCCAGGCCCGTCAGCTCGGCGACGCGCCGGAGCCGGTAGCGGACCGTGTTGGGGTGGACGAACAGCAGCCGCGCCGTCGCCTCCAGCGACGACCCCTGCTCCAGGTAGGTGGTGAGGGTGTCCAGCAGCGGGGCGCCCGCGGCCAGCATCGGGTTGTAGACCTCATCGACCAGGTGGCGGCGGGCGGCGTCGTCGCCGTCCAGCGCGCGTTCCGGGAGGAGTTCGGCGGCCAGGACGGGACGGGGCGCGTCCGGCCATCCGGCGGCGGCGCGCAGCCCGGCCATCGCGGCGCGCGCGGAGCCGGTGGACTCGTACAGGTCGTCGACCTGCGGGCCGATGACGACCGGGCCGGGCCCGCACTTGGCGGCGATGGGCCGGGCGGCCTCCAGCGGGTCGGCGGCCCCGCCGACGATCACCACCACGCGGCGGCCCTGGACGCCCGCGAGCACGTCGACCCGGGCGCGGCGGGCGGCCAGCTGCATCTGGTCGATGGTGACCTCGGGCTCCTCGTCCTCGGGGGTGTACCCGGCGACCACGGTGACCGGCTTGGACGTCCAGCCGAGCGCCGCGGCCCAGGAGTGCATGCCGTCGTCGACCTCGCCGCGCAGCACCGCGTTGACGACCAGGGCCTCCAGCCGGGCGTCCCAGGCGGCGCGGGTCTCGGCGGCGCGGGCGTACACCTGGGCGGCGCCGAACGCCACGTCGCGGGTGTAGCGCAGGATCGCCTCGCGCAGCTGGGCCTCGCCGCCGGGCCCGGCCAGCTCGTCCAGCCGGGTCTCCACCACGTCGATGATGACGCGGATCATGTCGATGGTGTGCTGCAGTTTCATGGAGCGCAGCAGCTCGCGCGGGGCGGTGCCGAACACCTCGCCGGCGAGCGCGGGACGGGTCCGCTCGGCGCTCTTGAACCACTCCACGAACGCGGCGATGCCGGCCTGGGCGACCAGGCCGATCCAGGACCGCTGGTCGGGCGGCATCCGCCGGAACCAGGGCAGCTGCTCCTCCATGCGGGCCAGTGCCGCGGTTCCGAACGTGCCCATCGCCTTTTCCAGGCGTTCGCTCGTCTGCTCCCGGATTGCGGCCTCGCTCGCGGTGTCCACACCCCCAGAGTGCCACCATCGCGGCGATGAACGGGCCCGGCGCGGCCGAGCGGCCCGTCGCGGGGGCCCTGGTGGGAGCGCTGCTCTGGCCGCTTCCGGACGGTCCGGAAGGTCAGGCGGAGGAGACCCTTGTCACGTTCGACGGCCGTCCGAGGGCGATGTCGGCGAGGTTGCGCAGGGACGCGGACCCGGGTTCGAGGTAGTCGCTGTGACCGCCGGAACCGGCGTCGAAGACCCGCGCGCCGAACCGCGGCGCGACCGGGTCGGGGCCGAGGCCGAGCCCGAAGATGCGCACGTGCGGGACGTCCTCCATCCAGTCGGAGGCGCCGCGCGCGGCCCACACCCGGGCGGTGCCGCCCAGGCGGGAGGCCGACCAGGCCGTCGTGCCGGGGCTGCCGTACAGCGCGATGTCGGTGACGGTACGCCAGGCCGCGCCGCCCGGCCCGCGGCCTTCGAGCGCGGCGCGGCCGCAGACCACCGAGCCGTAGCTGTGGCACAGCAGGCTCACCTGCGCGCCCGGGTTGACCCTGTGCAGGCCGCCGAGGAAGGTGCGCAGCTCGTGCCCGCCCTGGTCGGCCCGCTCGTCGGTGAGCACGTCGCTGCTGAAGGTGCGCGGCGCCGCGTACCCGAGCCAGGCGACCACCGCCAGCCCGGCCGCCGTCCCCGCCGCGCCGGCGGCCGGAACGCGCGGGTCGAGCCTGCGGGCCTGGTCGTAGAGGGCGCGCGCGCCGCCGCCCGGGGTCGACCAGGGCTTGCCGGAGCGGCGGTCGAACGCGCTGAGGGTCGTGTCGGCGCCCGGGACGATCAGCGCGACCCGCCGGGCGCGGGCCAGGTCGCCGACCACCTCGATGGCGCGTCCGCGGCCGCGCGGATCGAAGAACAGGAACCGGCGGCCGGGGTCGAGGAAGCCGTCGAGCGCCCGGGCCCGCTCCTGGTCGCCGACCTCCCGCGCGGTGTCCAGCGCCGTTGCGATGGACCGCCGTTCGGCGGTGTACCGGGCGGCCAGGGTGGCGGAGCTGAGGGACGGGGCGGGCGCGGGCGCCGCGTAGGGGTCGGCGTGGCCGGTCCCGGCGGTCGTCAGCAGCACCCCGGAGATGGTCGCGGCGCAGGCAAGGGCCCGTCGCAGCCGTCGGGCGCGCGGTGAGGGTGTGCGTGGCGGCGGCATGGTCCGCCTTTCTACCGGATGCCCGGTGATGGTCGGTGCACCCGATGACCGTCTGCGTGTTGGGGCCCCCGGATCACCGCCGGGGGCGTTCGAACCGGCGCGCCGCCGCCCACAGCACGGCCAGCGCGGCGGCGAACGCCGGCAGCCAGCACAGCCGGCCGAACGCCCACCCGGAGTGGTCCGGCCTGGAGTGCAGGCCGGGCAGCGCGCCGGCGAGCAGGAACGCGCCGACCGTGACCGACATCATCGCGGTCTGGTGCCAGAGGAACACCGTCATCGCCGACAGGTTGGCCACCGCGACCGCCGCCCAGGCGCGGGGCCGCCGCATCCAGCCCTCCAGCCGGTCCCGGACGAGCAGCGCCAGCCCGGTCTGCGCGAGCCCGAACGCGACGGCGGCGAGCGTGGGCGGGTTGAGGTTGGACACCTCGGCGCCGGGGACGCCGACCATGCTCGCCGGGTAGCCCGCGAACAGGATCAGCGCGGCCGTCGCGGCGGCGCCCCCGGCCAGCAGCGACGCGGCGGCGCGGCGCGAGCCGAGCGCCCCGTCCGCCCAGGCGACCCCCAGGTAGAACGGCACCAGCCAGCCCGTCAGCAGCGTGCCCCAGCCCAGCCACGCGGGACCGTCCAGCCCGAACCGGGCCACGTCGATCGCGGCGGTGGCGGCGACCGGGACGGCGGCGCCCCACACCCCGGCGCGCCGGTACGCGGTCACGATGAGCGGCGCGAGCGCGGTCAGCGCCCCGTACACGAGCAGGAACCACAGCGGGCTCAGCACCAGCTTCACCAGCACCCGCGCGGTGTCGCCGGTGAACCCGGCCCACAGCAGCCCGGCGGTCGCGGGGACCCACGCGAGCAGCAGCACCGGGACGGGCCGCAGCAGCCGCGCCGTCCGCCGCCGTGCCCACGGCGCCCACGGCTCGCCCGGCCGGTACCCCTTGCCCGCCGTGTAGCCGCCGACCAGGAAGAACACCGCGAGCGTCTGCAGCACCCACGAGATCGGCGTGAACGCGGGCATCGCCGACAGCGGGCTCGTCACCCGCAGCTCGGTGCCGTCTCCGGCCGCGACGAACGCCGTGACCAGCCAGTGGCCGAGCACGACGCCCAGGATCGCGAAGGCGCGCAGCGCGTCCACGGCCCGGTCGCGGCCCGGCGGCGTAGCGGCGTTGATGCGGGCGACCGGCCCGGGGCGCGGCCCGGTTCCTGAGGGGGGCTTACGCGTTTCGAGCATGGGTGGCCTCCGTGTCGTGCGCCCCCGGGTCACGGCCGAGCGCGATGGATGTGAGGTTGCGCAGCGAGCGGGAGCCGGGCCGCAGGTAGGCGCTGTGCGGGCCGGAGCCGGCGTCGAAGCGGAGCGCGCCGAACGACGGCGCGGCCGGGTCATGGCCGAGACCGATCCCGGCGATCCGAACTTTCGGGACGAACCGCGTCCAGTCGCCGCTCGACCGTCCCGCCCAGATCCGGGCGCCGGACGCCAGGCCGGCGCAACACAGGGCGGCGGCGCTCGCGGCGGCGACACCGGGGCTGCCGTACAGCGCGACCTCGTCCACCGGCAGCCGCTGCCGGGCCAGGCGCGGCGCGGCCTTGCCGCACACCACCGACCCGTAGCTGTGGCACAGCAGCGCCACCTCGGCGCGGCCGTTGACGCGGTGCAGCTCGCCGACGAAACGGGTCAGCTCCCGCGCCCCGTCGGCCGCGCGGCCGTCGGTGAGGACGGCGGGGCTGCGCGTGGACGGCGAGTCGTACCCGAGCCAGGCCACGACCGCCAGCCGCGTCCCGGGCGCGGCCGCCGCGGCCTGCCGGTGGAGCGACCGCGCGCCGCCCCCGGCCCACTTCCAGGAGTCGAAGTTGGTGAGCAGGCCGTCGGCGCCGGGGACGACGACCGCGACGCGGTCCGCCCGCGCCAGGTCGCCGACCGCCTCGACCGCCCGGCCGTGGCCGCGCGCGTCGAACGACAGGAAGCGGCGTCCCGGTGCCAGGAACCCCGACAGCGCCTTCAGCCGGTCGCGGTCCTGGGCGCGGGCCGCGTCCGAGTGCGCCCGGAGGATGTCGCGCGCGACCGCGTCGAACCGGGCCGCCAGCGAGTACGCCCCCGACAGCACGGGGAGCGAGCCCGGCGCCGCGTACGGCTCGGCCCGGCCCGGGGCCGCCGCGGTGGTGGTGACCGCGGCCAGCGCCGTCACGGCGGCGGTCCTGCGGTGGAGGGTGCGCACTGGGGCCGTCCTTCCTGCTCAGTGGTTCGTTCACTGAGCAGGAAGGTAGAAATCGGCGCCTGTAGCGCAGATCAACCCGAAGAGCCGTCTTCCCCCGTAGGACCGGGGTACTACAGGGGCGACCGCCTCACCTGTCCCCGGCTAACCGCCGGGGGTCACCAGCCCCACCTCGTAGGCGAAGACGATCGCCTGCGGACGGTCGCGCAGGCCGAGCTTCATCAGGATCCGCCCGAAGTGGGTCTTGACGGTCTGCTCCGCCACCACCAGCTCGGCGGCGATCTCGCCGTTGGACAGGCCGCGGGCCACCAGGACCAGCACCTCGGTCTCCCGTTCGGTCAGCTCCTCCAGCCGCTTGCGGGACGGGGCGCGCGGCGCGCCCAGGCGGGAGAACTCGGCGATCAGGCGGCGGGTGATGGAGGGGGACAGCAGCGCGTCCCCGGCGGCGATGATCCGCACCGCGTCCGACAGCTCGCCCGCGGAGGCGTCCTTGAGGAGGAACCCGCTGGCGCCCGCGCGCAGCGCCTCGTACACGTAGTCGTCGAGGTCGAAGGTGGTCAGCATCAGCACCTTCGGCCCCGCGCGCCCGCCGTCGCCGTCGCCGGACGCGCCGTCGAGCAGCCGGCGGGTCGCCTCCAGGCCGTCCATGACCGGCATCCGCACGTCCATCAGGACCACGTCGGGCTCCAACTCGGCGATGACCCGCAGGCCCTCCTCGCCGTTCACGGCCTCGCCGACCACCTCGATGTCGGGCTGGGCGT
Source organism: Actinomadura rugatobispora (assembly GCF_042656285.1). GTDB lineage: Bacteria > Actinomycetota > Actinomycetes > Streptosporangiales > Streptosporangiaceae > Spirillospora > Spirillospora rugatobispora. The sequence goes on along the minus strand of NZ_JBHSON010000051.1, from coordinate 3,764 downwards.
TCAGGAGCACCCCGAAACCGGTGCGGACCATGCCCTGGTCGTCGACGATCACGACCCTGATCGTCATGCCTCCCGTCCCAGGGGGAGCGTGGCGGTCACGGCGAATCCTCCTTCGGGGGTGGGGTTGGCGGTCAGGCCGCCGCCCAGCATCGCGGCGCGTTCGCGCATCCCCAGCAGCCCGTGCCCGCTGCCCGGCGCCGACAGCGCGGACGGCTCCGAGGTGGCGGGCGGGCCGTTGATGACGCTGAGGAGGAGTATGCCCTCCTTCTGGATGAGCTCGACGTCCACGCGCGATCCGGGAGCGTGCCGCATCGCGTTGCTCAGCGCCTCCTGCAGGATGCGGTACGCGGTGATGCCGACGCCCTGCGGCACCCGCTCCAGCTCGCCGACCACCTTCGTGTGGATCGACAGCCCGCTGCCGTGGGTGCCGGCGAGCAGCGAGTCGAGCCGTTCCAGGCCGGGCTGCGGGGCCGTCTCCACACCCTCCTCCGAACGCAGCACGCCGAGGATCCGGCGCATCTCGGTGAGCGCGTCCAGCGCGGTCGCCCGGATCTCGGCGAGATCGGAGCGGATCTTGTCGGGCACCTCGGGGACGGTGTACGGCGCGGCCTCCGCCTGGATCGCGATCATCGACATGTGGTGGGCGACCACGTCGTGCAGCTCGCGGGCGATCCGCTGCCGCTCCTTCAGCACGGCCTCGGTGTCGCGGTGCCGGCGCTCCTGCTCGGCCAGCTCGCGCTGGGCCGCCTGGTCGCGTTCGGCCAGCTCGCGGCTGGCGAGATGGCGCTGCCGCACCAGGTAGCCGGTCAGCAGCGGCACCAGCGCCAGCGCCGCGGCACCGAACGAGGATCTCTCGTCGATGAAGAACCCGCCGACGAACAGCACCAGCCCCGCGCCGGCCGTGACCCCGCGCGGGCAGCGCACCGCCACCGAGTACAGGCACAGGATCATGACGAAGACCCCGCCGGGCACGTACGGCATGTCCTTGGGACTGTCCAGCATCCAGCCGTGCAGCGCGGTGAGCACGAGCGCGAACGCCGACAGCCGGAACGCCCCCAGCGGGTGCCGCTGCCGCAGCGCCGCGGGCGCGGCCAGCGCGATCGAGCACACCATCAGGTACCAGTGCGGGGTGTACGGCTCGGTCTTCGCGGCCTGCGACTGCAGCAGCGAGTAGGTCCCGAACATCACGGCCACCGCGATGATCAGGTCGGTGACCTGGAGCGCGAGGTCGTACGGGACGCGCTGGGCGCCGAAGCGCCGCGTCCAGCCGAGCCAGGAGGGCCACGGCCGCCCGGCCGGCGGGGGATCGGCCCTGCCGGTCACCAGGGCCGCGACGGGCCAGGCCGCCGGCCGGGTCAGGAGCCGGAACGTGGCCGCGGCGCCGTCGCCGTTCTCGCTGGTCATGCCGCTCAGGCTAGAGGCCCCGGGGGACGTCCCGAATGCGACCACGGTGCCATGGCCTTGTAGTACCTGGGTACGGTCTGTGGGTGGACCCCGTTGAGGCGCTGCGCCGGATCGCGTTCCTGCTGGAGCGCGCGCACGAGCCGACCTACCGCGTGCGGGCCTTCCGCAAGGCGGCCGACGTCGTGGCGGGCCTGCCGTCCGGCGAGCCGGAGGAGCGGGCCCGAGAGGGCACGCTGACCGCGCTGGACGGGATCGGGAAGGTCACCGCCCTGGTGGTCGAGGAGGCGCTGCGCGGCGAGGTCCCGGTGTACCTGCGGCGGCTGGAGGCCACCGAGGGCGAGCCCCTGGACGCGTCGGCAGCGGCGCTGCGGACCGCGCTGAAGGGCGACCTGCACACCCACAGCGACTGGTCGGACGGCGGCTCGCCGATCCGGGAGATGGCGGAGGCGGCGCGCGGCCTCGGCCACGACTACGTCGCGCTGACCGACCACTCGCCGCGCCTGACGGTCGCCAACGGCCTGTCCGCCGACCGGCTGCGGCGCCAGCTCGACGCGGTCGCGGAGCTGAACGAGGAGCTGGCGCCGTTCCGGATCCTCACCGGGATCGAGGTCGACATCCTGGAGGACGGTTCACTCGACCAGGACCCCGGTCTGCTCGACCGCCTCGACGTGGTGGTGGCCAGCGTGCACTCCAAGCTGCGCATGGAGAAGGTCGCGATGACGCGGCGGATGGTCGCGGCCGTCGCGAACCCGCGCGTGAACGTGCTGGGGCACTGCACGGGCCGCATCGTCAAAGCGGGCGGCAGGCGCGGCGGGCTGCGCCCGGAGTCGGAGTTCGACGCGGACCTGGTCTTCGACGCCTGCGCGGCTTACGGGGTCGCCGTCGAGATCAACTCCCGTCCCGAGCGGCTCGACCCGCCCAAGCGGCTGCTGCGGCTGGCCCTGGAGGCGGGCTGCGACTTCTCGATCGACTCCGACGCGCACGCGCCCGGACAACTGGACTGGCAGCCCTACGGGTGCGAGCGCGCCGCGCGCTGCGGGGTGCCGGCCGACCGCGTCGTCAACACGTTGAGCGTCGACGCGCTGCTGGCCTGGACGACCGACTCCCGCTGAGGTTCGCCGGTCACCGCGCCAGGGTGCAGGTGTTGGCGAGGTCTCCGGTCGCCGGGCGGGGGTGCGAAGTGTTCGCCTGTGAGGTCGGTTGAGTGAACATGCGGGTGATCAAGCGATCCGGCTTGACGGTTTGTGTTCGTCTCTGTACTTTGAGTAGCGCGATCTGGGACGCCGGGTTCGATGTCGGCGTGCGGGGCCCCCTTTCCACCGGAGTGATGGTCTGGGGCCTCCCCGTCGCCTCCGGTCGAGCCCACCTGGCCAGGTCGCGTAGGGAGCCGGCCTCCCGGGAACGGACCACGCACGGGATGCGTGTCGCCGCCCCGGGGCCGAGTACGCCGGGGACCAGCGCGTCCAAGACCGTTCGGGGCGCGCGGCTGAGCAACTTATGCACAGTCCTTAGGAACGGTGCCTGTCCGCCTGGGAAGGGCCGTGAAGGCGGTGCGCGACGGCGGCCACGTGTGCGGGTGCCACTCTCGGCGGGCCCTGTGTGGGCGGCGTCCCCATGCCGGTGGGGACGCCCCCGCCGTGTAACCCGCGCGCAGGATCGCCTTGTGGGCCTTGGGGTCTCCGGTGGCGGCGTACGACGGGTACGCGCGCAGCACCGGCGGGAGATAGGTGAGCAGGTTCGGCCCGTCCGCGCGCCACAGGGTGCCTTCGGAGTCGATGCCGCCGTCATAGAGGTCGGGCCGATTCTCCAGCTGCCAGCGGACGAGGTAGCCGCCGTTGGAGATGCCCGCCGCGTACGTCCGCCGCGGGACGCGGCCGTAGCGCTGCGCGACGGCGGCCTTGGCGGCGACGGTCAGCTGGGTGGTCCTGCGGTTCCACTCCGCGATGGCGTCGCCGGGGCGGCGCCCGTCGCGGAAGAACTCCGCGCCGCTGTTGCCCTTGTCGGTGGAGGCGAAGGCGTACCGTTCCTATGGACTGTGCATGAGTTGCTCAGCCGCGCGCCCCGAACGGTCTTGGACGCACTGGTCCCCGGCGTACTCGACCCGGGGCGGCGACACGCATCCTGTGCGTGGTCCGTTCCCGGGAGGCCGGTTCCCTGCGCAATCTGGCCATGTGGGCTCGACCAGAGGCGACGGGGAGGCCCCAGGCCATCACTCCGGTGGAAAGGGGGCCCCGCATGCTGACATCGAACCCGGCGTCCCAGATTGCGCTACTGAAAGTACAGGGACCAGCACAAACCGTCAAGCCGGATCACTTGGATTGCCCGCATGTTCACTTAACCGACCTCACAGGCGAACAGTT
>NZ_JBHSON010000050.1:0-80082 GCF_042656285.1 Actinomadura rugatobispora | reverse complement strand
CGTCGTCGCCGGTGAAGACGTGGCGGCCGGTCAGCAACTGGAACACGGTGGCGCCGAGGGCGTACAGGTCGGCGCGGTGGTCGACGGGCTGCCCCATGATCTGCTCGGGCGCCATGTAGGCCAGGGTGCCGATACTGGCATCGCCGGTCAGGCCGGTGGTGGCGCCGTGCAGCCGGGCGATGCCAAAGTCGCAGACCTTCACCGTCCCGTCGCCACTGAGCATGAGGTTGGCGGGCTTGACGTCGCGGTGAACGATCCCGGCCGCATGCGCGGCGGCCAAGCCCTCGGCGGCCTGCGCCCCGTACTCCAGCACATCCTCGATCGGCAGCCCGCCGGGATGGTCGCCCAGCAGGCTCTTCAGATCACGACCGTGCAGGAACTGCAGCACCAGATAGGACAGCCCGTCATGCTCCCCGACGTCGTGAACGGCGGCGATGTTGCGGTGCGACAACCGCGCCGCCGCCCGCCCCTCCCGCTCGAACCGGGCCAGCGCCTGCTCCCGCAGCGAACCGTGCATCAGATGCGGCTGCAGCACCTTGACCGCCACGGCCCGTTCCAGCCGCAGATCCTCACCTCGCCACACCTGGCCCATGGCGCCCTCACCCAGCAGCTCGACCACCCGGTACCGGCCCGCCACCACCACACCCTCAACCAGCAACCCGCCCCCAACATCCGCCGGCAATGGCTCCAACCCGCCAAAAGAACGACCCCAACCTACGGCCCAGAACCCCAAAAGCCACGGCGCGCCACAAAGTGGGCCGTCAGCCCATTCGGGCGGTGAGGAGAATCGGAAGGATGATCAGCTGCTGAGTCCGCCACCTGCGGTGATGCGAACAGTGGACCGGACACCACACCTCTGCCCTATTTCCCCCGGCATCTCCGCAGGTTGCGACGTCGAGATCGAGTCGAGCGGTGATCTGGGCCGTGCTCGGCGCAGCCGTCCACAGCCGCAACCCGGCCCCCGATACTTGGTTTGCCGAGGACCTGCAAATCTCAGCGAACGTGATCCCTGCCTGCCGCACTCCGGCCGTCTCCCTACCAGTCAGCGGAGCGGCGGGGTCCAGGGCCATGGCCGGCAGGCCGTCCGCCGCCGGGTGCTCGTCTCCAGCCGACTGTCCGCTCAAACACCCGCGGCGTCGAGCTTGCTGCCGGCCGAGGGCGCACCGGGCTGGGGCAGTTGGCCATCGCCAGGCGCGGTGGGCTTGTCGGAGTCGTCGCGGTCTTCCCAGCGGCGGCACATCCCGTCGCGGAGGTTCTCCGTTCAGTCGCGAAGCCGGGCGGAGCACTCAACGTCGGTGAGCTGGCAGCGTGGCTCACGGCTGGAGTAGCGCCATTCGTGGGTGAGGTACAGCCGGCCGTCTGCGCCGAGGCCGAGCATCTCGGCGGCGAAGGGGTTGCCGGTGCCGTAGTCGACGCCGAGCGCGAGCCAGTCAACGATCTCGGGGAGAGCCGCGACGACGTGGCGGCACGTCTCCTGCTCGCGAACGATGACTCCCCTCCGTAGTGGTGCGCCGCCCCGTCCTCCCCAGTGGCTGTGCTGCGTTTCCGCTTGCATACTCACCTGCGGAGACGCGGCATCCTGCCCGGATCATGGCGCCAGGTTCCTTCGCGGTCCTGAGGGGTGGAGACGGAACCATCGAGCAGCGTCGATCCCCCGGCCCGACGGCGGCCGCGTCCGCGGCAGCCGCACCTGCGACACCGCCACGACGACTAGATCATGATCGCCCGGCGTCGGATCGTGGCCGGAAGCATCGAGACCTCCGTGTTCATCCCCCTGCGCGCCCAGTGGCGAGCATCCCGACCCGATATGGCCGGGGCCGGTGAGCCGCGTGGACATGGATCGGGTCGCCACCGACTCGATGCTCGCGTCCGAGTGCTGGGGGGCGCCGGCCTGGTCCGGTATGGGCGGACGGGTGGCCCCGGCCGGACCAGGTCGGCGTCTGCGGGAGTCCTCCGTCAGGTCGTGGGGAGTGTTCGGAGCAGGTAGTTCCAGGCGGCGTCGAGTTGTTCGGGTGCGTAGCAGCGGGCGCGTTTGGCCAGGGCCTCGGCCTTGTCCGAGTGGTCGTAGGTGCCGGTGACCGCGGCGACCTGGAGTTGGGTGCGGCAGGCTTTCTCCAGGAAGATCGCCGTCATGACGGCGGTGGGGACGTCGGGGCCGGTGGTGACCAGGCCGTGGCGGTGCAGGAGGAGGGCGTTGCGGTCGCCGATCGCCTCGGCGACCGCCCGGCCCAGTGCGCGGTCGCGGATGAGGTCGCCGGTGGCGGTGAAGCGGGCGATGTCGGGTGGCCAGAACAGGGTGCCCTCGTGCCCGATCGGGTGGAGCGGCAGCCCGGTGGCGGCGAAGGCGACGGCCGACTCGGCGTGGCTGTGGACCACCGCGCCGACGTCGGGCCGGGCGGCCATGATCTCGGTGTGGATGGGGTACTCGAGGTGGACGCGCCCGTCGCCGGCGAGGAGCGTTCCGTCGCGGGCGATGAGCACCACGCGTTCGGCGGTGATCTCTTCCATTCCGTGGCCGGCGGCCTTGAGCCACGTGCCCGCGCCGCCGGGGTCGCGGAGGGAGAGGTGTCCCCAGATGAGGTCGGCGTTGCCGTGCGCGGCCAGCACACGGCAGCCGAGGGCGACCTGGTCGGCAGGGGTCACCGGGTGTCCTTGGTGAGGAAGTCGCCGACGATCCGGTTGAACTGGTCGGGCTGTTCGAACATCGGCCAGTGCCCGGCGCCGGTGATCATGTCGAAGGCGGCGCGGGGCAGGATCTCGGCGGCGCGGCGGCCGACCTCGGCGGGGGTGGTGGGGTTGTGGTCGGTCCACAGGACGAGGGTGTCGTGCTCGATGCGGGCGAGGTCGTTCTCGCCGAGCATGTGGACCCGGTTGGCCTGGCTGGGCTGCTCGGCGACGAGTTTGGCGAGCGCTTCCTCGGCTCCGGGCAGGGTGTAGTAGCGGTAGCGGCATTCGACGAGTTCGTCGGTGACGGTGGCCGGATCGACCATCAGCCATTCCAGCCGCTCGCGGACGCTCTGGCGGGTCGGTGCCGTGGCCGCCTTGGTGGTGACGGCCTTGACCTGGGCGTGCACCTTTTTGCTTTCGGTGACGCGATCGGGGTCTGACAGCAGCAGCCCGGCGCCGGTGACGGAGACGAGCTTGCCGACGCGGTCGGGGTGCTTGAGCGCGGTGTAGAGGGCGGTCCAGCCGCCCAGTGACTGGCCGACGAGGTGGGCGCGTTCGGCGCCGATGGCGTCCAGGAAGCCGATGAGGTGCCGGGTGAAGGCGGGGGCGTGGTAGGTGACGTCGGTGGGGCGGGCGGTGAGGCCGTGGCCGAGGGCGTCGATGGCGTAGATGCGCAGGCCGCGTTCGGACAGCGGGACGATGTTGCGCAGGAAGGCTTCGGCGTGGCCGGTGAGACCGCCCATGAGGATGACGGCGTCGCCGTCACCGGCCTCGATGGAGCGGGTGCGCCAACCCGCTGCGTCGCGGTAGCGGGTTTCGGCGCCGAGGCAGTCGGTCCAGAAGGACATCAGTTCTCCTTGCTGAGGAAGTCGATGAGAGCGGGGTTGAGGAGCTCGGGGTGTTCGTACTGCGGCCACTGCTTGGCGCCCTTGATAGTGAGAAGCCGGGCTTGGGCGATGGCGTCGCGTGCGGTCTCGATCACCACCTGCGGGGTGTGGCCGTGTTCGCCGCGCACCAGCATCACGGGCATGGCGAGTCCGGCCAGCCGTTGCGGCGTCAGCAGGGAGCGGTCGTTGTCGGCGGCGCGGACCAGGCGGTGCACCTGCCGGGCCTCCTCCGGCTGGTAGAGGAGGGTTCGGATCTCCACCAGTTCGGGGTCGAGGCGATCGGGGTCGGCGAGCAGCCCGGCCAGGCGGGTGCGTACGGCCTCGGGCGTGGGCTCGGCATAGGCCCGTCCGCCTCGCTCGTAGGCGCTGCGGGTCGTGGGGTCGGCGAGGCGTTCGGACTCGGTCTGCAGTCCGGCGGGCTCGATGAGCGCCAGCCGCCGGACCCGGTCGGGGGCGCCGAGGGCGATCAGTGCGGCCGTCCAGCCGCCCAGCGACTGGCCGACCAGGTCGGCTTCGTCGAGTGCGAGTGCGTCCAGGACGGCCAGCGCGTGGACGGCGAGTTCCTCGACGGTGTATCGGGCTGCGGGCGGGCGGCCGGTGAGACCGTGGCCCAGCAGGTCGAACGCGATCGCCCGTCGTCCGGCTTCGGCGAGTGCGGGCATGGTGCGGGCGAAGGTCTCCAGGTGTCCGCCGCGTCCGTGCAGCAGGACGATCGGAGGGCCGTCCCCCAGCGAGGCGATCCGGGTCGGCACTCCCCCGGCGACGATGTGCCGGATCTCGGCGCCCAGCAGGTCGGTCCACAGGCTCACAGGTGGGCCCGCAGGAACTCGAGGGTGCGTTCCCAGGTGAGGCGGGCGGCCTGGGGGTGGTGGTTGGGGTGGGTGTCGTCGTGGTAGGCGTGCCCGGCGCCCTGGTAGAGGTGTACCTCGATCGGCTGCTCGGACAGCTTGAGGGCCTCTTCCAGGCGGCCGACCTGGTCGAGAGGGATGACCTCGTCGGCTCCGCCGAAGTGGGCCTGCACCGGGCAGCGGACGGTCGCCGCGATGTCGATGCGGGATCGGATCCGGCCGGTCGGGCTGTAGGCGGGGGGCAGTTCGGGCAGTCCGTACAGCGGAACGGCGCAGGCCAGCCGGTCGGTGCCGGTCGCCCAGGCCAGGACGAGGCCGCCGCCGAGGCAGAAGCCGACGGCGGCGGCGCGGGAGGCGTCGAGGTCGCCGCGCCGGGCCAGGTAGTCCAGGCCGGCGTCGAGGTCGGGGATCGCCTGCTCGTCGCGGGCGGCGAAGAATGCCTTGGCGCGCCGCTCTTCGGGGGTGGTGTAGTCCTGCGGGGGGCGTCCGCCGATGCGGCTGTACAGGTCGACGGTCAGGCAGGCGAATCCCTCGGCGGCGAAGAGTTCGGTGACCCGTTCGCGGTGGGCGGTGACGCCCAGGTTCTCGTGGGCCATGATGACGACGGGCGGTGGGGCGCCGCCGGGTGTGCGGACGGGCAGGGCCAGGTAGCCGCGGATCTCGTCCCGGCCGCTGGGGAAGGTCACCCAGGCGGCGTCGGGTGGGGTCGGCATGGTCTCCTCCGTGAGGTCAGCCCGCTCGTGGGGATGCCGGCGGGTTGGTGGCCGCGGCGCGTCCGAGCAGGTACTTGATGTGGGTGCCGAGGGCTTCGAGGCGGCGCCGCGACATGCGCGCGGTGTGGCCGCAGACCGCGACCGCGCCGGCCGGGCGGCCGGCGACCATGACCGGGACGGCCACGCCGGCGATGCCGGCGATGAACTCGCCGATCTCGACGGCGTAGCCGTACCGGCGGCAGGTCCGCAGTTCGCGGCGGAATGCTTCGGGGTCGGTGATGCTGGCGGGGGTGCGCTGCGCCAGCCGCAGCGTCGCGACGATCTCCTCGCTGTCTTCCACGGGCAGGCCGCTGAGGATGGCGCGGCTGATGCAGCCGTTGCCCAGTGCCGAGCGCCGGCCGAGCGGTGACAGCGACTCCGGGGAGTGCGGTGCCTCGCGCTTGGCGGTGATGAGCAGGGACCGATCGCGCCAGTCGATCTCGGCGACGAGCACGGTCTCCCCGGTGGAGCGGATGAGCTCCTCGGCGACGCCTTGGGTCAGGTGGGCCAGCGCCGTGGTCGCCGAGACGAGGCTGCCCAGTTCCAGCAGCCGGTTGCCCAGCACGTAGGCGCCGTCGTCGGCCTGCCTGAGGAAACCTCGTTCCACCAGCGTCACCGCGAGGCGGTGGGTGCTGGCCTTGGGCAGCCCCGCGGCGGCGGCCAGCTCGGAGAGCTGGAGGCGGGGATGCGCGGCGCTGAACGCGCTGAGCACGTCCAGCGCCCGGTCGACCGAGCGGACTCCGCGGCGGCGCGGCCCGTCCTGCGCGGTGGGGCCGGAAGGAAGAGGGCCAGGAGTATCGGGCATCAGTACCTCACGAGCAGTAGGGCGGGGCCTGGCTCGTATTTTCCCTGGTCACCAGCGTCTCGGGCACGTTGGCGATCTTCTTGACGCCCGGTGTGCCGCGCAGCAGGCCCACGACGTTGTCGATCGCCATCTCGCCGACGCTCTTGGGCGTGTTGCTGACGGTGACCGCGATGTCGCCGGCGCCGATCGCCTTGACGCCCGCGGCGCTGCCGCCGTTGGTGAGGATCTTGATGTCGTCGCGTCCGGCGGCCTTGAGGGCGGCCAGCACGCCGAAGGCCATGTCCTCGTTGTGCACGAAGACGTAGGAGACCTTGGGCCGCGCCTGGAGCAGGTTCTCGGCGACGTCCTGGGCCTTGGCGCGCTGCCAGAGCGCGGGCTGGTCGAACACGACCTTGGCGGCGCCGCCGAGGCTCTGCTTGAAGGCGTTGTTCATCAGGTCGGCGGCCGCGCCGGGGGCGCCGCCGACGATGCCGACCTCGACGGGCCTGCCGCCGCTGTCCTTGACCAGCCAGGCTGCGAGTTCGCGGCCGACCTTCTGCACGTCGGTGACGACCGCGCCGAGGATCTTGCTCTGGTCGACCGAGGCGACCGAGGTCAGGAAGATCGGGATCCGGGCCCGGTTGGCGCGGTTGATGCCGCCCTCCAGCGAGTCGATGTTGACCGTCTGCACGACGATCGCGTCGACCCGCTTGACGATCATGTCGTCGATGTTGGACAGCTCCTTGGCCGGGTCCATCGCCGAGTTCGCGGTCAGCAGCGTGACTCCGGCCTTGTCGGCGCGTGCCTGCATGGAGCGCTGGAGGCAGGTGTGGAACTCGATGGAGTTGCCGTTGACGAAACCGACCGTCAGCTCCTTGCCGGAGGGGACGGTCGCGGTGGCCTCGCCTCCGTCCTCGACCGAGCAGCCGGTGAGGGCGATGCCGGCGGCCAGGGTGAGCGCCGTGGCCAGTCTTCTGGGTGAGCGGCCGGTGGTGCCCGGTGCGGCGAACATGTCGATCCTCCCGAATCGGTGCGGGGTGGTGGGGTGGGCGGCGGGGGGCCGAGTGTGCGTCGCCGGTCAGTGAGGTCGTCCGCGCAGGTGATTGGTGATCGCCGCGACGAGCAGGACCGCGCCGAGCGCCACGTTCTGGTAGTGGGAGTTGATCTGGAGCAGGTTGATGGAGTTGGCGACCACGCCGAGGAGCACGACTCCCAGGACGGTGCCGACGAGGGTGCCGCTGCCGCCGTGCAGGGCGGTGCCGCCGATGACGACCGCGGCGACCACGGTGAGTTCCAGATGAAGGCCGCCGGTGCCGGGGCTGGCCGCGCCCAGCCGGGAGACGAGCATGACGCCGCCGAGCCCGGCCAGCATGCCGCCGAGGGTGTAGAGCAGCAGCTTGGTCCGGACGACGGGGATGCCGGCCAGGCGGGCGGCGTCCTCGTTGCCGCCGATGGCGAAGGCGTTGCGGCCGAACGCCGTCCAGCGCAGTACCAGGGCGGCGACCGCGCAGACGATGACGGCGATGACCACGAGGGCGGGCACGGCGCCGGCGACTTCGCCGAAGCCCAGCGGCGCCAGGTGCTCGCCGATGGAGATGCTCTTACCGTCGATGATGAGCAGGGCCGCCCCGTCCAGGACGGTGGAGGTGGCCAGCGTCGCCACGAACGGCACGACCTTCAGGCGCGTCACCACGATCCCGTTGACCAGGCCGATCCCGGCACCGAGCGCGAGGGCCAGCGCGGCCGCCGTCCATTCGTCGAGGCCGCCGACGATGAGCTGGGCGACGACGCCGTGGGTCACGGCCGCGATCGCACCGAGCGAGAAGTCGATCCCGCCCGCGGTCATCAGCAGGGTCAGCCCCGCGGCGAGCACGGCCACCACGGCGATCTGCTGGGAGACGTTGAGGAGGTTGGGGCCGGTCAGGAACACCTCGCTGTTGACGGCGGTGAAGGCCCCGACGACCAGCAGTACCGTGAGCAGGCCGGCGTGCCGGGAGACCCCGGGAGGAAGAGCGAAGCCGGTTCGGCCTCGCAGCGCGGTGAGTGCGGTCATGACTGGTCTCCTCCAGCGGTCAGCGTTACCAGGTCGTCCCGGGTCACCTTCTCGATGGGCGAGTCGGCGACGATCCGCCCGGAGCGGACGACGACCACGCGGTCGGCCAGCCGCAGCACCTCGTCGACGTCGGAGGAGCCGAGCAGGACGGCCGTGCCCCGTTCGGCGAGGCCGTCGACGATGTGATGGATCTCGGCCTTGGCCGCCACGTCCACGCCGTTGGTCGGCTCCTCCAGCAGGCAGGCGGCCGGTTCGCCGTCCAGCCATGCCGACAGCAGCACTTTCTGCTGGTTGCCGCCTGACAGGGACGCCACGGGCGGGTCGGCGTGCAGGGTGGTGACGCCGTAGCGTTCGCGGGCCTGGCGTCCCTCGGCATGCAGCCGGCGCCAGCGCACCAGCCACGGCCGCAGCCGTCCCCTGCGGACCAGGGCGAGGTTCTCATCGACGCTGAGGACCGGCACCAGCCCGTAGGACAGGCGGTCGCCGGTGACGCAGCGCAGGCCGGCCGCCAGACCGGCACCGACGTCGCCGGGGGCGACCTTGGCGCCGTTCACCGTGAGATGCCCGCTCTTGGCCCGGCGGAGCCCGGTGAGCAGCCGGAACAGTTCGGACTGGCCGTCTCCGGCGGGGCCGAGGACGGCCACGACCTCCCCGGCGCGGACGGTCAGGTCGAAGGGGTGCAGGCGGCCTCCGGCCAGCCCGGTCAGCTCCAGCACCGCCTCGCCCGCCGACCGGTTCCTGCCGGGCCGGTCATGGACGAGCCGGTCTCCGACCATGGCGTTGATCAGTGCGGGCAGGTCGATCTCCGCGGCACGTGCGACGGCGGCCACGTGCCCGTCGCGCATCACGGTGACGCGGTCGGCCAGGTCGAGGACCTCGTCGAGGTGGTGGGAGATGTAGACGATCGCGGTTCCCCGGTCGCGCAGGGTGCGCACCAGGCGGTGGATCGTCTGGGCGTCCCGGCCGCCCAGGGAGGCCGTCGGCTCGTCCAGGATCAGTACCCGGCCGCCGAGATGGACCTCGCGGGCGATCTCCACGAGGGTCTGCTCGGCGGGGCCCAGGCTCCCGGCGACCGCTTCCGTCGCCACTTCGATGCCCAGTCCGTCCAGGGCGCGGGCCGCCTCCCGGTGGGCCTGCTTCCACCGGATCCGCCCGCCGCGGGCCGGAAGGCGGCCGAGCAGGATGTTCTCGGCGACCGTCAGGCCGTTCACCAGGGTGCGTTTCTGGTGGACGATGCTCACACCGGCCGCGTGGGCGCGGCGCGGCGTGAGCGCGGACCGGTGCTGCCCGTCGATGACGATGTCGCCGGCGTCCGGGGTGAACGCGCCGCAGATGAGCTCGACCAGGGTCGATTTGCCCGCCCCGTTCATCCCCACCAGGGCGTGCACCTCGCCCGGCAGCAGCGTGAAGTCGACGCCGGCGAGTGCCTGCGCGCCACCGAAGGCCTTGCGGACCTGGCGCAGCTGGAGCACCGGAGCCGCCTGCCGCTCGTGGAGGCCGATGTCGGCGTCCCCTTGCGGCACGCCGCCGCGGCCGTCGAGGGCGGCCATGTCAGGATCCCTCCGCGGCGGCGTACATGTCCTGGTGGGCCACGCCGAGGACGACCATGAGGTTGCGCAGCGCCACGGGGTTCATCCCGTGCGCCAGCAGCCAGGTCGCGTCCTTGGCGGCGACCGCGCGCCGCTCCTCGCCGGTGAGCCGGTAACCCGCCAGGACCGGCTCCGGCGCGGCGCGGAAGGATCGCAGGACGTCGGGATCGTGTTCCAGGTCCCGGGCGAGGTGGTTGAGGCCGACGATGCTCACGGCGTCACCTCGAACGCGCTGATGCCGATGCCGACCGTCCAGGCGGGCATGGGCCGGTAGGCGTGGACGCGGGCGGGGCCTCCGGCCGCGCCCGCGGCGATCAGCCAGGTGCGGATCTCCAGCGCGCCGTTGCCGGCCTCGTCCAGGATCCGGGCGTCGTCCCAGTCCGCGACGTCCGCCGCCCGGCCCTGTTCGAGGAGTTCCAGCAGCCGGGTGTCGAACTCTTCGTTGATCTCTCCGAAGCGGGGCAGCCCGACCCAGTGGGACAGCCCGCCGGTGCCGATGACACCGACCCGGGAGCCGTCGGGGAGCGCCCGGACGGTTTCGCGCAGTGCGGCGCCCAGGTCCAGGCAGCGGCGCAGCGACGGCAGCGGCGGGGTGTTGCAGTTGACGAACAGCGGGACGACACCGGCCGCCGCGGCCGCCGGCAGCTTGGCCAGCGGCACCGTGAAGCTGTGGTCCAGTGCCATGGTGTGGGAGCGCGCGAGGTCGAACCCGCGGGCGGTGAGCCCGTCCAGCAGTGCCGCCGCCAGCCGCGGCCGTCCCGGCACGGTGCCGCCGGGGTTGCCGAACTCCGCCCAGCCGTGGTGCTCCTCGGCCAGTCCGAGGCAGAAGGCGGGGTAGTTCTCCAGCCCGAACGTCTCGTAGTGGTCGGTGGCGACCAGGACGACGGCGTCCAGATCGGCCGCGGCGATCTCGGCGTCGAGGCGCCGCCAGGCCTGGTGCAGGATCGCGGAGACCTCGGGGTCGGCCTGCGCGTTCTTGACGATCGCGCCCACGTGGGAGGTGGCGGCGGCCAGAGCCAGGTGTCCCATCACCCCTCCCTCGCGGCCAGGAAGCGGATGTCGTCGGGGTGGGCGTCGCCTCGCCGGACGACGTCGGTCGCCTGGAGCCGGCCGCAGGCCGGGCAGGTGTAGCGGCGCAGTTCCAGGTCCGGGTCCAGCCGGGTGGCGTGGCCGAACTCGTGCACGTCGTGGCCGATCTCCACGGTGGCGTGCGCCCGCCACACCTCGTCGGCCGCGGACAGCACGCAGCCGCAGGCGCAGGCGACCCACCGCCGGCCTCCCGCCTGGACGATCTCCAGGCCGTCGCCCACCGGGTGGAGCCGGGTCCGCGGCCCCGCCGGCGGCTCGGGCAGCGGCTTGTCGGCGGGCAGCGCGCGCCGCGCGGCCCGCAGCCGTTCACGCCGGGCCGCGGTGGCGCCGGGATCGACGCGGCCGTCCTCCGACAGCACCGCCCCGTAGAGGCGCACGGCCGCCTGCGCGGTGATCGCCCCGAAATCCAGGTCGGCCTGGACGTGCTCGGCGGCCCGGTCCAGCGGGTCGCCCCAGCCGCCGCCCGCCTGCGGAACGGTCGCCAGGATGTCGTCCTCGCCCAGGTGGTAGAGGCCCTGCCGCCCGCGCATCACCGGACGCTCCCCCGACAGCTCCTCGACCGAGGGGATCCGCCCGGCGGCCAGCCGCGCCCTGACGTCACTGTGCTTGACGACCGTGCGGGTGTTCTGGGCACCGGGGTAGCCGCCGAAGATGCCGGTGGAGTTGGGCACCTCCCAGCCGTGCGCGGAGTTCAGCGCGGTGACGTCGCGCCCCCCGTGCACGGTGTAGACCGCGCCCATGCTCATGCCGCCGCGGTGCCGGCCGGCGCCGCCGGAGTCGGCGACCAGGCCGCGCCACAGGTACAGCAGGGGCGAATCCATCTCAACGGCCTCGACGTTGGAGATGCGCTGCCGCTCGATGTTGTGCTGGCCCTGGGTCCAGGCGCCGTCGCGGTGGGCGTAGGCCGCGCCGCCGGTGGCGAGGCAGTCCATGATCACATACGTCTGCCGGGCGCCGTTCTCGCCGGCTCCGGTGAGCACGAACTTGTCCGGCCCGCCGGCCGGGCCGGCCTGCGCCTCGCGCAGCAGCTCGTCCGAGCAGGCCGCCAGCTTCGACAGGCATTCGGTGGCCGTCATCTCGACCAGCCAGCCGGCCTCCAGCGCGCCGCCGCTGACCGCCGCGGGACGCGAGGCGTTGCAGATCAGCCCGTCGGGGCACTCCACCTCGACCGGCTTGAACAAGCCCTCGTTCCAGGGGGCGTCGAAGGCCAGCGTGGGCAGCAGGGCGGCGGCGATCCCGGCCATCATCCCGGAGTAGGCGCAGTTGATGTAGCCCTTGGCCTGCGGCGACGATCCGGAGAAGTCGAAGTGGAGCGTGTCGCCACGCTTGGTCAGCACCAGGTCGATCTCGTAGGTCGCGTTCTCCCGCGACTGGGCCAACCCCCCGTCGTTGTCAAGGTAGGCGCGCGAGTGCAGGCGGGCATCGGGCAGTTTGGCCAGCCGGTTGCGCAGCCGCTTCTCCGACAGGCCGATGAGGTTGGCCATGACCGTGCGGACGGTGGCGGCCCCGTACTTGTCGGCCAGCGCGGTCATCGCGCGGACCGCGGTGTTGTTCGCGCCGATGAGCGCCCGCAGGTCCAGGTTGACGGTCGGTGCCATCCGGGTGTGGGCGAGGATCAGGTTCCACACGTCGGTGCGGACCTTGCCGCCGTCGACCAGCTTGGTCGGCGGCATCTGCAGGCCCTCCTGGTAGGAGTCGGTCGCGTCGATGCAGAAGCTGCCGGGGGTCATGCCCCCGACGTCGACCATGTGGCACATGGCGCCGGTCCAGGCGAGCAGTTCACCGTCGAAGAAGATCGGCGCGATGAGGCCGACGTCCTGGGCGTGGACGGTGCCCTTCCACGGGTCGTTGACGATGAACATGTCGCCGGGGGCGATGCCGGGGTCCTCGGTGCAGTCCTCGATGACCGACCGGGTGATGGCGGCCATGGAGGAGGCGTGCGACAGGATCGTGCGGCCCATCGCGGCGACCGAGCCGTCGGGGAGGTAGAGCCCGACGTTGTAGTCGCTGGCCTCGACCACGTGGGTGGACCCGGAGATCGCCGCCAGGGTGGCGCCCTGCTCGTCGGTGATGGCCAGCAGTCGGTGCCGGATCACCTCGAAGGTGATCGGGTCGACCGTGTCGGTGGCGGTGTCGGTGGCGGTGGTGGTCACGCCTCCCCCTTGCAGTCGATGACGAGGTTGCTGTGCTGGTCGACCTGGAGCGCCTGGGACGGGCCGATGACCACGGTGGTGCCGGCGAACTCCAAGATCGCCGGGCCGCGCAGGGCCGCTCCCGCGCCCAGCCCCTCCCCCCGGTACACGCGGGTGGCGATGCGGCCGGTCTCGGGGAAGTGCACCTCCCGCTCGCCGATGAGCGCGGCGTCGGGGTCGGCCGACCCCGGGTAGGCGCCCTCCCGGACGTCGGTGACCTTCACCCGGCCCTCCACCCTCAGCGTGTGGATCTCCACGCCCGCCCCCAGCAGCGCGGTGCCGGCGCCGTAGATCCGCTCATAGGCGCTGCGGAACTCCTGGATCAGCTCACGCAGGACGCCGGTGGTCACCGGACCGTCCGGCACCGCGAGCGGGAGCTCGTGGGACTGGCGGCGGAACTTCAGGTAGGCCACACGCGACAGGCGGGCGCGCGGGTCGCCGTCCAGGTCGGCCCGGCACCGCTCGGCCAGCGCGTCGAAGGTCGCGGTGATTCGCTCGGCGTCCAGATGGGCGGCCGGGTCCCGCGCTCCCGGGGGCGTGCGGTTCACCTCGGTGGTCTGCACCGCCCGGTACCGGTCCGAGGTCACCGTGCCGTAGGCCGAATGCACGGTCGAGGTCGGCGGGACCACGAGCGTCGCGATGCCGGCGGCCTCGGTGTAGGCATAAGCGTGGGTCGGCCCGGCGCCGCCGTAGGCGTAGACCACGAAGTCGCGGGGGTCGTGGCCCTGCTCGACGGTCACCTTGCGCAGCAGGTCGGCCATCTGGTTGTCGGCGACCTTGCGGATGCCGGCCGCGGCCTCCTCCACGCTCAGATCGAGCGGATCGGCGATGTGGGCGCGGATGGCCTTCTCTGCCAGGGAACGCTCCAACGGCATGCGGCCGCCCAGGAACCGGGCGGGATCGATGATGCCCAGCACGACGTCGGCGTCGGTGACCGTCGGCCGGTCGCCGCCCCGGCCGTAGCAGGCCGGGCCGGGCACCGATCCGGCGCTCTCGGGGCCGACGACCAGTACGCCCGACTCGTCCACCGCCGCCAGGGACCCGCCGCCGGCGCCGATCGCGGTCACCTTGATCCGCGGCAGCGCCAGGTGCAGGTCTCCCACCTCGCTGATCCGCTCGACCAGCGGCTCGCCATCGATGATGAGACCGACGTCGAAGCTGGTGCCGCCCATGTCGGAGGTGATGACGTTCGGGTGCCCGAGCCGGGCGGCCAGCGCGGACGAGGCGAGCACACCGCCTGCCGGGCCGGAGGTGAGCATGGACGATGCGCGGCGGGCGGCGTCCTCGGCCCGCATGACTCCGCCACCGGAGTCCATGATGGAGAAGTCGCCGGTGAACCCGGTCGAGCGCAGTCGCCCCTCCAGGCCCGCGATGTAGTCGCGGATGACCGGCCCCAGGTAACTGTTGACCACGGTCGTGGCGGACCGCTCGTACTCCCCGATGACCGGCGCGACCTGGTGGGACAGGGTCAGATAGGCCTCGGGCCACTCCTCGGCGATGATCTGGGCGACCCGCTCCTCGTGCGTGCCGTTGACGAACGACCACAGGAACGACACCGCCAGGGCCCGCACGCCCTCCTCCCGCAGCCGCCGCAGGGTGCCGCGCACCTCCTCCTCGTCCAGCGCGACGATCTCTTCGCCCCGCGCGTCGGCGCGCTGGGTGATCTCCACGATCCGGGAGCGCGGAACGATCGGGTCGGGGTTGCGGCGCCGGCTGTAGTGCCCGGTCGCCGCGCCCATGCCCACCCACGACGTCATCGACCGCTGGATGAGCATCGTGTCGCTGAACCCCCGCGTGGTGAGCAGCGCGGTAGGGGCGCCTTTACGCTCGATCAGCGCGTTCGTCGCCGCCGTCGTGCCGTGCGCGAAGTAGCCGATCGCGGCGCAGAACCCCGCCAGGTCCGTCCCGTAGGACTCCGCGGCCAAGCGCAGGGCGTTGACCACGCCTTCGGACCGGTCGTGCGGGGTGGTCGGCGACTTGAACAACCGGGGAGGGCGCCCGTCGCGGAGAACGACGAGGTCGGTAAAGGTTCCACCGACGTCGGTTCCCACGAAGAACCGCGGCACCGGGTCCGATTCACTTTCCACGCTTGCCTCACCAGAGTCGACACGAAACCGTCAGCGCGTCCGGGGGTTCGTCACCGATGTGACGACCGTGTTGCGCTTGCGCCACTCTGGGCGGTGACCCAGATCACCAGCAATGCCCCGGTCCGCAGTGCGGAACGGCGCCGCTCGCCGGCAGGTGCGGTTCAACGTGCCGGGCCGGATGGCGCACGGCATCACCGGGGTGTTCCGCGGCGAAGGCAAAACCCGACGCCAAGGATGCAACGATCACCGTCGACCACTCGGCGCCGAGTCGCTGGTCCAGGTCGGCATCTCCGCCGGCCGCGCTCGTCGCCGCCTTCCCCCTGATCGAACGGCGGCGGGAGGATCCCGGCGACGACCTCCTCACCGCCCTGGTCCAGGCGCGGGACGAGGACGGCGGCCAGCTCACCGAGACCGAGCTGGTGACCGTGGTGCCGACGCTGACGATCGCCGGGCACGAGACGACCGCGCACCTCATCGGCAACGGCATCGCGGCCCTCGTGAGCCATCCCGACCAGCTCGCATCGCTGCGCGATGATGCGGAGCTGCTGCGCCGGTGCAGTCCCGTGGTCGATGCCAAGCTCCGGTACGGGCCGTGCCGCCCGAGCGGCTGGAATGGCAGCCGCTCCCCGGCGCGCGGCAACTCCTCCGCCTCCCGGTGAGACTCGGGCCATCCTGAAACCTGCCCGCGTAGAGAAGTGGCGGTCTCCTCTCCCGAGGAGGCCGCCACTTCTTCGTTCAGAGCCGGGCCGGCGTCATGCGGCGAGGTCTCGGCGCCGCACGCCGAACAGACCCGCGGCGGACAGGGCGGCCGCCATGAGGGTGAGGACGGCCAGCGTGAGGATGCTGGGACGTCCGAAGAAGGGCAGCACGTGGGCGAACGGGGACAACGCCTTGAAGGTCCACTCGGGCCATCCCAGGTGCTGCCCGAACTCGGCGACCAGCGCCACGACCAGCGCTCCCCACCCGATGACCGCGGCGCCCCGGCGGAGGAGGCCGTAGGCGGCCATGGCGATCCCGACCATCACCCACACGGCGGGGACCAGGCTCAGCGTGGTGATCAGCATGTCGCCCAGTTCACCGCTGCCCAGCCCGAAGCACAGCCCGAGGACGAACTGCAGCACGACCGGGATGGCCAGTGCGACGAGCAGGTGCCCGGCGGCCCAGCGCATACGGTCGACCGGCGTGGACAGCAGGAGCTCGGCGTGGCCGCTGTTCTCCTCCTGGCCGAGCCGCAGCAGGCTCATGATCGCGTACATCGTGATGAGGAAGCCGGTGGTGAAGGCGATGTAGGCGAAGAACGCATCGCCCGGAGAGGCGCCGCCGCCCATCGCGGCGGCCCATTCCTTCATGCGGGCGCTGTCGGCGTACTCCTCCATCGCCTCCGCCCCGGCGAATCCGGTGGGGAGCGCGATGGCGACCGCGGCGCACGTCCAGGCCACCGCCATCGGCCGGTGCAGGCGCCAGACCAGCGCGAACGGGCTGCGCAGCCCCGCGGGCGCTCTGGCCGGGCCGGGACGCGCGGTCATCAGACCGGCGCCGAGGTCGCGGCGGGAGGCCAGTGTGAACGCCAGCCGCACCAGCACGACCGTCAGGGCGAGGGCGAGCAGGAACGGCCACCAGCGTTCGTCGGCGTAGGGGCGGGTGCGCTGGAGCCAGGCGTTGGGGATCAGCCAGCCGAGCGATCGCACGGTGCCCTCGCCCATGTCGAAGACCCCGCGCAGGAAGTGCATGCCGATGAACAGCGAGATGGCGGTCGCGCCCGCCGCGCGGGAACTCTCGGTGATCTGGGCGGTCACCGCGGCCAGCCCGGCCGCGATCCACACCGCGCAGCCCACGGCCAGGCCCAGGGCGTAGGAGCCGCCGGTGGGCATCCCCGCGCTCGCCAGCCCGGCGGCCGAGATCACGGCCAGGATCGCGCCGGCGGCGAGCACGACGACCAGGGCCGCGGCGAGCTGGGCGTGCCGGCCGACCGCGGACGCCCCCACCAGTTCCCGACGGCCCGCCTGCTCCTCGCCGCGGGTGTGCCGCACCAGGAAGATCGCGGCACCCAGCGCCGCGATGATGGTGGCGCCGCCGAAGCTCTCCTGCGCGATGAGCGCGGGAGCGGTGTCGGCGTAGGCCGGCCCCTGGAACAGCTTGAACATCGGGACGTCCACCATGACGTCCTGGTAGCGCGCCTGGCGTGCGGCCGCGTCGGGATAGACGGTGTCCACGCTGTTGGCACGGCTGGTCACCACGCCCAGGGTGATCAGCATCCAGACCGGCAGCCACACACGGTCGCGCCGGAGGATCAGCCGGATCAGCGGGCGGGTCCCGGTCAGCGGCCCGCTGGAAGAGGTCGCCGGCGCGCGCCCGCGCCGTGTCGCCACCGAGGTCATCGCGTCACCGCCGCCTGCTCCTCCGCGCCTGTCCGGTAGTGGCGCATGAACAGCTCTTCCAAGGTGGCGGGCTGGACGGAGATGTCGCGCAGCCCGAGCGAGCCGAGATGGGTGACCACCGCGCCGATGTGCCTGGTGTCGACCTGGCAGCTCAGCCGGCGGTCGTCGATGTGCAGGTCGTGGACGCCGGGCAGGCTCTCCAGCCCGTCCGGCGGAACCGACAGCTCAGCCGTGACGGAGGTGCGGGTGAGGTGCCGCAGGTCGGCGAGCGTCCCGGTCTCGACGATCCGCCCGTCCCGGATGATGCTCACCCGTTCGCACAGGGCCTCCACCTCGGACAGGATGTGGCTGGAGAGCAGGACCGTGCGCCCGCGCTCTCGTTCCTCGCCGACGCACTCGCGGAACACCGCCTCCATCAGCGGGTCCAGGCCCGAGGTCGGCTCGTCCAGCAGCAGCACCTCCACGTCCGAGGCCAGCGCGGCGATCAGGGCGACCTTCTGCCGGTTGCCCTTGGAGTAGGTGCGGGCCTTCTTCCTGGGGTCGAGCTGGAACCGTTCGATGAGCTCGTCACGGCGGCTCCCGTCGGCCTGGCCGCGCAACCGCCCCAGCAGATCGATGACCTCGCCACCGGTCAGGCTCGGCCACAGGGTCACATCGCCCGGAACGTAGGCGAGCCTGCGGTGCAGTTCGACCGCCTTCTCCCAGGGGTCCTCCCCCAGGAGCCGGGCCGTGCCCGCGTCCGCTCGCAGGAGCCCGAGCAGGACCCGCAGGGTGGTGGTCTTCCCGGCCCCGTTCGGGCCCAGGAAGCCGTGCACCTCCCCCGCCTCGACGACCATGTCCAGACCGTCCAGCGCGCGCGTTCGCCCGAACGTCTTCACCAGGCCGGAGGTTCGGATGGCTTCACTCATCGTCCTGTCCCTTCATCGAGGGTGGGGACTGCTGCTTGACGACCGCGTCGCGGATCTCGTCGCCGACTCCGGAGGCGACGAACTCCGCCATGCAGGTGTAGATGTCGAACATCGCCATGGCGACGCGGGAGGAGTTCTCGGGCGCCAGCACGTCGCCCCCCATGCGCTGGGACAGCTGCTCGTGCAGCACCACCGTGGACAGGTGCATGGCCGCCATCACAGCGGCAGCGTCCCGCGCCCTGTCCGACCCGGCGGGGAAGCGCTCGGGCCACATCCGGCTGAGGAAGTCCTCCGACACCGCGGCGCCGGTCTCGAACAGCGCGGACGCCGTCGGTGACCCCTCGACCATCGCCCGGGCGACATAACGGGTGATCAGCGGACTCCTGGCGAACAGCTCGGCCATGAAGTCCGGGTTGCCGATCTCGCCGCTGGTGACGCCGAACTTGTCCAGTCCCCCGAAGGCCTCGACCACGTAGTCGTCACAGGCCTGGATCAGCTCCTGTTTGGAGCCGAAGTGATGCTGCAGGAGCCCGTGCGACACCCCCGCCGCCTCGGCGATCCCCTTGATCGTCGCGCCTTTGAACCCGCGCTCGGCGAACTGGGCGAGCGCGGCGTCCCTGATCCGGGCCCGCGCGGTCAGGTCCTCCGGCGGCCGGTCCCCCCGCCCCGTGACTGGATGCATATCCAGGACACTAGATGAACGTATTGGAACTTGGAAGTACGTATTGGCGACGGGATCGCCAGACCTGGCTTCCTTCATCGACGGAGAATCCGGCGATGGATCTGCCAGACGTCGGCCGGGTTCAGCGATGGGAAGGCAACGCCCAGTTCAGAGCGACTCGGCGGCCGCCAGATGCGTCGGCACTCAGTGGCGAAGCCTTCACGGGGCGCGTGGGGGCGGTGTTCGGCCTACCCCTGTTCCAGGCCACGCCGGCGTTCACGATCGTCGCCGCGGCGACCGTCACGGTCCGGTGACCGGGTACGCGGTACGGCCCCGTACGCGGCCGGCCGGGATGCGAACTCGCCCCTAGACCGTGATGAGTGTCCCGGCCCCGCGACATGCGGACCCCACGGCCTTGTTCCGTCCAGCCCGCCACGAATGTCGCCTGGTGCCGTAACCGCGACCTGCGCTGTTTCTCCGCGCACGGCTCGAGACGTCACCCCCCGCCACCGGGGCGGGCCGGCGAGGGGTGGGCTCTGGCACGCCGACGGAACAGGAGGAGTGCGGCCACGGTGGCCGTGAGAGAGGTGACGAGCACGGCGCGGAGGCGTGCTGGACGACGCCGGGGTCATCGGTGGCCGGCTGTGCGACCAGCAGGCTGACTTGGCCACCGCGGTATCCGGCGCGAGTCCTGGTGGCTGCTTCACCTTCGATGAGGCGATCGCCTCATCGAAGAACTGCTGGAACGTGGGATGCACCTGGAATGTCGGTTCCCATGACCTCCCACCCGCATGCCCACGCTGCCGTGATCAACTCCTTGTCAGGCCTGGCCGTCACCGGCCGGGGGCGGCTCCGAGCGCCCAGGGCGGCGGGCGAGAGTGCGCGCCCGCCCCAGCACCGGGCCGTGCCAAGCGGGGACCTCTCGCTCGTCGTCGAATCCGCGGGCCACCACGATGTCGGTGGAGGAGTGCGCCAGGATCGACAGGACGATGGTCGCCGCGACCAGATGGAAGATGTGGTCGGCGGCGGCGATGCCCGACTCCAGCACCAGCAGTCCGTACACCACAGAGGCGAAGCCCTTGGGGCCGAACCACATCACGGCTGCCTGCTCCCGAGTGGTCAGCCCCGATCTCAGGAACGAGACCCAGATGGCCACCGGACGGGCCAGCACGAGCGCCAGCACCGCGAACACCCACCCGGCCATCCCGACCTCGCCCAGGAAGGCCGGGGTCAGCAGCGCGCCGAACACCAGCAGCGCGGCCAGCTTGAGCAGTTCGGCGACCAGTTCGCCGAACTCCTCGAACGCCTCACGGTGCTGGTCGCCGATGGTGGCCACGGTGATCCCGGCGGCGAACGCGGCCAGGAAAAGGTTCCCGTGGGTGGCCTTCCCCAGTGCCAGCACCAGCAGCCCGATCGCCACCGCGTTCAGGGGTTCGTACTTGGGCGCGATCGCGAACAGCCGGGTCCGCTCCAGCATGATCGCCGCCCACGGCACGGCCACACCGATGACCAGGCCCAGTCCCAGCTCCGAGCCCAGTTCGGTCAGGTGCAGATCGTGCGATCCCTGGGCGATGGCCAGGAACAGCACCACGAACGGCAGGATCAGCCCGTCGTTGACGCCGGACTCCACGTTCAGCAGGTGCCGCAGGCGCGGCGGCACGCGATCGTTGCCCACCAGCGCCGCCGCGAACACCGGGTCGGTCGGGGTCAGCACCGCTGCCACCAGCAGGGACTCGACCCAGCCAAGGCCGGCGACGTAATACGCCAGCAGGGCGGTCACCAGCAGCGTCAGCGGCAGCCCCCACCCCAGGGCGCGCCCGGGCAGCCGCCAAGCGCTGCGCAGGTCGCGCCAGCCGGCGTGCATGCCGTCGGTGAACAACACCGCGAACAACGCCAACTCGGCCAGCCCGGCGACCAGCGGATCGCCCGCCTTGAGCGACACCACTCCGCTGGCACCGTCGCCCAGCAAGAAGCCGCCGACCAGGAACAACGCCGCCGTGGAAAGGATCGTGCGATTGGCCAGACTGGACACCAGTACGGCCAGCAGCAGCAAGGCCGCGAAGGCGGTGAGCAGGGCGATCATCGGTTGGCGCTCCTCGGGAACGATCGATCAAAACCGCCGACCAGACTTCCCGGCACACCGAACCACGACCTTAACGGGATTCAGCCGAGCAGACCACCTGTATATGCACCCGGTCCTGCCGATCCGCGTCCCGGTGAGCGAATTGCACGACGGTCGTCGGCTACCGGAAGATCCGGCCGACCGAGTCCGGTCAGTACCCACCCCCGTCACACCGATGACGGCGCCGGGTTGCTGAAGCGGGGCCTTGACCTGAGGCAGAGCGCGGCAGCGGCGCCGGTGGCCAGGCCCGCGACGAGCAGCAGCCATGGCACGCCCCGAGCGGTGACCGCGAGGTGCCCGCCGAGCCGGCCGGTATGGCTCACGGCGGTGGCCGGCACCGGCTCGGTGCGTCCGCCGGACTCCTCCCCGCGCACCGACTGGACGGCCAGGATCGCGAAGACGGTGACCATCAGTGCCATGGTCAGGCCCATCAGGCCGAGGTAGCCGTCGAGCATGTCATCGGCGCCGCCCATGACGGCGACGAAGTCCTCGGGAGCGTCGGCGAATCCGTCGACCAGCGGCCGGGTGAACGCGCCGTAGGCCGTTCCGGCGACCAGCAGGGCGATGCTCCAGCCGATGAGGTCGGCACGGTGGAGGCGAAACGCCAGGGTCCGCGCGTCGCGCAGCCAGCCGGCGGCACGGGACGCCCGGGGCGCGCGCCGCCACCGCCGGGGGGCGGTGAGTTGGGCGACGCGGCCGGCGACGTCGGCGCGGACCACCGCGCGGCCCGCACGCTCTGCGGGTGTGCCGGACGACGGTCAGCAGACCCATCAGCCCCGCACCGACCATGATGGAGAGGCCGTACTGCCCGGCGAGGAAGCGTTCGATGGTCAGGTCGTCGTAGCCACGGCGAACACGGTGCTCAGGGCGGTGCCGAAGTAACCCCGAGCGCTGTGAGACCGACGGTCCAGGCGGGGAATCGGAAGCGGTCGCGGCGCAGTATGAACCGCAGCAGCGTGCCCGTGCCCGTCAGCGTGCCGCCTGGCCTGATGCGGGTCGGCGCGTCGAGGGCACTCGCGGTCATGAGGTCCGCCCATCGTCGCGTCGCCCCGGTATGCCAGTTCGCCGCCGTAGTGGCGCAGCAGGAGCTGTTCGACGTGGTCAGCGCGCACAGGTCCAGTTCTCCGAGGCGGCGGACGGCGTCGGGCAGGCGGTCGCCGTCGACGTCGACGCGGACCTGGCCGTTCTCGGCGCGGTAGTCGTGCACGCGGGCAGCGTCGCCAGGTCCGCGGCGTCCCGGCCGGTGGTCGCGGTGACGGTGGTGCGGGTCAGGTGGCGCAGCTCGGCCAGCCTGCCGGACTCCACCACGCGGCCCTGCCGGACGATCGAGACACGGGTCGGCCAGCGCCTCCACCTGGGCGGGGATGTGGCTGGCCTCCTTCGCCTCACGGATGCATTCCTGGAACACCGCCTCCATCAGCGGGTCCAGGCCAGCGGTGGGCTCGTTGAGCAGCAGGTCGACATCGCCGCGAGCGCCGAGACCAGCGCGACCTTCTGCCGGTTGCCCTTGGAGCGGGTGCGGCCCTGCTGTGGGGTCGAGGTCGAACCGTTCGCACAGCGCGTCGCGGCAGGCCGGGTCGGTGCCGCCGCGCAGCCGCGCGAACAGGTCGATCGTCTCGCCCCGGTCAGGTTGAGCCACAGTCCACGTCGCCGGGAACGTAGGCGAGGCGGCGGTGCAGGCCGACCGCGTCGGCCCACGGGTCACCGCCCAGCAGCCTGACCTGTCCTGCGTAGGCCCGCAGGACGCCGAGCAGGATGCGAATCGTGGTGGATTTCCCAGCCGTTGGGACCGAGGAATCCGTGCACCTCCCCGGTCTCCGCGGACAGGTGGACCCCGTACGTCTTCGTCGCACTTGACGAAGAGCGCGATCACAAGGGTGTCCAGGTTGTTCTTCACACACGGTGATCTTGAACCCTCCTCCATGCCGCGACTGGTACACCACATCCCGATCCTCAAGGGATGGCCGACGGCCCCGGCACGGCCCTGGTCGGCGACATCGGCCCAGGCTTCACCGGCGAAACCGGGCACCACACCTTCGCCGCCAACGAGCTCTTGGCTGGCCCGACCTCCGCCGGCAACGGCGTCTGTCCTACAGGTCTCAGGTGTTCAGTCCGCCGGCTGAGCCGGATCGGCCTGCTCGCCGCAGAACACCTCGTTGACGAGCCGTTGCCGGGCGTTCTGGAACGCTGTCGCTATGGACAGGTCGGCGTCGCCCGCCCAGTTCAGGACGGCGGTCAGGGCCGTGCCGCCGTTGTGGGTGACGACGGTGCGGCCGCAGTCCGTTTTCTGCACGAACACCCCCAGCTCGTAGGCCATGTTCGGGATGCCCGTCGGGCCGGGGTGCACATCTCGGCCAAGAAGGGGGCGCGGCGGGTGATGTTGATCGTCTTCTGCCTGCCAGCTTCCTCATAGTGGGCGTGCAGTTTGGGGTGCTCCGGCGAGGCGTCCAGCACCACGGTGCCCCGGGCCGGCACGTAGTCGGTGTTGGGATAGCTCCAGCTCGTCCCCGGCTCGAACCGGGCCGGCTTGGACAGTGCCAGTCGTATCGGGGTGGGCCGGCCGGCGCGGCCTCTGATCGGGCATGGGCCGACACCGTTGTCAGCCCTCCTCCTCGGGTCGGTTCGACCCGAGGAGGAGCAGCCGTGCGTGACCACGGTCACGGATGCCGGTCTTAGGCACCTTCTAGGACGGCCCATCGCGGGTTGCCGGTGGCTTGCTGGGTCAGCGTCCACAGGCGAGCGCGGGCGGCCGCCTGGTAGGCGAACGCGGGCGCGTTGACGGGACGCAGGTTCTCGTCGATGTAGATGCCGCGGAGCCGGGCGCGCTCATCTCCGGCGGGGTCGGCGCAGGCGTCCCAGGTCTCATCCCGCCCGGCGACGGAGGCGTAGGTCTGGCCGAGCCGTTCTGGCGGCGCCGACATCACACGGGCAGATGCGTACAGCATGCGCAAGGGGCGCGGCATGGCCGCGACGCGTTCGGGGTCCAGGCGCACCTGCGGCACGCGCACGCATGCCACGTCCAGCCGCCCTTCGGTGTGAAGAGCGAGGTGGTACGTGGTCATGATCTGGGCGAGCTTGGCGTGGTAGTACGCCTTGGCCGGGCTGTACCAGGAGGGATCGTCCAACCGGTCGAATCGGATTTTGATACGGGGCATGGAGATCAGCCCCTTGCTGGCCACGGAGATGAGCCGCGGGCGTGGCGCGGCGGCCAGGAGCGGGCTGAGCGCGGCGGCGAGCCGATGCGGCCCCAGGTGGTTGGTCGCCCAGAACAGTTCATGGCCGGCGGATGTGAAGCGGGGTTCGCGGATGGCCTGGTCGAAGACGGCGGCATTGTTGATGAGGAGGTCCAGGTGCGTGACCTCCTCGGCCACCCGGGCGGCGGCGAGGTCGATGGCGCCGGAGTCCGCCATGTCGACGATCACAAGGCGCGCCCGGTGGCTCGCCGCGGTCCTGTTGATGGCCTCAAGCGCGGCCCGGCCGCGGCCGGGGTCGCGGCACAGCGCGTACACCCGGTGTCCTTCGCGCGCCAGCAGGACGGCCGCACGCAGACCGATCCCCGAGTTGGCGCCCGTGATGGCGATCGTGAGCGGACTGGTCGACATGGGCCCTCCCCGGCCATACGATCCGATCTGTTCGGATCGATCCGAACAGATCAAACCACGGTGGGACGGGCGCGAGAAACCATGAGAGCGAGCGCGGTGCAGTGAGCAGTGCCATGAGCAGCGAGGACTTCGTCGAAGAGGCCGGCCTGTACTTCGAACGGCTCGGCCTGAGCAGGACCGCCGGAAGGGTCATGGGCGTCCTGCTGCTCTCCGATGACGACGGCATGGACCTTCCGGAACTGCGTGAGGAGCTCGGCGCCGCCAAGAGCAGCATCAGCGTCGCGGTCGGCCGGCTGGCGCAGGCGGGCCTGGTCGAGCGGTTCCGCCGTCCCGGAGCCCGCCGCGACCGCTACCGGCTGACCCGGGACGTCTTCGGCCGCGCCTTCCGGTCGAAGATGGCCGAATTCCAGCGGTTCCAGGAACTGGCCGAGCACGGCCTGGCCGTCGTCGGGGACGACCCGCGACGGCGCGAGCGGCTGGAGAACATGCGCGACATGTACGCGTTCATGGCCGAAGGCTTCCCGCGCCTCCTGGCCGAATGGGAGCGGACCCGCCAAGCCCCGTCCCACCGGCCGTGACCAGGGCCAGCCGGCCACGGGCAGACGATCGGCCCGCGAGAAGGATCGGAACGGTGGTCCTGGAGCCGGCGATCCCGCTGGGGCCAGCGATGCAGTGGGGCGCGATGCAGTGGGGCGCGATGCCGACGGCCGCGCAGGTGAGTCAGGCGGGCTTGGTGAGGAAGCCGGTGATGTCGGCGGCGATGTCGGGGTAGTCCTCGGCAAGCCAGATCATGTGGCTGGGGGCGGTGCTGATGAGCAGGCGGGCGTGCGGGATCGTCTCGGCCAAGGATCCCGCGTGGGCGTAGGTGACCGATCCGTCGTCGCGGGAAGCGATCACCAGGGTCGGCTGCCGGAGCCGCGCCGCCTGCCGGGCCGCCTGGGCTGAGGTGGCGGGGGCGGCCATGATGCGCATGTCGTTGCGGAAGCCCGAGCCCGAGCGCATCTGGGTGAACAGCTCCAGCAGCGCCGTGCGGTGGGCGGCGGGAAGGCCGGTCAGCAGTTCGGCGACGGGACGCGAGGTCAGGTCGGGCAGCAGCACCCTCAGGGCGAGATCGGGGGCGCGGCGACTCAGGGCGCGGATCAGTGCCCAGGTGGCCGCTTGGGCGCGCGGGTGGAAGGCCACCCCGCCGGCCATGCGGGTACGGCGGTCGGGCCAGGGCAGCAGCCCGACGGCGCTTTGCAGGATGAGGCGCTCGACCAGGTCGGGGTGGCGGGCCGCCAGCGCGAGTGCGGTCGGGCCCCCGGCCGACTGGCCCACCGCGCCGGCCAGGGAACCGATACCCAGGTGGGCGCACAGGCCGGCGAGCACATCGGCGAACCGGTCCGGGGTGGTGCCGGTGCCCAGCGGGGTACGGCCGTAGCCGGGACGCGAGACCGCCAGGATGGTGTGACCGGCCTCGGCGAACACCTCCTCGCCCAGCGCGATTCCGGCGCGCATGTGCCCGCCGTGCAGCATCAGCACAGTGCGGGGGCCGCGCTCCTCCAGCCGGTACTCCACCGGCCCGGCGGACAGGTCCACCAGCCGTGTCGGCCGTTCGGCCCCTTGCTCACCGATCATCGCGCAGTTCCTCTTCTCCCCGGAGAACGGCAGAGATCTAGATGTTGCCCGAACTCCTCAACGCAGATCGGGTCGTTCCGGTGCCCGAGTGCGCTGTCAGCCCACGATGGAGCGTTGTCCGGAGGGTTTCGGAGCCCCAGACGCACATGCCCGACCGGCCATCCGCCTCCAGTTGCTCCGCGCCGAGGCCGAGGAACCGGAAACCGAGATGGTCGAAGCGATGGCGCCCGGACTTCTGCGGCCGGCCGGCGTCGGCTCGATGAGCGCCGCGCAGGTCCTGGTCAGCTGGTCACCCCCGGGCCGGTTCCGCTCCGAGGCCGCGTTCGCCGGCACCGCGCCGATCGCTGCATCCTCAGGTCTGACCACTCGCCACCGGCTCAACCGCTCCGGCGATCGGTATCTCAACGCGCGGTACACACCATCGTGCTGGTCCGCACCCGCATCGCCCCGGCGGCATACATTCAGCGCCAAGCCCGGCGCTGCCCGAAACGCACCGTCGCACGGCGGCCAGGCAAGCTCCTGGAGAACCGGTCAGCCGACGGCCCCTCATCCTCACAAGAGATGCGCCGCCTCCTGTGAGGGGCCGTTCGGCGCGGTCAACCGAGTCCGGAGTGGAGTACACCGTGACCCTGTCCGCGAGTGCCAGCGAGCACTCGCCCGCGCGCAGAGCACGGCCGCTTCGATCGGGTCGCCGACCCTGGTCCCGGTGCCGTGGAGCTCGACGTACTGCACCGCCGCCGGGTCGACTCCGGCGCGGTCGTAGGCCGACCGGGAGCACCTCTTGCAGAGCCTGCCGGTCCGGTGTGGTGAGGGTACGGCCGCCTGCCGTGATCACGCAGTACAGCCGGTCGCCGTCCTCGACCGCTCTGGAGCGCGGCTTGAGGACCACGACGCCGCCGCCTTCGCCGCGAACGTAGCCGTTGGCCCGCGCGTCGAACGTGAAGCAGCGGAAGTCGGGAGACAGCGCTCCGAACGCCGCGACACGGCCCGTATCGTCGGAGGCGACACCGAGGAAGACACCGGTCCGACCGTCGGCCAGAAAGGACGGGCCGAGTGGCGCCGTCGTGGCCGACCACTGCGGTACCGCCGACCCGAGTGCATCGGGCCGCCCGGTGCCCGTGCTCGGCCCGCAGGTCAAGATGCGCCTGCAGCAGCTCACTCCCTGCTGTTGGAGGAGTTCCTCCAGGCCATCGTGTGTCCAGGTCGCGGTGACCGGGTCGGCGAGCCTTCCGAGGAGACACCTGAAGGTGTTCTTCGCGACCGCAGAACCGACCCTCTGCCAGCAAGATCTTTCCACATCTGAAGGTACAAGCTCATCCGGTGGAACGGATCGGGTGGAGCTGCGGGCGCGAGCCATCGGTATGGCCATCGGCGTGAAGGCGACGCATTATGGAACGATGCTGTTCCGTAGGCGGCGCACCCCAGAACGCAGCCAGGACGTGCTGGCTGCTGCCCTCTACGGGCGCAACAGCCGCGCCCGTGAGCGGATCGACCGGTGGTGGGCGGCCGGCGGAGCCGATCGCGACGGGGTCTGGCGCGGCGCGTGGTTCCTGCTGAGTGCGGCGTCCTTCAGGTTCGGCAACCACGAGCGGCCGGAGCGAGTCGTTCCGGTGCTGGAGTTCCTGCTCGAGGCCGACCCCACGTCCCCGTACCGGCCGCGGGTCCGGCTGACAGCCTGTCTCCCGCCGACCGCCGCCCGCCCGCCGGTCGGCGTGTACAGGGGCGATCCGGAGGTTGGACGGCTGGTCGAAGCCGCGCTGGGGTTCCCCGATCCCACATTGCGCCAGCGGTTGGCCGACCTGTTGTCCGTCACCGACCAGCCCGGCCTGCTGGACGCCCTGGAAACCGCCTTCCGGCCGCGTGCGCGGCTGGGCCCGACCTACCTCGGTGCGGCACCGCCCGGCCATGAGACCCGCTGCAACCTGTGGCGCAGCGGCGAGCCGAATGCGTTCCTGAAGATCGTCTGCGCCAACCCCAACCTGCCGCGGCCCCCTGCCCAGACCGGCGACATCGACCTGATGCTGCTCGCGCTCCTGAAGGACCGGCCCGATCTGCTGCCGGCATTCGAACAGGGCGCCTTGGCCGTGCGGCTGCTGGAGTATCTCGGTACCTGGCTGCCCGAACAGGTCCACGACCGGTGCCGCCGCGCGTTGCGTGACCTGTCGGCCCGGGAGGACGTCACGGTGGTGTGCGACCAGGCCATGCTCGGTGACGCCGAGGCGATCGCCGCGGCGCGCGACGCCGGGCACCGGCCGGCCGACCCCGCCTGGACACCCGTCTTCCTGCTGCTCACCCGGCAGTTCGCGGCCTATCGCGAGGCCGATCCGGACGAGCGGGTCCTGCAGTTGATGTGCTCCAGCGACGGGTCGACCATCGGGGAAGACGCCATCCTCGACCGGATCCTGGGAATTCTCGACACGGACCTGCCGGACGACGTGGCCGCAGCCGTGCGGCGGTCCTTGCGCGACCTCGGTCCCTTGGACGGCCCCTCGGTCGAGGACCTCAGACGCCGGTGGCTGCGAAGGACCATTCTGGCCCGCGCAATCAAGCGTGAGCCGGAGGCGGTCGCGGCCGTGGTCGACGCGGGCTATCTGCCCGAAGACGACGACCAGGATCTGCTCCCGCTGCTCTTCCTCACCGAGCAGTTCGAGCGGTACGACCGCGAAGATCCGAACGGCACAGGGCTGCGCGCCGTCCTCGCCGAGAAGCGTTACCGGTACGAGCACCGGCATTTCCGAACCGTCGCGGAACGGGCGGGACGCCCAGATCCCTGGCCGCCCAAAGAGCCGTCGCCGTCGGGCAACCGGATGTCGACCCGGCACGCCACCACGTGGCCGAGCAGCTTCGGCGGCGACGGCTTTGGCGGTCACTTCTGATCACCCGGTGCCAAGAGGCGTCAGTGAATGCTCTCCGGCACCTGCCTTGTCGCCCGGGCCATGAGCAGCAAGGGATGTCGGCCTCCCCGGATCCGTCGCGAAGCACGCGATTGGGCCTCAGAAGGTGATGACGACCTTGCCGAGGAGGCCACCGGCTTCGAAGCTCTCGTGGGCGGTACGGATATCGGCGGTCGGCGATCCGATCGACGTGGGCGTCGGCCCTCTGGAGCACGCCCGCCGCTGAACACCGTCAAACGGTACGCCCGGAACGACAAGCCTCCCAGGCTCGATTTCACACGCCTCCGCTACCCCTGCGACAGAGCCGACCTCAATCGGCCCCCGCCTTCGGGCTCCCTGACGCCCTCAGCCGCAGTGAACGTCGTACAGATCGATTCCGGCGCCGTCGACGCCACCAATGACGTCGATGCAGGCGCCCGGTGCCGAGACATATACCGGACCCGCGTAGTAGGTGGAGTCCCCGTAGTCGTGATCCCACGGGGTGATTCCGGTTGCGGAACGGCGTATGCCGACCGACTTCCAGTTCTCCGTATTGGCCCAGGCGCCGTATCCGTAGGTGAGAGCGCAGTTCTTTTTCGCTCCTGAGCTGTAGTAGACCTCGAGGGTTCCCTTTCTGGTGCCGTTCTCCGGGATGGCGTAGACGCCGACACGGCTGTAGCCGCTTCCACAGGGGCCGGCCGCGCTGGCCGGGGACGCGCCGACCACCAGCGCCGCGGACGCCACCCCGGCAGATGCCAGGATCGCGAGCACACTCCGAGTGTGCATGCCTTGCCCTTCGCTCGATCGTACGGTTCCGTTGACAGCCATGACCGTCCGCATAGAGCGGCGATGTGCAAGGCGGAGCGGCTCACGGCTCGGCCCGGTTCGATCACCTCCCCCGTAGGCCGTCGGGTCGCGTCCGCAACGCTTGCGTGCGTATTCGTTGACGATCCCGCCCAGACGTTGCCTTCTTCGTGTCCAAGCTGACGATTCGGTCGGGGCTGGTGACCGGTGAAGGCGGCGGCCTCGACGGGGGCATTGGCGAAGATCTGATGAGGCCGGTGCTCGTTGCAGAAGGTCTCGAACTCGCGGAGCGCGTGCCGCACGGGGGCGTCACCGCACCATGCCGGTCACCGTCGAGGGACTCGCGCTTGCCTGATCGTCGCCGCGAGACGGCAGACAACGGTCAGGTGCCGCGGCGCTGCTTCTCGCGGTAGCGGCGGGCCTTCACGATGTTGCCGCAGCCGCGCATGCTGCACCAGCGGGCCGTGCGGCTGCGCGACTCGTCGTAGAACAGCCAGCGGCATTCAGGGTTGGCGCAGGACTTCAGTCGTGTCCACGTTCCGGTGAGCACGGCCTGGTGCACTGCGGCCGCCAGCACCGCGATGGCCCCTCCGGCGCCGTCCTCCCGTGGTCGCAGTGAGGCGGCCACACCGCCGTGCAGGACGTCGAGGCGGACCACGGCGGCGTGCCGCGCCGCCAGATCGTTGAACGCCTCGACGGCCTCACGAGGCGCCTCCTCACCCGCGGTGTTGGCCGCGGCCAGCGTGCGCACGGCGCCGCGCAGGTTTCGCAGAGCGTCCAGGCCACCGGCCGTGATCGGCCGATCGTTGCTCAGCACGCCCTCGCCTGCCAGCCACGCGGTGGCGGCCTCGATGTCCGCCAGAGCATCGCGGCCGTTGTAGAGGTCCTCGGTGTCGACGAACCTGCGCACCAGTTCCAGCATGCCGGGCGCCGCGTTGCCGGGGTCGTCGGTCACGTTCACGGCTCTCTCCCCATCACCATCGTCTTCGACTTGATTGTAACGACGCGACCATCTACGGTCACCAGTGTATCGCTTTTGGTGGTGACGGTTCAGAGAAG
The DNA here is from genome assembly GCF_042656285.1 of Actinomadura rugatobispora. Lineage (GTDB taxonomy): Bacteria > Actinomycetota > Actinomycetes > Streptosporangiales > Streptosporangiaceae > Spirillospora > Spirillospora rugatobispora. The sequence goes on along the minus strand of NZ_JBHSON010000050.1, from coordinate 49,110 downwards.
CTCCTGCTAGGGCGAAGGGAACTCTTCGATGACCCACGACGTGGACACCGTCAAGGAGGCGAGCGCCGAGCGCTCCGCCGCGCTCGGGCTGCTGGCGATCTGCGCCGCGCAGTTCCTGGTATCGCTGGACCTCTCCATCGCGAGCATCGCCGTGCCGCACATGAGCGCCGAACTGGGCCTCGCGCGCGACTCGTCGGGCTGGGTGCTCTCCGCCTTCGCGCCGGCCTTCGCCTCGATGCTGCTGCTGGGCGGACGCGTCGCCGACCTGTACGGGCGCAAGCGGGTCTTCGTCACCAGCCTGCTGGTCCTGGGCACGGCGTCACTGCTGGCCGGCGCCGCCTGGAGCCCGGCCACGCTGATCACGGGACGGGTCCTGCAGGGTCTGGCCGCCGGCTTCATCGCCCCCTCGGCCCTCGGGCTGCTGACCGCCACCATTCCCGAGGGCCCGCAGCGCGAACGGGCCTTGGGGATCTACGGGGCGGTCCTCTCCGCCGGGTTCGTCAGCGGGATGATCGGCGGTGGCCTGCTCACCGAGTTCCTGACCTGGCGCTGGACGATGTACATCAACGTGCCCGTCGTGCTCGCGGCGGTGGCGCTGACCGTGCGCCACCTGCCCGAGAGCCGCGTCAGCGGAGGGGGCCGGCTGGACGTTCCCGGCGGCCTCCTGTCGGCGGGGGCGATGGTGTGCGTCGTCTACGCGCTCGAGGAGGCCGGCGCCGGAACGGCGTGGGCGTCCACGGCGCTGATCCTCGCCGCCGGCGTGGGCCTCATGCTGGCGTTCGTGAGGGCCGAACGCCGGACTCCCTCGCCCATCCTGCCCATGTCGCTGTTCAGGATCGGAGCCGTGGGCGGGGCTAACCTCGTCGGCCTGGTGATGGTCGCCGCCTACGGTGGGATGCTCATCATCCTGACCCTGTACCTGCAGGAGGTTCTGGGCTACGGTGCGCTGCCCGCCGGGCTGGTGTTCGCGGTCTCGGGCGCCATCGCCATCATCACCAGCACGTTCACCGGGAAACTCCTGCAACGCCGGCGCCTGGACCACGTGCTGCTGTTCGGCATCGTCGTCGCCGCGCTCGGCCTGCTGTCGCTGATCTTCCTGCCGGAACGCGGCGGGCTGTGGCTGGTCATCGGGGGCACCTCGGTCAACGCCCTCGGGCACATCATCGTCCTGGTGGTCGTCAGCATCGCCGCCAACAACGGTGTGCCGGCCGACCACAAGTCCGTCGCCGGGGCCGTGCTGAACACCGCACAGCAGCTGGGCATCGCCCTGGGCGTGGCCCTGCTGACCTCGCTGGCCGCCGCCGTAGCCGAGGCCCAGCCGGAGCCCGACTCCGCGGCGGCGCTGGTCACCGGCTGGCGATGGGCGCTGGCGCTGAGCGCGGCACTGGCCCTCTCGACCGTCCCCCTCACCCTGGCACTGCGCAAGAGGCTGCGGATGTGACCCGGTCGCCACGGTGTCGCCGCGCCGATCGCGGGTATCGAGTGTTCTCGATTAGATGGTTACGAAGGCAGGGAGGTTCGAGCATGGCGGATTTCACGACGGCACCGCTCACACCCGAGACGTGGCCGGACTTCGAACAGGTCATGGGCTCGAACGGCGGCGCGCGGGGATGCTGGTGCATGCACTGGCGGCTCTCGTTCAAGGAATGGGAGGCCGGACAAGGGGACGGCAACCGGGACACGCTCCGCAAGCGCGCGGAGCAGCAGCCTCCTCCCGGCCTGGTGTGTTACGTGGACGGCGAGGCCGTGGGCTGGGTCGGGGTGGGCGATCGCTCGGAGTACCCCCGCCTCCAGCGTTCGCCGGTCACCAAGCCCCTCGACGACACCCCGGCCTGGGTGATCAGCTGCCTGTTCGTGCGACGCGGCCACCGCCGGCAGGGACTGCAGGCGAAGATGATCGCCGCTGCCTGCGACTTCGCCGCCGACCACGGCCGGCACACCGTCGAGGGCTTTCCCGTCGCGCCCGCACCAGGACGGACGGCGGGCGCGGACAACGCCATGACCGGAATCGAGTCGGCGTTCTGTGAAGCCGGGTTCACCGAAGTGGCGCGCCGCAAGAAGGACCGCCCGGCGATGCGCCGTACCGTCGCCGACGGCTAGGCGTACCGACCACGGAGGTCGTGGAGTCGGCGGGCCGGTCAGATGCCGCCGGGCGGCCCGCTCGCCTGGAGGCCCGCTCCTGAGCGAGCGCGGCATCGCACCGCCGCGCGGTACCTGGCACTTTCAGGCCCTAGGTCTCCCGGCGCTCGAGCCGCAGTTGGGCGGGCGTCCCGAGCCGCACCGACTCGACCGCCGCCCGCCGGTAATACAGTTGGGCGTCGTTGTCGGACCGCATGCCCGCGGCGCCGTTGATCTGCATGGTCTGCGTCGTGACGGTGCGGGCCAGGTCCGACGCCGCCGCGAGATCGGCCGCCGCGTGCGCGGCCGCGTCGGGGTCGTGCACCAGCATGCGCGTCGCGTCGATGTGCATCGACATCTCGCTGAGGCGGAACGCCAGGCCCTGGAACTTGCCGACCGGCTGGCCGAACTGGCGGCGCGTCTTGGCGTACTCGACGGCGTGATCGAGCGCGGCCTGGGCGAGACCCACCAGAAACGCCGCCTGGCGCACACGCGCTCCGGCCAGCGCCGTCTCCCACTCGGCGGAGGAGTCGGCCCACGCGGTCACGGGGGTGCCCGCGAACTCCACCTCGTACGCCTCGCCGCGGCCCGTTTCCTCCAGCCGCCGCATCGTGATGGACGGGTGGTCGGCGGGCACGAGCGCCAGCCGCAGCCCGGCGGTGTCGACGCCGCCCACGAGAAGGTGGTCCACCTCCGTCGCGAACCCGACGAAGGACCGCCGGGCGGTGATCGCACCGTCCTGGCTGGACCATGGTTCGGCCGCGACCGCCAGCGCCACCGGCGCCTCCCCGACAGCGTCGTCCGGCAGCAGATCCCGCGCGGTGAGCGTGTCGAGCAGCGGCCCCTGGTACAGGACCGACCCGAGCAGCTCGGCGAGCCGCACGGTGTCGGCGGTGTCGAGCGCGCCGAGCCCGACCAGCCCCTGCCACACCATCCCGCGGATCCCGCGACGGTCGTCGTCGTCCCCGCCGCCGGCGCGCGGCCGATCGGCCATCCGCCGCACCAGCGGCGCCAGATCCTCGTCGAAGAACTCCGCGATGGCTGCGGTCATGACGGCAATCCCAACTTCGAGGTGGCGACGAAATAGAGCATGATCTCCGACGAGCCCTGGGCGAGGGTGAGCCCCGGTGCCTCGCGCAGCGCGGCGTCGAAGACGCCCCCGGCGATCGCCTCGGGGTCGCGTGCGTCCAGCAGCGCCCGCGGCCCGAGCAGTTCGACGGCCGCCAGCGACACTTCCTTGGCGGTCTCAGAGGTGTACCACTTAGCGGTCGCCGAGTGGACCTCGTCCGGCCGTCCGTCATGCAGGTTGGCCACGCACCGCCACGCCAGCAGCCGCGCGGCCCGCACCCGCGTCTCCAGTTGAGCCAGCCGCTGCTCGCTCCCGGGCGGCGCGTGCTCCCGCAGCGCGGCCAGCGTGCGCTCCGCCTTGGCGGAATGGTCCAGGCCGGTGCGCTCCAGCGGAAGCACCTTGCCCAGCACCTGCCACCCGTCGTCGACGTCGCCGAGGACGTCCTCGGGCCCGACCCGGATCCCGTCGAGCGTCACCAGGTCGAACCGCTCCTCCGACAGGTTCCACACCGGTTCGATGACCACGCCCAGGCTCCGCAGCGGGACCAGGAACAGCGTGATCCCGAAGAAGTTCACCGGGCCGGTCGACGTGCGGGCCGCGCACAGCGCGAAATCGCTGTGCTGCGCCTTCATGTTGTAGATCTTCCGGCCGTACAGGCGCCAGCCGTCGCCGTCCGGCTCTGCGCGGGTGGTCAGCGACGCCAGGTCCGATCCGACGTCCGGTTCGCTGAACAGCACGTTGGCCGTGGTCTGGCCGCGCGCCAGGCCCGGCAGGAACCGCTCCTTCTGCTCCTGCGTGCCGAACAGGTGGACGGCCATCCCCACGATGTCGATGCCCAGCAGGTGCACGTTGTCGGGCACGCCGTGGCGGATCATCTCCTCGGTGAGGATCGCCTTCTCCACGATCGTGGCGTCGGCTCCGCCGTACCGCTTGGGCCAGTTGATCGCGAGCCAGCCGAGCTCGCCCAGCCGCCGGTGCACGTCGAGCAGGCCGCTCTCCTGCCCGTCCGGCATCCGCCAGGCCTGGGCGATCTCCGCGCGGACCGCGTCTTCGCACAGCAGTGCGCAGACCTCTTTCCGGAAGCCGGCCTGTTCCGGCGTGGAAGCCGGGATCATCGCACGCTCACCTCGCTCAGTCTGTCGCGCATCACGTCCGCCAGCGCCTCGATGTGCGGTGGCCGGAGCATCGTGTAGTGGTCGCCCCGCAGCACGTGGATCTCATCGGCGCAGGCACGCCATCGGTCGAGCTTGCCGGGCTCGGAGTCCTCGGCGCACAGCACCACCACCCGGCCGTCCACGGGCGAGGGCTGGAACATCAGGAGCGCGCGCACGTTCGCGGCGAACACCGGGAACCGTTCGGCCACCTCGGCCTCGCCCGGTTCGGCGCCCATCGCCGCGACGTCGTCGGCGAACCGCGCGCGCAGCTCCTCATCGCCGGGACGGTACGGCGCGTCCGGGATTCCGGTGTCGATCACCAGCGTCACCGCGGCATCACCGTCCTGGCGCGCCATCTCGAACGCCACCGCTCCGCCGACCGACCAGCCGCCCAGGTGCAGCGGCCCCTCGGGCTGGACCTCGCGGACCGCGGCCAGATAGGCGGCGGCGAGGCCGGGCAGCCGCCGCTCCTCCGTCGCGCCGCCGTGCAGGCCCGGATCCTCCAGCGCGTAGACGGGCTGGTCGTCCCCCAGCAGTGCGGCCAGCGCGACGTAGGGCGCCACCGATCCGCCGGCGGCGTGCACGAGGAACAGCGGCGGCTTGGTGCCGTCGGTCCTGAGCGGCACGATCGGAGACGCCGTCTGCTGATCGGCGCCCGGCAGCCGCCCCTCACGTGCGGAGGGAGCGCCCTTGCGCCGTGCGAGGGCCTCCTCCCGTTCGCGTTGCAGCCGGAGCCGCAGCAGCGCACGCCGCTTCTCCTCCAGAGTGGCCGGGGGCGAGCCGTCCATCAGCTCGACTCCCTCAGCAGCCGATCGACTTCCTCTTCGTCCAGCCCGGCGATCTCGGCCTCCAGCCGCGCCACCTCCTCCTCCCCCAGCAGCGCACGCTGCGCCTCGTCGATCTGCGCGGCGAACTGGCTGAGCACCGGGTAGCTGAACAGCCGCCGCGGGTCGAGCGTCACCTGGAAGGCGTCGCGCACGCGCGAGACCATCTGGGTCACCTGGAGCGAGTTGCCGCCGAGGACGAAGAAGTTGTCCAGCGCACCGACGCTGTCGGCGTCCAGGCTCAGCAGGCCCTGCCAGATCTCGGCCAGCCGGCGCTGCGTCTCGGTGGTCAGCTCGGCCTGGGCCACGCCGCCGTCGGGACGCGGGTCGGGCAACCGCGCGTGGTCGATCTTCCCGGTGGAGGTCAGCGGGAGCTGCTCCAGCTTCACGTAATCGGTGGGCACCATGTGCAGGGGCAGCCGCCGGGTCAGGTGCTCGCGCAGCGCGTCCGGCTCGAACTCGCCGACCACGAAGGCGGCCAGCCAGGCCGACGCCGTGTCCGGGTCGCGCACGGTCACGACGCTCTGCCGGACGCCGTCGAACCCCTCGATGGCGTGCTCGATCTCGCCGAGCTCCACGCGCAGCCCGCGCAGCTTCACCTGGCGGTCGACGCGGCCCAGGAACTCCAGCTGGCCGTCGGCGTTCCAGCGCACCAGATCGCCGGTGGCGTACATGCGCTCGCCCGGCGTGAGGGCGAACGGGTCGGGCAGGAACTTCTCGGCGGTCTGGTCGGGCCGGCCGAGGTAGCCGACGGCCAGACCGGCGCCCGCCATGAACAGTTCCCCGGGCACGCCGACCGGCACCGGCCGCAGCCCCTTGTCCAGGACGTAGGCGCGCTGGTTGGCCATCGCCCGGCCGATCGGCGGCGGGCCGTCCAGCGGCTCCGGGGGGCACAGGTAGTCGACGCACGTGACGGTGACCTCGGTGGGCCCGTACCCGTTGTGGAACTCGCGGCCCGGCTTGCGCCACCGGTTGACCAGGTCGGGGCCGAACGGCTCCATGCCGATGAAGCACACCCGCAGATCGTCCACGGTGGACGGATCGAGCAGCCCGAGCACCGCGGGCGGGATGTCCACCAGCGTCACCCGCTCCTCGGCCAGCAGCGCCTGGAGCTTGTCGGGATCGAGCAGCTCCGTGCGGGGCGCGCCCACGATGGTCGCGCCGGCGGTCAGCGTCGAGAACACGTCCGACACGCTCACGTCGAAGGCGGGGTTGGAGAACTGCAGGATCCGGTCGTCCGGGGTCACCGAGAACATCTGCTGGAAGGTGGTGCAGAAGTTCACGGCGGCCCGGTGCGGGACCATGACCCCCTTGGGGGTGCCGGTCGAGCCCGACGTGTAGATGACGTAAGCCGTGTCCTCCTGCGCCACGCGTACCGCAGGCGGCGAAAGAGGCCGCCCGTCGAGCGCGTCGGTGTCCAGCAGGATCCGCCCCACCTCCGCGGGCACGCGGTCGGCGAGATCCGACGTCGTCACCACCGCCGCCACATCGGCGTCACCGAGCTGGTAGGCCAGCCGCTCCGGCGGATACTGCGGGTCGAGCGGCAGCCACGCCCCACCCGCCTTGAGCACGCCGAGTTCGGCGGCCGGCAGGTCGAAGCCGCGCTCGAGCAGGACCGCGACCACGCGCCCGGGCCCCACCTTGAAGTCGTCGACGAGCGCGTGCGCCAGGCGGCTGGACCGCTCGTCCAGCTGCGCGTAGGTCAGGTCCTCCCCCGCGAAGCGCATGGCGACCGCGTCGGGCGCCTCGGCCACGCGCGCCGCGAACAGCTCGTGCAGCAGACGCTCGTCGCGTTCGCCGGGCACGGGATTCCACTCGGTGAGCACGCGCAGGTATTCGCTGCTGGGCATGATGTCCAGCGTGTCCACCCGGGCGTCCGGCCTGGACAGCGCGTCGGCCATGACCGTGGTGAAGTGCCCGACCAGCCCCTCGACCCGCTCGTGGTCGAACAGCTCGGAGGAGTACTCGATCCATACGCCCAGGCCGCCGTCCGGCAGGTCGTTGATCTGGAAGGTGAGGTCGAACCGGGTCGTCTCCGGCTGCGGTGTCAGCATCTCGACGTCCACGCCGGGCAGGCGCCAGCGCGCGATCATCGGCTCCGGCAGCAGCGTGAACAGGTGCGCGACCAGCGGATTGCGCCCGGACAGCCGCTCGGGCTCCAGCTCCTTCACCAGGCGGCCGAACGGCACGTCCTGGCGGGCCATCGACTCCAGGATGGTGGTGTTGGTGGCGTGCGCCAGGTCACGGAAGCCGGGATCGCCCTCGAGGCTGCCGCGGACCACCACCGTGTTGGCGAAGAACCCCATCATGGGTTCGGTCTCCGAGCGCGTCCGCCCCGACAGGACGGACCCGAGCGCGATGTCGTCCTGGCCGGTGTAGCGGTTCAGCACGACCTGGTACCCGGCCATCGTCAGGGCGAGCAGGGAAACGCCCTCGGCCTGGGCCAGATCACGGATCCCCCGTGCGAGATCGTCGGGCAGGCGGGTCTCGTAGATGCGCCCGGCCCCGGTGGGCGCCGACGGGCGCTGCCGGTCGCCGCGCAGTTCCAGCGACTCCATCCCGTCCAGCGCGGAGCGCCAGTAGTCGATCTGCTTGGCCGGTTCCTCGCTGAGCATCCAGAGCCGTTGCCACGCCGCGTAGTCGGCCGGCTGGAGGTCCACCGGGGGGAACTCCGCGCCGCTCGGATCGGTGTAGCGGGCCGTCAGTTCCTCGGCGAACTGGCGCGACGACCATCCGTCGATGACGATGTGGTGCCAGACGATGGACAGCACGTGGTCCTCGGGGCCCAGGCGCAGCAGGGCGAACCTGTGGGGCGGGCCGTTGCGCAGGTCGAACTCCTCGCGCACCTGCCCGTCGATCCAGTCCTGAACCGACTCCTCCGTCCCGTCGGTCACGGGCAGTTCCCACGTCTCGGGCACCGGGTCGACGGCCTGGAAGGGCACGCCGTGCTCGTCGCCGAACCGGGTGCGCAGGCTCTCGTGCCGCGCGACGATCCCGCGCAACGCCTCGGAGAGGGCGGCCACGTCGAGCGGCCCGCGCAGCCGCATCGCGAACGGCACGTTGTAGACCGGTGCCCCGCCGACCATCTGGTGCAGGAACCACAGGAACCGCTGCTGCTCGGCGATCGCCATCTTGCCCGTGCGCGGGACGGCGACGATCCGCTCCCGATCGGCCTTCTCCGCCACGCGCTGGCGGACCTTCATCTCCAGCAGGGCGCGCCTGATCTCGGCGACGTCCCCGGTCTTGGGTGAGGTCATGATCTCCGTCTCCTCCTTCACCGTCGCACGCTCAGCGGGCGCAGGTCGGTCCACACCCGGGCGATGTGCTCCAGGCAGTCGCCCCGGCCGCCCGCGACGCCGGCCTCGCGCCAGCCGGCCGGGATCTCCCGGCCCGCGGGCCAGATCGAATACTGCTCCTCATGGTTGATCACCACGACGAACGTCTCTTCCATGGCTCTCACCTTTCCTGTGCCGCCAGGGCGGGAATGTCGGCCAGCTCGCCGAGGTAGCGATCGAGCGTCTTGAGCCCGTCCGTCGCCGGCCGCGCCAGCGAGACCGCGTGCCGGCTGAACCGCTGGGTGTCGAAATGCCGGGAGCTGTCGGTGAACATGTGGTCGAACTCGGCCGGAGCCGCGTCGCCGCCGCCGGACGGGGGCGGCAGCATCAGGCACAGCCCGGCGAGCCTCGCGTCGGTCTCGGCGCCCCCTTCGTCGGGCTCGGCGCCCTCTTCGTCGGCCCCGGCGAGCCTCGCGCCGGATTCGGCGACGGCCCCCAGGCGGTCGCGAAACTGGGCGTAGCCGACCCGCTCGAGTCCGCACCGGTCCGCGAGCACGTCGAAGGCCTCGGCGAAGCGCAGCCTCGCGGGCCACAGCACGTGCATCGGGCCGTCGGGCACCTCGATGTCGCCGATCGCGGCGCCCGCCACGAACTGGCTGACCGCGTCCACCGGCGTCACGTCGGTCTCGGCCGCGGTCGGGAACACGCATCCGGTACGCGCGCACGCGTACAGCAGGTTGTGGGCCAGCGAATCCGGGTTGGCCACGCCGGTCTCCCGGTGCGGCCAGACCTCGCCGAGGCGGTGCACCACCGAGCTGACGCCCTGCCGCTGCGCGTCGGCCAGCAGGCTTTCGGCGACGTACTTGGATCTGTTGTAGCCGTCCGCGGCGACCCCGTCCGTCTCCGGGATCTGGTCCTCGGCGATGCGCTGGGCGGCCGGCCCGGCGGGCGGGAAGATGCTCAGGGTCGACAGGGTGTGCACGCGGGCGCCGCCCGAAGCGAGCTTGATGAGCTGCTGCACGCCGATCACATTGGCGGGGCGGTGGTCCAGATAGCCCGACAGGAAGTTCACCGCGCCCGCGGCGTTGACGACACCGGACACGGTCGAGGCGATCGTGTCGAACCGCCGCTCCGACAGGCCCAGCAGATCGCTGCCCAGGTCTCCGGGGAGCACCTCGACCCGTCCGGTCTTCAGCGCCATGGGCAGCATCTGCCAGGCGGACGTCAACTGGTACCGCTCCAGGACCTCGGTCAGCCGCCGGGCCCCGTCAGGAGCGTCGGCGCACCGCACCAGGCAGATCAGCCCGGCATGGGAGTTCACCAGCAACTCGGCGAGGATGTGCGCCCCGACGAACCCGGTCGCGCCGGTGAGCAGCAGCGTCTGCGGCGGACGCCACGCCAGGTCGTGCTTGATGTAGGCCAGTTCGGCGCTGTCGTCGTCAACGCCCTTGGACAGCCGTTCCGCCTGTTCGCGCACGGTCGGCGCGACGAGCAGATCCCTGGGCCGCACCGGCCTTCCCAGACGGTGGCCGACCGCGGCCGTGAGCCGGTAGGCGATCAGCGATGTGCCCCCGTAGTCGGAGAACGGCACGGACACCGAGACCAGCTCCCGTCCCAGCACCTCCCGCCACGCCGAACAGACCAGCTCCTCCATCGGGTTGGCGGGCGGCTCGATCCGCTCTGCCGGGCCCGCCTGCCGCGCCGTCTCGGCCGCGATGAGCGCGGCCAGCGCCCTGCGGTCGGCCTTGCCGTTCCGGTTGAGCGGGAGCGCGTCGAGCACCACGATCTGATGCGGGACCTGCTCCGCCGGCAGCTTCTCCGCCGCGTACATGCGCAGCAGCTCCACCGACGGCGCGTTGCCCGCCGATCGCGGCGTGACGCACGCGACCAGCGTTGACTCGGGCCCCTCACCGAGCACGACCGCCATCGCGCTGCCCACCAGCGCATGGTCGGCCAGGGCGGACTCGACATCGCCGAGCTCCACCCGCACCCCGCCGAGCTTGACCTGCTCGTCGCGCCGGCCCATGAAGTACAGCAGCCCGTCATCGCCGACCCGCGCCAGATCGCCCGTCCGGTAGAGCCAGCCGCCCGGGATCTGGGGGAAGGGATTGGCCACGAACACCTGCGCGGTGCGCTCGGGATCGTTGAGATAGCCCGCTCCAATGCACTCCCCGCCGAGGTACACCTCGCCGGTCGCGTTCATCGGGGCGGGCTTGAGGTCGTCGTCGAGCACGATCGCGGCGGTGTTGTCGATGGCGCGCCCGATCGGGATCCGGTCGACGTCGGCGTCGGTGACCTCGTGGAACACCGACCCGATCGAACACTCCGTCGGCCCGAAGGTGTTGGTGACCTTGAGCTCGGGCAGCAGCGCGCGCAGCCGGTGCACCACGCCGGGACCGGACGCCTCCCCGCCGATCAGCATGCGCCGCAGGCTCGACGTCGCCTCGCGCAGGTCCTCGCGCACCTCCAGCAGCGTGACGAACACCGCGAGCACGGACGGCACGAAGTCGGTGATCGTGACTCCGTGGCGGCCGATGGTCATCGCGGTCTCCTCGAGGTCGAGGATCCCGTCGCGGTGCGGCAGCACGACCTGCCCGCCCGACACCAGCGGCCACAGCACCTGCCACATCGAGGAGTCGAACGTGGACCGGCTGTTCTGCAACGTCACGTGATCGGCTCCGTCGCCGAACCGGCGCGACATCGTGGTCAGCCTGTTGACCAGGCCGCGGTGGTCGTTGAGCGCGCACTTGGGCGTGCCGGTCGAGCCCGAGGTGTAGAAGCCGTAGATCAGGTCCTGGGGTGCCGGCCTGCGGTCGGCCGGCGGAGGCGTCGGGCCGGCCGGATCGTGCGGCGGCTCCGCGCAGTCGACGATGACCGTGGGGAGGGCCAATCCCAGGTCGGCGATGGCGTCCGCGGTCGCCGGGGACGCCACGACGGCGGACGGCGCCAGCTCGGACACCACCGTCTTGAGGCGTTCCGCCGGCCAGGCGGGATCCAGCGGAACGAACGCCGAGCCCGTCTTCATCACCCCGAACAGCGCCGCCGGAAATTCGGGCCCGTCCGCTATCAGCACGGGTATCAACTGCCGCGTCGACACACCGCTGCCGATCAGCTGATGGGCCGTCGAGTCGGCCGCGGCATCGAGGTCGGCATAGCTCATCGTGGTGTCCCGATAGCGGATGGCGGGACGGTCCGGCGCGTTCTTCACCTGCTCGCAGAACAGGTCGAGGACCGTGCTGTTCCGGGGGAACGCATGCCGCGGCCCAAGGGACAGTTGAATGGCGCTTCGGGCAGGTTCGCTCAGGTGCGCCTGCTGATGGCTTCGCATCGTGCTCCCGTGGTCTCGACTGGCAAGAGCTGCCTTGTGCGGGGCAGATCACTAGTCAGGTCGGTGAGTGTCAGGTAGCCAGGGCCGACCTTCCGCAAGCATGACGAGGGCGTCGAAGAAGTGTGCGCCGCGTGTGACGGCCGTGGATGGGCAGGCGCGGCTCACACAGAATGGTCAGGCTCCGGTGAGTGAACCTTCTTCATCCCGTCTTCCGGTCGAACAGGACGTGGGATGGCCATGGGGACGAGCCTGCCGGAGCGCGGTTTCCGGCTGGTTCTCAGGTGGTTCTCATGCAGTTCTTGCCGCGAGAACCACCTGAGAACCGCCTGAGAACCGCGCAGAAACCGCGTTTTGCCACGCTCGGCCCCGTGATCGTTCAGACAGGAGCTCAGGGTTCACTGAGTGCCGGATCGCGCCCGCCCGACAGCGCAGGGAGAATTCGTGGGGCCTTCCAAGAATGACGAACGCATCGGACTCCTCCAGTCGGGCGGGCTTTCCTCCCTGGCCGTCGGAGTCTGGCTTCATGAACTGCCCGCCCCGGCCAGGCATTACATAGCCGACATCGGCCAGTCGGACCGCGCGGAGATGGACGCGCTCGCCGCTTCGTTGCGAAGATTCGGCGACGAGGTCTCCGTGATCGACCTGAGATCGTCCATGGCCGCGGTGGCGTCGGATCTGCTCCGGTATCGCGCCCGTCACGACGGCGGCTACTGGAACACCACCGGTGCCGCGCGCTTCGTGCTCGTCAGCGAGGTCACGCCGCTGATGCGGGCCGACGGATGCCGGCGGTTCGCCCACGGCTGTGTCGGCGGGGGCAACGACCAGCGCCGCTTCGCGCGCTACGGCGCCCAGATCGCCCCGGAGCTGCCCATCATCGAGCCGTGGACGGACCCGCAGGCGCTCGAGCGGTTCCCCGATCGCCGGACCATGCTCGAGGCCGTCGTCGAGCACGGGCTGGATCTCGACCCGGGCAGCGGCGCCGAGCGGTCCACCGACGCCAACCTCGCCGGGATCTCGCACGAGTCGGCCGAGCTGGAAGACCTCGAAACGCCGGTCACCCGGCTCGATCCGCGGTGGAGCAGATGGCCCGGGCAGACCCCGGACGAGCCCGAGACCGTCACCGTCGTCTTCCGCGACGGACGGGTCGCCGACGTCGACGGCAGCGGGCCCGACCCGGTCGAGTGGATGGCGCGGGCCAACCAGGTCGGTGCGAGGCACGGCATCTGGCTGCGCGATGTGGTCGAGCGCCGCATCATCGGCACGGTCTGCCGGGGCATCTACGAGGCGCCCGGCCTGGAGCTGCTGGACCGCGCGTGGACCCGCGTCCTGCAGGCCGGCCTCGACCCCGCGGGGCGCGATCTCTACGATCGGCTGGCCTCGACCCTGGGCGACGCGATGTACGAGGCGCGCTGGCTCGAGCCGGCAGCGCACGCGGCGCGGGACGCGATCGACCGGCTCGTCGGCGAGCTCGACGGCAAGGTGACCCTGTCCGTCCACCGGGGCATCGCCCGGGTCGATCGGATGAAGGTCGTCGCCCGCGTGCCCCAGCAGACCCGGTTCGGCTCGGGCGGCAACCGCTGGAGCCGGATGGCCGCCGTTTAGGCATGGAAGGAGACAGCGATGCGCGAGCGTCGATTCGGCCGGTTGGACTGGACGGTCAGCGAGATCGGCCACGGCATGTGGGGCATAGCCGGCGGCGAGGGCGGATGGTCAGGAGCCGAGGACGAGGCCGGCAACCATGCGCTCGACGAGGCGGTGCGGCTCGGGTGCACCTTCTTCGACACCGCCTGGATCTACGGCCGCGGGCACAGCGAAGAGATGCTCGGTCATCTGCTCAGAAGGCACCCGGAACACCGGCCGTACATCGCGACCAAGCCCCCGCCCAAAGACCTCAAGTGGCCCTCCACCCGCGACTCCGAACTGTCTGACGTATACCCGCCGGATCATCTCTGGGAATACCTGCACCGCAGCCTCAAGGGGCTCGACGTGCCATGCGTCGACCTGTTCCAGTTCCATGTCTGGGAGGACGCCTGGGCGGACGACAAGGCCTGGCAGGACCCCATCATCGAGATGAAGGAACGCGGGCTGATCAAGGGGGTCGGCATCAGCGTCAATCGCTGGGAGCCCTGGAACGTCCTGCAAACCCTGAACACCGGCCTGATCGACACGGTCCAGGTCATCTACAACATCTTCGACCAGGCCCCCGAAGACGAACTGTTCCCGGCCTGCCGAGAACTGGACATCGCGGTGATCGCACGGGTTCCCTTCGACGAAGGCACGCTCACCGGCACCCTCACCCGTGACACCCGCTGGCCCGAAGGCGACTGGCGCAACTCCTACTTCGTGCCGGAGAACCTCGCCGCGAGCGTGGAGCACGCCGAACGACTGGCGCGGATCGTACCCGAAGGAATGACCATGCCCGAACTCGCGCTGCGCTTCATCCTTCAGAACCCTGACGTCGCCACGGTCATCCCCGGCATGAGCAAGGTCGCCCATGTCCGTGCCAACATCGCCACCAGCGACGCCGAACCTCTGAGCGAAGAACTGATGGCGCGGTTGCGCGAACACCGCTGGGACCGCCAACCCACCGCGTGGTCGCAATGAGCGCCGCGCCGAAGCCCATCGTGTTGTGGGCCGTGCCCCGATCGCGGTCGACGGCGTTCCTGCGCATCATGCTGGAGCGCGGCGATCTCGAGGTCGTCCACGAACCGTTCTCGTACCTGCAGATGGACGGCCACTTCGATGTGGCGGGCAGGCGGGTCACGTCGACGACCGAATTGCTCGACGTGATGTTCGAGGTCAACGCCAACAAGCGCCGGGTGTTCGTCAAGGACACCTCCGACTACGACTACACGCCGCTGCTCGAGGACGAGCGCCTGTTCGGCGACGTCGTCAACACGTTCATGATCCGGGAGCCGGCGGGCGCGATATCGTCGCACTACGCGATGAACCCCAAGGCCACCCTGGACGAGTACGGATTCGAATACCTGCACACCATCTTCGAGGCCGTGCGAACGACCACCGGCGAGGTCCCCCTGGTGGTCGACGGCGACGATCTCGTGGCCGATCCGGAGGCGACGGTCCGGGCTTATTGTGAGCGGGTCGGGCTCGAATTCATGCCCGAGGCGATGCGCTGGGATCCCGGTGAACGAACGAACTGGCAGCGCAAGGCCGCGTGGCACTCGGAGGTCGCCGAGAGCAGCGGGCTGGTGGCCAAGGCACCTCCCAAGCAACGCGAAACGCCCGACACCAACGAACACCTGCGCCGCGTCGCCGAGCACCACCGACCATTCCACGACGCCCTCGCCCGCCACCGCCTCGCCGGCTAGTGGCCGCGTTCACCTCCGTGCCTTCGCTCGCGCGGCGGCTGAGGCAGAAGGCCATGCGTCCCGCTAGTCCCCCAGGCGCATCTAGGGGGCTAGTCGGGTGAGTATGGTGGCCGGAGGATCCAACGCAGGATCGTTGACGAGAATCGCCTGTTCCAGCTCGCGAAGCTCCGGGCCCACGTCCAGGCCCAATTCCTCGACAAGAACACGGCGGCCTGTTCGATAGACCTCGAGCGCTTCGGCCTTGCGGCCCAGCTGGTAAAGCGCGAGCATGAGCTGGGCCCGCAGCCGCTCCCGGAAGGGGTTTTCGGCGACGAACCTGTAGAGGTCGCCGATGATGTCCGCATGGCAGCCCCGGGCCAGCTCGACCTGCATCAGCTCTTCCACGACCGCCAGACGCTGCTCGGTCAGCCGCGCGGACTCGTCGCGCGGGGTCGGCAGATGTTCTTGACCTACATACGCCGCACTTTGCCACAGGGTCAGCGCCTTTCGGAACTTCTCGGCGCCTTCCGCGGCATGCCCGGCGCTGACCTTCGCGCGCCCATGCTCCACGAGCTCCTTGAAGTGGAGCGCGTCCAGTTCTCCGGAATTCACGGCGAGGACGTAACCCGGCGGGCGGTGTTCGATCCGCCGTATTCCGTCCAGCCTACGGCGCAGACTGTGAATCTTGACCTGCAGGACTTTGCCGGCGGTCCGGGGAGGACGCCCTCCCCACAGCTCCTCGATCAGGCGATCGGCCGGTACGACGACATTCGGTGTGCACAGCAGAACGGCCAGCAGGTCACGCATGTGGGGTGACAGCCGGATGGCGCGCTCTCCATTCCACACCTCCATCACCCCGAGAATGCGAAACTGCATCTTCACCTCACCCTCCATGAGTCCACGATGTCACCCCGCGACCTCGACCGGCAGTCGTCGATGGCGGCACAGCCCCAGGCTCCGCGGCGATCCGTACTCCGTCGACGAGGAGGGAGTCCCGCCGCTGGGCGATGCGGCCGAATTCGTCGATCCGACACGCACAGTCATCCGTGCGACCTTCCGTCGAGACCTCAAACGACAGAGAGTTACAACGGAAGTATCGGCGACGCTACGCGCCTCCATCTCCCGAAAATCACGGGAACACTCCCCAGCCATGAACGACCCAAACTTGTTGGTCAACATGATGTCAACTTGATTCACCTAGACCGACTCCCCCATGCCTTTCCTTGTGCCATCACCCCTGGTCAGACTGCTCCAAGAGAAGTGGATCTTCCACCCGCCAAGCGACGGCCCGCCCAGAAGCCGACTCGGCGTCCTGGACGATGGCAAGAGAGATCACCGTGACGCAGTGACTCACCTTCCAAAAGTGATCATTCAGTTTTCACCTAGGGTGATGTCTGCACGCCAGGCCCACGCCGCAGGTGATCCCGAGTTTCGCAACCGTCCGCAATTACCGCGTCACGCACCGCACACCCGCAAGACGAATGCCTATTTTGCCCACCTCCCTCTGAGATTCGGCAGGCTCGATGCACGGAACCGACGACCTAAACAAGATGAACGACTCCTTTAAAACGCGACGAATAGACAGTGAACCCATTGCATCCCTCGGCGGTCCGGTCGATTTCACGCAGGCTGCGACCACATTCGTGCGGTGTCGCGCCGCGTTGCGTCACGCTCTCCCAGTCAGGCCCAGCGGCGAGGACGCGGATCGCGAGCCAGTTGTCGCCGTGCGGGTCCACCGGGGCCACGACGCCCTGCACGAGGAGGATCACGGCGTGCCGGGTGTCGACGAAGCTGGTGCATGTCAGGGCCAGGTCGCACTCCCCCGCCCAGCGGAGGGGCTGAGCGGTTTCCGCCGCGAAGACCATCACCATGGCGAGGCCGATCCGCAGCGCCGGGCTAGATCCTGTCCCGCGACGGTCAGCATCGGGGACTGAGCACAGCGTCTTCACCGGTTGCCAGTCGGTTCCGGCCAGGCGGGTGATCGCCGCGTACCAGGCGTTGGAGCCGCCCGGGCCATTCGCCGAAGCTCACACTCTGCCACCAGCTGATGAAGTACAGCGCCCCGGCGACCCGGAGCCGCCCGGGCGGCGGCGTACGTGAGGAGCAGCCGGCGTCGTCGGACCACAGCTAAAGCGATCGATCACAGAGTTCTTCACGTCCGCCTACTTGCTCAGCGCGCGGCGTCACAAGGAACCTGCGGACAGCCGTTGCCACTGAGAATGATCTCGGTGTCCTGAACCCACGATCTGGGCGGACGGTTTGTTCGTCGTGGTCCTGGAGCATGCGCATGACGGTTGCGGGTGAGGAGTGCCATCCCCTCTCCTTGCCGGTGGTGATGACGAACCGGGCGGCCATGTCGAGCAGACTTGGCTTCTGATCGCGCACGTGGAGGGCGTGAGAGGGCACGCGGCGACCGGGCGCTTCCACCGCTCTGCAGCGACGCCTGACGGCAACTACTTCTTTCAGCTCCCCAAACTGCCCAGCGGACTCGGGCCACCCCACCCCGCGTGAGTGCGCTTCAAGATCGTCTCCCCCAGACGGGGGCAGGTGGAAAGATCCACGCATGAACGTCCCATTGCGTTACGCCGCTCTCGGCAGTTCGTTCGCCGCCGGCCCGGCCATCGCTCCGGTTGTGGACCCCAACGCCATGCGGTCGGGCAGGAACTATCCGCATCTACTGGCAGGGCGTCTCGGCGCGGAGCTGACCGATCTGACCACATCCGGCGCGAGCACGGCGACGATTCTGGACCAGTCGCAGGTGACCATAACGGGTGCGGAGTATCCGCCCCAGCTGTGGTCAGTGCCGGAGTCGGTGGATCTCGTCACGGTCACCGCCGGCGGCAACGACCTGAACTATGCAGGGTCGATGCTGTTCACGGCGTGGCAGCGCGTTCAGCCGGACGGCCCGTTCACGACAATGATGGCCGCCGGTTTCGCGGACGGTATTCCGGTGCCGACGGCGGACGATGTGGAGCGGACGGCGGCGGGGCTGGCGCAGATCGTCGAGCGGGTCCGTGTTCGCGCGCCACGGGCGCGGGTGCTGCTGGTCGACTATCTGACCGTGATCGGCGGCGACACGGCGCCAAGCGATGAGGTGCCGTTCGAGCCGGGGGAGATCGAGGCATTCCGGGTGATCCAGTCGGCGTTGGAGGCGGCGTACACGGCGGCGGCCGACCGGACCGGGGCAGAGCTGGTCGCGGTGTCGCAGGCCAGTCGCGATCACGCATTGGGTACGGCCGAACCATGGGTCGCGTCCTTCGCACCGGACTTGATGGAGACCGCCGGGTCGTTCCATCCGAACGCGGCAGGCATGGCGGCGGTCGCCGACCTGCTTGGAGAAAGACTCCATTAAGAGGACATAACAAAATGCGTGCGTAGCGCTACGCGCCGTGATGGCTGGTGTGTTGTCGGGGCATGGGCATGGGCGGGCGCGTGCCGCCGGGTTGAATAGCGCATTGGCGAATCTGGTGAGCGCGGAGGCCGGGATCAGCGCGGGCACGGTGGTGGAGCAGGCGACGGCTGGGCCCTGACGGCCGTCATCGCCACCGACCGGTGTCGCGCTGCAGCTGGTGAGCCGTGACCGGACCGGCGGCGAGGCGGTGCCGGCCCACATCCTGACCCTGCTCACCGCCGACGCCCGCTGACGCTTCCCCAACGGATCCGAGCGCGATCGATGACGCGGAGCCAGGCGTTAGGCAAGTTCGCCTGCGGGGTCCGGCGCGGCGACGAGGCAGGGACGCGCCGGTGGTGACCCGGCTGACGGACGGCACGGTGTGCGGCGATCGGGTCGAGGTCAGCAGCCAATTCCTGGCCTTGCCGGAAAACGCCGTCGACCTCCAGCAGCGCCCGCCGTTCCAAGGCCGAGCCCCTGGAAGCAGGGGGCTACTGCCAACTCATCGATCCTGATCAGCCCCTCCGCCACCCGATCCGGCCCGACCCGGGCTGTGGCATCGGGATAGCACCGATCGGACGGGAAAGGCGCCTGCGTCGTCCATGCCGTTCCGGAACGGTCAACGCCGTCCGTCCCGCTGAAGGCTCCGGGCACACCACCCGGGTCCTGCTGGACGTTCCCGGCTTACCGCCGAGCTGGCGGTGTTCGTCGATCCGCACACCGCGCAGGTACGCGGAAAGCTGGAGAGCTACGGCAACTCAGGGGGCACTGCTCGTGCGAGCCTGGATCTCCAACCTGCACCGCCACCTGCACCTGGGCGAGACGGGGCGCTTCTACAGCGAACTGGTGGCCTGCTGCTGTGGCTGGGCCCGACGCCGCCGCGCCGGCCGCAAGCTCCGCGGCCTCCTGACCCCCGAGCGCGGCACGCCTGGGCGGCGACGGCCGTGTCCGGGCACGGCGCCATCGGTCTCCACCGGCCTGACCTGGTCCAAGCACGCGGGCACCAACGTCGAGGACCTGCGCTGGTCGACGCCGGAGCCCACGTCGACCACGCGGCCTCCGACGTCGGGATGGAGAAGGTCGCAGGCCGCCGCGGGCAAGAACCTGTGGCAACCGCGCAAGATCACCTGGCCGGACGGACCGGGCGGCGACTACGTCGTCATGAAGATCGACAAATAGTGGCCCCAGCGCCTCCCGCAGGGCAGGGACCGCCGAACCCGCCGCAGCTCCCCCACAGAACAAAAGACCCAGCCCGCAGGCACCGGCAGCTGACACGGCCCGGCCGCTGGACGATTCTCGCAACGTCTCCAGCGGCCGTTCGGGACACGATCCGCACCACGGCACACGACGGGTGTCGGGGCGACGGGCATGTTTGGCCGCCTTCTGTGCCATCGCTGTGCCGGTGCGGTCCCAGGCCATGCTGCCGACAGCCGGGCCCGGCGACTCACCATTGTCCGGCAGTTCTTCCGCTCCGCTCGAACCCACAAGATCGTGCTCGTCATCGTGCAGAACAGCACCCTCGACCATCAGCGGCGCTGTTCCGGCATCGCTGCCGTCGACCGGACGGTCCAGCTCGGGCGGCGGCCGCCCCGGGTGCCACTGGACCCGGCGAGCCGGATGATCCTGCGGTAATGCCTGCCAGGTCGCCAAGGGCACCAAGGCCGACCGATCCCCTTCACCGCCTAGTACTACAGTCGCGTTCATGACGCGCGTGTCCGCGTCGCTGGTACGCACGACCGTCTTCCACGACGGCCCCTGCAAGACGATCGCAGACGTCGAGTACGCGATGTCCGGTCGACCGGCGCAACAACCAGCGCCTGGGACTTCAGATGCCACCCACCGTGTGGTGACTGCTCAGATCTGGTTCGCGCCTCCGTCAACGTAGAAGTTCGCGCCGACGACGTAGCTGCTCTGTTCCGAGGCCAGGAAGGCCACGACTGCGGCGGCCTCCTCAGGCTGACCCATGCGGCCCCTGGCCACGGTCGCGGCGACATTCTCCTTGACGGCCCTAGCGGTCTCCTCGTCGCCGAAAGCGGCGGTGCCCCCGGGAGTCTCGATCCATGCCGGCGAGACCACGTTGACCCGGATGCCACGGCCCTTGAGCTCGTTGGACCACGTCCGTGCGAAGGACCGGACGGCCGCCTTCGACGCCGCGTACGCGCCGAACGCCTCTACTCCGCGGTCGCCGGCGGTCGAACCGACCAGGACGATCGAGGCTCCGTCGTTGAGCAGCGGCAGGGCCTTCTGCACGGTGAACAGCGTGCCTCGGACGTTGACCGCGAAGGTCTGGTCGAAGTGCTCCTCGGTGGTCTGCTCCAGCGTCACGAACGCACCGACCGCCGCGTTCGCCACAAGCACGTCCAAACCCTTGCCTCGCGCCCGGACCGCCTCGTAGAGCCGGTCCAGGTCCTCCGGCTTCGAGATGTCACCGACGACCGCGGTGGCCCGGTCCGCTCCGATGGTCTTGACGGCGGCCTCCAGTTCGGCCTCGCGCCGGCCGGTGACGAACACGTACGCGCCCTCGTCCGCCAGCCGTACGGCGGTGGCCAGACCGATCCCGCTGCTTCCTCCGGTGACCACCGACGTCTTGCCATTCAGCTGTCCCATGGGGGTGTCTCCATCACTCTCTCGATGCCGATCCGTGCGACATCGATACTGCGGGAGATCGGGGATACTATCCATAATGCAGCGTCCGGCGTTCTTTACGTATCGTCCAGGAGGTGTCGTCGGTGCTCGGCTTTGGGGATCCAGTGGCTGACGCGATCGGCCTGCTCAGGCCCCGCACGGTGATCGGGCCCAGCCTCCGGGCCGTGGGTGAGTGGGCGTTGCGCTTCGACACGTTCTTGCACGTGCGGGTCGGCGGCCTCGTGCGCGGCACGTGCTGGTTGATCCTCGAAGGGCACGAGCCGGTGCTCCTGCAGGCGGGTGACACCTTCATGCTGGGCAACCCGCCGCCTTACGTGCTGGCCGGCACGCTCGACGCAAGCCCGCGCCCCGCGGAGCCGGTGTGGGCGGGCGCCGAAGACGGGTTCGTGCGGATCGGCCCGGAGTCCGAGGACGACCTCTACCTCTGCGTCGGGCACATCGCGTTCGACGACGGGAACGCGGCCCTCCTGACCGATCTTCTGCCGCCGCTCGTGGTCGTCCGCGTGGCCGATCCTCACGGCAGGCGGCTCGCGCAGCTGATCGATCTCCTGGCCACCGAGGTCGGGGCCGCCGCCGTCGGCGGCCCGCTGGTGCAGAACCACCTCGCACAGATCCTGCTCGTGCACATGCTGCGCGCTCACGCCGGTCAGACAGACCGGCCCACAGGCTGGCTGGGCGCCCTGAACGAGGACGGCATCGGTGCCGCCCTGCGCGCCATGCACGCGGACGTGGCCCACTCCTGGAGCCTCAAGGAGCTCGCCGAGATCGGCCACATGTCGCGTTCCGCGTTCGCCCAGGCCTTCAAGAGCCACGTCGGGGTCCCGCCCCTGGAGTACCTGATCCAATGGCGCATGAGCCTCGCGCGCGACGCCCTCGCCCGCGACACTCTGTCGATCTCCGAGCTCGCACGGGCCACGGGCTACCTGTCCGAGAGCGCGTTCAGCACCGCGTTCCGCCGCGTGGTCGGCTCATCGCCCGCACAGTTCCGGAACCGGGCACGGCAGCCACCGCGTTCGGCCGCGAACGGAAGCTGAAGGAGGCGTCCTGTGCTCAGCAGTGAGCTCGCCGGGCTGGCCGGCGTGACCGTGCCGTTCGGCCGCCATACCTGCGATTAGTTCCGGCGCTCCATCGGGTCTCTACTCTGGACGACCGCTACGACCAAAGAGGAGTCTCATGGGCAAGGTCATCTACTGGATGAACACCTCGATCGACGGCTACATCGCGGATCCTGACGGCGGCATGGACTTCATGGAACCGGCCGAGGACTTTCGCCTGGCGGCCAACGACCATGTCCGCCGGATCACGGCGTTCCTGTTCGGGCGGCGGCTGTTCGAGGCGATGGAGAAGCCCTGGACTCAAGACCTCGGCCAGGAAGGCGCCCCGGCCATCGAGCGGGAGTTCGCCCAGCTCTACAAGGAGACGCCGCGGTACGTCTTCTCCGACACCCTCCAGACCGTCCCCGAAGGGGTCACGATCGTCCGTCGGAAGGACGCCGTGTCCGCGGTGACGCGCCTCAAGCAGGAGATCGACGGCACCCTCCAGCTCGGCGGCCCAGAGCTGGCCGCCTCCCTGGTGGACCTGATCGACGAGTTCTGGGTGTACACGTTCCCCGTGATCATCGGGGAGGGCAGGCCATACCTGCCCGTAGGGAAGAAACTGCTGCTGCGCCCGGTCGAGCACCGTTCCTTCGCCTCGGGAACCACGTTCCGGCGCTACGTACGGTCCTGACCGCCCAGGAGCGGACCCCGCACGGGCGTACAACACAGCGGCTGTACGCCCGTGCGTGCTCCTGGACGAAGTGGCGCGCGCGTCACTGAACCAGCTCGTTGGAGACGATGACCAGACTCCTCACGCTCGGTGAGACCTGGAACAGCAGCCGGGGGCGCCCCTGCCGAGACGGTCATGATCTTCCGCTAGCCGTACCAGCAGCGGCAACGGGTGCAAGCGCCGTGTCGTCGGGCCAGGGGTACGGCTCGCCGCGGGTGTCTCGGTAGCGGTCGACCGTGGTCATGTCGGGTCGGCGCTGAGCCGCGGCGGCGACCGGTGGGGTTCATAGGCCGCTTCTGGCGATCGGGTGCGAGGGCGGCGTGGCGTGGACAGGCTCATCGATGGTGGCGATGCCCAGGCCGCGGGTCTCCGGGAAGACCCAGGCCCACAGGGCCACACCGGCGTACAGGACGGTGGCGGCGAGGAAGATCGGCGTGTAGCCGGAGCGGTCGATGACCGCTCCGGCGATGATCGGCGGGAGGGCGGAGGTGCCGCGCGCGATCTGCAGGGCCGAGGAGACCCCGGTCGAGCGGAACGCCGTGGGGAAGACCTCGGTGAACAGGGTGCCGAAGATGGTGGGGGCGTTCGACCCGAAGTACAGGACGAAGAACGGCACCAGGATCCACGCCGTGTCGAGCAGCGTGGCCCCTCCCAGGTAGACGATCAGTCCGCCGGTCGCGGCCAGCGCCATGATCAGGGAGAGGGTGGGGCGGCGGCCCCATCGGTCGCAGGCCCAGGAGCCGAACAGGCAGCCGACCAGCCCGGCGAACGCGGTGAAGAAGATCCACCAGGATGCGTCGGACATGCTGAACCCGCTCGAGACCAGGTAGTCCGGGAGCAGGGTGGTGACGCCGTAGTAGGCCCAGAAGTACATGATCGCCGCGATCAGGCACTTGAGGAGCGGGACGACGAAGGAGCGGCGGGCGTACTCGCGGGGGGCCGGACGGGCCGCCGCGGCCGTTCGTTCCCAGGCGGGCGACTCCGGTGTGTGCGCCCTCAGGTAGATGACGAGCAGGACGGGCAGGCCGGAGATCGCGAACGTCCATCGCCAGCCGACCGCGGGCAGCACGTGCCCGCCGACGACCGAGGCGAGCATGATCGAGAGGAAGGCGCCGCCGTAGAACAGGCCGCCCCACCAGCCGCGCCGCTTGGGGCCGATCGCCTCGGAGATCAGCGACTGGCCGACACCGTACTCGCCGCCCAGGCCCATCCCGGCGATGGCGGTGAGCACCAGCAGGACCTCGTAGTTCGGGCTGAGCGCGCGGGCGAACGTCGCCAGCGTGAACATCAGCACGGTGATCACCAGGACGCGGCGGCGGCCGATCCGGTCGGCGAGCACCCCGAAGAGCACCCCGCCGACCGCCATGAAGATCAGCGAGGTGGAGACGATCCACGCGCCCTGAGCCCCGGAGAGCCCGAACTCCTTCTTGATCGGGATGAGCATGAAGGTCAGCAGGAACACTTCGTAGTAGTCGAAGAGCCAGCCGAGGAAGGCCCCGAGGAACGCGCCGCGCTCCTTCTTGCCGAGGCGCAGCCTGCCTTCGCTAGTGTCCGGCATCGCGGCCTCCTGTCACAGGCCGGGTGAGGATGAGCGTTCCGGCGGCGGCGGGACGGGCCCGCCAGCCGGATCGGACGAGGATGGTCGTGTCGTCCTGCGTCACGATCGCCGGGCCCGCCAGCTCCCCCGTGACGCCGGCCCGGGACAGCACCGGAACGGTCGCGAAGCCGCCGGTCTCGGGCAGATAGACCTGCCGCTCGGTCCGTGTGGGTGCGCCGCCGTGCCCGCCGACCCGGTGGTCGGTGCCCGGCGCGGCCGCGGTGGCGCGGACCGCGGTGATCTCCACGCGGCCGTGCGGGTCGTCCTGCCCGTAGAGGCGGCGGTGCAGGTCGGCGAAGTCGGTCTCCAGGCGGCCCACCATGTCGGCGCCGCCGGTCACCGGTACGGTCAGCTCGTGCGACTGGCCGACGTATCGGGCGTCCACGGCGAGCCGGACGGTGATGGCGGACGGGTCGGCGCCGGCCCGCTCGATGTCGCTGCGGGCCGCCGCGGCGATCTCGTCGAGCCGGGCGCGCAGGTCGGCCGGGTCGAGATCGGCGGTGCCGTGCTGGAAGGTGCGCCAGCGCGGCACCTTGACCTCGGCGGTCAGCAGCCCGTACGCCGACAGGACGCCGGGGTGCGGGGGGACGAGGATCTCGGCGATGCCCAGGTCGGCGGCGATGGTGCAGGCGTGCATCGCGCCCGCTCCGCCGGAGGCGACCAGGGCGAAGTTGCGCGGGTCGTGGCCGCGGCCGACCGACACGACCCGGACGGCGGCGGCCATCGCGGCGCAGGCGATGCGATGGACGCCCCAGGCGGTGGCCACCTCGGTCATGTCCAGCCGTTCGGCGACCTGCCGGATCGCCTTGGCCGCGAGGTCGCGGGACAGCCGCAGGCTGCCGCCGGCCAGTCCTTCTTCGCCGAGGAACCCGAGCAGCAGGTTGGCGTCGGTCACCGTGGGCTCGGTGCCGCCCCAGCCGTAGGCGGCGGGCCCGGGGGCGGAGCCGGCGCTGCGCGGGCCGACGCACAGGCTGCCGGCGGCGTCCACGTAGGCGACGCTGCCGCCGCCGGCGCCGATGGTGTGCACGTCCACGGTGGGGAGCCGCAGCGGCTGGCCGCCGATCTCGCCCTCGTCGTGGGTGAGGGCCTGCCCGTCCACGATCATCGCGACATCGGTGCTGGTCCCGCCCATGTCGAAGCCGAGCACGTCGGGACGGCCGGCGGCGCGGCCGATGGCCGCGGCGCCGGCGGCGCCGCCGGCCAGGCCGGACAGCAGCGTGCCGACGGCGCGCTCCTCGATCAGCTCGCTGGCGACGATGCCGCCGTGCGACTCCATGACCTGGAGCGGCACCCGTACGCCGGTGTCGGCGAGCCGGGTGCGCAGGCCGGCGATGTAGCGGCCGATGAGCGGGCGGATGTAGGCGTCCATCGCGGTGACCACGAGCCGTTCGAACTCGCGGAACCGCGGGTCGATCCGGGACGACAGGCTGACGATCACGCCCGGGTGGCGCTCCTCGATGATCTCCCTGGCGCGCTGCTCGTGCCGCGTGTCGACGAACGAGAACAGGAAGGAGACGGCGATCGCGGTGACGCCGTGCCGCAGGACGAGCTCGTCGGCGGCACTGGCGACGGCGTCGGTGTCGAGCGGTTCGATCTGGGTGCCGTCCGGGGCGATCCGTCCGGGGACGCCGTACACGCGCTCGGGCGGGCAGAGGAAGTCGGGCGTGTCGGAGCCGGTGAACAGGTCGTACATCTGCCGCCGCTTGCCGCGGCCGATGTGGAGGGTGTCCTGGAAGCCCTCCGTGGTGATGATCCCGATGCGGGCGCCGTCGTGCTGGAGGACCGCGTTCGTGCCGACCGTGGTGCCGTGCACGATCGAGGTCACCTCCGCCGGGGAGGCGCCGGCGGCGTCCAGGGCCTGGCACAGGCCCTCGATCAGGCCCACGCCCGGGTCGTGCGCCGTGGTCGGGACCTTGGCGATGGTCGCGGCGCCGCCGTCGTCCGGGCAGACGATGATGTCGGTGAAGGTACCGCCGATGTCGATTCCAACCGAGACGGTCACGCGTCGCGCTCCTTGTCCTCGAGGTCCTCACGGTCGTGCCGGGCCGCGGACGAGCGGGCCCGCTCGGTCGCCGCGGCGTCCACGTCGCCGTCGCCGGTGACGACGACGCCGTACAGGTCGCGCGCGGCGTCCCGGGTGACCCGGCGGTCGCGCACGTCCCGGGCCACGTCCTCGGCCGGACGGGTGTGCGGGTCCCCGTAGCCGCCCCCGCCGGACAGGCGGACCCGCAGCCGGTCGCCCTCGCGGAGGTGCACCATCGTCTTGGACGGCAGCGACTCGGCCGTGCCGTCGGCACGTTCCACATCGCCGTGGCTGAACGGGGCGCCGAGGCCGCCTCGCAGGCCCCAGGCGTGCGTGGTGTGCCGCTCGCCCCGGTAGTTGGCGCTGGCCGAGCCGGCGGTCAGGGTGAACACCTTCTCCGTGCCGCAGCCGCCGCGCCAGCGCCCGGCGCCGCCGGAGTCGGCCCAGATCCGCCAGCTCAGCACCCGTACCGGCGACTCCATCTCGATCGCCTCGGCCGGAACGTTCATGCAGTTCGAGGCGCTGGCCTCGACCGCGTCCACCCCGTCGAGGCCGGGCCTGGCGGCCATCCCGCCCATCCCGATCTCGCTGGTCACGTACGTCCTGCCGGTCGCCGGGTCGGTGCCGCCGAAGTTCATGACCAGGAGCTGGCCGCTCTGCGCGGCGGGCATCCGGTCCGGTACGGCCTGGGCGAAGCAGCCGAACAGCGCGTCGCACAGCCGCAGCACCGTCGCGGTGCGCGAGTTGACCGGTGCCGGCTCGTGCGGGTTGACCAGGCTGCCGGGCGGCAGCGTGATCTTGACGCCGCGGTAGCAGCCGCTGTTGTTCGGGATGTCGGGGCCGGTGACGGCGCGCAGCACGTAGTAGACGGCGGCGATGGACGAGGCCGGGACGCAGTTGTAGGGGCCCTTGGCCTGCGGTGCCGTCCCGGTGAAGTCGACGTGCAGGTCCGAACCGGCCACGGTGACGGTCGCGCGGATCTCCACGGGGCGGCCGATGTCCACGCCGTCGTCGTCCATGAAGTCGGTGAAGGTGTACGCGCCGTCGGGGATCTCGGCGACGCGGGCCCGGGTCAGCCGTTCGGAACGGTCCAGCAGCGCGGCCATGACCTCCTCCAGCACGGTGAGGCCGACCTCGTCCACCAGCTCGCGCATCCGGTCCTCGGCGAGGTGGCAGGCGGCGAGTTGGGCGCGCAGGTCCCCGAGCACCACGTCCGGGGTGCGGACGTTCGCCCTGATCATGTCGAAGATCGGGGTGACCGGCTCGCCCGCGTCGAACAGCTTCATCGGCGGCAGCCGCAGGCCCTCCTGGTACAGCTCGGTGGCGTTGGGCGGCAGGCTGCCGGGCACCATGCCGCCGATCTCCTGATGGTGCGACATCGTGGCGGCGATGCCCACCATGTCCGCACCGTGGAACAGCGGCCGCAGCACCGCGATGTCGGGCAGATGGGTGCCGCCCGCGTACGGGTCGTTGAGGATGAAGACGTCCCCCGGTCGCATGGTCTCCGCGGGCCAGCGTTCCAGCACCGACCGCACGGACGGGATCATGCAGCCCAGGTGGATCGGGATCGCCGCCGCCTGGGCGACGTTGTCGCCCGACCGGTCGAAGACCGCGGCCGAGGCGTCCAGTCCCTCCTTGACGATGGCCGAGTAGGCGGCGCGCAGCAGCGCCGTCTCCATCTCGTCGGCGATCGCCGACAGCCGGTATCTGACGACTTCCTGGGTGACGGGGTCCACATGCACTCCTGTCGGATCGCGAACCGGGGAATCGGCCTGGCGGGCGCGGCCACGTGTTCTTGACGGTCGATACTCACGGTGGGTCCCCGAGCCCAGCAAGATGCAGAACGTGCAACGGGCACCGCCCCGACTACACGTTCTGCCGCGCCATCGTTCAGCCCATCCGGCCGCGGGTGCGGCGGCGGAAGTCCCGGCCGCGCAGCGCGACCAGCAGCCGCAGCCGGGTGTCGGTGTCGTCCAGCGGGCCGTTGACCAGATCCGCGAGGCGTTCCAGCCGGTAGTAGAGGGTGCGCCGCTCGATGTTCAGCGCCCGCGCCACCTCGGCCTTGCGCCCGCCGTGCTCCAGGTACGCCGCCAGCGTCGGCAGCAGCGGGGAGCCCGCGGTCGCGTCGTGGTCGAGCAGCCGGCCCAGTTCCCGCGCCACGTGCCGGGCCAGCGCGGGGCCCTGGTCCAGGTCCATCAGAAGGCGGTCGATGCCGAGGTCGTCCGGGGACAGCACGCCCCGCCCGTGCCCGGTGCGCAGTCCGTACCGGACCGCCTCGCA
This sequence comes from Actinomadura rugatobispora, assembly GCF_042656285.1. GTDB lineage: Bacteria > Actinomycetota > Actinomycetes > Streptosporangiales > Streptosporangiaceae > Spirillospora > Spirillospora rugatobispora. The sequence goes on along the minus strand of NZ_JBHSON010000050.1, from coordinate 20,330 downwards.
CGCCTCGCCGTAGGCGCGGGGCAGGCCGTCCATCCCGACCGGGTCGCCCAGGCCGACGAGCAGGTCGACGCCGTGCCGGGCCGCGCACTGCTCGACGACCTCGGCGGTCCGCTCCCGGGGCTCGCCGCCGGGGGCCGGCAGGACGGCGATGAGCTGGCCGCCGTCATAACCGATCAGCGGCCTGGGCTGGACGCCGAACACCCGCCCGGTCACGGTCGTCACCGCCCGCAGCGGGCGGCCCAGGCGGTCCCCGCGGCCCTCCTCCGGCAGCTCGGTCGCCAGCGGGCGCATGACCAGCACGAGCAGCGGCCCGGACAGGTCGGCGCCGAAGGTGCTCGCCTTCAGCCGCATCTCCCGGACGTCCTCGTACCGGCCGCCGAGCAGGTCGTGCACGAAGGTGCTGCGCGCGTCCAGCCGCTGCCGCTCCAGGTCCGACACCGACGCGAAGGCCAGCCCGATCGCCGCGGCGGCCCGGTCCAGCGCCAGCCGGTCCACATCGTCGATCGGACGGGGACGGGCCAGCATGTGGATGGTCCCCCACAGCTCGCCGCGCGCGACGATCGGCACCCATGCGCAGGCCAGCCCGGCGGACTCGGCGGCGACCGGGGAGCCGTCCGGCGGGCTGGGATGGCCGACCCGCGCGTGCGCGGACCACCCGTCCACCCAGCCGCGCAGCTCCGGGGTGTCGGGCGCGTACGCGATCACCTCGTGCGCCTCGTCCGACAGGACCACCGGATGATCGACCGCACGGGCCAGCTCGGCGATCATCTGGGGCAGCCCGGCGCCCTCCATCGCCAGCCGGGAGAACCGGCGGCTGATGCCCTCCGCGCGCTGCAGCATCCCGTAGTGCGCGTTGACGATCACCGAGTGCACGGCCTGCGTCATGTCCATGAAGTACGCCGGCGTCCGCAGCGCGATCAACGGCAGCCCCGCCTCGTCCGCCGCCTCGACCAGGGCGTGCGGCACCGCGGCGAAGGTCACCCCGACCTCGATCGCCACGCCGGCCAGGCCGGTCCGGGCCAGCGCCCGCACCCACGCGCGCTGCGCGTCCGCGTCCCGGCTGATCCCCATGCCCTGCGTCAGCAGCAGCTCGCCGCCGGTGAACAACCGCGCCGAGTCCGGCATCTCGGAGATGTGCACCCACCGCACGGCGCGGTCCAGACCGTCCTCACCGGCCAGGACGCGGGCCCCGGCACGGCGGAACGGTTCGTAGCGCAGCACGTCCCTGAGGATCAGGCTCATCGCCTCAAGGTACACATTCCGCGAAATAGAACGACGTTCCGCGTCATAGTCCGCTCATTGCCGCCCGTCCGGACCGCAACGAAGATCGCAGAGCCACCTCGAAAGCACACGGACGGAACGAACTCATGCACCTGGCACGGCAGGACGCCGGAGCCGCCGTCATCATCGGCGGCGGGATCATCGGCGCCGCGGTCGCGTACGAGCTGGTCCGGTACGGCCTCACCGCGACGCTCGTCGAAAGGGACGCGATCGGCCGTGGGCAGTCCGGCCGCAACTGGGGATTCGTGCGCCAGCAGGGCCGCAGCCCGGCCGAGCTGCCGCTGATGCGCGCCGCGACCCGGCGGTGGGGCGAACTGGAAGAGGAACTGGACGCCTCGTTCGACTGGGTGCGCGGCGGGAACCTCGCGCTGGCCACCGACGACGACGGCGCCGAACGGTACCGGACCTGGGCCGGGATCGGCCGCGAGCACGGCGTCGACACCGCCTTGATCGGCGCCGCCGAGGTGCAGCGGATCGTCCCCGGGCTGCGGCTGCCGTACACCGCCGCACTCTACGCGGCCGGGGACGGGCACGCCGACCCGTTGTCGGCCACCCGCGCGTACGCCTCGGCCGCCGAGCGCGGCGGGGTGCGGGTGCTCTGCGGGCACACCGCGCGCGCGATCGTCCAGCGGGGCGGACGGGTGCGCGGTGTGGTCACCGACGGGGGCACGCTGGACGCCGACGTCGTGGTGTGCGCGGCTGGATCCGCGTCCCGGCGGCTGCTGCGTACCGCGGGGCTGTCGCTGCCGCAGAACCTCGTCCGCGGAACGGTCGCGATGACCGAACCCGTGGAGCCGCTGACCAGGGCGAGCGTCTGGGCACCCGGCCTGGCGTTCCGGCAGCGCCCGGACGGACGCCTGGTGGTGTCCACCGGGGGCGGCGGCGAGGTGGACCTCACCCTGGAGACCATGATCCAGGCGCGCCGCTTCCTGCCCGCGTTCCGGCACAACGCCCGCCGCCTGCGCCTGCGCGTCAACGGCGCGGCGCTGCACGACCTGCGCCGCCGGTTCGGCGCCGAACTGCCGGACCCGGAACCGCGCCCGACGTACGGCCGCGTCCGCGACAGCATGCTGCGGCTGCGCGAGGCCGTCCCGGCGCTCTCCTCGGTCCGCTGCGAGCGGGCCTGGGCCGGCCAGATCGACTCCACTCCCGACGCGCTGCCCGTCGTCGACCGGTTGCCGGACCCCGCCGGCCTGGTGGTGGCGACCGGCTTCAGCGGTCACGGGTTCGGCCTGGCCCCCGCGATCGCCGAGTCCGTCGCCGATCTGGTCGTCGGCGCGCCCCCGCGGCACGAGACCGGCACGTTCCGGTTCAGCCGCTTCGCCGAGGGCGACTTCAAGGCCCCGGACGCCATCCTCTGAGCCCGCCGGCGGACCCCGCTCGGCTGTGCGGCCAACCTGAATCCGCCGTCGGCCAGACGATGCGGACTGGCCCGGTGTGGGCGGCGGCGGGCGACCCCATGCACAGGGCGCGGATTCCGGACTCCTCGGCGGCCGGTGATGCTCGCGACGGCCCCGCCCATGCTCATGCCGAGCATGCCGATGCGCTCGGAATCGGCGAAAGGCGAGCGTCCGCACGGAGGCTGTCCGTGTCATGTCGCCCGGTCTGTTCCCTCAAGGGGGAAGCAACTTTCCGCAGGTCGCTGCTCTGGTAGCCCTCCCTCCGATCGTCCCCGCGAGCGAACCGCGCGAAGCGCGTTGTGATTGCGCGTTGCGGGGGGCGGCGGGACGCGGACGGTTTCGGCTGTGGCCGATGCCCGAAGGTTGCCGGAAGGGGGAAGCGGATGCAGCCGATCACGACTGACGATCCCGTCGGCATGGGGGCGTATCGGGTGCTGGCGCGGCTGGGAGCCGGCGGCATGGGCCGGGTCTATCTGGCGCGTTCCCCGGGTGGACGCTTTGTCGCCCTGAAGGTCATCCGACCGGAGTTCGCCGGGGACGCGGAGTTCCGTGCCCGGTTCCACCGCGAGGTGGCGGCGGCCCGGCTGGTCAGTGGGGCGTTCACCACGCCGGTGCTGGACGCCGACACCGAAGGCCCGGTGCCATGGCTGGCGACCGCCTACGTCGCGGGCCCGTCCCTGCAGGAGGCGATCGACGGGTACGGGCCGCTGACCGAGGCGGGGACCCGTGCGCTGGGTGCGGGGCTGGCCGAGGCTCTCGTGGCGGTGCACGACGCGGGGCTGGTGCACCGGGACCTGAAGCCGTCCAATGTGCTGTTGACCGCCGGCGGTCCCCGGGTGATCGACTTCGGGATCAGCCGCGTCCTGGACGGAACGGCGGTGACGCAGGCCGGTTCGGTCCTGGGGACGCCCGCCTACATGTCGCCCGAGCATGTGAACGGCGGGGTGTCCGCCGCGAGCGATGTGTTCTCGCTGGGCGGCGTGCTGGTCTTCGCGGCGACGGGAAAGGGGCCGTTCGGTTCGGGCCCGGCGGACGCGCTGCTGTACCGGGTCGTCCGGTCGGAGCCGGTTCTGGACGGCGTCCCGCACGCCCTGCGCCCGTTGGTGGCCGCGTGCCTGGCCAAGGACCCGGGCGGGCGGCCGGGGCCGTGGGATCTGCTCGACGCGCTTGCCCGGGGCGCGTCGGCCGACGCGTCCAGCTGGCTGTCGGCCGGGATCCGCGCGGATCTGGCGCTGCGGGAGCGCCGGCTGGCCGATCTGGAGACCTCGCCGCCCGTCCCACTCCCTGAACCCTCGCGGGCTGGGCAGGAGACCCGGCCGGCCCTCCGCACCGGGATAAGGCGGCGCCGTGTGATCGCGCTGGCGGGCGGGGCCGCGCTGCTCTCCCTGGCCGGCGCGGGCGCCGCCGCCTGGCGCTCGAGCATGTCGGGCCACGACCCCGACGCGCCGGGGACGGGGAACCCGGGGTCGCTGGTGGGAGCCAGACAGGGCCCCGCCCCCACGTGGACCTTCGCCTCCGAGCAGCCGTACACGTTCGCGCAACTGGTCATCGGTGAGGGGACCGTCTATCTGGCGGGCCCCGTACTGGAAGCGATCGATCCTTCGACCGGTCGGCGGAAATGGTCCGTGCGGACCGCCTCGTCGAGAATGCTCCTGTCGGGGTCCCAGATCTTCACCGCCAGCCCCAAGCAACGGCTCAGCGTGCTCGACGCCGCCACCGGCCGGCAGCGGCGCCAGGTGGAGAGCGGCGAACTGTACACCGCCCTCTCAGGGGCCGTGGAGTTCATCGGAAGTTCCGGGGACCTGCTCGTACTGGGAGCCTTCGGTGGTTTCCTGACCGTCTTCGACACCCGGACGGGGCGCATGGCCTGGAGGAAGAACCCGGCCGTCGACACCCGGCAGATCGCCGTCGACGAGGACGCCTGTTACGTCCGCACCGACCGGGACCTGTACGCGCTCGCCCTCGACAACGGACGGGAGTTGTGGCGCACGCCGCTCAACCCGGCCACCGGGATGCCGAACCTGGTTCGGTCCGGCGGCTCGCTCATCACCTCCACGGCGGAGGGCGCGGTCGCCCTGGATCTCGCCGGACGGCGGCTGTGGGCGAGCGCCCTCCAGGATCCCAGGGAAATCCGGCTGTACGCGCGGATCACAGTGAACACGGACACGGTGTTCTGCTTCATGGTCGACACCATCGTCGCGCTGGACCCGAGGACCGGCGCGCATCGCTGGCGCGCCCAGGCTCCCGCGCCGCTCGACTCGCTCCAGGGGCAGGGGCCCGCCGTGTCGCCGGCGGTCATGGCCGTGCCCCTCGACCAACAACGCACCTCGGCGGGCTTCAGCGTGCTGGACGCCCGGACGGGAGCATCCCGGTGGAGGGTCCAGACACCGGGCGACCGCTCCACCCACTGGATATTGGCGGTGGACGCCGGAACCGTCTTCGCCTTCGACGGGACGCGACTGCACGCGTTCCGCGGCTGACGTGGCCGACACACCCCTCAGGAGCTCACACATTGCACCCCCTTGAACCGGGAGATCCCGACAAGATAGGCCCGTACCGCCCGCTCGCCCGATTGGGCGCGGGCGGCGTGGGGATCGTGTTCCTCGCCCGGTCCCGCGGGGGCCGGGCGGTCGCCGTCAAGGTGATCCGTCCGGAGCTGGCCGACCAGTCCGGCTTCCGCGACAGGTTCGCCCGGGAGATCGCCGCGGTCCGCCGGGTCGGCGGCGCGTTCACCTGCGCGGTGCTCGACGCCGACGCCGACGCGCCCCGGCCGTGGCTGGCCACCGAGTTCGTCGCGGGGCCGTCGCTGCACCAGGCCGTCGCGTCCCATGGCCCGCTGCCCCCGGCCGCCCTGCAGCGCCTGGCGGCCGGTCTGGCCGAGGCGCTGTCGTCCATTCACGCCGCCGGGGTCGTGCACCGCGACCTCAAGCCGTCCAACGTGCTGCTCGCCGGTGACGGCCCCAGGGTGATCGACTTCGGCATCGCCCGCCCCGCGGACGAGTCCGCGCTGACCGCCACGGGGGTCTTCGTCGGCTCGGCCGGGTACATGGCGCCCGAACTGGTCCTCGGCACCGAGATCGGCCCGGCGGGCGACGTCTTCTCCCTGGGCGCCGTGCTGGCCTTCGCCGCGACCGGGCAGGGGCCGTTCGGGACGGGCCCCGCCCCGGTGCTGCTGCATCGCGTCGTGCACGAAGCTCCGGACCTGGCGGCGGTGCCCACCGAGGTGCTCCGTGCCCTCATCGCCGCCTGCCTCGACAAGGACGCGCGCCGCCGTCCCCTTCCCCGGGACGTGGCCGCCGCACCGGTTCCCGTTCCCGTTCCCGGCGCGGCGACCTGGCCTTCCGGACCGCTGACCGGCGACATCCGCGACCGTGAGACCGAGCTGACGACCATGCTCCGCCGGGGGCCCTCCGCCCCCGGACGCCGCCGGTTCCTCGTCGCGGGCCTGGCGGGCGCGGGCCTCGCGGTCGCCGGAGGCGCCGCCGCGTGGACGACGTGGCGGCTCGGCGGGGCAGGCGAGAAGCAGATCAAGCACCTGTGGACCGTGCGCGCGAAGAGCCGTGACGCCGAACCGCGCATCAGGCTGGGCAACACCTTCCTGTACCTGGAAGATCAGACGCTGCAGGCGCTCGAAGCCGCGAGCGGCGAACGCCTGTGGCAGCACTCCGCCGGCCTGGGTTCGACCAGGCCGGCGGTCGCGGCCGGTCCGTCATCGATCCTGCTCTGCGAGCTCGACCTCACGGAACTCGATCTGACCACGGGAGAGGGAAGGACCATCTTCCGATAGGAACCGCTGGCCGAGCATACGCCCAGGGAGGTTCTCGGCCTGCGAAACGGCGTGGTGTTCCTCCGGCAGGACAACGCCTCCGACGCCGAGGACTCGATCAGCACCAGAACACTGGCCGACATGGCCCAACAGTGGTCACTGCCCGTCGACTTCAACGGGGATTCCACTTTCATCCTCTCCGGCGACCGCATCTACTTCATGGACGGGCGGAACCGTCTGCTGGCCATCAACGCGACCAACGGTTCGATCGCATGGGAACACCAGGCCGGCCTCAGTTCCGGCCCCGTCCTGGCATCGGGGAACACGGCCTATATCCAGCACGGGTCCCGGATCCTGGCCCTCGACGCCGCGACCGGCCGGACGCGATGGGACTACAGCGCCCGGGGCAAACCCTCCGGCCTCTCACTGTCCCAAGGATCCCTCTACGCCCTCGACCCCGGCGGCATGGCATTCTCGATCGACGCCGCCACCGGCCGGACGCGTTGGACGAGCCGCAGCAAGGTCGGGAGCCCATCGGGCGATTCGGTGATCTGTTCCGGGATCCTCTTCGCGGGAGCCAAGCCTGCCTCTCGGACGGACGAGTCCGACACTGGCCTGTTCGGCTGGGACGTGGCCACCGGAGAACTCGTCTGGCGATTCCCGCACAAGCCCCGCGAGGACGGCCTGGGCTGGAAGCTGATCGCCGGGGGCGACATGTTCTTCGCCGCCTACAACGCCGACCTGCTCGCCTTCAGAGCCGCCTGACGGGCGCGTCACAGACGGCGACCAACAACATCTTGGTGGACGTTCGCCGAGATGGCGGGCATAGAAGATGTCTGGAGCACGTTCCGGCCGACCGGGCAGGGGCGGTCCGTCAGGAAATCCGCTCGACCGACACCCATCTCTGCACTGACAGCCGCCATGTGAAACCGCCCCGGTGGCCGAAACTTCCACGTTCGACCACCGTCGCATCGAAAACGACCGCGAACCGGGCGCCCTTGTTGCGTCCGCGCGCCACCCGATCGTCCTCGATCAGGTCGGGCCACGGCACCTCCTCCGACTCGACCTGGCACCAGGTAACTCGTCGCCGCCATCGCGAACGCCGCACGATCTTGAGCCCGTTCCACTCCCAGTGCGAGTAATACACACCCTCGAACCGGCCTGAAGCGCCCACTTCCAACACGCCCATTTTCGACTGATCGGAATCGGCCATGGCCTGATTCAACCAGGGCGACCACTCTGAGACACTCCCCCCGATCGCCTGTCGGCAGCGAGTGGCCTTGGGGCATGAAACGGACGCCGCACAGTGTGCGACCTGAACAGGCCAGGCGCCGGTCAGGTCACCGCAGGCGGTTCCTGGTGCCGCCCGTCCCCGCCCTATCCAGTCGCCCGAGATGGTTCGTGCCTGCGGTCTGATCCGCATGCCGCGGAGCGCCCACCGCACCGAGAGCTCGGCTACCGCCACATGATCGGCGCCCGGTTCAACGAACGGCGCGCACATGCGTTTGTCCGCCATTGAGGCACGCATTATATTGCCGACGTGCTCCTTTTCTCACGCACGTGGACTGCATTGCGCGCGGCGGTCGCCGAACTGCCGGACGAGGACTTCGCTCAGCCGTCCGGCTGTGCCGGCTGGCTCGTGCGGGACCTGGCGTGCCACCTGGTCATCGACGCTCAGGATGTCCTGATCACCCTCGTGACCCCCGCCGGAACAGAACCGACCTGCGACGCGGTGACCTACTGGAACGTCTCCGACAGACCGCCGACCGGCGACGACCCGCTCGACGCGCTGATCGTCCGGCTGGCGGCCGCGTACGAGGAGCCGCGGCTGCTCAAGTTCCACCTCGACGACGTCGGCTCCGCCGCCGGCCGCGCCGCCGAACTCGCCGACACGGACCTGCGGGTCAGCACCCAGGACAAGGTCCTCACCGCGGGCGACTACCTCTCCGCGTACGTCATCGAGTGGACGCTGCACCACCTCGACCTCATCGCGCACCTCCCGGACGCGGCGAAGCCACCCGCGGAAGGGCTCGCCCGGTCCCGCGAGATGCTGGAGAAGATCGCCGGGACCGCGTTTCCCGCGTCGTTCTCCGACGAGGACGCGCTGTTGGTGGGCACCGGACGGCGTGCCCCGACCGAGGTGGAGAAGACCGCGCTGGGTGAACTGGCGGTGAAGCTCCCGTTCGTCCTGGGGTAATGATCCACGAGGACGGAACCTTCAGCGCGGGCTGACGACGATGACGTGGAAAGGCTCCGCCGCCTGCGTGCCTGCAGACGACTCCGGGTCTGGCCGCTGATCGGATGGCAGGTCGCCGGCCGGGACGCTGTGGCTCGGGAACATCGGCATCGAACGCGGACGAGATCAGCGCACGAGGAGGAAGGGCACGGTCGTGGCGAATATCGCGACGGGCGGGCCGGCCATGACCTGGAGCACAGAATGATGTGTCAGGGTCGTCCGGGACCATCCGATCAGCACGACAATGACCGCCAGTCCTAGCATGCCGGGGCCCCAGACGAGGGAAAGAATCGCCACGGCGGCACCTGCGATCCCGGTGTGAAAACTGATCTTCCACAGGGCGGTGATCGGCCCCATGACAAAAAGCACCCCGAGCATCGCCGCCTGGACCGCGACCACATCCGACGGTGCGCCGACGACCTGAAGCACGCCGATTCCGATGACTATCAGAACGGCCGAGATCAGGAGCGGTATGACGCGGTGCTCTCGGGTCGTCAGGTGATGGTCGGTGTACCGCCCCGCGACGACCCCTCCGATGATCACTGCCATGGGCCCGATCACGGTGATCGCCGCCCCCAGAAGACCCCAGGCCAGCCCGGTAGGACCGGATCGCCAGCCCACAGCCAGGAAGAGGGCCATGGCCAATGCCCATGGGGCGAAGATCTCGGTGATGACCTTGGCCAGGCGGAACCGCCATGTCGTCGGCGTAGCGATTTCATCGCCCTCAACGGACTCAGCGGCATCTGGTGCAGACATATACCATCCCCTGTTCCTGATCGCATACTCGGCCCTGAGGGGTCCTGAGCCATGAGACGCGAAGTGCCCGCCATGAACCCCTGGACGAGATCTCGGCCTCCACTCTTCTCCTTTTCATGAGACCTTGAACTCACACTCTTTGCGTGACGCGATATGAGACCTTACTGCATCTGCGTCACTCTCAAATCCAAAGCTCTGAGCGAGACAGATACTCGCCAGCGATGCGCCATTACCTGCCATCCACGAGCAGTCCAAACGTTCCGGGGCGCCCCCTGTGGGCATGAGCGTCAGACGAACGTCAGCGATGCGCCAGCGAGCCACATGCGCACCGCGCTACCGTCGCGATCACACCGACCCACCAGGAAAGGGACGGTGTAACACATCGCTGCCATCGGCGTGCACCTCAGCCGCCGCCCGTCAGCGTGCCGGGCGATCCCCTACCAGCGCGGATTGCCAGGACAGCCCTGCGGCCGATCTCATCACCTTGCGCAGAACTGGGTCAGGACGGTGTCGTCCTCCAGTTTCTGCTCGCCCCAGTCAGCGTTCCGGTTCATGGTGAGGACGTGCCGGCCGTCGGCGGTGGCCACCGTCCGGGAGGCCGAGCCGGGGATCATGCCGCCGTGGCCCCAGACCGAGCAGCCCTTCTTGAGTTTGAATTCGCGGATGCCGAGTCCGTATCCGTCGTTGGGGCCACCGTGTCCCTTGTCCCCGTTGACGTGGACGGTGCTGGTCAGTGCCCGCTGCTGCTCGGCGGGTAGGAGCTCGCCGCCCAGCAGTTTGGACAGGAAGGTGGTCACGTCGCCGACGGTCGAGATCAGTGCCCCCGCCGAGAAGGCCACCGTGGGACTGAATTCTGTGACGTCGTACACCTTGGCGGCCGGTTCTTCCGCGAAGAGCGTTGAGTAGTGCCTGGAATGCGGTCGGGGCAGCTTCGGCGACGTCTCGGGAACGCTGGTGCCGCGTAGCTTGAGCGGCTTGATGATGAGCCGCTCGACCGCTTCCTTGTAGGTGCCGCCGGTGACCTTCTCGATGATCATCCCGGCGAGGATGTAGTTGGTGTCGGAGTAGTCCCATTCTCCCCGCTCATCGGGCTTGCTGCCGTCCTCGGGCTGGAAGTTGGGCGGGTGGGCGAGTCCGATGTTCACCAGCTCGCGGGGTGTCCACCGCCGGTGGCGGTTCTTGTCGAACTCCTCCCCGGCGTACTTGGCGCGGAATCCCTCGTCCATGTTGTAGTCGAAGATGCCGCTGGTGTGGTTGAGCAGGTGCCGGACGGTGATGTTCTCGGCGTGGTAGTCCTTGCCGCGCACCACCCCGGGCAGCCACTTCTCGACACTGTCGTTGAGCGACAGCCTGCCCTGGGCTTCGAGTTTGAGGAGCACGGTCGCGGTGAACGGCTTGGTCATGCTGGCGATGCGGAACCTGTCGTCAGTGCCGCGCGGCTGGTCGCGCCCGGTCTCGCGGACGCCGGCCCGGCCGTTCCATCTTCCGCGGGCGTCTTTCACCTGGGCGATGACTCCGGGAGTGCCCTGCTTGACGATCTCGTCCAGCGCGGCCTGGGTCCCGGCGTGTGGCCGAGGGGCGGTGCTCGGCGAGGCGGCGATCGCGAGGCCGGCGGCGGTCGTGGCGGTGAGCGCGCCCACCGCGGTGAGGACGACGAGTGCGCGGCGCGATGGCTGGAAAGCGTTCATACGAACGATTCAACCGATCGCCGGAACAACGCACCATCGGGGATGTCCCTGAGATCATTCAGGGACGAATATCAGGGATATCAAAGGGACGATACCGACAACCTTCGGGGCCATCTTCTTGAGGTGATCCACAAGGCAATGCGGCACACGCTCGCTGATCATTGACTTTCAGCCGTGCTGGGATGCGTGCGACTGGGCGGGCATGTCCCGATCGGGTTACCGGAACGGCCTTCCAGGCGCTCTGTGCGTCACCTTTCAGGACTGGCTGCGACGCTCGCGGCGGCGAAGAACAGCGCGCGACGGCATGTGGGCCGCCGACTCCTGAAGTGTGCGCCTTCACATGGTCCGATGGCTCTACGCCTGCCGGGGAAAGCGATTCCCACATCGGTCACCGTCATCTGGCTGGAGTTTGGCTGACGCGGTAGTCCCTGCGGCAACGTGGAATCCTGTGGAAGGTTCAGTGCCTTCGACTCGCTGACCGGGAGCGGGTGTGATGGTCGAGATTCACGTTCGTTTCGTCGCTGCCCGGGTGAGCGGGATCGAATCCGTATCGGCCGATGTGGGAGCCGCTTCGTCGCCTCGTCCCAGCACCCGGGTCCACATCCATGCCGGGCGGACGCCGAGGAGGATGCTGACCACGCCCGCGCAGGCGACCGCGTTCGCTGGTCCGATCAGGTCGGCCATCGCACCCGCGGCGAGTACGCCCAGGCCCTGCACCGTGACGAGGCCCGAGGAAAGGACGCCTAATCCCCCGGCCCGGACGGGCTCCGGAAGCAGTCGTACGAACGATGCGCTGAGCTGGATGTGATAGCCGGTCGCCAGCGCACCGGAGACGGCGAACAGGAGCGTGGACGCGGCGAGGCCGGGGCGGAACGCGCACAGCGCGAGGGGTACTCCGGTGAGCAGCGCCAGCGGTGCCAGGGCGCGGGCACGGAGGGCCTCGGACAGCAGGCGCCCGAACACGACCGCACCGACGACGCTCCCGACCGAGGTTCCTGCCATGATCAGCCCCACTGCCGCGGCGGAGTCGCTGCCGAGCGCGCTCGCGTACGGGGCCGCGAGGCCCTCGGGGGCGATGTGACAGCCGGCCAGCCAGCTGAGGCCGAGGAGCGATCGCAGCCCGGGATGGCGCAGGACCGGCATCAACCCGCCCGACGCCGGCCGGGATCGGCTGGTGTCCGCGGCCGGAGCGTCCCGCCGGCGTACGCCGAAGTGCACGAGCAGCGCGGAGACCGCGAAGCTGATGGCGTTCAGGCCGAGCCCGGCGCTCGGACTCACGGCCTGGGTCAGTGCGCCCCCGGTGAGAAACCCGGCGACCTGGGCGGTCTGGATCGTCATCTGCCTGATGGACAGGCCGAGCACATAGCGGTCGCGGTCCAGGACGTCCGCGAGCAGTGCGAGCTGGGCCGCCTTGAACGGCCCGCTGAGCGTGGTCATGCCCGCGAGCAGCACGCAGAGCACGGGCAGCGGCAGGCCGGGCACCGCCATCAGGCCGACGAGCGCCGCCCGGAGCAGGTCGGTGACGACGATGACCCGGCGGCGCGGGTACCGGTCGGCGAGGCCCCCGAGCAGCACGCCGCCCAGCAGCGAGGGCAGATAGGTGAGGGCGTAGGTCAGCCCGGTGAGCAGGGCCGAGGACGTCCGCTCGTACACCAGCACGGACAGCGCCACCCGAGCGAACTGATCGCCCAGTTGGGAAAGCAGTTCCGCGGCCCACAGGGCGCGGAACTCGCCGACCGCGAAGACCTCTCGGAAGGTCGCCGGCGTCGGCCGTGGCCTCACCGGGGGCGCCCTGAGTCGTCCGGGCTGGTGCCGCGGCAGGATTCTCCGGCGACATCGCGCAACTCGATCCTCCTGTTCGCGGGTTCAGCGGTCCTGAGCGAGGCGGACGGGTGAGTGCGCAGGCGCGACGCCCACCCGTACCGCGTCGCGTGTACGAGGCCGAGCTCACCTCGGTCTCGTCGGGGGGTGGATCTGGCTTAGTACTCGACGCCGCGCATGAACTTCACCTCCTTCTCTGAGGGCTTTGAGCAGACAAGAGGGAAGGAAGGCTCCACCTCCGCTGCGGCGGTCTCTGAGTTAACCGGGGGGCGCTGGCGTCTCGCTGACGAGTCGCTTACGTGCCGGAGACGGCCCTTCAGGGGTCGGTGAGGTGGGTGGGTCCTGGTAGGGGGTGTTGCTCTCTTCGGCGCGAGCGCGCTCGTGCGCGAAGAGACGTACAAGGTCAGGCAGGCGGTAGCGGATCTCCGCCACGGTGCCGGGGACGGCCACGTCCAGGAGTCTGGCGTCGACGAGTCGTTCCAGTGCCGCCTCGGTGTCGGTGTCGCTCAGGTCGGCGATGGCGGCGGCAGACTGTACGCCGAAGTCCGGTTCGGGGAGCAGGGCGATCCGGTGGAACACCATCTTGGTGCGGTCGTCCAGAGCGCGGTGGCTGAGCGCGAGAGGCGCCCGGATGTCCAGCCCGCCGTGCACGAGTTCGTCCAGGCGTGCGGACTCCTCGCGCAGCCGGGCGACGAGGCGCACCAAGGGCCAGTGCGGCTTGGTCACGAGCCTGGCCGCGGCGATACGCACCGCGAGCGGCAGGCCGCCGCAGAGTCGGGCCAGCTCTTCGGCCGCGGGCTGCTCCCCCGCGACCCGTCGGCGCCCGAGCACGTGCCGTAGCAGTTCGAGCGCCTGGTCTGGGGGCAGCACGTCGAGTTCCAGGGACCGAGCGACATCGAGCCCACCGAGGCGCCGCCGGCTGGTCGCCAGGACCGCGCAACTGGAGCTTCCGGGTAGCAGCGGCCGGACCTGCGCCTCATCGGTGGCGTTGTCGAGCACGACCAGAACCCGTCGGCCGTTCACGATGCTGCGGAACATGCCGACGCGGTCGTCGAGGTCGTCAGGGGTCTGCCGGTGGTCCACGCCCAGGCTCGAAAGCAGCCGCATCAGCGCGTGCGCCGGATCGAGCCGCTGCGCGCCGGCCCTGTTCAGGTCGAGGTACAGCTGGCCGTCGGGATAGTTCTCGGCCAGCAAGTGCGCGACGTACACCGCGAGGACGGTCTTGCCCACGCCGGCCCTTCCAGTGATCAGCGCGATGGGGACCGCCCTGGAGGCTGCGGTTCCGATGCCGGGACGAAGCGTCGCCAGCAATGCGCCGACTTCCCGGTCGCGGCCGACGACCGCGCCGACGCCCGGGGGCAGTTGCCGGGGGATCGCCGGATGCGCCGCGGGCGCGGCGTACGCAGGCGCGGCAGGCGCGGCGGGCTCGGCGATGGCGGGCCCGATGGTCTCGGACACCAGGTCGAGCCCGGTCCGGCCGGAGAGGATCGCCGTCTCGAGCTGCCGCAGATGTTCGCCGGGATCCAGGCCCAGTTCCTGCGCCAGCCGCTGCCGGGCATGCCGGTACGCGGCCAGCGCCTCGGCCGTACGGCCGGCGCCGTGCAGGGCGATCACCTGCTGGGCCCAGAACCGCTCACGCAGCGGATGCTCGGCGGTCAGTTCACGCAGTTCCGCCACGACGCCGCGGTAGCGCCCCAGCCGCAGCTCCGCATCGATCAGGCGTTCGTGCGCGTTCAGCCGCTCCTCGGTGATCAGCGGCACCTCCTCACGGTGCAGCGTCTCGGACGCCACGTCGGCGAGAACTGGGCCGCGCCACAGGGTCATCGCCTCACGCAGCCGCGCCGCCTCACCGGCGACATCATCGTCACGGCCGCACCGCGCAGCCGCGCTGGTCAGCACACGGAACCGCGACAGATCGAGTTGGACACCGCCGCCTCCGGGCCCGGCGTCGGGGTCGGCGTCGACGTCGAGCCGGTAGCCGCCCGGCACGCTACGGATGGAGTGCGCCCGCTCAGAGCCGAATGCCAGCCGGATTCTGCGCACGTGCGAGTGCAGCGTCGCCCGCGCGGTCGCCGGCGGCCACTGCCCCCATACGCAATCCACCAGCCGGTGGTACGGCACCGGCCTCCCGGCGCTCAACGCGAGCGTGGCCAGCAGTGCGCGCTGCTTGGCCGCCCCCAGGCCGATGGCTTGTCCGTCCACGGTGACCAGCAGCGGCCCCAGCACTCCGCAGTGCAGATACGAATCCGCCGCCCTGGCGCCGCGTCCGCCGCTCACCCGAACTCCGCCGGCCCGACCGGGCTCAGTCGACCGCCTGCGCGTCCATGGTCTACACGGCCTGAACGCTGCATCCGTTGAGTTCTGCTGTGGCCCTTCACGCTTGTCCCTCCGATCGGGCGGTCGGCGCATGGCCGGACGAGCCCGGCGGCAGAGCCGAGAGTCGTGGCCATGCACCTCGGTCGGGGTGCACTGGGGAGCCCGGAGATTTCGGGGGCGTTCTACGGGCAGCGGTTGATCTGGCCGGCGTGCCGAGGTTCCGCGGTGAGCTGGATTCCAAGGACGGACTCGACATCGCGCAGTGAGTCGTCTTCGAGATAGCGGTGGAGGTAGGGGACGCGGGCCAGTGAAAGGACGGCGAAGCGTCGGACGATGGCGTCGATCATCGCCGCGCCGGTGTGCAGCTCGTGGTGGTGCTCGCGCCAGCGCTCCAGCGATTCCGGCTCGTCGTAGAAGCGGTCGGCGATCGCGGCGTCGGCGCGCTCGTGGGCGAACTCGTCCACGATGAGCCGCCCGCCGGGGGCGAGGAGGGCCGACGCCCGGTCGATCGCCTTGTCCAGTTCGCACATGTGATGCAGGGACAGCGAGAAGATGATCGCGTCGAAGCGCTCGTCGTCGTACGAGCAGATGTCGGCCACCCGTACGGTCGGGCTCGCGTGCTCCGGGTCGATGTCGATCGCGGTGACCTCATAGCCGGCGTCCCGCAACCGGTCCGCCAGCTCGCCGCCGCCGCAGCCGGCGTCGAGCACCCGGGCCGGTGGCGGCGGGAGGTGGGCGGTGATGAATTCCATGCGTTCTACGGTCGGGCCACGGCGGCATAAGGACAACTGCGGGTTTCGCAGCCCAGGTATAAGCTGCGCGCATGCTTGATGCGTGGGCGCTGCGCATTCTGGTGGAGGTCGGAGAGCGGGGCTCGTTCTCCGCGGCGGCCGAGGCGTTGACCATGACTCAGCCCGCGGTCTCCCGCCAGATCGCCTCGCTGGAGCGCGCCCTGGGGGTCGACCTGTTCCGCCGGGCACCGCGCGGAGTCCTGCCCACGGCCGCCGGGGCGCTGGCGATCGACGAGGCACGGGAGATCCTCGACCGGATGAACGGGCTGCGGGCCCGGATGGACGCCTTCGCCGAGTTGCGGACCGGGCATCTGCGGATGGCGGCGTTCCCCAGCGCCAACACCGCCTTCGTCCCGGACGCGATCCGGCGCTTCCGCGACGCGTACCCGGGGATCGACGTCAGCCTGGTCCGGGCCGGCACGGACGAGATCCGGGCTGGCAGACTCGACCTCGCCCTGGTCACCGACTGGGACTCGGTCGATCCGGGTGTGCAACTGACGCCGCTGCTGGACGAGGTGCACCGGGTGGCGCTCCCGTCCCGGCATCCGCTGGCGCGGCGTACCACGGTCCCGCTGCGCGAACTGCGGGACGAGACATGGATCGAGGGCGCCCACCCCGACTGCCTCGGCCCGCTCGACCTCCTCACCGAGGCGCTCGGCGGCCCGCCGCGCATCGGGTTCACCTGTGACGACTGGACCGGAAAGCAGGCACTGGTCGCCGGTGGCCTGGGCATCACGATCATGTCCACGCTCGCCTCGTCCGCGGTGCGGCCCGACATCAGGCTCCGCCCGACGGTGCCGCCGCTCCCGGCACGCAAGGTGCTCGCCGCGGTCCCGCCGGTCCGGCTCCGCACCCCGGCCACCAGTGCGATGCTGACCCTGCTCATCGGCCTCGCCGCCGAATACCGCTGATCGCCCACCGTGGGCGTCGGCTCAGGCGCGCCTCACGCCGGCCAGGCCGGAGGCGCGATAGAAGGCGGTCAGCCCATGCCCGAGCTTTTCCGCGGGTCTTCGGGTGGTGTTCGCCCGAACCCATCTGGAGGAGCACGGCGCCGCCCACGACGGCGACGAGCGCGGTCGCCTTGGCGGGGTCGACGGGTTCCCCGAAGACGGTGATGCTGACCACGGCCACCACCGCGGTGCTCAGGCCGAACAACGCGTAGGCGACGCCCGCCTCCACATGCTGCAGGGCCACGGCGAACAGCAGCAGTTCGAGGAAGAACGCGACCACCGCCGCGACGGCCGGGACGGGACGGCGGAACCCGTCCGAGCCGTCGAGCAGGAACACGCTCCCCGCGTCGGTGGCGATCGCCGCGTACAGGGCGGCGCGGCCGAGCGCTGATCGGCCGTCGTTCATGCCGCTCCCGTCCCGAGCCGCAACGCCACCACGCCGACGACGATGCAGGTCATGCCCGCTATCTTGCGCGCGTTGGCGCGTTCGTCCAGGAAGAGCACACCGGTGAGCGCGACGGCCAGCGTCCCCACCGCGGCGAACGACGCGTCCGCGACGCTGGTGGGAATGGTCCGCAGCGCGACCGCGAAGGTCCACAGGGCCAGGCCGTACGCGCCGACCGCCGCGACGCCGAACCATGGGCGTCGCAGGCCCTGGGAACGTTTGAGCGCGTAGGTGCCGGCCGCGTCCCCGGCCACGGCGATCGCCAGATAGAGCCACCCCATGGTTCGGCGTTCACTGGGGCTCGTCGGCCGTGTAGGGCGGCGCCGGCTCGTACTGCATGGAGCGCATGACGGCGCGGGCGTGGTCGCGGCCGTGGAGGCGGCCGACCAGCCACAGCGCCATGTCGATGCCGGCGGACACGCCCTGGCTGCTGACCAGGTCGCCGTCCACCACGTATCGGGCGTCGCGGACCACCGTGATGTCGCCGCGCGCCTCCAGGGCGTCTTCGAGGTCCCTTTCGGTCGCCACGCGCCGGCCGCGCGCCGGACCGGCCGCGTGCATCAGGAACGCGCCGGTGCACACGCTGGTGGCCCATACGGCGCTGTCGGCCGTTCGTTTGATCCAGTCCATGAGCACCGGGTCGGCCATCGCGGACTCGATACGCTTGTGGGCTCCTCCGGGGACGAGCAGCACGTCCAGCGGCGGATGGTCGTCGAGGGTGTGGTCGGGCAGGACGCGCAGGCCCTTGTTGCAGCGTACGGGGCCGGAACGCTCGGCGACGAGGACGCAGGTGTCGGCGTGGCCGCGGCGCATCGAGGAGGTGGTGAACGCCTGCCAGGGGCCGACGAAGTCCAGTTCCTCGACCCCGTCGAAGATGAACAGCCCGTAGGTGGTCATCGCGCTACTCCTTCATGAAAGGACGGGCAGCCCCGGCGCTGGGTGCGGCCGAGGCAGGATGAACGCAGGGGCGAACGGCGGCGCCGGGACGCGGGCGCGATGCCGGTCATGAGACCGACGTCTCCACGGGGCAGCGATCCTGGGGGCAGGCGAGGTAGTCGCAGAGCCTGCAGATCCGGTCCGCGTGCTCCCGGTCCACCGACAGGCCGGCCAGCACCGGCTCGCTGAGCGCGGCCAGTGCCCGCCGCTGCGCGTCGGTCAACGGCTCCAACGCCCGGCGGAGGACCTCCCGCCGCTCGGCGACGATCGCCTCGGCCGCCCTCTCACCGGCCTCGGTGAGCCACAGCGAGACGCTGCGCCGGTCCTGGCCGGGACGCCGCTCGACCAGGCCGTCGGCGACGAGCCTGTCGACCAGCCGCACGGTTCCCGAACCGGTGATCCCCAGGACCCGGCTCAAGGCGTCGATGCGCTCCCCGGGCACGAAATGGATCGTCGCCAGCGCCGACGCGCCGCTGGTCCCGTGGACGCCGGCGCGTCGCGTGGTCTCCTCCAGCGCGTCGGCCAGAGCGACCACGAGGGCCGAGACGAGGTTCGCCGATCTGTCATCCACGCCACCGAGATTAGATGACTGACTCAGTCATGTAAATAGGGCCCAGGTGCGGATCGGGCGGCGGTGCCGGCGGACGCCGTGACCGTCAGCGAGCCGTCAGCGGACCGCAAGCGGCTCCGCATAGCGTCACCCCCGTACTCACAGCACCGAGGTCAAAGGAGTGACGCCATGCCTCAGTCGGTCGGGTTGATCGAGCCGTTCGACGGCTTCGGCACCGACGCGGCCTTCCGCCCGCCCACGACCGCACCTGCGTAGGCCGTGGCCGGGACGCGGTTCCAGTGTTCGTGCTGTGCTCACCGTGGTGGTCGTTGACACGCAACCATGCGCCTACCTGGCTTGAACAGCCCCAGGACCGGGCGTCGCCTGGCACCGGTCGACCTCGACCGGTCGGTCAACGCACGCGCTGGCCGCTGGATCGCTGAGTACAACGGCGCGCGCGCCCGTAAGCACTCGCAAACGTGAAAGCAGGACTGGGGAAAGGCCGCATGGCAAGCTCGGAAATCGAGTACACCACCTACATCCACGCCTCGCCTGAGCAACTGTGGCGGGCGCTGACCGACCCGGCGTTCACCTGGCGTTACTGGGGGGTCGCCTACGAGTCGGACTGGCGGGTGGGGTCACCGGTGAAGGTGCAGGTCACCCCCGATGGGGACTTCAGCGATCTGGGCTCGGTCGTCCTGGAGTCCGAGCCGTATCGGCGCCTGTCCTTCAGCAACGGCACGGCCCCTCCCGAACACCTCGAGCAGTACGGGAGGAGCGCGGACGACCAGGCCGACGAGCCGCGCCGGTCGACGACCACGTTCGACATCGAGCCGATGGGGGCGACGGTCAAGTTGACCTTGGTCCATGCCGGCCTGCAGCCGACGAGCGAGGACTTCGACGCGTACGCGGAAGGCTGGCCGCAGGTCCTGTCGAGTCTGAAGACCCTGCTCGAAACCGGCGAGACGCTCCCCCTGCCGACCGAATAGGGCCGATCGGGACCTTGGGTCATCGTCGAAACCGATGGCGCTCGCCGAGCGGGAGATGCGGCCGGCCGCCGGAATCCGGGTGTGCAGGCAGCTGGGAACGAGATCGCGGTGGTCCGCTCGCGTCCCGGACGGGCGCTCCCTACCGGTCCTGGTGATTCCGGGCCGAGGGTGCCTCGGTGCTGCCCTATCGCGCCTTCCGGAAACAGGCCGCTCGACGTGCTCATGGTCGAGCATCGGGGCGTCGGGCCGTCACGCAAGGACACGACGGGAACCGACCTAGCCGCAATGCCGGGTAGTTAAGGGCTTGGGGTGGGCGTCAACTCAGGTGGGTGGAGGATGTCGATGGTGAGGGTCGCCCGGTGGTTGGTGCGGTCGACCTGGCCTTTTGCCCGGTGTTTGGAGATC
>NZ_JBHSON010000049.1:0-81126 GCF_042656285.1 Actinomadura rugatobispora | reverse complement strand
CTCATGGATCAGCCCAAGGAGGATGTGCTCGGTACCGATGTAGTTGTGGTTGAGCATCCTGGCCTCTTCCTGAGCCAGAACGACAACCCGACGCGCACGGTCGGTGAACCTCTCGAACATCTCCTCGCCCCCTACCGGCGCCCGCAAGAATCGGAGTCTATACTCACCTTTTAATTCGAGATTACGGAGTCATGGCTCCGGATGTCAATCGGACGCCCACCAGGAGACCCGCCCCCATGCCCTCGTACAAGCGCGCGCCGGCCGGCCCCCAAGCATCCGCCGGCAGGTCGCTGCGCGCCGACGCGCAGCGCAACCGCCGCCGCATCCTGGAGGCCGCCGAGGCGGTCTTCGCCGCCAAGGGCCCGGCCGCCTCGACCGAGGAGATCGCCCAGACGGCCGGGGTCGGCATCGGCACCGTCTTCCGGCACTTCCCCACCAAGGAGGCGCTGCTCCAGGCCATCATCGAGAAGGTCGCGATCCGGCTGGCCGAGGACACCGAGCGGCTGCTGATCGAGGGCGACCCCGCCACCGCGTTCTACACCTTCTTCACCCGGATGGTGGAGGAGTCCGCCGAGCGGAAGACGGTGGTGGACCTGCTGGCCGAGGCGGGCATCGACATCACCGTGGCCAAGCCCCTGCACATGCTGCGGCAGGCCGTCGAGGGCCTCCTCGCCGGCGCCCAGCGGGCCGGGACGGTGCGCGAGGACGTGCGCGTCCCCGAGGCGATGGCCCTGCTCATCGGCGTCTGCCAGGCCACGCTGCACACCTCCTGGGAACCGGGCGTGCGAGACCGGACCCTGGAGATCGTGTTCGACGGCCTGCGCCCCTCCCCGCCCGGACGCCCTCAGACCCGAAGGCCCGCGCCCTGAGGGGCGAGGTCGGCTCCGGCGGCGGCGGCGAAACGCACCGCGTCCCTGACCGCGGCCCCTCCCGGGTCGTTGTTGAAGTACGCGTAGACGTCTTCCCGGGGCCCCCACGTCCCGGTGATGCGGCGGGCCCATGACGCCAGGGCCTGGTCCCCGTACTTCGGCCAGGGCGTGGCGGCGCCCTCGTGGAAGCGCATGTACCCCCAGTCCGCCGTGCGCCACAGGGGCGTCACGGGGCGTCCGAGCCGATCCGCCCAGCACAGCGCCGCCCCATGACGTTCCAG
This sequence comes from Actinomadura rugatobispora, assembly GCF_042656285.1. Classification (GTDB taxonomy): domain Bacteria; phylum Actinomycetota; class Actinomycetes; order Streptosporangiales; family Streptosporangiaceae; genus Spirillospora; species Spirillospora rugatobispora. The sequence goes on along the minus strand of NZ_JBHSON010000049.1, from coordinate 79,976 downwards.
CACCTCACGGGTCTCGTCGCTCCACCAGGTCTCATGACGGGGTTCGACCGCGACCCTGACCCCGGCGGGAAACCGTCCCAAGCACTCCGCCAGCAGCGCGGGATCGGCGCGCAGCGTCGGGGGCAGCTGCAGGAGGACGGGCCCGAGCCTGCGGCCCAGGCCGCGCGCCACTGCCATCAGCCTCCGCACCGGTTCGGCGGGGTCCTTGAGCCGCTTGATGTGGGTCAGGAACCGGCTCGCCTTGACCGCCATGACGAAGCCCTCGGGCGTGCGGTCCCGCCAGGACTCGAACGTCTCCTGCCGCGGCAGCCGGTAGAAGGCCCCGTTGTTCTCCACGGTGGGGAAGCACTCGGCGTACCGTTCGAGCCACAGCCGCTGGGGCAGCCCGACCGGGTACAGCACTCCCCGCCAGTCGGCGTACTGCCATCCGGACGTGCCCACGAGCAACGGCATGCGCCCTACGTTCCCGGCCGCGACCGTCCTAGACGTAGCGGGACGGCGCCTCGCGGCCGGTCAGGTGGCGGCCTCCTCCCAGACCCGGCGCAGCAGCAGCGCGAACACCTCGGCCGGCTGGGCCCCGGCGACCAGGTACTTGCCCCCGCCGACGAAGGACGGGACGGCGGTCACGCCCACGGCGGCCGCCCGCTGCTCGTCGGCACGCACCGCGGCGGTGTAGGCGTCGCCCTTCAGCATCGTCCGGGTCGTCCCGCCGTCGAGCCCGGCCTTGGCCGCCTCCGCCACCAGCGTCTCGTGGTCGCCCAGCGCCGCGCCCTCGCCGGTGTAGGCGGTCATCAGCCGTTCCCGCACGGCCTCGCCCACGCCCTCGTCCTCCGCGAGGTGCATCACGCGGTGGGCGTCGAAGGAGTTCACCGGCCGCGCCAGGTCGAGCCGGTAGGCCAGCCCCACCTCGGCGGCCAGCGCGGTCACCCGGGCGGCCTGCTCGTCGGCCTGCGCCTCGGACATGCCCAGGTCCCGTATGCGCTCGGGAATGGTCTGGGTGCTCTCGGCGGGCGCGCCTGGGTCGAGCTCGAAGCTCCGCCAGCGCACCTCGACGGCGTCCCGGTGCTCGAACTCCCCCAGTGCCGCCTCGAACCTCCGCTTCCCGATGAAGCACCACGGGCACACGAGGTCGGTCCAGATGTCAACAGCGATCGCCACCATGACCCGCAGCGTACGCTGCAAGCTAACCTTACGAAAGCCTCACACTCGAAGAAAGCCAAGAACCACCCGCACCCAACACCAAAGCCCCGTTCCGGGTCTTCCGGAACGGGGCTGACCTGCGTCTGCGCAGGTGACAATGTGCTCCCGCGATTGGACTCGAACCAATAACCTGCCGGTTAACAGCCGGCTGCTCTGCCGATTGAGCTACGCGGGATCGGGACTGCGGGCCAGGGCCCCGGAGGCCCTGCCAGCGCGTCTAGGTTAGCGCATCCCGGGAGGTGTTCGCGCACCCATAAATCCGGGGCGACTGGCCCGCCCGTTCCTGGGTATGTGAGGGGGCACGAATCCACAGAGCACCGGGGGTTTGGGATGAAGTACCGCCTGACGTTCATGGCAGGCGCCGCGCTCGGCTACGTCCTGGGGACCAGGGCCGGGCGTGAGCGGTACGAGCAGATCGTGCAGGCATCGCGGCGGTTCAACGAGAACCCCAAGGTCCAGGAGGCCGCCGAGAAGCTGCGCACCAAGGGCGGCGAGATCGCCGGGGCGGCCAAGGAGCGGGTGCCCGAGCAGATCGGGCAGCGGATGCCCGGCCGGCACCGGGACACGCCGGCCGAGACGCCGGGCGGGCCTCAGCGGGAGGCGGCGCGGCCCGGCACCTCTGCCCCGCTCAGTTAGCCGGGGTCACAGCCCGGTCTGGCGGCGCAGGTCCTCCAGGACCTGCTCGGCCTGGGCGCGCAGGCCCGGGTCGGAGGCGTCCATGCCCGCCTCGAACACGAACGACCAGCGCACCTCGCCGCCGCCGGCGGGGCGGCGGCCGGCGATGCGGACCGTGCCGCCGCCGGGCAGCCGGGCGCTGTGGCTGACGACGACGGTGGCGGTGACGCGCTCCCGTACCGTCTCGGGGACCGAGCCGGGATCGGTCAGGCGGACGTGGTGCTCCGGCCCGCCGGAGGTCTCGTGGACGTGCAGCCAGCCGTCCTTCCACGAGGCCCGGTCGACGCGCTCCCAGGGGAGGCGCAGGAAGCCGCCGGAGGCCGTGGGAACGTGCAGGGCGGTGGAGGTGGCGACGACGTAGGAGCCGCCGCGGGTGGGCGCGGTGGCCAGGGTGCGCTCGCCCCGTTCCAGGGTGAGCTTGTCGCGTACGGGGGCGGGTGGCCGCCGGGAGAGGCGCATGCCCACACGTTAGGCGATCAGGCGGCGCGCGGGGCCCGGCGGGCGCCCAGCAGGTCCAGGACGAGGGCGGCCGTCCAGCTGTAGTCGTGGCTGCCGCGGCCGGTGCCGTCGAACGGGTCGAAGTACTCCCGGAACCCCGACTGGCGGACCAGCCGCAGCGTGGAGCCGTACAGCAGGTCCGCGACCACCGACAGGCCGTGGCCGCGGGCGCCGTGCCACAGCAGCCAGTTGGTGTTGATCCAGGTGGGGCCGCGCCAGTAGCCGGCCCGGTCGAACGCGGTCGCCTGGATGTCGCAGGACGGCACGGGGTAGCCGGCGGCGCCGGCGAAGCGGGCCGACAGGAGCAGGTCGGCCAGCGAGTGCAGGATCGGGGCGGGCAGCTCGGGGTCCAGGAACGGCGCGAACCCGGCGACGCTGAGCACCGGGAGGAGCCGGTCGTCGCGCAGGTCGCGCGCCCGGAAGCAGCCGGTCTCGTAGTCCCACAGCCGGTCCAGGAGCGCCTTGTGGATGAGCTGGGCGCGTTCGCGGTGCGGGACGGGGTCGCGGCCGAGTATCTCGGCGAGTTCGGCGAGGGCGTGGGTCGAGGCGAGGTAGGTCGCGTTGACCAAGGGGTCTTCTACGGCGAAGGGGTGGGCGTCGCGCATGTAGTCGGCCCTGTAGTCGGCCTCACGCAGGAGGGTGACGAGCCACACGTAGCGGTCGTAGTCCTCGCCGGTGGGGAGGCTGTTGGACCTGTGCTGGGGCGCGTACACGGCCGGGGGCAGTTCCAGGGCTCCGAGGGGGCGGTCCCAGGCGGGGCTGTTGTCGAGGCCGGACTCCCAGGGGTGGCATATGGCGACCAGGCCGGAGGAGTCCATGTCGCGGCACTGGGCCAGGTAGCGGTGCTGGGCGACCAGCTTCGGGTAGAGGCGCGCCAGGAAGTTCCGGCTGCGTTCGGCCTCGGAGGGGGAGGCGCACTCGTGCAGGCGCAGGGCGGCCAGGGCCTGGAGCGGGGGCTGGGTCAGGCCCGAGGTGTGGACGGCGTGGGGCGCGGCAGGGTGCCGGTCGGTGCGCCACAGGTCGGGGCCGGGGAAGTAGCCGTGCCGCGCCAGCGTGGTGTTGAACACGATGTGCGGGACGAGCCCGTCGGCCCACTGGCCCCGGAAGAGGGAGATCAGCTCGCGTTCGGCGCGGTCGCGGCGGTGCCTGGCCAGGCCCATGGTGACGAACGCCGAGTCCCAGCTCCACTGGTGGGGGTAGAGGCCCGGTGAGGGGACCGTGGCGGTGCCGGTCCAGTTGGCATCGAGAACCCTGGCCGCGGCGTCCCACAGCGCGGTCTCGTCGCCGGTCAGACGGGCAGTCATGGGGCCAGAGGACCTCCCGATCGGCTCCTGGCGGCCCTCCCGCCGCGCGCGGGGGCGGGGTGGGAGGCGCGCCATGGCTAAGGAGATTGTTCCCTCAGAAGGCGGGGTGGACGACCTCCGATCCGGAGGTGTTCGTCTTCTTTTCCGGGGACGGTTCCGTGAACGAACGCTGCGGCGCCGCGGCGGCCGTACGGTCCAGCAGCCAGGCGAGGATCTCCTCCCCCGCCTCGATGCCGCGGGCGGTGGTGACGGCGGTGGACGGGGACGTCCAGCCGGTGTCGTGCAGTTCGCCGTGGGCGGGCCTGATGGAGGCGTCCGCGGCCTCCAGGAGCTCGATGTCGAGGAGGGAGTCCCCGGCCGCGAGCATCGTCCCGGCGCCGGTGCGGCGGGCGACCTCGGCCGCTGCCGCCGCCTTGGTGAGGCCCTCGGGGAGGCAGTAGACCTTGCGGCCCTGGACGGAGGTGCGCCAGCCGCGTTCGGCGCACCATCCCGTGAGATCCTCCACCCAGCCCTGGGGAAGGGCAGCGCGGTCGACGACGGCGTAGGCGAACAGGTCCGAGGCGGTGCGCCGCTTGAGAACGAACGCTCCGCTGATGCTCGCGAGGTGTTCGCCGACCTCGGCCAGGGCGGTGGCGGTCTCGGCCGCCCGTGCCCGGACACCCTGGGCCCAGTCTGCGTCGTCCACACCGTCCATGAGGATGTGCCCGCCGTTGGCGCAGATCGCGTAGGCGGAGGGCTTGTCCAGGAGATGGACGCGGGCGTACTGCTCAGGCGTGCGGGTCGTCGTGGGGACGAACGTCGCCGCGTCCGCCAGGGCCTCCAGCGCACGGGCCGCCGCCTCCGTCATGAAGGACAGGGGCTGGGCCTGGTACAGCTCGACGCAGAGCAGCCGGGGCAGCATCGCGTCCGGGGCCCCCAGGCCGAGCGACGCATTGGAGTAGATGATCGTCCGATCAAGGTCGGAACACACCACGACGCTCACAGCACGCCTCTCCTTCTCACTGCGCGGCCCCCTGCCCGAAACGCGGGTGGATCAGGCCGACGCAGGCGTACGGGATCATCTCCGGGTCGACCTCCTCCACCGGGACGCCCCGTTCGGCCGCCAGCAGCCGGATGTGGGCCAGCTCGGCTCCGGCGCCGGCCCGGGCCAGCACCTTCCACGGGACGCGCCGCAGCAGCACGCGGGTGGTCTCCCCCACGCCCGGCTTGACGAGGTTGAGATCGTCGATGCCGTACGCCCCGGCGATCCGCCGCACCGCCTCCCACCCGGACCAGTCGGGCGCCCGGTCGGCGGCGAGCAGGCCGGGCAGGTCCTTGGCCACCCGTTCGGCGACGTCCTCGAAGCGGGCGCACACCGCGTCCAGGAAGACCGCGGACACGTCGGCGGCGGCCAGCTCCGCGTAGAACTTGGCGCCGTGGAAGTCGCCCGGACCGATCAGGTCGCGGTTCAGGACGGTCCGGCTGACCAGGCCCGACACCGTGGAGTTCAGGCAGGCCGACGGGATCAGGAAGTCGTCGCGGGTGCCGAAGAGGTGCGTGCACCGCCCAGGATCGGCCAGCACCGCAAGGTCGGCGGGGAACCTCCGGCCGGTCGCGGCGGCGTGGCCGTCGAGCGCGCCGGCCAGCTCCCGGGTGATCGCGCCCTTGCCCGTCCAGCCGTCCACGAACATCACCCGGGCCGGGTCGTGGCGGGCGGCGATGTGGGCGAGCGCGACCTCGTCGATCCCGCGGCCGCGCACGATGCTGATCGCGTAGTGCGGCAGGTCGAGGCCGTGGGCGAACCGGGCCCAGCGCCGGACGAGGATGCCGACCGGGGTGCCGGCGCGGGCCAGCGAGACCGGCACGGCGTCCCGCCCGCGCGCGGCCAGGATCATCTCGGTGATGACGCCGGCCGCGTACGCGAGCCGTTCGGCGGAGGCGTCGAGCGCCTTGTGGAAGAGCTCCTGGTAGCCGGGGCTCGGCTGGTACTCGACGGGCAGGGACTCGGCGTAGTGGGCCCGCCCCGCCTGGACGGCCGCCTCCCGTTCCTCCGTGGGCGCCTCCAGCCGTACCGCCGACAGGTCTTTCAGCAGCCATGCGACGTCCTCGGCCGGATAGCTGCCGAAGGCAGGCCCGTACAGGGGTTCGGGGCCCGCCCTGCGGTGGGACGGGACGGTGGCGAGGACGGTGGGCGCGAGGCCCCGCAACTGGGCGAGGAGGCCCTCGGCCAGGGCAGGCGTGTCGGCGGTGTCGTCGATGACGAGCACGATGGCGTCGAACGCCCGGGAGGGGTCGGCCCCGGGCGCCACGTTGTAGGCGTACCGCTCCCCTGGGCCGTCGGCCGGGTCGTCGTGGGAGGGGAAGGTCAGGCGCGTGCGGATGGCGTAGCCGGGATCGTCCACCGCGAGGACGGGCGAACGGGTCGTCGTCGAGTAGCGCACGTCCACGTCACCGGGCAGGCCGTCGGCGAGGGCTCCCGCCAGGCGCAGCGGCGTGTACATCAGCTCCTCGAAGCCCAGCACCAGGATCCGGGACGCGTGCTCTGGAAGGTGGGCGGCGACGCGTCCCGCCATCGCCGCAAGGGCCTCGTCCAGGCGTTCACGGTGCTCGGGCAGGAAACCGTGCCGTCCGCCATCGGGAAGCCCCTCCGGCCAGCCCAGGTCGGCCCGCGCCACCCCGAACGGCCCCGCCTCCACGGCAAGGGGACGACCCGAACGGTCCTCAAGGCCGGCGACCAGCGCCTGGCCCGCGTCCAGGACGTCCTCTGGCAGCGCCACCCGGCCCATGGCCAGGGACACGACATCGATGCGCGCCCCCAGCCTCGCCGCGAACGCTTCGATGGCGGCGCGGTCGCCGTCCCCCCGCAGATCGACGAGGGAGGCCACCACGTAACGCTCCCGGGGACGCACCGCGTGCAGCGCCGCGATCGTGTTGATCACTGTGCGGCCGGTGGACAGCTCGTCGTCCACCAGCACCAGCGGCACGTCCCGGTCGAACAGGGCCGGATCGCCGGGGAGCAGGAGATGGCTGGTGGCGTGGCTGTGCTCCTCCTCGAAGCCGCCGTAGGTGCCGAAGCCCGCCACGGGACGCCGCGTGGAATGCAGGTAGCAGGCGCCCCCGAGCGCGTCCGCCACCGAATGCCCCAGGGCCGTGGCGGTCTCCGCATAACCGAGCACCACCGCGTCCACCGGCTCACGCCGTTCGCGCAGGAGGTCGCACAGATCGGCAGCCGCTCCCGGACGGCCGCGCAGGGCCTCGCCCAGCAGCGCCCCGTACTCGGCGTGTTCATGCTCCGCGTCGCTGGGCGCCGCCCCGCCCAGGCACCGCCGGACGAGCTCGCCCAGCAGCAGGCCCGAGCCGTACACCAGGCGCGGGTCAGTGGGGACGTGCTTGCCGAGCACGGCCGACACCAGCAGATGCGCACGCCGCGGATTGCGGCGCACGGCGAGGCCCACGAGATCGGCCAGGCCCGCGCCGACAGGGCGTTCACCGTCGTGGAGCGCCACGCCGAGACGGGCCGACACCCACTCCCCCGGCCACACGCCCTCCCCGGGCCCCTCGCCCACGCCGCCCGGCCGTGTCTCCGACAGGGTCACTGGCCGCCCGCCGCTTCCAGAAGCTCCACGAACGTGACGCCCTCCGCCGCCACCCCGAACACCTGGGCGCGCAGCATCAGCCGCTCCGCCCACGCCCGGTGCGGCTTGGCCTCGTTCATCTTGTTCGCGTACACGCTCGCCATGGCCCCGCCCCCGTTCCACCCGAGGATGTCGGAGGCGTCGCAGTACTCCTCGTGGGTCACCACCGACAGGGCGTGCACCGCCGCGACATGGCTCGGATGGATGACCGTCTTGCCGATCAGGCCGTTGGCCTTGTCCAGGTGCACCTCGCGGATCAGCCCGTCCAGGTCCGAGGTGATCAGCCGCTGCCGCAGCGGCGCGGCCTGCTGGGCGTCGAACGGCGACTGCCGCAGCTGCGGCTTGAACATCCGCTCCCCCGCCGAGAAGTACTCCCAGACCGGCCCGGTCACCACGAAGCCCGTCCCGTCGGCCCGGCCCAGGATGTTCACCACGTCGGAGATCACCCCGGCCACCGGGCCGATCTCGTAGATCGTCAGGTCGGGCGGGCGGCGCAGCCCGTAGGCGGCCGACATGTCGGTCGCGCCGATCCGCACCGCCAGCACCCGCTCCCGGTGCTTGGCCAGCAGCCGCGCCACGTCCTGCAGCAGCTCCGAGCGCGTCTCCCGGTACACCGCCTGCTGGCTCTCGATCACCGGCATCGCCAGCAGCCGGTGCCCGGTGCGGGCCTGCGCCTCCGCCACCGCCTCCAGGAAGGCGTCCCCGCCCGCCGCGGTGAACTTGGGCAGCACGAACCCGCTGACCAGCTCCGCCGCCTCCCCCAGCCGGCACGCCAGATCGCCGATCTGCTCGGCCGTGCGGACCCGGACGAACAGCAGCGGCGCGTCCGTGCCCGCCGCGTGCGCCGCGTGCGCCCGGGACAGCTGCGCCACCAGGTTGGCCTCCGCCGCCGGCACGTCCTCGTCGGCGATCGAGTCCTCCAGGCACAGCACCATGCTGGTCACGCCCCGCCGCGCGGCCTTGGCGACGTCCTCGGCCAGGGCGGGACGGACCGCCGGGGAGTACAGCGTGGCGCCCAGCGCGACGGCCAGCACCGCCGGGTCGTCGTGCCGGTCGAACGCGCGGGGGTGCCGGTGGAAGAGGTGCTTGCGGCGCCGGCTCTCGATGTGGTCAAAGTGCCGCATGCACGCAGGGCCCTCCCGCTCTCATCCGCCCGCGCCCCGGACGGGTGCCGGGAACGGTCTCACGGGCGGCCCCGGGAACGGTCCCGAGACCGGTCCCAAGGGTGCCGGGAGGGGTCTCACAGGCGGTCTCACAGGTGCGCGGAGACCGTCGGGAGGAGGTGCTGGAACGTCCGCCCGTTGGCGGTCGCGCCGATCGCCGTCATCGACCAGCCCTGGCCGTCCCGCGACACCTTCGCCATGATCTGCGCGTTGTGCTCGCCCGCCCCGCTCAGGTCGTAGCGGGCGATCTCCTGGCCGGTCGTCTCGTCCACCAGCCGGCAGAACGCGTTGGCGATCTGCGAGAAGTCCTGGCCGGTGAAGGAGTTCACGGTGAACACCAGCTGCGCGATGTTGCCCGGCACCGACGGCAGGTCGACGTTGATGACCTCGTCGTCGCCCTCGCCCTCCCCGGTGAGGTTGTCGCCGGTGTGCAGCACCGAACCGTCCTTGCTGCGCAGCTGGCGGAACCACACCGAGTCGGCGAGGTTGCCGCTGGCGTCGAACAGCAGGCAGGACGCGTCGAGGTCGATCGACTGCGCCTTGGAACGGCCGAACCGCCCCTTCTTGGCCACCGCGTCCCAGCCCAGGCCCATCCTGACCCGCGTGAGACCGCCGCCGCCCGGCTTGGCCAGCGAGACCTTCTGCCCCTTCTGCAGCGAGATCGACATCATCAGCTCCTTTGGTGAGATCGACGACACGCGGGGTGCCAGGGTCTACACCCGCGAAGAGTGCAGCTGCTTGTCCTCGCCGGACGCGGTCTCCTCGGCGTCGCCGGCGTTGCGGTTGCGGACGACCGAGCTGACGAACGCCGCGATGATCAGGCCCGCGCCGAGCCCGCCGGTGATCCACTCCGGCACGTGGTGGGCGATGCTGATCAGCATGCACGTCGCCAGGGCGCCGATCGCCCAGTGGGCGCCGTGCTCCAGGTAGACGTACTCGTGCAGCGTCCCCTTGCGCACCAGGAAGACCGTGAGCGACCGGATGTACATGGCGCCGATGCCCAGGCCCAGCGCGATCACGATCGGGTCGGTGCTGATGGCGAACGCGCCGATGACGCCGTCGAAGGAGAACGAGGCGTCCAGGACCTCCAGGTAGAGGAACAGGAAGAAGCCGGCCTTGCCGGTGGCCAGCGCGAGCTGGCTCGGCCCGCCGCGCCGCTCGGCCTCCGCGGCCCGCTCGCCCTCGGCGCCGTCGTCATCGTCGTCATCGTCGCCGTCGTCGTCGAGGTCGATGCCGCCCGCCCCGGAGAACAGCTCGCCCAGCCCGTTGACCAGGATGTAGGTCACCATGCCGAGCACCCCGGCGATCATCACATCGCCCGGGTCCTTCGCCCAGAGCCCCGCCACCAGCGCCAGCGCGCCGCCGGCCACGACCACCGACAGCTGGTCGAGCTTCCCGATGCTGGCCAGCGGCCGCTCCAGCCACGGCAGCCACTTGTGCGCGTGGTCCTCGAACACGAAGTCGAGGAACAGCATCATCAGGAACATGCCGCCGAACGCGGCGATCGTCGGGTACGCCGACTCCATCGCATGGTGGTACTTGTCGGGCTCGTTCAGCGCGAGGTCGAACGCCTCGATCGGCCCCAGACCCGCGGTGATCACCACGATCACCAGCGGGAACACCAGCCGCATGCCGAACACGGCGATGGCGATGCCGATGGTCAGGAAGATCTTCTGCCAGAAGGGGCTCATCCGGTCGAGCACCTTGGCGTTCACCACGGCGTTGTCGAACGAGAGCGAGATCTCGAGGATGGCCAGCACCGCCACCAGCGCGAGACCGGCGGGGCCGCCGTAGAGCAGCGCGGCGACCAGTCCGAGAGCGGTGACCCCGAAGGACCACCCGAAGGTGCGAAGAATCATGCGTACTTTTCTGTTCGAGGCGGGCTGGCGGCGATCAACCGACGTTGACGCCGAAGTCCATGGCGATACCGGCCAGGCCCGAGGCGTACCCCTGGCCCACCGCGCGGAACTTCCACTCACCGCTGTGCCGGTAGAGCTCGCCGAAGACCATGGCGGTCTCGGTCGAGGCGTCCTCGGTGAGGTCGAACCTGGCCAGCTCGTTGCCGTCGCTCCGGTTCACGATCCGGATGAACGCGTTGCGGACCTGGCCGAAGTTCTGCGCGCGGCTGTCGGCGTCGTAGATGGAGACGGGGAAGACGATGCGGTCGCAGCCGGCCGGGACCGCGCGGAGGTCGACGTTGATGACCTCGTCGTCGCCCTCGCCCTCCCCGGTGAGGTTGTCGCCGGTGTGCTCGACCGACCCGTCCGGGCTCCTGAGATTGTTGAAGAAGACGAAGTGCTGGTCGGAGAGTACCTTACCGCCGGAGTCCAGCAGCAGCGCCGAGGCGTCGAGGTCGAAGTCGGCGCCGGTGGTGGCCCGCACGTCCCAGCCCAGGCCGACGGCGACGGCGGTGAGGTCGGGGACGGCCTTGGTGAGCGAGACGTTGCCGCCCTTGGCGAGCGATACTCCCATGATCGGACTGCTCCCTGTGCTGGAGCCCGGCCTTCGGGGACGGCCGGGGGACGGCTAGAGGTTGACGCCGAAGTCGGTGGCGATGCCGGCCAGGCCGGAGGCGTAGCCCTGCCCGACCGCGCGGAACTTCCACTCGGCTCCGTTGCGGTACAGCTCGCCGAACACCATCGCGGTCTCGGTCGAGGCGTCCTCGCTCAGGTCGTAGCGGGCCATCTCGCCGCCGTCGCCCTGGTTGACCACGCGGATGAAGGCGTTGCGGACCTGGCCGAAGTTCTGCCCGCGGGTGTCGGCCTCGTAGATCGACACGGCGAAGGCGACCCGCTCGGCGGTGTCCGGCAGCGCGCCGAAGTTGACCTTGATCTGCTCGTCGTCGCCCTCGCCCACGCCGGTCTTGTTGTCGCCGGTGTGCTCGACGCCGCCGTCGGGCGTGCGCAGGTTGTTGAAGAACACGAAGTGCCCGTCGGAGACGATCTTGCCCGATCCGTCCAGCACCAGCGCGGAGGCGTCGAGGTCGAAGTCGGCGCCGGTGGTGGTGCGCAGGTCCCAGCCCAGACCGACGGTCACCGCGGTCAGTCCCGGGGCCTGCTTGGTGAGGGAGACGTTGCCGCCCTTGCTGAGACTGACACCCACAGTGCCTCCAAGATCGCTACCCTGCCGTCCGGAGCGCCGGACGGCCCGTGTGACGCCGCACGCGTCCCGCTATACCCGACGTTGCAGCGATGCTATCCGTTCCCTACCAGTCCGCCGGAACCCCCTTACCGCAACCGATCCGGCCGATGACCTTGACCGGACGGTGAACAGCACGGCACTCCTGCGCGAGACTAGGAGCGGATCCGGGGACAGGGAGAGACAGGGAGGCGGCTCTTGCGGGGAGCAGGGGGCCAGCGTCGCCGCGGCGGCCGGGAGGAGCAGGCGGCAGCGGCGGCGATCGAGGCCAGGGAGGCGGCGGCCACCGCCTTCTACGACATGGACCAGGCACAGAAGTACCTGCAGGGCCGCGTCACGGTCTTCGCCGATCTGGACGCGGCGGCCGCGGCGCCGGTGCGGGCGGAGTTCACCCGGCTGGGCGACAGCGCGGACGCCGCGGCCGTGGCCTACATCTCCGTGCTGGACGCCCACGAGCTCGACGACGACCGCGAGCGGGGCCCCGGCGACTACGACGCCGCGCGGCGGGCCTTCGTCGCGGCCACCGACCGGCTGAAGAAGATCACCGCCGACCTGAACCGGTTCGCCGAGCGGCTCGCCCCGCAGATGGCGCGGCTGGAGGCGGCGCTCGACCGGCTCCCGCCGCGGCTGGCCGCCGCCCGCGACGCGGTGGCCGCCGCCGACGCCGCGATCGCCGCCGCCCGCACGGCGGGCATGGACGCCTCCGATCCCGAGGCCGAGCTGGCCCGGGCCAAGCAGGCCCTGGCGGTGCTGAGCTCGCAGGGGCTCGGCGGCCTCGGGCTGGCCGGGGCGATGGACCAGGCCGACGAGGTCCGGAGGATCGCGGCGGGGGCGCTGGAGGCGGCCGAGGAGCTGCCCCGGCTGGGCGAGAAGGTCCGCAACTCGCTGGCCTCGGTGCGGACCCGCTCCGACATGGTCGCGGGACGGATCGAGCCGGTGCGGCAGGCGATGAAGCTCCTGCTGCGCAACTACTCGCAGGCCTGCTGGCAGGACCTCAAGGGCGCGCCCGAGGCCGTGGGGGCGGGCGTGGAACGGGCCCGGGAGCGGTTGAACGAGGCGTCCCAGCACGTCGCGCGCAACGAGTGGAAGCAGGCGCAGCGGGCCCTGACCGCGGCCCGCACCGAGCTGAACGCCGCCGACCGCCGGGCCGGGCAGGTCACCGGGCGGGTGGCGGAGCTGGACGCGGCGGCGGCCGACCCGGCCAAGCCCGCGGAAACGGTCCGGTTCGCGGTGCGGGACGCGCAGAAGCTCGCCATGGCGCAGCCCGGGGGCGCCGCCCCGCATCACGCCAGTGTCCTGGACTCGCTCGTCCATCGCCTGGACCGGGCACCGCGGCGCCTGGTCGGCCCCAATCCGGACTACTGGTCGTACCTGCAGGAGCTGGAGGCCATCAAGACCGCGGCGGGCGACGTGGTGACGCGGATCCGGGCCGAACGCGCCGGCCAGGCGTAGCCTCACCTGACGACGGCCGCCGCGAGCATCGACAGCGGCTCGCCCAGCCCGTTCACCCCGTCGGCCAGCTCCTTGCGCTGCGCCTTGCCGACGGTGTCGTAGGAGACGTAGCCGTCCCCCTTCCGGTACTCGGCCAGGAGCCCCTCGACCTTGGCGAAGCCCGCGTCCAGCTTCTTGACCAGCGCCGGGTCCTTCTCCAGGACGACCGCCCGGACCAGCTCGTAGACCTTCTTCGCACCGTCCACGTTCGCCTTGAAGTCGACGAGGTCGGTGTGGCTGAAGGCCTCCTCCTCGCCCGTGACCTTGCCGGTGGCGACCTCGTCCAGCAGTTCCTTGGCGCCGTTGGCCATGGACGCGGGGGTGATCGGGGGGTCGAGCTGGGCGGCGGCGACCCGGGTCCGGAGTTCGTTCAGGTCCTTCAGAAGCTGGTCGGCGTACGGCTCCTCGCCCTTGGTCGAGCCCGTCTTCCACAGCGCCTTCTCCAGGCGGTGCCAGCCGGTCCACTTCTCCCCCGGCTCCAGGTCGGCCTCGCGGGCGTCCACACGCGGGTCCAGGTCGCCGAACGACTCCGCGACCGGCTCGATCCGCTCCCAGCCGATCCGGGACGGCGCGTACAGCCGTTTGGCCCCGTCCACGTCGCCCCGCTTGAACGCGTCGACGAACGTGCGGGTGGCCGCGATCGACGCGTCGGCCTGCTGGACGACGTAGGCCCTGTAGTCGGCCAGCGCCCTGCTCAGCCGCGGGTCGGTGGCGTGGTCGGCCTGCCCGGTGACGGTGATGTCCTGCCGGATGCCGTGCCCGGTCATGCCGGGCTTGCAGGCGATCTGGTAGTTGCCCGCGCCGAGCTGCACGGTCAGCTCCACGCTCTGGCCGGGTCGGATGAACTCCCGCTCGGTGATGATCTTGTCGCCGGGGGCGTAGACGTACACCTCGGTGACCGTGCGGCCCGCGTTGGTCACGCGGAACCGCAGCGTCCCGGCGGTGAGGTCGCGCCGGCCCACCTCGCACCGGTCGTCCGACGCCCTGATCGGCACGGCGCCGCCGGCCCCCGACGCCCCGGCCGCGCCCGTTCCTCCCGCGCCGCCGTCGCCGTCGCCGCACGCCGCGAGAACCGACAGCGGCACGGTCACGGCACCCGCGCACGCCAGGGCAGGGACGAGACGCATCGGACGCTCCAGGGGGTCGGCTGGACCCGCCTGGATCGCGGGCCGGGGACGCGTCCAGTCAACCCCGGCCGGGGCGGTTCCTCCTCCGTCCGCCGGGCGCTTTTTCTGGCCGCTCCCGGACTGCCCGCCCGGAGGCCGCGCGCGAGCGTCGTGCGCTACGCGAGAGAGAAACGCTGTGTCAGCGGGGGCGGTCGTGCAGGCCGATCGTCAGGTTCCGCGCCGCCATCGGCGGGCCGCCGGGCTGCGGGTCGCCGTACGGGGGCATGCCGCCCTGCTGCGGCTGGGGCTGCTGCGCCTGCGGGATCGACGCCGAATGCCCAGGCTGGGCGCCCTGCGCGGCCTCGGCCCACACGGCGGTGCCGTAGGCGCAGACCTCGTGGCCGCCCCCGGCCAGCGCCGCGGTGTCGAAGCACATGCCCACCACCGCGTTGGCGCCCTTGCGGCGCGCCTCCTCCCCCAGCCGCTCCACGGCCTCCCGGCGCGCGGCGGCCAGGCCCGGCGGCTGCTGCTCGCCGGTCACCCGGAACGTCGCGCTGCTCCCCGGGTGCCCGGCGGGTCCGCTCGAGCCCTGATCGGCGCGGACGGCCACCCCCAGCGCCTCGCCGAGCACGCTGCGGATCTCGTACCCCGGCAGGCCATCAGTCGTCACGATCAGCATGCCCACCACGGTAATCCACCGGAGCGGGGAAATGTGGCCCTACGCCCCATTCTCGGGGCGACCCGGGCGGGCCCCGGGCGCTCCGGTCACGCGCCGCCGCCCGCACGCCACCCGCCGTGGCCGCGGATCCTGGCGCGGCCGCGGCGGGCGCGGCGTGCCGGCGGTCGGCCGGCGGGCGATCAGTCGAGGTACTCCCGGAGCATCTGGGCGCGCGAGGGATGCCGCAGCTTCGCCAGGGTCTTGGACTCGATCTGGCGGATCCGCTCCCGCGTCACCCCGAACTCCCGGCCGACCTCCTCAAGCGTCCGCGGATGGCCGTCGGTCAGGCCGAAGCGCAGCTGGATGATGCGCTGCTCCCGGTCCGACAGCGTTCCCAGGATGTCCTCCAGCTGGTCCTGCAGCAGGAGGAACGCCGCGGCCTCGATCGGCACGACCGCGTCGGCGTCCTCGATGAAGTCGCCGAGGTCGGAGTCCTCCTCGCCGATCGGCGACTGCAGCGAGACCGGCTCCTGGGCGATCCGCTGGATCTCCACGACCCGGACGGGCGTCAGGCCCATCTCCAGGCCGATCTCGTCGGGGCTCGGTTCCCGGCCGAGGTCCTGGTGCATCTGGCGCTGCACCCGGACCAGCTTGTTGATGGTCTCCACCATGTGCACCGGGATCCGGATGGTCCGGGCCTGGTCGGCGATCGCACGCGTGATCGCCTGGCGGATCCACCAGGTGGCGTAGGTCGAGAACTTGAACCCCTTGGTGTAGTCGAATTTCTCGACCGCGCGGATCAGTCCGAGATTTCCCTCCTGGATCAGGTCGAGGAACAGCATTCCCCGGCCCACGTAGCGTTTGGCGATCGACACCACCAGCCGCAGGTTGGCCTCGATCAGGCGTTGCTTCGCCCGCACCCCCTCGCGGGCGAGCAGTTCGAGGTCGAGCCGTTCCATCCGGGACAGGATGGCGACGTGCGCCATCTTCTCCTCGGCGAAGAGGCCCGCCTCGATCGATTTCGCTAGTTCGACTTCATCTTCTGCCGTGAGCAGCGGTACGCGACCGATCTCCCGCAGGTAGATCCGGACCAGATCGCTCGTCGGCGCCCGCTTGCCGAGGTCTCCCTCGTCCACTCGCGTGACGTCCTCGGTCTCCTGCTGGGACTCGAGGACCTCTACCCCCTGCTCTGCGAGCATCCGGACGACCCGTTCGAGGGAGTCGTCCTGCAAGTCGGAGCGATCGAGCGCTGCGGCGACGTCTTCGACCGTCACTCCGCCGCGCTCTCTGCCGCGCGCGACGAGGTCCGCCACCTGGTCAACCGATGGCGCCTCGCTTGGCAGCACCGAAGGGCCCACGCAGACAGTCTGCGTCAAACGGGTCCAAGATCACAGGACCCATTTTGCGGTCCCTTGACTTACTGCACCCCGAGCCCTCGCTCCCGCAACACCCGTCTCTGCTGCTCAAGCGCGACAAGATCGCCGAACAGCCGGTTGTAGTCCTCGGCCGACTCGGCCGCATTCAGCCGCTCGAGTTTAGATTTCAGGTCGGTGATCAAGCGTGTGAGCTGGCGTTCCTGGATTCGGGCGAGCAATTCACCGGCATAACGGTCATCCGTTTCATGTGCGGAGTGCACGGGATCGACTCCAAGCCGCGTGATGAGCTCCCTGACCTGGTCGTTCGGCGCCCGCTCCAGCAGCAGCACCACCCATTCGGCCGCGCCCGCCGCCACCGCCACACCGCCCGCACCCGCGATGACCTCGCGCACCGCGGCGTGCGGCGGGGCGATGAACGCCGCCGCCGGCACCTGGTCGAACTCCGGCCCGAGCAGCGCCGGACGCTGCACCGCCACCTTCAGCAGCTCCCGCTCGCGCCGCACCTCGGGATCGTTGGGATCGAAGGCGGGCCGCGCGGCCTCCCCCGGCGCTCCCTGACCTGGAGCCCCCTGGCCCTGACCCGCCTGCCCGGGAACGCCCTGGCGCTGACCGGGCCGCCCGTTGGGACGGCCGCCCTGCGCCCGGCGCGCGGCCAGCTCCCGCACCCGGCCCAGCACGAACTGCTCGTCCATGATGCCGAGCCAGCGGTCGAGGCTGACCGCGTACATCTGCCGCAGCGCCCGGTCCTTGATCGCCGCCACCACCGGGGCCGCCGCGTCCAGCGCCGCCAGCCGGCCCTCGGCGGTGTCCAGGTCGCGCTCCTGGATCACGCTGCGGATCGCGAACTCGAACAGCGGCAGCCGGGAGGCCACCAGGTCGCGCACCGCCGCCTCGCCGTGCCGGATCCGCAGGTCGCACGGGTCGAGCCCGTCGGGCTGCACCGCCACGAACGTCTGCGTGACGAACTTCTGCTCGTCGGCGAAGGCGCGCAGCGCGGCCCGCTGCCCGGCCGAGTCGCCGTCGAAGGTGAAGATCACCTCGCCGCGGAACTCGTCCTGGTCCATCAGCAGCCGGCGCAGGATCTTGATGTGGTCGTCGCCGAACGAGGTGCCGCAGGTGGCGATCGCGGTCGGCACGCCCGACAGGTGGCAGGCCATCACGTCGGTGTAGCCCTCCACCACCACCGCCTGGCGGCGCCGCGCGATCTCCTTCTTGGCCAGGTCGGCGCCGTACAGCACCGAGCCCTTGTGGAAGATCGGCGACTCGGGGGTGTTGAGGTACTTCGGGCCGTCGTCATCGTCGTAGAGCCTGCGCGCGCCGAAGCCGATCACGTCGCCGCCCAGATCGCGGATCGGCCAGATCAGCCGGCCGCGGAAGCGGTCCATCGGGCCGCGGCGGCCCTCCTTGGCCAGCCCGCCGGCGACCAGCTCCCGGTCGGCGAAGCCGCGCCCGCGCAGGTGCCGGACCAGCGCCTCCCACTCGCGCGGGGCGAAGCCCACGCCGTAGCGCTGCGCGTCGGCCGCCTCGAAGCCGCGCTCGGACAGGAACTTGCGGCCGATCGCGCCGTCCGGCGAGGCGAGCATCCCGGCGTAGTACTCCGCCGCGGCCCGGTGCGCCTCCAGCAGCCGGGCCCGCTGGCCCGAGTCCTGCCGGGGGGTGTAGCCGCCGCCCTCCTCGTAGCGGAGCTGGACGCCGGCCTTGGCCGCCAGCCGCTCCACCGCCTCCCCGAACGACAGATGGTCGATCTCCTGGACGAACTTGATCACGTCGCCGCCGGCCGAGCAGCCGAAGCAGTAGAACAGGCCCCGGGACGGCGTGACGTTGAACGACGGCGACTTCTCGTCGTGGAAGGGGCACAGGCCCTTGAGGTTCCCGCCGCCGGCACTGCGGAGCTGGAGGTACTCCCCGATCACCTCGTCGATGGGTGACCGCTCCCGCACCAGCGCGATGTCCTCGTTACGTATCCGGCCTGCCACGGCCGCGAGTCTAATCCCGCCATCGGACATCCCGGGCCTCACCCGTCGTTCCCGGCCCGATGAGTTTCGCCCGGCACGGCGGTCCAACCGGATATCGGAAGGATCGGCGACGAGGAGTGAGGAGGCGCACCCGTGGGTGACGAGCGTCTGGTGCCGGTGAACGGGGTGGAGCTGTGCGTGGAGACCTTCGGGAAACCGGAGGCCCCGCCCGTGCTGCTGGTCGGCGGCTCGATGCTGAGCTGGCCCGATGAGCTGTGCGAACGGCTGGCCGCGGCGCCGCGGCACGTGATCCGCTACGACCTGCGCGACACGGGCCGCTCCACCACGGTGGACCCGGACAAGCCCGGCTACACGCTGCGCGACCTGGTCGCGGACGCGGCCGGGCTGCTGGAGGCGCTGGGCATCCCGCGGGCGCACGTGGCCGGGTACGGCGCCGGCGGCTGGATCGCGCAGCTGCTGGCCCTCGACCACGCCGACCGGGTCGCCGCGCTCACCCTCGTCGCGACCAGGCCGGTGGCGCCGGGTCCGGTGGACCCGGACCTGCCCGAGCACGACGCGGACCTGATGGCGTTCATCATGTCGGCGCCGCAGCCGGACTGGTCCGACCGGGCCTCGGTCGTGGCGGCGATGGCGGAGAGCGCGCGGCACATGGCGGGTCAGGGAGGCTTCGACGAGGCGGAGGCGCGGGAGCGGGCGGGCCGGGTCTTCGACCGCGCCGTCGTGCCGCCGGGCGTCGACCCCGGGGCGGTGCACCGCTCGAACCAGCTCGGCAGCGTGTTCGCGGCACTGGACTGCCGGCCGCGCTGGCGTGGGCGGCTCGGCGGGATCGCGGCGCCGACCGTGGTGATCCACGGCGAGGACGACCCGTTCTTCCCGATCGGGAACGGCGAGGCGCTGGCCGGGGAGATCCCCGGCGCGCGCCTGGTCCGGCTCCCCGGCACCGGCCAGGAGCTGCCGCGCCGCGTCTGGGACGAGGTGATCGCCGTCCTGGCCCGCGGCTGACGACGGCTCGCGTTCTGTCGGAGGCCTCGGGTATGCAGGCACCCATGATGCGTTCGGTGGTGTGGGTGAAGCCCGAGGGTGCGGAGCTCGCGGAGGTGGAGATCTCGGCGGGACGGCTCACGGCCTCGGGGACGGCGATCGGCGGCGATCCGCTGCCGTACCGGCTCGAGTACGAGCTGACCACCGGAGACCGCTACGTGACGGCCCGGCTGCTGGTCGAGGCGCACGGGACCGATCCGGCGACCGGGCCGTGGCGGCGGTCGCTGGAGCTGGTCAACCGGCCCGAGGGCGAGTGGACGGTCAGCGCGCGGGCCGAGGGCCGGGTGGGGATGCCGCCGCCGGGCGGCGACGCGGCGGCGCTGCGCGGCGCGCTGGACTGCGATCTGGGGCTGTCGCCGCTGACCAACAGCATGCCCGCGCTGCGCACGCCGGACGCCGGTCCCGCCGAATACCTGATGGCGTGGGTGTCGGTGCCGGACCTGACGGTGACGCCGTCCCCGCAGACGTACGAGCTCGTCCGCAGGGACGGCGACCTGGCGGTGTTCCGCTTCGCCAGCCCGGGGTTCACCGAGGAGATCGTGTTCCGGGACGGGCTGGTGCTGGACTACCCGTCCATCGGCCGCCTGGTCGAGGGGCCGGGCGTGCCTCCCGTCAGGCCCTGAAGCGGGCGAAGAGGCGGTACATGAACTCGGTGCCCTGCTTCAGGGCCTCCACGGCGATCCGCTCGTCGTTGCCGTGCATGCCGATGAGCTGGTCGTTGTCGAGGACGTAGGGGTAGACGCCGTAGCCGGGCACGCCGCGGGACGTCCACGGGTACAGGCTGGTGCCCGCCTCGAACAGCGCGGGCGCGAAGACGGCGCCGGGGTAGGTCTTGGCGGCGGCGTCGCCGATGGCGGTGTAGAGGGGCGAGTCGATGCCGGACGGGGGCCGGGCGAAGGTCTCGTCGAGGCGCTTGAGGGCGGCCTCCTCCGTTTCGCCGGGGTTGCCGACGAGCTTGACGGTGACGTCGCGTCCCTTCAGCCGTTCGCGGACCCCGGCGAGGAAGTCGCGGGGCCGCTGCCCGCCGGGGACGCCCCGGCAGTTGACGCGGAGGGTCGCGCTGGACGGGATGACGTTCTCCTTGTAGCCCGCGTCCTCGATGACGAAGGCGTGGGTGGTGCGGAGCAGGGCGCGGTGCAGCCAGGGGTAGTCGCTGCGCTTGACGACCAGGGCGGCGGCGCGTTCGCGGGCGGGCTGCGAGCGCGCCGACAGCATCAGCTCGATGGCGCGCCTGAACGCGGTGTCGCCGGTGGCCTTGGCCAGGGCGGTGAAGTACTCGCGGGTGACCGGGGTCAGGGTGACGGGGGCGAGCCAGGTGTCGAGCTCGGTGACGGCGCGCGACAGCTTGGCGATGGCGGAGTCGGGGTTGGGCTTGGAGGAGTGGGTGGCGGTGCCGTCGGCGACGAGGTCGAGGTTGAAGTAGACCTTGTCCTGGCGGGTGACGGTGATGAGCATCGGGGTGGTGCGGTCCTTCTGGGCGAGGAACCAGCCGCCCTCGGTCAGGACCATCCCGGCGTTGATCTTGTCCCAGTGGTTCTCGGCGAGCCAGCGCGAGCCGTGCGGGCCGGCCTCCTCGTCGCAGTCGGTCAGGACGATGATGTCGCGCTCGAATTTCCCGCCCTCGTTCAGGTGGCGGAGCAGGCCGGCGACGAACGCGGCGTTGGCGCCCTTCATGTCGAGGGCGCCGCGGCCGTAGATCTCGCCGTCCTTGACGACCCCGGCGAACGGGTCGACGGACCATTTGGCGCGTTCCACCGGAACCACATCAGAATGCCCCAGAAGCAGCAGCGGGGCCGCCGAGGTGGTGCCCTTGACGCGCGCGATGAGGTGGACGTTGTCCTGCTTGGGGGTCGGGATGATCTCGGCGGGGACGTTCGCCGACTCCCACACCGCCTTGAGCATCTCCGCGTGCGGCCGGGTGATGCCGCCCTCGCCGTGGTTCTGGGTGTCGAAGGCGAGCATCTTCTTCAGCAGGGCGAGCGGGTCCAGGTCGGCCGGGGCGATCCCGGCGGCGGCCCTGCGGACGGGCGGCGCGGCGGCGGCCGTCCCGCCCGCCAGGGACCCGCCGGCCAGCAGCGCGGCCCCGGCACCGGTGCGGTGCAGGAACGTGCGGCGGCTGACCGGCGTACCGCCCGCGGCACCGGCGGCGGCGTCCTGGGCGGGGTCGGCGGGGCGTGTCGGGTCGTCGTGCATGGGAGCTCTCCTCCTTGAGAGGGCCTGCGTGCCCGGGTGGGCCCGCGTCGAAGGGCCGGCGAGAAGGCGAGAGCGCCCGGCGGGCGGGAGGACCGCCGGGCGCTCTCGGGCACGGGGGTCAGCGCTGCCGGAACGCGGCCACCACCTCCACCTCGACCAGCCAGCCGTAGACCGGCAGGTTCTCGATCTCGATGGTGACCCGGGCCGGCCTGGCGGGGTTGACCAGCATCGGCGGGGCCGGCGGCGCGGTGCCCAGCGGGACGTTGACGGGCTTTCCGGTGGACAGGTCGGTGTTGGCGTAGAACTGGCGGTAGGCGCGGTTCCAGCCCGCGAAGTCGGCGACGTCCGCGCCCGGCGGGTTGCTCAGGTAGGCCCGCATCGAGATCACGTCCCTGGCGGTGAGGCCCTGTGCCTTGAGGTTCTCGTTGATCGCCTTCAACGCGTTGATCGCCTGCGCCTCGGTCAGCGTTACTCCCGGTGGCAGCGTGCCGCCGGGGAAGTCGACGTAGCGCTCCGGGCTGCCCGCGGGCGCGGCCGGGTTGGCGTCGCGCGGCCCGAGCCCGCTGGCGGTGTAGGTCGCCACGACCGACCCGATCGCGACGCCGTTGGCGATGGACGGGTTGTTCTGCCCGGCCGGCAGCGCCGGGCGGACCTCGGTGGGACGCGGCGGGCGCGGCTCCTTGGACCCGGGCGCGGCGGACGCGGCGCCGCCCGCCCCCACCAGCACGGCGGCGGCCGTCCCGGCCACGATGATCTTCCGTCGCATCTTCATGATCGTCATCCCTCGTTCGGCTTCTCGGTCAGCTCTGCAGGACCCGCTGGTGGAGTTCGGTCACGACCTTGCGCGCCGACTCGAACGACCCGTGCTGCCAGGCGATCTCGTAGCTGAGCCAGTCGCCGGAGAAGTAGACGTGGCCCTGAGCCTGGTTCAGCAGCGTGTACTCGGCGCCGCGGGACGGCCAGGAGATCCAGCCGCCCTCGATGTGCGGCTGCCGGATCCAGGCGATGGAGGCGGAGGAGGCCAGGTTGCGCCGGTACCGGTCGCCGTGGATCTTGGCGCCCTGGTCGAGGGCGCGGCGGAGCCGGTCGGCGTGCGTCATCCGGGCGTAGGCGTCGGCGTTGGCGCCGAAGTTGTAGTAGCCGACGACCAGGCCGCGCTCGGCGTGGAAGTCGTGCGAGGGGTACCAGATGGTGGACAGGTCCAGGTCGGTGTTGGTGATGCCGCCGTAGATGCGCTCCTCGTCCTCCCACCAGCGGCCCCGGTACTCCAGGCCGATCTTGCCGGTGGAGTTGGGGACGGGGGTGCCCAGGGCCGCCTGCACGCCGGCGCCGAGGTTGTGCGGGATCTTGGCGAGGATCTGCGGCGGGAGGGTGGCGATGCAGTAGTCGGCGGCGAGCTTGCGGGTGCGGCCCTCCCGCTCGTACTCGATCTCGACCCCGCCGGACTGGTTGGTGATCTTGGTGACCTTGCAGCCGGTGCGGATCTTCCCGGACCCGACCGCCTTGGCGAGCGCGCGCGGGATGGCGTCCATGCCGCCGACCGGCTGGAACATCAGCATGGCCTGGCTGTAGCCGAACTCGAAGGAGAAGTTGCGGCCCACGCCGCTGGCGAAGACGTCGGTGAGGGAGGGCACGGGGCCCAGGACCGTTCCGGCGGTGTCGGCGGCGCCGGGGTTCACCGAGTAGCCGCGCCTGCCGTCGGTGCCCCTGTAGGCGAATCCGTTGGCCTTCGATCCGATGGCGCCGAAGCCGGAGAGGAAGGAGAGCAGCCTCTCCTTGTCGGTGCCGGTGAGGCGCTGGTCGAGGGCGCCCTGGTCGGTCGCCTTGGCCAGCAGTTCGGAGATGTAGCCGTACACGTCGGCCTTGGCGGTGCGCCACCGCACCGGGGCCGTCATGCCGGCGGACTCGTTGAAGATGTAGGCGTCGGCGTTGGAGTTGGTGAAGACCTCCAGGGGGACGCCGAGTTCGCGGCAGTAGTCCATGGTGGTCATCCACTGGGCGATGCGCGCGGGCCCGGCGTTCATGTACGTGCCCTTGCCGAACTTCACCTCCTGGGTGGCGCCGCCCATCTCGGTGAGCCGGTCGCCGCCGCGCAGGGTGCGGTTGCGCCCGCCCACGCGGTCCTGGGCCTCCAGGATCGTCACGTCGTACCCGGCCTTGCCCAGCTCGTAGGCGGCGGCGAGGCCGGCCACGCCCGCGCCCAGCACGGCCACCTTCGCGGCGCCGCGGCCGCGCAGCCGGAAGTCCGAGGCGCGCGGGGGCTGGAACGGCGTGCGCGTGGCCGCCTCGGCGCTCGGGGCCAGGCCCAGCGCGCCCATGGTGGCGAACATGGCGCCCGCCCCGCCGGTGGCGCCGACGCGCGTGAGAAAGCCACGGCGGCTGACCCCGGTCCCGTTCGATTCGTCCGTCATGGCCAAGGGGGACCTCCAAGATCTCGTCGGCTGGAGTCTCGGAGCGCTCCATTTCGGCGGACGACGCGCCCGGTAAGGGCTGCGTTTCGGGCCTGCCCCGGGGGTTAGCGAATGGTTTCTAACTCCTCACCCTTAATGTCCGATACGCCGGAGTTAGCCGACCTTCACGCTCCGTACGGCCCCGCGCGGGGCGCGTACCCGCCGGTAGCGGGCCCGCGCACAGCGCTGTTGCGCGGAGATGAGATCGGCGTGACGACCCCGTTTCCGGTCCCGGACATTGTGAAATGGGCGTTAAATGCGCAACGCGACCGTTCCTTCGCAGGTCAGCGGGGGGATAGCGTCCTGAGGTGTGCTGATCACCCCACACGAGCAGGAACGCCTGCTGATCCACGTGGCCGCCCAGGTGGCCCGCGATCGCCGGGCGCGCGGGCTGCGGCTCAACCATCCCGAGGCGACCGCGATCATCGCGGTGCACATCATGGAGGGCGCCCGCGACGGGCGCACCGTGGCCGAGCTGATGGAGTCCGGACGCGCCGTCCTCACCCGTGACGACGTCATGGAGGGCGTGCCGGAGATGCTGGACTCGGTCCAGATGGAGGCGACCTTCCCCGACGGCACCAAACTCGTCACCGTCCACCGGCCGATCCCGTGACGGCCGCGGAACCGCTCGTCCCGGGGCAGATCGTACCGGGCGCGGAGCCGGTGGAGCTGAACCCGGGCCGGCCGCGCGTCACCGTGACCGTGGTCAACACCGGCGACCGGCCGGTCCAGGTCGGTTCGCACTACCACTTCGCCGTGGCCAACCCGGCGCTCGACTTCGACCGCGACGCCGCGTGGGGCCACCGGCTCGACGTCCCGGCCGGCACGGCCGTGCGGTTCGAGCCCGGCCTCACCCGCGAGGTGGACCTGGTCCCGCTGGCCGGGGCGCGCGTCGTCCCCGGCCTGCGGCTGGAGAAGAACGGACCCCTGGATGACTGAGCGGCCGCGAAGCGCCGAGCGGAGGCGAGGCAATGAGCACTGAGCTGGGGCGGGCGCGGTACGCCGGGTTGTACGGGCCGACCGCGGGCGACCGGGTGCGGCTGGCCGACACCGACCTGTTCGTCGAGGTCACCGAGGACCGCAGCCGCGGTCCGGCGGGCGCCGGGGACGAGGCGGTGTTCGGCGGCGGGAAGGTGATCCGCGAGTCGATGGGGCAGGCCCGCGCCACCCGGGCGGAGGGCGCCCTCGACCTGGTGATCACCGGGGCGGTGGTGCTCGACCACTGGGGCGTGGTCAAGGCGGACGTGGGGGTGCGGGACGGCCGGATCGTCGCGCTCGGCAAGGCCGGCAACCCCGACACCATGGACGGCGTCCATCCCGACCTGGTGATCGGGCCGTCGACCGAGGTGCTGGCGGGCAACGGGAAGATCCTCACGGCGGGGGCGGTGGACTCCCACGTCCACCTGATCTGCCCGCAGCTGCTGGACGAGGCGCTCGGCGCCGGGGTCACCACGCTCATCGGCGGCGGCACCGGCCCCGCCGAGGGCACCAAGGCCACCACCGTGACCGGCGCCTGGTACCTGCACCGGATGCTGGAGGCCCTGGACGGCCACCCCGTGAACGTGGCGCTGCTCGGCAAGGGCAACACCGTGTCCGAGGACGCGCTGTGGGAGCAGCTGCGCTGGGGCGCGTCCGGGTTCAAGCTGCACGAGGACTGGGGTTCCACGCCCGCCGCGATCGACGCGTGCCTGCGGGTGGCGGACGCGTCCGGGGTTCAGGTGGCGCTGCACACCGACACCCTGAACGAGGCCGGGTACGTGGAGTCGACGCTGGAGGCCGTGGGCGGCCGGTCGGTCCACGCATACCACACCGAGGGCGCGGGGGGCGGGCACGCGCCCGACATCATCACGGTGGCCTCGCATCCGAACGTGCTGCCCTCGTCCACGAACCCGACGCGGCCGCACACCGTGAACACGCTCGACGAGCACCTCGACATGCTGATGGTGTGCCATCACCTCAACCCGTCGGTGCCCGAGGACCTGGCGTTCGCCGAGTCCCGGATCCGGCCGACGACGATGGCGGCCGAGGACGTGCTGCACGATCTGGGCGCGATCTCGATGATCGGGTCGGACTCGCAGGCGATGGGCCGGATCGGCGAGACGGTGATCCGCACGTGGCAGACCGCGCACGCGATGAAGCGGCGGCGCGGCGCGCTGGAGGGTCCGGCCGACAACCTGCGGGCCCGCCGCTACGTCGCCAAGTACACGATCAACCCGGCGATCGCGCACGGCCTGGACGCGGAGGTCGGGTCGGTGGAGCCGGGGAAGCTGGCCGACCTGGTGCTGTGGGATCCGGCGTTCTTCGGCGTCCGGCCGCAGGTCGTGCTGAAGGGCGGGGTGATCGCGTGGGCGGCGATGGGCGACGCGAACGCCTCGATCCCGACGCCGCAGCCGGTCCTGCCGCGGCCGATGTTCGGGGCGGCGCCGCCGGTCGCGGCGGCGACGTCGCTGCACTTCGTGTCGCAGGCGGCGCTCGACGACGGCCTGGCGGAGCGGCTGGCGGTGCGGCGCGCCCTGGTCCCGGTCGGCGACACCCGGCGGCTGGGCAAGGCCGACATGCCGCTGAACGACGCGCTGCCCGCGATCGAGGTGGATCCCGACACCTTCACCGTCTCCATCGACGGTGACGTGGTCGAGCCCGCCCCGGTGGACGAGCTGCCGATGGCGCAGCGCTACTTCCTCTTCTGATGGCCGTGACGTCCCTTCCCGCGCACCTGCTGCTGCTGGCCGACTCGCGGCTCCCGGCGGGCGGGCACGCCCATTCGGGCGGGCTGGAGCCCGCGGTCGCGGCGGGGGCGGTGCGGGACGTGGACGGGCTGGCCGACTTCCTGCGCGGGCGGCTGGCGACCTCGGGCCTGGTGTCGGCCGCGCTGGCCGCCGCCGCGTGCGCGCACGCCGGGGCGACGGAGCCGTCGTCGTGGGAGTGGGTGCGGCTGGACGCGGAGGCCGACGCCCGCACCCCGTCCCCGGCTCAGCGGAGGGCGTCCCGGGCCCAGGGCAGGTCTCTGCTGCGGGCCGCGCGGCGGACGTGGCCGCATCCGGCGCTCGACGCGCTCGCCGTCCTGCGCGAGCCGCACCACCCGCTCGTCCAGGGCGCGGCGGCGTCGGCGGCGGGCGGGACGCCGGAGCAGGCCGCCGCGATCAGCGCCTACGGGGCGGTGACGGGACCGGCGTCGGCCGGGGTGCGGCTGCTCGGGCTGGACCCCCTCTCCGTGCACCGCGTTCTCGCGGACCTCGCCCCGGACATCGACGCGGTCGCGGCGGAGGCGGCCGCCGGCACCGGCGACTGGGCGGCGCTGCCCGCGCCCTCCGCGCCCGCGCTCGACCTGTACGCCGAGCTTCATCTGGGCGCCGACCTGCGCCTTTTCGAATCCTGAACCGGGAGGTACCAGAGCCATGGGCGCCGTCCACGCACACGACCACGGGCATGACCACGCGCACGACCCGTACGAGGCACCGGTGCCGGAGGGCCGGGCGCTGCGGCTGGGCATCGGCGGCCCGGTCGGCAGCGGCAAGACGGCGCTGACGGCCGCGCTGTGCCGGGCGCTGCGCGACGAGCTGGAGCTGGCGGTGGTGACCAACGACATCTACACCACCGAGGACGCCGACTTCCTGCGCCGCGAGGCGGTGCTCGCCGACGACCGGATCACCGCGGTGCGGACCGGCGCGTGCCCGCACACCGCCATCCGCGACGACATCTCGGCCAACCTCGACGCGGTCGAGGAGCTGGAGGAGCGGCACGGCGGCGCGCTCGACCTGATCATCGTGGAGAGCGGCGGCGACAACCTCACCGCCCTGTTCAGCCGGGGCCTGGCGGACCGGCAGATCTTCGTGCTGGACGTGGCGGGCGGTGACGACGTGCCGCGCAAGGGCGGGCTCGGCGTCGCCGCGGCCGACCTGCTGGTGATCAACAAGACGGATCTGGCGCCGCTGGTCGGGAGCGATCTGGACCTGATGGCCCGGGACGCGGCGCGGGTCCGGGACGGCCGGCCGGTGGCGTTCACCTCGCTGCGGCAGCGTCCCGGCGCGCCCGAGGTCGCGGAGTGGGTCCGCGGCGTCCTGGGCCGGGCGGCGCCGCGGGCCGCCGCGTCATGACCCGCGCCCGCCCCGCCCGTTCCTACACGGCGTGCGCGGCCGTCACCGCCGAGCGCGGCCCGTCCGGGGCGACCCGGTTGACCCGGCTGCGTTCGGACGGCCCGCTGGCGCTGCGCGAGACCCCCGGGGCGGTCCACATGGTGGGCGCGGCGGCGGGGCCGCTCGGCGGCGACGAGCTGGAGCTGGAGGTGCGGGTGGGACCGGGTGCGCGGCTCGTGGTCCGTTCGGTCGCCACCACGCTCGCGCTCCCCGGCGACGGGGAATCCAGGATGACGGTGCGGGCCGAGGTCGGTGAAGGCGGGCACCTGGACTACGCGCCCGAGCCGACCGTGGCCGCGGCCGGCTGCCGCCACCGGGCCCTCGCCCGCATCGATCTGGCCGAGGGGGCGACGCTGCGCTGGTACGAAGAGCTGATCCTGGGCCGTCACCGGGAACCCCCGGGCCGCCACATCAGCCGCTTCGACGTGACGGCCGCCGGCGTGCCGCTGCTCCGCCACGAGCTGCGGCTGGACGATCCGGCCGTGCACGGCAGCCGGGCCGTGCTGGCGGGCGCCCGCGCCGTGGGCAGCGTGCTGCTGGCGGGCCCGGGGTTCACCGGGACGCCGCCCCGCACGGGTGAGGGGTGGGCGGTGCTGCCCCTGGCCGGTCCCGGCGTGCTGGTCACGGCCGTCGCGCCCGACTCGGCCGCCCTGCGCCGCCGACTGCGCGCGGGGGAGAATGCCGCGACGGACGCGGATATGTCGGTTTCTGCGCTGCGGTCCGGTACGTCCTGACGCGACAATGTGCCGGTGGATCTCAACGGGGCGCGCTGGCCGGGTGAGCTGAGGCCGTACCAGGCGAAGGCGCTCGACCTGCTGGACGCCGCGTGGGACGAGGGCCGGTCGCGCGCCTGGGTGGTGCTCCCGCCCGGCACCGGCAAGACCCTGGTCGGGCTGGAGGCGGCGCGGCGGCTGGGACGGCGCACGGTCGTGCTCGTCCCCAACACCGCGATCCAGCACCAGTGGGCCGAGCACTGGCGGCGCTGCGGCGGCGAGGCGGGCACCGACCGCGACCTGCGGCATCCCGTCACCGTCCTGACCTACCAGTCGCTGGCGGTCTTCGACCCCGACGCCGAGACCGACGAGGAGGGCCGCCAGAAGAGCCGCCGCGGCGGCCTGGTGCGGCTCCTGCACGACAACGGGCGGGCGCTGGTCGCGGCGCTGCACGACGCCGGGCCGCTCACCCTCGTCCTGGACGAGTGCCACCACCTCCTGGACGTGTGGGGGCGGCTGCTCGCCGAGATCCTGGAGGAGCTGCCGGACGCCCGCGTGGTCGGGCTGACCGCCACCCCGCCCGAGTCGCTGACGCCCGAGGAGTCCAAGCTGGTGGACGCCCTGTTCGGGGTGCCGATCCTGGGCGCGTCCATTCCCGCGATGGTGCGGGAGGGCTATCTGGCGCCGTTCGCGGAGCTGGCCTGGCTGACCACCCCGACCTCGGTGGAGGCCGACTACGTCGAGGGCGAGGCGGAGCGGTTCGCGGAGCTGACCGCCGGGCTGCTCGACCCCGGGTTCACCTCGACCGGTCTGCTGGAGTGGCTGGACGCCCGCATGGTCGAACGCACGGCCGAGGCGGGCGGGGCGGTGGCGTGGGCGCGGGTGGAGACGGCCGAGCCGCGGATCGCCGCCGCCGCGCTGCGCTTCCACCACGTGGAGCTGCTGGCGCTGCCGCCCGGCGCGCGGCTGCGCGAGGAGCACCGGCACGCCCCGACCGCCGAGGACTGGGTCGCGCTGCTGAACGACTACGTGGTGCACTGCCTGCTGCCGAGCGGGCACGCCAAGGACGCGGCGGCGCTGGAGGCGATCAAGAGGGCGCTGCCCGCGGTCGGCTACCAGCTGACCAAGCGCGGGATCCGCGCCGCCCGCTCGCCGGTGGACCGGGTGCTGGCGCGCAGCGCCGCCAAGACGCTCGGCGCGGTGGAGATCGCCGCGACGGAGGCGATCTCGCTCGGCGCACGGCTGCGCTGCCTGGTGCTGTGCGACCACGAGCGCGCCGGGGCCACCCTCCCCGCCCGGCTGCGCGAGGTGCTCGACGCCGAGGCCGGGTCGGCCTGGCTGATGCTGCGCGGGCTGGTCGCCGACCCCCGCACCAGGGAGCTGGCCCCGATGCTGGTCACCGGCCGCACGGTCGCCGCCGCCGAGGAGACCGCGCGGGCGTTCGCGCTGGAGCACCACGAGCGCGGGCTGACCGTCGAGCCGGTCGGCGGCGGCGTCGCGGTCATCACCGGGTCGTGGACGTCGCGGACCTGGGTGCGGCTCATCACCGCGTTCTTCGAGTCGGGCGGCTGCCAGATCCTGGTCGGGACGCGGGGGCTGCTCGGCGAGGGCTGGGACGCCCGCGGCATCAACACCCTCATCGACCTCACCACCGCGACCACGCCCACCGCCGTCGTGCAGACCCGCGGCCGGGCGCTGCGGCTGGACCCGTCCTGGCCGGAGAAGTCGGCCAACACCTGGACCGTGGTGTGCGTGGCCGACGGGCATCCCAAGGGCGCCGCCGACTGGGACCGGTTCGTCCGCAAGCACGGCGGCTACCTGGCCGCCGCGCCGAACGGGGAGATCGTGTCGGGGGTGGCGCACGTCGACGCGTCGTTCTCGCCGTACGCGCCGCCCGATCCCGCGGACTTCGACCGGCTCAACCAGGAGATGCTGGCGCGTGCCGCGGACCGCGCGGCGACCCGCGAGGGGTGGCGGCTGGGCGAGCCGTTCCGGGACGAGCTGGTGCACACGCTGCGGATCCGCCCGGCCCGCGCGCCCGCGGTGACCGCCCCGGCCGCCGCCGCGGCGGCCGTGCCGGGCGCGCCGCTGTCGGTGCCTGCGCGTCGGCATGCCACGGGCCGTCCCGAGTTGCCGGACCTGTACGTGCCGAGGCAACTCGGCGCGCTCGGCTGGATGGGGTCGTATCTGGCCTTCTTCGCCGCCGTGACAGCGGTCGCCATCGGGGCGACACACGGCGATTTCATGATGTGGGTGGGGGGCTGGGCCGCCTGCGTGGTCCCGGCGGTGCTGGCCGCGACGACCTGGCAGGCGCGGGAGAACCGACGGCTCGCCGCCTCCAGGCGGGTCCGGGACCGGGCCGTCGAGGAGGCCGCGCGGCGGCTCGACGGGCTGGCCGGCGAACCGGCGGTCACCAGCCTCGCCTACGCCGTCGCCGACGCCCTCAAGGGCACCGGCCTGTCCCGGCGCGGCGCGGAGGGCGTCGTGGTGCGTCCGGAACCGGACGGCACCTACCGCTTCTCCCTCGCCGACGTCGACGCGGCCACGTCGCAGCGCTTCGCCGTGGCGCTGGACGAGGTCCTCGCCCCCATGGCCACGCCCCGGTACGTCGTGCCCCGCTACGTCGTCCACCCGCTCAAGGGCGAGGCTCGCCTCGAGCGCGCTCTGGCGTGGCTCGAGGACAGGCCGGGGGGCAATGGGGTCGTCTACCACTCGGTGCCCGCGCTCTTCGGGCAGAACCGCAAGCGCACCGGCGCGTTCGTCGGCGCCTGGAACACCTGGGTGTCGGCGGGAGACGCCGTGTTCATCTCCTCCCCCGAGGGGGAGGGCATCCTCGCGACCCACCGCGGCCAGGACCCGCTGGAGGCCACCACCGTCCTGCGCGTCGCCTGGGACTGAGGCGCCCACCGAACACGACGCGCACTGGACAAACCGGCGATGAGCACGGTGTGATCGGTGGCCAACGTTCCGCTCCGCTGCCAAGGTGGCCCCCGATGACGGAAGTCGTGCTGAACGGTGTCGGCAAGGTGTTCCCCGGCGACGTGCACGCCGTGCGCGACGTCCACCTGCGGATCGGCGACGGGGAGCTGTTCGTCCTGCTGGGACCGTCGGGCTGCGGCAAGTCCACCATCCTGCGGATGATCGCCGGGCTGGAGGAGGCGACGTCGGGCGAGCTGTGGCTGAACGGCGGCGTGGCCAACGACCTGTCCCCGCGCGAGCGCAACGTCGCGATGGTCTTCCAGGACGGCGCGCTGTACCCGCACCGCACCGTCGGGGGCAACATGATGTTCCCGCTGGAGGTCGCGGGCGGCGACCGGGCCGAGGCGCGGGAGAGGGTCGCCGAGCTGACCCGGGCGCTGGGCATCGGCTCCATGATCGACCGGCTGCCGGGCACGCTGTCGGGCGGGCAGCGGCAGCGCGCCGCGATCGGCCGGGCGCTGATCCGCCAGCCCTCGCTGTTCCTGATGGACGAGCCGCTGTCCAGCCTGGACGCCGGGCTGCGCACCGAGCTGCGGCTGGAGATCACCGGACTGGTCCGCTCCACCGGCACCACCACCGTGTACGTCACCCACGACCAGGTCGAGGCGATGACGATGGCGGACCGGATCGCGGTCCTGCGCGACGGGGTGCTGGAGGACGTGGGCACGCCCGAGCAGATCTACCGGGACCCGGCGACGGTGTTCGTGGCGGCGTTCCTCAGCTCGCCCCCGATCAACCTGCTGCAGGCCACCGCGTGGGCCGTCCAGGACCGGGGCGTGGTGCTGGACTTCGGCCCGCAGCAGGTCACCGTCCCGTGGAACGACGCCCGCTCCCCCGCGCTGATCAGCCATCACGGCGGGCCGGTGATCGTGGGGCTCCGGCCGGACGCGCTGACCCCGGTCGCGGCCGGGGAGGCGGGCCGCACGCTCGCCGGGCGGGTGCGGGTGCTGGAGTTCCACGGGCACGACTGGCTCGCCTACGCCGAGGCGGGCATCCCCACGGTGGACGCCGCCGCGGTCGGGCCGGGCCCGGCAAGTCCGGGCGCGGCGAGCTCCGGCACGGCGGGAGCGGGGCCTGGACGGGAACGTCCGGGGCCGGGCGGGCTCGCCGGACGGGTGCGCGGGCTGATCCGCAGGCCCGCCCCGCCCGAACCGGTCGAGGAGGAGCACGCCGGGCACCACCGCCGTTCCGACCTGGTCTTCAGCACGGGGTCGCGGCGTCCGGAGCGGGGCGCCGAGGTACGGCTGGACGTCGACCTGGACCGGATGCTGGTCTTCGGGCCGGACGGCCGCCGGATCACGGCCGTGCGGCGCTGACCTCCGCCTGCCCGTTCCGCGCCGCGGCCCCGGCCTGCGGCAGGAGCGCGGCGCATCCCCCGGCGACCTCCCGGTAGAAGCCCAGCTTGCGCTGGATCTGGCCCTGCTGGACGCGCAGCCGCTCGATCTGCTCCTCGACGCGGCGGTCGTGGGTCTGCAGCAGCTCGATCCGCTCCTGGACGGTCTCCTCGCCGGCCCGGGTCAGCTCCGAGTAGCGCAGCATCTCCGCGATCGGCATGCCCGTCTCGCGCAGGCAGCGCAGCATGTTCAGCCACGCCAGGTCGTCGTCGCTGAAGACGCGGCGGCCGGAGGCGTTGCGGGCGATGTCCGACAGCAGCCCGATCTTCTCGTAGTAGCGCAGGGTGTCGATGCTGAACCCGCTCTTCTCGGCGGTCTCCGCGGGAGAGTAGGAGGTCACCGGGCAAGGATCGCACCTGGAGCGCACTCCAGGTCAACCGGGGCGGCCGGGATGCCGGGGCGCGCCGCCGGGCATGGTCCTTGACCTGGAGCGCGCTCCAGGTCGCAGAGTGGTGCGCGCAACCCGATCACGAAGGACCACACCATGCGCATCGGACTTCAGGTACCCAGCTTCACCTTCCCCGGCGGGCCCGAGCAGATCGCCCCCACCTACGGGCGGATGGCCCGCGATGCCGACCAGGCCGGGCTGCACTCGTTCTGGGTGATGGACCACTTCTTCCAGATCTCGATGGTCGGCCCGGCCGAGGAGCCGATGCTGGAGGGCTACACCGCGCTGGCGTACGCGGCGGCGCTCACCGAGCGGATCACGCTCGGCACCATGGTCACCGGCGTCACCTACCGGCACCCCGGGATCCTGGTGAAGACGGTCACCACGCTGGACGTGCTGTCGGGCGGGCGGGCCTGGCTGGGCATCGGCGCCGCGTGGAACGACGAGGAGTCGCGCGGGCTCGGCACCCCGTTCCCGCCGACCGCCGAGCGGTTCGAGCGGCTGGAGGAGGCCCTCCAGATCGCCCACCAGATGTGGAAGGGGGACGAGAAGCCGTTCCAGGGCGAGCACTTCCAGCTCGAACGGCCGCTGAACTCGCCGCAGTCGATCCGGCGCCCGCACCCGCCGATCCTGATCGGCGGCACCGGGGAGAAGAAGACACTGCGGTTCGTGGCCAAGTACGCCGACGCCTGCAACATCTTCGACGGCGAGGAGCTGCCGCGGAAGCTGCAGGTGCTGCGCGAGCACTGCGAGCGCGAGGGCCGCGACTACGCCGACATCGAGAAGACCTCGCTGACCTTCCTCCAGACCCCCGAGCCGTCGGTGGACCAGGCGGTGGACACCGTCGGCAGGCTCGCCGAGGCGGGCGTCGACCACGTGATCTTCTCCCAGGGCACCGGGCAGGACCTCGTCGGGCTGCTGGGCGAGACGCTGGCGCAGACCGAGAAGATCGTCCCCGCGGGGCGCTGAGCGAGGCGGTGCGCGGAGCGGTGGCCGTGACCACGGCCACCGCTCCGCCGCACCTCAGTCCTCGGGCACGCGGCTCAGTCCTTGGGCATGATGGCGCGCATCCGGTTGATCTCGGCCTGCTGGCCCGCCTCCACGTCCCGGGCCAGCTCCTGCACGGTCACGTCGGTGCCCTTGTCGATCACGTCCTTGGTCATGGTGAGGGCGCCCTGGTGATGGGTGATCATCAGGGTCAGGAAGAGCCGGTCGAACTCGGCGCCGCGGGCCGCCCGTAGCCGTCCCATCTGCTCGGGGGTCGCCATCCCGGGCATCCCCGTGTGCGCGGTCGCCTGCGCCGAGGGCCCGCCGTGGCCGCCGTGCCCGCCGCCCGGGCTCCCGGTCGGCCGGCCGTTCTTGCCCAGCCACGACTGCATGGCGGCCATCTCCGCCCGCTGCCCGCCCCCGATCCGCTCCGCCAGCGACTTGATCTGCGCGGCGGCCGCCTGGCCGGGCGCCAGCCCGGCCATCTCCACGGCCTGCCGGTGGTGCGGGATCATCATCTCCACGAACCGGATCTCCGCCGCGGTCGGCGGCGCGGGCGTGGCCGGGCCGCGCACCGCGGTCTTGTTCGGCTCCCCCGGGCGCCCCGGCACCAGCACGGTGCTCTTGGGCGCCGCCTCCGACTCGTCCCCGCCGCTGCACCCGCCCAGCAGCCCCGCGGCCAGCACCGCGGCCGCCCCCGCCGCCAGCACCGCGCGCACGCTCACGGGCCCGATCCGATCCCGCATCCGACGTCCCACCACCCTCGGCCCTCCCGCCCCTCGGTCACGGCGACCGTATCCGCTGTTCGCGCCACGGTGAACGTCCGGCAGATCTCAAGAAGCTCACAGATGTGTTCAGACCTGTTCATACATATTGAAACCGTTCATACTCCGGATGATCTATGCCGTATCCATGGGGGCAGTAGCGAAGGAGTCGGAGTGGCGCCAGCGCCTGGACGAAGAACGCGAAGAACACTGTTGGGCACGCTGACGGGGATGCTCCTGGCGATCTCGACGGTCATGGTCGCCCCGGCGGCCTCGGCCGAGATCCCGGGCAAGGACGAGATCGCCAAGTCGCCCAACTTCACCCACCTGGCGAACATCCCCAAGCAGGGGCCGCTCGCCGGAGCCGGCAACCTGGGCTCCGACTGGGCGTTCAAGGGGAACTACGCCTTCGGCGGCAACTACGCGGGCTTCACGGTCTACGACATCAGCAAGCCGCAAGAGCCCAAGGTCGTCACCGTCGTGAGCTGCCCCGGGTCGCAGAACGACGTCTCACTCGCCGGGAACCTGCTGTTCCTGTCGACCGACGCCTCGATGAGCGATGACTCCTGCCAGGCCGTGCCGAAGCCGGCCACGGAGAAGTCCGCCTGGGAGGGCATCAAGATCTTCGACATCAGCGACGTGCGCAACCCGCGCTACGTCAAGGCCGTCGAGACCAAGTGCGGCTCGCACACCAACACGCTGGTCCCGGGCAAGAAGGGCACGAGCTACATCTACGTGTCCTCCTACCGCCCGGACGGGACGTTCCCCGACTGCCAGCCGCCGCACGACCTGATCTCCATCATCAAGGTGCCGCACAGCGACCCGGCCGCCGCGGCGGTCATCGCGGAGCCGAACCTGTTCCCGGACGGCGGCAACCCCGGTGACCCGGCCGGCACACCGTGGCCGAACGGCACCTCGGCGACCTCCGGCTGCCACGACCTCACGGCCTACCCGGACGAGGAGATCATGGCCGGGGCCTGCATGGGCGACGGCGTGCTGTTCGACATCTCCGACCCGGAGAAGCCGTACACCATCACCAGCGTGCGGGACGACGAGAACTTCGCGTTCTGGCACTCGGCCACGTTCAACAACAAGGCCAACAAGATCGTCTTCACCGACGAGCTGGGCGGCGGCGGCGCGGCCACCTGCAACACCACCATCGGGTCGGAGAAGGGCGCCAACGCCATCTACGACATCGTCGGCTCGGGCGACAAGCGCAAGCTCCGCTTCCGCAGCTACTACAAGATCCCGCGGCCCAACGCCGACACCGAGAACTGCGTGGCCCACAACGGCTCGCTGATCCCGGTGAAGGGCAAGGACATCATGGTCCAGGCCTGGTACCAGGGCGGCATCTCGGTCTGGGACTTCACCAACTCGCGCAAGCCGAAGGAGATCGGCTGGTTCGAGCGCGGGCCCTGGTCGGACACGCTGCAGACCGGCGGATCGTGGTCGGCGTACTACTACAACGGCTACATCTACTCCAACGACATCCAGAAGGGACTCGACGTCCTCCAGATCAAGGACGCCGCCACCGACAAGGGCGCGCGCGTGAAGCTGCCGCTGCTGAACGCGCAGACCCAGCCGGACTACTTCGACTTCGACTAGACGACGTCGTAGCGAGGAGCCCGGACGGAGGGCCCCGGTGGTCACGCAGCCCGCGTGACCACCGGGGCCCTCCCCCTTTTCGACACCGTTTCCCGGCTCAGGCGGCGGCGGGGGTGAAGACCCACTTCTTGTACGACCAGTAGCGGAACGCCGACCCCAGGCCCAGCCCCACCAGCAGCCCGGCGTTGTAGGACAGCCCGCCCTGAAGCCCGAGCGTGTAGAAGGTGACGCCGGTGCACAGCACCTGGATGGCCATCCCGATGCCGTTCAGCCCGAAGAAGATCACGACCTCCCGGCCGGACCCGTCGCTGTCGCGGTGCCGGAACGTCCAGTGCCGGTTGAGCAGGTAGGAGGTCAGGGTGGACACCACGGTCGGCACGACCACGCTGGTGACCGGGCCGCCGCCCAGCCAGTGCCGCAGCAGGTTGGCCCCGCCGATGGTGATCACGGTGCCGAGCAGCCCGACGCAGCCGAAGGTGAGCAGCTCGCGCACGAACCTGCGGTGCGGGAGGACGGCGGGCGGCAGAGCGGGCGGCGGTGCGGGCGCCGCGGCGGCCGGCTCCGGGAGTGCCGGGCGCGGCGCGGGCGGCTCCGGTTCGACCGGCTCCGTTCCGGCCGGAACCGGCCCCTGCATGGTGCTCACTCGCCCAGACCTTACCTGAAGCGGACATAAGCAGAGTTGGCCCTGGCCGAAAATCAGGGGCGGGGCGGTCAGCGGCCCGCGGTCGAGGTCGCCCCGGCCAGCGGGACGATCAGCGCCACCAGCGCCACCGGCACCGCCAGCGCCCAGCCGAGCCCGACACCCTGCGCCACGAACCCGATCACCGGGGGCCCGCCCAGCAGTCCGAGGTAGCCGACCGCCGTCACCCGCGCGATGCCGTGCGCGGCGGGCACCCCCGGCAGGTTGCCCGCGGCGCTGAAGGTGACCGGCGCCACCGGCGCCACGCCCAGCCCGAACAGCGTGAACCCGAGCACGGCCGCGGCCGGATGCCCGGCCGCCAGCCCCAGCCCGAGCCCCAGCGCGGCGATCAGCGCCCCGGCGCGCAGCACCGGGACGGGCCCGAACCGCGCCACGATCCGGTCGCCCGCCAGCCGGCCGACCGCCATCGCCACCGCGCACCCGGCGTAGCCGAGGCCCGCGACGCCCGCCCCCGTCTCCAGGGTCTCGCGCAGGTAGACCGCGCTCCAGTCGGCCATCGCGCCCTCGCCGACGAACGAGCACAGCCCGATCACGCCGAGCAGCGCCAGCGTCCAGCGTCCGGCCCGTACCGCCGCGGCGACCGTGGCCCCGGACCGCACCCGGGCGTCCGTCCGGGCCCCGCTCCCCGGACCGGGATCGGATTCGGGCCCGGCGCCCGCATCGAGCTCGTCGCCGGGCCCGTCCCCGGACTCCGCCGCCCGCTCCGCCTCCGGATCGGGCATCACGTCCGCCGAACGGTCCAGCAGCCCCCGGCAGAACAGCAGCAGCGCCGCCGCCAGCACCACGCCCGCCAGGCTCAGGTGCACCGCCGCCGGGACGTCCAGATGCGCGGCGGCCGACCCGACGAGGGCGGCACCGAGCGTCCCCACGCTGTACGCGCCGTGCAGCCCCGACATCAGCGGCCGCCCGTAGCGCCGCTCCACCGCCACGCCCTGGGCGTTCATCGCCACGTCCATCAGGCCGAGCGAACCGCCCATCAGCACCAGCGCGCAGGTCAGGGCGCCGAGGTTCCACGCCAGCCCGAGCGGCGCCAGCGACAGCGCCGCGACGGCCCCGGCCCCCAGCGTGGTGGCCCGGCTCCCCCACCGCGCCACCGTCCACCCGGCGAACCGCACCGCCAGGACCACCCCGACGGGCGCGCCCAGCAGCGCCAGCCCCAGCGAGCCCTCGCTCAGCCCCAGGTCGCGCTTGATCTGCGGGATCCGCGCCACCCAGGCCGCGCCGACCAGGCCGTGCAGGAGGAAGGCCACCGTCACGGCGGTCCGCGCGCGGCCGAGCGCGCCGATCGTCTCAGTCACCACCCGCACGACCCTACGTTCCTTACGGGTGGTCGATCACCTTTCGGACAAGGAAGGATCAGGTCGCCAGATCGGACAAGGCGACCTTCGGATCGGCCAGCCGCGCCGCGTCCACCGGCTCCCCGGACCTGATCATGGCCTGGATGTCGCCGGTCACGTCCCACACGTTGACGTTCATCCCGGCCACCACCCGGCCGCCCAGCGTCCAGAACGCCAGGAACTCCCGGCCCGGCACGTCCCCGCGGAACACCACGTCGTCGTACTCCCCGGGCGCCGCCACCCCCGACAGCTCCATGCCCAGCTCGTACTGGTCGGTGAAGAAGTAGGGGATCCGGTCGTAGCCGACCGCCTCCCCCAGCATCGCGCGGGCCGCCGCCGGGCCGCCGTTCAGCGCGTTCGCCCAGTGCTCCACCCGGATCCGCTTGCCCAGCAGCGGGTGGTAGGCGCTCGCCACGTCCCCCGCGGCGAACACGTCCGGGTCGGAGGTCCGCAGCGACTGGTCGACCAGCACCCCGTCGGACACCTCCAGCCCCGCGCTCTCGGCCAGCTCGGTGTTGGGCCGCACCCCCACGCCGACGATCACCACGTCCGCCGGGATCTCCTGGCCGCCGGAGGTGACCACGGCCGACACCTGCCCGGCGCCCCAGAACCCGGCCACCCCCTGGTCCAGCCGCAGATCGACGCCGTGCGCCCGGTGCAGGTCGGCGAACAGCCCGCCCACCTCCGGGCCCACCGCGGCGTGCAGCGGCGTCGGCTCGGGCTCGATCACCGTCACCTCGTTGCCGTACGTGCGCGCCGCCGCGGCCGTCTCCAGCCCGATCCACCCGGCCCCGGCCACCACGACCCGGCGCCCGCCGTGCTCCAGCGCCTCCCGCAGCGCCGTCGAGTCGGCCATCGACCGCAGGTAGTGGATGCCCTGCAGCGTGGAGCCGGGCACGTCCAGCCGCCGCGGGGACGACCCCGTCGCCAGCAGCAGCTTGTCGTAGCGCACCCGCTCCCCGTCGGCCAGCTCCACGCGGTGCGCCCCGCGGTCGAGCCCGGTCGCCCGCACGCCCAGCCGCAGCTCGACGTCGTGCTCGCCGTACCAGTCCGCCGGGTGGACGTGCGCCTTGTCCCGCTCCTGCTTGCCCAGCAGGAACCCCTTGGACAGCGGGGGCCGCTCGTAGGGTCGCTCGTGCTCCTCCCCGATCAGCACCACCCGCCCCCCGAACCCCTCCTCGCGCAGCGTCTCCGCCGCCTTCGCCCCCGCCAGGCTCGCGCCGACGATCACGAACGTCTCCCGGGCCTGTGGCTCCTGGGACATGGCGACCTCCTCAGGTGAGCACCGCTAGGGCCTCGCTCTTTGTTATCCCTACAGCGGCGTCATAACCAAGACAAGGCCCGTCTATTGCCATTCCGAGGCATAAACAAACCCACCCGGCAACCAAGATCGTCCAGCGGGCGCGCCCGCTACGTGCGGTTACGCACGAGATTGTGGCGGTTGATCGCCCAGGCGGCCCGGGGTCAGGGACGCGATCCGGCTACGTGCGGTTACGCAGGAGATTGTGGCGGTTGATCGCCGAGGTGTCCGTCAGCGAGGCGATCTGGTCGACGATCGCGCGGAGGCGGGCGGCGTCGTCGGGCGCCTCGACGTAGGCGGCGCGGAACGCCGGGTCGAGCGTGCCCGGGGCGCCGTCCAGCATCAGCTCGGCCAGCTCCAGGATCAGCTCGCGCTGCCGCGCCCGGATCTCCTCGTGGCTGATCCACACGTAGTGCGCGGTGATCCCCTTCAGCAGCGCGCACTCCAGCCGCTGCGCGCGCGGCACGATCAGGTCGGCCGCGTAGCGGGTGAGCGGCCGGTCGCCGTACGCCTCCCGGGTGGCCTCCTCGGCGGCCAGGCAGAACCGGCCGATCAGGGTGCTGGTGAGGTTCTTCAGCGCGGCCAGCGTGCGCGGGGTGCCGTCGTAGCGGTCCGGCCAGAACGGCTCGGCCAGCAGCGCCGCGAAGCGCTCCTCCAACTCGGGGAGGGTGGCGTCGTCGCAGTACAGCTTGATCGCGGTCTGCGCCACCAGGCGGCGCTCGGCCGGATCGGCCAGCAGCCCGAAGTCGATGTGCCCGGCGACCAGGGCGTCCTCCAGGTCGTGGACGGAGTAGGCGACATCGTCGCTCCAGTCCATGACCTGGGCCTCGAAGCAGGTCTCGCGGGGCGGGGAGTCCTCCCGGGCCCAGAGCGCGGCGTCGAGGTCGTCCTGGTAGACCCCGAATTTGCCGTTGACGGCGTCGGCCTGCGACCACGGGTACTTCATGGACGCGTCGAGGGCCGCCCGGGTGAGGTTGAGGCCGACGCTGCGGCCGTACAGCGGCGGGCCCGGGGCCGCGAACGACTTGGGCTCCAGCCGGGTCAGCACGCGCAGGCTCTGGGCGTTGCCCTCGAATCCGCCGCAGGACTGGGCGACCGCGTCCAGGGCCACCTCGCCGTTGTGCCCGAACGGAGGATGCCCGATGTCGTGGGCCAGGCAGGCGGTCTCGACCAGGTCGGGATCGCAGCCCAGGGACTGCCCCAGCTCCCGCCCCACCTGGGCGCACTCCAGCGAGTGGGTGAGCCGGGTGCGCAGGCTCTGCACGCTGCCGGGCGCGTCCGCGCCGGGCGAGGCGACCTGGGTCTTGGCCGCCAGCCGGCGCAGCGCGGCGCTGTGCAGCACCCGGGCCCGGTCGCGCTCGAAGGCGGTGCGGTCGCGCCTCTTGGGGGGCTCGGGGGCCCAGCGCTCCCTGTCTCGTTCCGAATACTCCCGCGGAAACTGCGTCATCGTTCCACCAGCGTATGCGGGGCGCCCCGGTTTCCGCTGAACCGCGGGCGTCCCCGGCGTGATCAGGGGGTGCCGGTCTGCTGCGGGACGGTCTTGATCGTCTCGCTGGGCGCCTTCACGCTCTTGCCGAACAGCACGTACGACAGGTAGCCGCCGGTCTCGCGGACGATGTAGTTGAACTGGGTCTCGCGGGTCTGCACGCTGGGGCCGCTGCGGGTGGGCGAGGCGAACGCCTTGATCCCGCTGTCCTCGGCCATCTTCTTGGAGCGCAGGCCGTGCCAGGGGTCGGTCACGATGATCCCGGTCTTCCAGCCCAGCCGGTCGTACTCGCGGCCGACCGCCCGCATGCTCTCCAGGGTGTCGTTGCCGACCGGCACCGCGACGACCTTGCTCTCCGGGACGCCGCCGCGCTCCACCAGCCAGCGCCTGCCCGCGCCGGCCTCGGTGAAGTTGTCGTCGGGCTGCTTGCCGCCGACGGTGACGATCGACCCGGCGACGCCCCTGCGGTACAGGTCGAGGGCGTGCTGCAGCCGCCACTGGAGCGTGGGCGAGGGACGGCCGTTGTACTGGGCGGCGCCCAGCACGATGATCGCGTCCGAGCGGGGCGTCTCGTCCTGGCGGGCCTGGTACCAGACCCGCCAGGACACGGTGAGCGGGGTCAGCACCGCCACCGCCACCAGCCCGAGCAGGATGATCAAAGAGATCGTGAACCAGCGTGGGCGGGCGCGCCGGCGGCGTCCGCCGTCCCCGTCCCCGTCACGCTCGTCGTCGAGCCGATCGTCACCGGGAAGGTCGTCCACCGGAGGATCGGCCCGCCTGGGCTCCGGCACATCGAATTCCAACGTCATCGCACTGGACACGTTAGTTAGATGGTTCCCGCGGCGCGTCCGGTTCACAAGTGCGCGACCGGGTTTCGGCCCATTTTCTCCCGGCCGCGCCTCGCCCGGCCGCGCTCATGCCGCCGCGGTCACCCGGTGTGGTCAGCCGATGGCGGCGCGGCCCGCCTCCAGCCGGGCGACGGGGATCCGGAACGGCGAGCAGGAGACGTAGTCCAGCCCGACCTCGTGGCAGAAGTGCACCGAGTCCGGGTCGCCGCCGTGCTCGCCGCAGATGCCCAGCTTGAGGCCGGGACGGGTGGCGCGGCCCTCCTCCGCGGCGATCCGCACCAGCCGCCCGACGCCCTCCCGGTCCAGGGTCTCGAACGGCGACACGCCGAAGATCCCCAGTTCCAGGTAGCGGGAGAAGAACGCGGCCTCCACGTCGTCCCGGGAGAAGCCCCAGGTGGTCTGGGTGAGGTCGTTGGTGCCGAAGGAGAAGAACTCGGCGGCCTCGGCGATCTGCCCGGCGGTCAGCGCCGCCCGGGGCAGCTCGATCATGGTGCCGATCAGCGCCGGGACGTCCACCCCGGTGGAGCGGGCGACCTCGGCCAGCACCTCGCGAGCCTCGTCGCGGGTGGCCTCCAGCTCCTGGACGGCGCCGACGAGCGGGATCATGATCTCGGGCCGCGGGTCGCCGCCGTCCCGCCGCCGCCGCGCCGCCGCGTCGGCGATCGCCCTCACCTGCATCGCGAAAAGGCCGGGAATCACCAAACCGAGCCGCACGCCGCGCAGTCCGAGCATAGGGTTCTGCTCGTGCAGCCGGCGGACGGCCTCCAGCAGCCTCCGGTCCTGCGGATCGGCGCCGTCACCGGCCAGGGCGACTTTGACCG
The DNA here is from genome assembly GCF_042656285.1 of Actinomadura rugatobispora. Classification (GTDB taxonomy): domain Bacteria; phylum Actinomycetota; class Actinomycetes; order Streptosporangiales; family Streptosporangiaceae; genus Spirillospora; species Spirillospora rugatobispora. The sequence continues at coordinate 36,638 of NZ_JBHSON010000049.1, read as the reverse complement.
AGAGCTCGGTCAGGTCAGGGAGGAATTCGTGCAGCGGGGGGTCGATCAGCCGGATCGTGACCGGCAGCCCGTCCATGGCCTCGAAGATCCCCTCGAAGTCGCCGCGCTGGAGGGGTTCGAGGGCGTCCAGGGCCGCGGTGCGCTCCTCCTCGCCCTCGGCCAGGATGAGCTTCTCCACCAGCTGCCGGCGGTCGCCGAGGAACATGTGCTCGGTGCGGCACAGCCCGATCCCGCGGGCGCCGAACCGGCGGGCGCGGGCGGAGTCCTCGGGGTTGTCGGCGTTGGCGCGGACCTTCAGGGCGGCCCGGTCGTCGGCGTGCCGCATGACCCGGTGGACGGCCTCGACCAGCTCGTCGCCGTCGCCGGCCCGCAGCCGGCCCTCGAAGTACTGCACGACCGGGGAGTCCTCGACCGGGACCTCGCCGAGGTAGACCGCGCCGCTGGTGCCGTCGATGGAGATCACCTCGCCCTCCTCGACGACCAGGCCGCCGGGGGCGGTGAAGCGGCCGGCCTTGACGTCCACGTCGAGCTCCTCGGCGCCGCAGACGCAGGTCTTGCCCATGCCGCGGGCGACCACGGCGGCGTGCGAGGTCTTGCCGCCGCGGGAGGTGAGGACGCCCTTGGCGGCGACCATGCCGGACAGGTCGTCGGGGTTGGTCTCGCGGCGGACCAGGATGACGTCCTCGCCGTTCTCGGCGGCGCGTACGGCGGCCTCGGAGGAGAAGACGGCCTTGCCGACGGCGGCGCCGGGCGAGGCGTTCATGCCCTTGGTGACGCGGCGGGCGTCGCCGAGCCGGGACTCGTCGAAGCGGGGGAACATCAGCTGGGCCAGCTGGGCGCCGGTGACCCGCCGCACGGCCTCGTCGGCGTCGATCAGCCCCTGGTCCAGCAGCTGGCAGGCGATCCGGAAGGCCGCGGCGGCGGTCCGCTTGCCCACCCGGGTCTGGAGCATCCACAGCTTGCCGCGCTCGATCGTGAACTCGATGTCGCACATGTCGAGGTAGTGGTTCTCGAGCGTCTCCATGATCTCGAGGAACCGGTCGTAGGAGCCCTTGTCGATGCGCTCCAGCTCGGTCAGCGGCACGGTGTTGCGGATGCCGGCGACCACGTCCTCGCCCTGGGCGTTCTGCAGGTAGTCGCCGTAGACGCCCTGCTGGCCGGTGGCGGGGTCGCGGGTGAACGCCACGCCGGTGCCCGAGTCCAGACCCATGTTGCCGAAGACCATCGAGCACACGTTCACGGCGGTGCCGAGGTCGACGGGGATGCGCTCCTGGCGGCGGTAGAGGATGGCGCGGGGGGCGTTCCAGGAGTCGAAGACGGCCTTGACGGCCAGGTCCATCTGCTCGCGCGGGTCGGTGGGGAACGCGCGTCCGGCCTGCTCGGCGACGATGGCCTTGAAGCGGTCGACGAGGGCGCGGAAGTCGCCGGCGTCGAGGTCGGCGTCGTCCTTGGTGCCCTTGGCCTCCTTGGCCTCCTCGATGGCGTCCTCGAACAGGTCGCCGTCGACGTCCAGGACGGTCTTGCCGAACATCTGGATCAGCCGCCGGTAGGAGTCCCAGGCGAACCGCTCATCGCCCGCCTGCTCCGCCAGGCCGTGCACGGACTCGTCGGTGAGGCCCACGTTGAGGACGGTCTCCATCATGCCGGGCATGCTGAACTTGGCCCCGGAGCGCACGCTGACCAGGAGCGGGTCGGCGGGGTCGCCCAGGCGCTTGCCCATCCGCTTCTCCAGCGCCGCCAGATGGCCGTTCACCTCGCCCTCCAGGCCGTCCGGGAGCGTCGCGTGCTCCAGGTAGTGGCGGCACGCCTCGGTGGTGATGGTGAATCCCGGCGGCACCGGCAGGCCCAGATTGGTCATCTCGGCGAGGTTGGCGCCCTTGCCCCCCAGAAGATCTTTGAGGTCCTTGTTGCCCTCGGTGAAGTCGTACACGAACTTCGGCACGGGGTGCTCCTTCATCCGAATCCGCCCGGAACCAAGACATCGGGGACTTTCGGCCGGAAAGCCCCGAGTCTTGATGGCGGGACTGTACCCGCGTATTCGTGCTTCGCTCGGCGCCCGGTGGGCGGCCCGGCGTTGGTGCAGGTCAGGGGACCTGTACTGGTCTATTCCAATAGTCGCATTCGACGTATGACACCTGTTCAGCACCCGTTGTCCATGGCGCACGCATGGCGATCGAGAGGGAATGATGGAACGTGATGGATCAGGGAGGTGAGGCTGTGAGGCCGATGGTCGCCGGTGGCCGGGCGGGGGACCCGTTCGCCCCGATCGCCGATTTCGGGTTCCTGTCGGACTGCGAGACGACCGCGCTGGTCGCCCCCAGTGGCAACATCGAGTGGATGTGCCTGCCGAAGATGGACTCGCCCAGCGTGTTCGGGTCGATCCTGGACCGCGACGCCGGCTACTTCCGGCTCGGCCCCGCGGGCGTGGAGGTCCCCGCGGCGCAGCGCTACATCCCCGGCACCATGGTCATGGAGACCACCTGGTGGGTGCACGGCGGCTGGCTGGTGGTCACCGACGCCCTGCTGATGGGCCCCTGGCACCACGAGACGGAACGTTCCCACACCCACCGCCGCGCCCCCACCGACTACGACGCCGACCACGTCCTGCTGCGCATGGTCCGGTGCGTGAACGGCCAGGCCCAGGTACGGCTCGACTGCATGCCGGTGTTCGACTACGGCCAGACCCCGGCCCGCTGGGAGCACACCGGCGTCGGCTACCACGAGGCCCTCGCCCGCGGCAACGGCGTCAACCTGCGCCTGACCACCGACATGAACGTCGGCTTCGAGGGCTCGCTGGCGACCTCCCGCACGCTGCTCAAGCAGGGCGACGCCCGCTTCGTCGCGCTGTCCTGGAGCGAGCACGAGCCGCCCCACAACTGGGAGGAGGCCCAGGAGCGCCTGGTCTGGACCGTCCACCACTGGCAGCACTGGCTCGACCGCGGCCACTTCCCCGACCACCCCTGGCGCAGCCACCTGCAGCGCAGCGCGCTCACCCTCAAGGGCCTCACCTACGCCCCGACGGGCGCGGTCGCCGCCGCCGCGACCACCTCGCTGCCGGAGAGCCCGGGCGGCGACCGGAACTGGGACTACCGCTACACCTGGATCCGCGACTCCACGATGGCGCTGTGGGCCTTCTACACCCTCGGGTACGACTGGGAGGCCAACGACTTCTTCTACTTCATCACCGACGTGGCCGAGGCCGCCGAGGGCAAGCTCCAGATCATGTACGGCCTGGACGGCCGCGAGGAGCTGCCCGAGTCGACCCTCGACCATCTCAGCGGCTACGACAACGCCCGCCCGGTGCGCATCGGCAACGAGGCGTACATGCAGGCCCAGCACGACGTGTGGGGCGCGATCATCGCCTCCATCTACCTGTTCGTGCGCAAGCGGGACCGGCTCGACGACCGGCTCTGGAAGATCATCATCAAGCAGGTCGAGGACGCGCTGGCCAACTGGCGCACCCCCGACTGCGGGATGTGGGAGGTGCGCGGCGAGCCGCAGCACTTCACCTCCTCCAAGGTGTTCTGCTGGGTGGCCGCCGACCGGGGCGCCCGGCTGGCCCGGATCCGGGGCGACGCCGAGCGGGCCCGGCGCTGGCAGGCCGCCGCCGACGAGATCCACGCCGACGTGCTGGCCAACGCCCTGGACGAGCGCGGGGTGTTCACCGCCCACTACGGCGCCGACACGCTGGACGCCTCGGCCCTGCTGATCCCGCTGCTGGGCTTCCTGCCCGCCGACGACAAGCGGGTCCGGGAGACGGTGCTGGCGATCGCCGACGAGCTGTCGGAGGACGATCTCGTCCTGCGCTACCGGGCCGCGGAGACCGACGACGGGTTCTCCTCCGAGGAGGGCACCTTCACCATCTGCTCGTTCTGGCTGGTGAGCACGCTGGTCATGATCGGCGAGGTGGAGCGGGCGCGGGCGCTGTGCGAGAAGCTGCTGTCCTACGCCAGCCCGCTGCAGCTGTACGCCGAGGAGATCGACCCGCACACCGGCCGCCACCTGGGCAACTTCCCCCAGGCGTTCACCCATCTGGCCCTGATCAACGCGGTCATGCAGGTCATCCGCGCCGAGGCCGACGAGCGCCAGACGCCCCTGGCCTGAGGGCTGATCCGTCCCCCGGCCGCCCGCTCCGGCGGCCGGGGAACCGTCCGGGCGGCCGGGCCGCGTGCGCGAAGCGGGCAAAAGGTTTACCGCACGGCAACAGCTGGCCAAAGTGCGGCGGAACCCATCATTAGTGATCTTCGCCGCTTAGCGTGACGTTCGTGACATTGCCACCGAACGCTGACGAGGCCCGGGGATCCTCGTCGGGCACCCCCGGCGACGGCTCCGCCTCGGGCTGGGCCGCCCCGGACTCCTCTCCCCCAGGCTCCTCCACCGGCACGCCCCCCGCGGGCGTGCCGGACGGCGCGCCCCCGCCCGCGTCCCCGCTCCCGCCGCCGGCCGCCGGGCAGCCCGCGCCGGCCCCGCACGAACCGCGCCGGACCAACCGGTTCGCCATCGTGGCCCTGGTCACCGGCCTGCTCGGGCTGATCCTGTTCGCCGTCGGCTTCGGGATCGCCGCCCTCGTGCAGATCGGCCGCCGCGGGGAACGCGGCAAGGGCCTGGCCATCGGCGGCCTCGTCGCCGCCGGGGCGTACCTGGTGGCGGGCTTCGCCGCCCTCGCCGTGCTGGTGGGCGCGACCGCCGCCGACGAGGCGGACGGCGGCGGCTCCTCCGCGTTCCAGCTCTACCCGAAGCCCGGCCAGTGCTTCGACTTCCACGGCCAGGGGGACACGCCGGAGACCAGGGTGGTGGCGTGCCAGCGGCCGCACGACGCCGAGATGGTCCTGACGTTCACGTTCCCCAAGGGCGACTGGCCGGGCGAGCAGGAGGTGTCCCGGCGCGCGACGGAGGGCTGCGCCCAGCGCGTCCAGGCCCGCTTCAGCACCCACTCGCCGGTCGAGAACGGCGAGGTCAACGCCCTCTACCCGCGGCAGTTCTCCTGGCGGGTGGGCGACCGCCGGGTGCACTGCGCGATCGCCGCCGTCCAGGGCCAGAAGCTCACCGGGCCGCTGGGCTCGCACGTCCGGCAGACCCGCGCGCTGGACGAGCTCAAGCCCGGGGACTGCTTCGACGAGCCCGGGGAGCGGGAGACCACGGTCAAGCTCATCCCGTGCGACCGGCCGCACGACGCCCAGATCACCCACCTGTTCGAGATGCGGGAGACCTCCTACCCGGGGGACGCGGCCGTGGAGAAGATCGCCACCGACGGCTGCGACTCCCGCTGGGAGCGGATGTTCGGCAAGAACCCCTCGCCGGTCCGGCTGGAGCAGTGGTACATGCCGCCGAACAAGGAGTCCTGGGACCTGGGGGACCGCACGATCATGTGCTACGCCACCGACGCCAAGAAGCGCCCCCTCACCCGCTCCGTCGTCCCCCGCTGAGCTTGGCGGATTCCGGGGGTTCTTTTTACGCCCGCCCGCGCGCCTTTCGGGGGCCGGGCGGGCGCGCACCGGACATCATGTCGGGTCGATTCCATCCTCCCTGCCGGCCGGCCGGCACCTCACCGGAGGGGACCCGTGCACGATTCCGAACCGGATTCCGCACTGCGCGCCGGGGCCGCGTACCAGGCCCGCCGTTCGCGACGGCACTTCCTGGCCCTGTCGGGCGCCGCGATGGCGCTGGCCGTGACCACGCGCCGGGCGAGCGCCCACACCAGGGCGGCGCCCGCCCCGCCCCGGTCGGCCGACCCGCTGTTCGGCCTCGGCGTCGCCTCCGGTGACCCGCTGCCGGCCGGGGTCGTCCTGTGGACGCGGCTGGCGCCCCGTCCGCTCGAGCCGAGGGGCGGCCTGGACGACCGGCGCTACCGGGTCGCCTGGGAGGTCGCCGCGGACGAGCGGTTCGCCCGCGTCGTGCGCCGCGGGGAGACCTGGGCGGTGCCGGAGTACGCCCACTCGGTCCACGTGGACGTGCGCGGCCTGGATCCGGGCCGCGAGTACTTCTACCGGTTCCGGTCCGGGCGCGAGATGAGCCCCGCGGGCCGGACCAGGACCGCGCCCGACCCGCGCCGCCGCCTCGACCGCATGACCTTCGCGTTCGCCTCCTGCCAGGCGTGGCCGGACGGCCACTACCCCGGCTACCGGCACATGACCGCCGAGGACCTCGACCTGATCGTCCACCTGGGCGACTACCTCTACGAGTACGGGGTGCCGGCCGACGGCGGCGTCCGGCGGACGGCGGTGCACGACGGCCTGCGGTTCCGGTGCGACACCCTGGACCGCTACCGCCTCCAGTACGGGCTCTACAAGAGCGACCCGGACCTGCGGGCCGCGCACGCCCACGCCCCGTGGCTGGTCACCTGGGACGACCACGAGGTGCAGAACAACTACGCCGGGGCGATCTCCGACGAGAGCGTCTCCAGCGTGGCCGACTTCCTGGTGTGGCGGGCCAACGCGTACCGGGCCTTCTGGGAGCACATGCCGCTGCGCCGCCGCCGCGCCCCGGCGGGCCCGGACATGCGGCTGCACCGCCGGGTCGGCTACGGGGACCTGGTGCAGTTCGACATGCTGGACGGCCGCCAGCACCGCTCCGACCAGGCGTGCGGGGACGGCACCCGGAGCGACTGCGCGACCCGGCTCGACCCGTCCCGCAGCATGCTCGGCCCCGCCCAGGAGAAGTGGCTGATCGACGGGCTGTCCGGCGCGGCGGCGCGGTGGAAGGTGCTGGGCAACCAGGTGGTGATGGCCCAGGACGACTTCGGCTCCGAGCCCGGCACCCGGCTGTTCTCGATGGACTTCTGGGACGGTTACACGGCGTCCCGCGACCGGCTCTTCCGCGGCATCGCCGAGCGCCGGGTGGACAACGTCGTGGTGATCACCGGTGACGCGCACCGCGGCCAGGCCGCCGATCTCAAGCTGGACTTCGAGGATCCGGAGTCGCCGACGGTGGGCTCGGAGTTCCTCGGCACGTCGATCAGCAGCGGCGGGGACGGGGATCCGTCGTCCGGGCTGCCGCCGGGAGACAGCGATCCGGCCAATCCGCACATCATCTACCAGAACGACCAGCGCGGCTACGTGACCTGCACGGTCACGCCGGGCGAGTACCGGGCGGAGTACCGGGTCACGCCGCTGGTGAGCAGCCCCGGCTCGCCGGTGGAGACCGGGGCCCGGTTCGTGATCGAGGACGGCCGTCCCGGACTGAACGTGGCGGCCGCCCGATGAGCGCCCCGCGCCGCCGGAGCGACCGCCGCCGCGACCGCGTGCTCGTGGCCGGGCTCGCCGTCGCCGCGTGCGCGGCGGCCGGGGTCCCGCTGGCCGCCGACGGCTCGCCCGGCCGCGCGCCGGGCGATCCCGAACCCGCCCCCACGCCCACCTGGACGCCCGGCACGCTGGCCTACCCGCCCCCGCCCGACAACCCGAAGCACGCCACCATGCGCCACGTGGACCCCGACGCGCTGCCCGCCGCCGCACGCGGGAAGATCACGCCGATCGCCGACCGGGAGCGGTTCAGGATCGTCCGGTCGGCGGACCCGCGCTGCCGGAACGGCTGGATGACGATCGGGATGCGCAACGCCACCCACCGGGCCGTCTACGGCGGCCTGACCGCGGAGGCCGGGGCGCTGCGGGTGTCGCGCCCGGTGTTCGCCACCTACCTGCCGCCCGCGTACGAGGCCCGGATCCAGTTCCGGATCACCGCGCCGCCGGAGGCCGCGGCGGGCGGGCACCGGCTCGTCCTGCGGGCCGGGAAGGAACGGCTGACCGTCCCGGTCGCGCTGGACGAGCCCGGCCCCGGCGAGGACAACCTGGCGTGCGGCCGCCCCGTGGCGGCGTCCTCGGCGAACACCTCGGGCCGCCCGGACCGCTACCCCGCCGCCAGCGTCACCGACGGCAACCTCAACGCCGAGGAGTTCGGCGTCGGCAACGGCTGGAACGACTCGACCGCGCGCCGGTGGCCCGACACCCTGGAGGTGGACCTGGGCGGGACGCGGCGGGTCGCCAGGGTCGTGGTGCACACCCTGGCGAGCAACCGCTACCCCCCGTCCCGCTACGGCCTGCGGGACTGGGACGTGCAGGCCCGGGCGGACGGCGCGTGGACGACCGTCGCCCGGTCCCGCGCCAACACCGCCGGCCGGGTCGAGCACTCCTTCGCCCCGGTGGAGGCGGACGCCCTGCGGATCGTGTGCCTGGGCTCCAACGACCGCCGGTTCTCCCGGATCATCGAGCTGGAGGCCTTCGGCCCGGCTAGATGACCGCGCCCGAGTCGCCGGGCTTGCGCTCGGCGGGGCGGCGCAGCCGTTTCGGCCGCGGCGCCGGCGCCTTGGCGTGCCGTTCCAGCAGGATCGCCAGCGGCGTCGCGGTGAACACGCTGGAGTAGGTGCCGACCAGGATCCCGATCAGCAGCGCGATCGCGAAGTCGGTCAGCGACTCGCCGCCCAGCACCGCCAGCGCGGCCAGGATGAAGAGCGCGCCCATGCCGGTGTTGACGGTCCTCGGCACGGTCTGGATCGCGCCCAGGTTGGCCACGTCGGCGAAGCGGTCCTTGGGGCGGGCGCCCCACAGCTCCCGGATGCGGTCGAACACCACCACCGAGTCGTTCACCGAGTAGCCGATGATGGTGAGCAGCGCGGCCAGGAAGACCCCGTCGACGGTCTTGCCGAGCCAGGCGAACACGCCGACGACGATGACCACGTCGTGGAACATGGCGAGCACCGCCCCGACCGCGAACGTCCAGCGGAACCGCAGCGCCAGGTAGCCCAGCTGCACCAGCAGCGCGACGCCGAGCGCGATCAGCGCCTTGACGCGCAGTTCCTCGCCCAGGCTGGGCCCGATCAGCTCGTCCCGCTGCTTGGTGACCTGGCCGCCGCCCTTGGCGGCCAGGGCGTCCCGGATCGACTGCACCTCGGCGTTGGTGAGCTTCTCGGTGCGGACGGAGATGTCCTTGCCGCCCGACTCCTGGACGACGGCGCGCGGGAAGCCGGCGTCGGCGACGGCGGAGCGGGCGGTGTCGATGTTCAGCGACTGACTGGTGGAGTACTCGACGATCCGGCCGCCGGTGAACTCCACGCCGAAGTTGATGCCGCGGACGAAGATCCCCGTGATCGCCAGCACGACCGCCAGCCCGGAGATGCTCAGCCAGAGCCGGCGCCGCCGCATCAGGTCGGGCCTGCGCCGCTCCAGCCAGTCGCGGACCCGTCCGGTGGAGCTCAGGCCGGTCAGCCGCGGGCGGCGGGCGACGGCGCGGCGGGACAGCACCGCGTCGGTGAGGACGCGGCTGAGCAGCATCGCCGACACCAGCGAGCCCAGCACGCCGATGGACAGCGTGACGCCGAAGCCCCGCACCGGGCCGGAGGCCAGGAAGAACAGCAGCCCGGCGGCCAGCAGCGTGGTGATGTTGGAGTCGGCGATCGCCGACCACGCCTTGTCGAAGCCGGTGGACAGCGCGCTGCGCACGCCGCGTCTGGGCACGGCCGCGTACTCCTCCCGGGCCCGTTCGAACGCCAGCACGTTGGCGTCGATCGCCATCCCGATCGCGAGCACGAACCCGGCCAGGCCGGGCAGGGTGAGCGTCGCCCCGATCGCGACGAGGGCCGCGTACGAGATCAGCGCGTAGCAGGCCAGCGCCACCGCGGCCAGGGCGCCCACCAGCCGGTAGACGACGATGATGAACAGGCCGGTGAGCAGCACCCCGATGATCGCGGCCTGGGCGCTGGCCTCGATGGCCGCCGCGCCCAGCGTGGGCCCGACCACCCGCTGCTCGATGATGTGGACGGGGACGGGCAGCGAGCCGCCCTGGATGAGGGCGGCCAGGTCCTTGGCCTGGGTGGCGGTGAAGCTCCCGGTGATCTGGGTGGTGCCGCCGGTGATGCCGATGTTGCAGGGCACCTCGGGGGTGACCGCCGGGGAGGAGATCACCGCGCCGTCCAGGACGAAGGCGATCCGGCGCTCGTCGCCGGCGGCGCAGGCGGCCTTGGCGGTGGCCTTCTCCCAGGCCTTCCCGCCGCCGCCGCGGAAGTCGACGGTGACGTACCAGCCGCCGACGTTCTGCTGGTCGAAGCCGGCCGAGGCGGAGCCGATGCCGTCCCCGGTGAGGATCGGCGGGCCGAGCAGGACGGGCCGCCCCTGCTCGTCCTTCAGGACCTGCTGGCCGGGCGCCGGCGGGCCGCCGGGGGCGAGGACGGGGTGGGCGGTGAGCTGCGCGGTCTTGCCGATCACCTCGGTGGCGCGGGTGGGGTCCTGGACGTCGGGCAGCTCGATGATGATGCGCCGCTCGCCGGACCGGGTGATCGAGGACTCGGACACCCCGAGCGCGTCGATGCGGCGCTGGAGCACCTCCTTGGCGCGGTCGGTGGCCTCGGGACCGGCCTTGACCGTCGGGGAGTTCCGGGTCTCCAGGACGATCTGGGTCCCGCCGCGCAGGTCGAGGCCGAGGCGGGCGGGTGTCGTCAGTGCGAAGAAGAGCGAGGTGGCGAGCACGGCCAGGGCCAGCAACGCCCGCACCACGTTGGCGCGAGTCAACGGACAGACCTCCACGAGGATGCCGGCGCCTCGCGGCGCCGGGGAGACGCCGGAACCCGGGCCGCACGCGCGTGACCACGCACGTGATCATCGTTGCCCGCGGGCCGTGCACCGGCCGGACGTCGTCGTCAGATCGTCAGATCCGGGTGGAGGGCGGCGGTGCTCGGCCCCGGGGCGGGCCGTCGGGGGCGGTGGAGGGGTGCCGGAGGGCCGGGCAGGGCCGGGCGGCCGGGACGAGGGGGACGTGGAGCTCGGCGCCGGGCGGGGGCGGTGCGGCGGCCGGCAGCGGGGCGGGCGCCTCGCCGGGCTGCCGCGCCGCGGTGATCGCCGCGGTCGCGCGGTCGGTGCAGGCGGGAGGGAGCGTGCGCTGCCGGGCCCGCTCTCCGGACCGCTCTGCTGAGCAGGCGGCGGAGCAGCCCCGGGACGAGACAGCGGCCGCGCTCCCCTGCGCGGCCCTGGACGCGGCGGCTCGGGACGCCGCACCGGACGGGCCCTTGGACGGACGGGCGCCCGCGGCGGCAGGCGCGGAGAGCGGCGCCCCGGCACTGACTCCCGAGGCGGCCCTGGCGCCGGGCGCACCGGCGCCCGCCGCGGTCCAGGCGGCGGGCGCCGCCACGAAGCCGATCAGGCCCAGCGCGATGATGAGCAACCGGGCGAGCCGCCCGCGCTCGTCGCCGGGGCCCGGGCCGGAGCCGGGGCCAGGTCCGGGTCCGGGTCCGGGGGCGGGCACGGTGGCGGGCAGGTCCGGTCGCCGAAGGTCGCGCACGCGCTCCCTCCCGTCGGCGGCCGTCGTTTCCGCCACCGTAGCCCATCGGCCCGGCGATCAGGAGCGTACGGGCTCCTTCGCGGGCGGCGTGGCGGGCGCCGCCGTCGGGAAGAGCCGTTCGGGCAGCAGCCGCCCGAGCCGCTCGGACTGCGTGACCGCCAATGGCCCGGCCACCGCCAGCACCAGGACGTATCCGGCGATGAACGGCGCCAGCCTGGAGTCCAGCCCGGCCGCGGCCGCCATGGACGCCAGCACCAGCGCGAACTCGCCGCGCGACAGCACGGTCAGCGCCACGTTGGCCGACGGGACGCGGCCGTACCCGTGGATCCGCCCGGCCAGCAGTCCGGCCGACAGGTTCAGCACGACCGTGAGCAGCACCGCCAGCGTCACCGGGACGGCCACCGAGGCCAGGTCGCCCGGGTCGATCTGCAGCCCGAAGGCGAAGAAGAACAGCGCGGCGAAGGCGTCCCGCAGCGGGTGCACCAGCGTCTGGATCCGCTTCGCGGACTTGGTGGCGCCCAGGATGAGCCCGATCATGAACGCGCCGATGGCGTCGGAGACGCCGAACTCCTCGGCGATCCCGGCGGTCAGCACGGCCAGGCCGACGAAGGTGACCACCAGCAGTTCGTCGTCCTTGATGTCGACGAGCTTGCCGACCCAGCGGGCGCCCCAGCGGGCCACGCTCGCCAGCACGAGCAGCAGCGCGAACGCCTTGCCGAACTCGACCGCGGCCTCGCCGAAGCCGCTGGCGCCGGCCAGGATGGGCTGCAGCAGGGCCAGGTAGAGGGCGAGGAAGACGTCCTCGACCACGATGATTCCGAGGATCAGCCGGCTCTCGGGGTTGCCGAGCCGGCCCATGTCCATGAGGACTTTGGTGACGATGGCCGAGGAGGAGATCCCGATGACCCCGGCCAGCACGAACGCCTCGCGGCCGCCCCAGCCGAGCAGGAACCCGAAGGCCAGGCCGCCGCCGACGTTGAGCAGGAGGTAGAGCCCCCCGGCCGTGAGCAGCCGGCCGCCACCGGAGACCAGGTCGTCGAGGTGGAACTCCAGCCCCAGGTAGAAGAGCAGGAACACCAGGCCGAGGGCGGACAACAGCTTGAGGTCGGCGGGATCTTCGAAGAGGGCGAGGCCGGGGGTGTGCGGCCCGAAGAGGATGCCGGCGAGCATGAACAGGGGGATGGTCGGCAGGCCGATCCGCACGCCGGCACGGGCCAGGAGCCCGGCGACGACGAACGCTCCGCCAAGAGCGATGAGGGCTTCGGCGATGTGAATGAGAGAACCTCCAGCAGGAGCACCGCGCGGCGGGGGGCCGGGGCGCGCGGTCCCGTGGCGGGGACGGCGGGCACGGCGGGCCGCAGGCGGCGACCGGCGGCCGAAAAGGGCCACCGGGACGACAGGACGTCAGGAACCTGCGGAGGCCGGAGGTGCGCGGGCACGCCCCGTCTCGGCGTGCGGATCCGCGGAGGGCGGCGGGTCGGAGGCGCGCGGCGTGAGAGGGCCGCGGGGCGCGTACGGCGCGGCCGACCGGGGCGGGAGCGCCAGGTGGGAGGCCGGGTGGTCGCCGGCCGCGGCGGCCTGGGCGTGGTTGGCCAGGAACGCCGGGTCGCCGCCGGTCTCGTGCGCCGGCGCGTGCGGCGCGGCGTCCGGGACGACCGGACCGGCGAGGGCGGCCGCGGCGCTGGCGCCGTCGGCGCGGAGGGCGGGGGCGCCGGGCTCGTAGATCAGTCCGAACAGGCACAGGACGAACGCCAGCAGCGGCAGAACCGCCCGGCTTCGCACCTGCACACTCCGCCCTCTCATCCGTCCATATCAGAACAATCCACTACGAGACTATCCGACGGATCGGTTATCTCCAAACGCGCGAGGGCCGCCCCGCCCCCGTTCGGGGGAGGGACGGCCCTCGGCGAACCCGTCTCCGGACGCGCTCCAGTGAACCGCGAGAGGCGTCAGCAGCCCAGCAGCTGGGCGGCGAGGAAGGCCTCCACCTGCCCGATCGCGATGCGCTCCTGGCTCATCGTGTCGCGCTCCCGCACGGTCACCGCGTCGTCCTCCAGCGTGTCGAAGTCCACAGTGACGCAGAACGGGGTGCCGACCTCGTCCTGGCGGCGGTAGCGGCGGCCGATCGCGCCCGCGTCGTCGAACTCGACGTTCCAGTTGCGGCGCAGCCGGGCCGCCAGGTCGCGGGCCTTCGGCGACAGGTCGGCGTTGCGCGACAGCGGCAGCACCGCCACCTTGATCGGCGCCAGCCGCCGGTCGAGCCGCATCACCGTGCGCTTCTCCATCTTGCCCTTGGCGTTGGGCGCCTCGTCCTCGGCGTAGGCGTCCATCATGAACGTCAGCGTGGCACGGTCGACGCCCGCCGCCGGCTCGATCACGTAGGGGACGAACCGCTCCCCCGCCTCCTGGTCGAAGAACGACAGGTCGGCGCCCGACGCCTTGGCGTGCGTGGTGAGGTCGTAGTCGGTGCGGTTGGCGACGCCCTCCAGCTCGCCCCACTCGCCGCCCGCGAAGTCGAACCGGTACTCGATGTCGACGGTCCGCTTGGAGTAGTGCGACAGCTTCTCCTGCGGGTGCTCGAACACGCGCAGGTTCTCCTTGCGGATGCCCAGGTCGGTGTACCAGCGCATGCGCTCGTCGATCCAGTACTGGTGCCACTCCTCGTCCGAGCCCGGCCGGACGAAGAACTCCATCTCCATCTGCTCGAACTCGCGGGTGCGGAAGATGAAGTTGCCCGGCGTGATCTCGTTCCGGAACGACTTGCCGACCTGGCCGATGCCGAACGGCACCTTGCGCCGCGCCGACTGCTGCACGTTGAGGTAGTTGATGAAGATGCCCTGCGCGGTCTCCGGCCGCAGGTACGCCAGGCCGGACTCGTCCTCGACCGGGCCCAGGTAGGTCTTGAGCAGGCCGTTGAACATCCGCGGCTCGGTGAAGGAGCCCTTCACCCCGCAGTTGGGGCAGCCGAGGTCGGCCAGGCCGCCCGCCGGGGGCTTGCCGTGCTTCTCCTCGTACGCCTCCTCCAGGTGGTCGGCCCGGAACCGCTTGTGGCAGGACTGGCACTCGGTCAGCGGGTCGACGAACGCCTGGACGTGCCCGCTGGCCTCCCACACCTCGCGCGCCAGGATGACGCACGAGTCGAGGCCGACGACGTCCTCCCGGCCCTGCACCATGGTCTTCCACCACTGGCGTTTGACGTTGTTCTTCAGCTCCACGCCCAAGGGGCCGTAGTCCCAGGAGGCGCGCAGCCCGCCGTAGATCTCGCTCGACGGGTAGACCAGGCCCCGGCGCTTGGCAAGGTTGACGATCGTGTCCAACACGTCGGAACGGCGTGCCATCAGCATTCTCCATCCAACTGGCGGTCGGCGGGATTTATCCGTACTGCGCCCCGCCGCCGGCGAACGGACGGCCGGCGGGCCGCGGTGAGTGTGATCCCCGGGTGTCGTACCGCTGCGGCGGAGCGCGACATCCCCGGCGCCCCGCGAGCGACCCCCAGCTTAGAGCACGTGCGCCACCGGCCGTACGCCACACAAAAGTACGCGAAAGCCCAGGAAGACCGGCGAAACCCGGTTCGGGCCACATGCGTCCGGACGGTCTCAGTAGACCCGTCCGTCCACATGGTTGCTGTCGATGTTGATCGTGACACCGCCGTGGGTCTCCTTGTGGCCGCCCCGGTACTGCTTGATGCGGCGGTGCGGATGCCACATCGCGTCCGGGATGTGGGGATGGCCGTACAGCCGCGGGATCCCGTCCCAGTGCGCGAACCAGAGCGCGCTCGGCCGGGTGAACCCCTTGGACAGGACGAGGTCGCGCACGACCGAGCCCACGCTGCCGTAGACCCCGGGCACGTAGCGGTGGACCTTCATCTGCTTGGTCCAGTGGTGCAGGAACGTCAGGACGGCCTCGCGGCACGAGGCGTCGTCCTGCCGGTAGGCCTCCATGTCGAAGTAGATCGGCTTGCTGTGCGGGATGCCCAGGGCCTTGGCCTCGCGGACGGCGTCCGTGGCGGCCCTCCTGCCCTCCGCCGCGGCGTTCCCGGCCGTGAACCTCGTGCGGTACCTGCCGCAGGGCGCCTGGAGGCCGACGTAGGTGGGGACGAGCCGGTAGCCCATGCTGCGGACCGACTTCACCCATGCGCGGTTCAGCCTGGGCTGGGCGCATCCGCGCGCGGCGCCGCCGATGTAGATGTTGCTGACCTTGAACGCGCCGCGCCAGGCGCGCATGGACGCCAGGGACGGGGCCGTGCAGGTGTCGAAGCCCTTGCCGACCGTCCAGTTCTGCTGCCGGCCGGAGGGCGGGTTCTTCTTCGGCTTCGCCTTGGGTTTCGATTTCGGTTTCGCCTTGGGCTTCGGCTTCGGTTCCGCCTTGGGCTTCGGCTTCGGCGGGGCCGTGCTCCTGGGCTCGTCGTCGCCGCCGAAGGGCCCCAGGTCGAAGAAGGGCAGGCCGGACGGGTGCTTGGGGTGCTTGTGCTTGGGCCGGTAGTCGCGGTCGTAGTGGTACTTGTCGCGGTCGTCGCGGTCGTCCTCGTCCTCGTCCCGGTCGTCGCCGCGCGCCGGACGGGCCGGGGCGATCGTCGCGGACCGGATGACCCGCTGGACCTGCGAGGGGTCCTTCCCGTACATGCCGCTGATCACGACTCCGGCCTCCCGGAGCGGCACCCGCACCCTGTGGTCCACCGAGGGCGCCACCGTGTACCGGGCGAGCGCGGCCGACCTGTCCGGACGGCCCGTCCGGCGGGCGCCGTCCCGGCTCGGCGAGGGCTCGGGGCCGCGCACCCGCGGCGGCGGCCCGAGCGGCTCCACGTGCAGGGCGTCCTCGCCGCCGATCACCCTGGACGGGCAGTCGGGCCGGTCGCCCTGGCGGCCGAGGTAGATCGCGCGCCGGTCGAACCGGACGCAGCGGGTGGGGTCGCGGTCGAGGTCGTGCACCTCCCAGCCCTCGGGGACGGGGATCCGCACGCCCCGGTAGGCCGCCACGCGCACCGCCGCGCGCCCGTGCCGGTGCCGCGCACCGGCCCGGTCACCGGCCCGATCACCGATCCGAGCACCGGTCCGGCCGGGTTCCGCGGTGTCCTCCGCGGCGACCCTCAGCGCGGCGGCCGGGTCGCCCGCGGACCACGCGGCGGGCGCGCCGGCGCCGGAGACGAGGGGTGAGAGCGCGACCACCCCGAGCAGTCCGCCGAGTACGGGCACATGACGCATCACAACTCCCCGCGACCGTGATCATGACGCGGCGTTGATCACCGTCGGCGGGCCACCCGAAACCGCGCGTCAGGGGTTCTTGTACGGCTGTTGACCAGGCGTGTTCCCGGGGGCGGTGCGGGTCGCCAGGATCTCGTAGGCGCCCGGTTCGTCCAGCGCCAGCGCGGCGAGCGGCATGAACTCCAGCCGCACCTCGTAGGCGCCCAGCGCGCGGCGGTAGTGGCCGGCGCCGTCCCACTCGGTGACCAGCGCCCACAGCGAGGGGTCGTCGACGGTGCGGGCCAGCCGTCCCGAACGGTAGCCGGGGCTGGCCGCGAGCCGGTCGAGCACGGCGGTCATCCGCTCGGCGAATCCGCCGGCCTCGGGGTCCGGCACGCGGTACCGGGTAATCGCAATCACGTATCCATCCTGGCACCGGGCGCCCGCACGCCGTCCCCCGGCGTACGTTGGGGCACGTGAACCCACGGAACGCACGAGGCGGATCGGCACCGGACGGATCGAGCGGGCTGCGCACCGCGATCGAGGCCCGGAGCGCGGCGCCGCTGGTGCTGCTGAGCCGGACGCCGCGCTGGGTGCTGCTGGCCGTGGTCTTCGGGCTGCTGGTGATCGGCATGGCGGGTTCGGGCTGGGTCGGCGCCTCCGGGCTGCTGGTGCTGCTGGTGGTGCTGGCCTGGTTCGCCTACCTCAACTGGCCCTCGCTGGACCTTCCGGGACGAATCCTGCGCCTGGCGGCGTTGGTGGTGCTGGCGGTGTTCGCCGTGGGGCACCTGTGGTGACGGAGACCGCGGCGAAACGTCGGTTTTGACAACCGTTTTCATCTTCGTCCACACTTGGGGTGTGTTCATCTCTCGCAGGCCCTTTCGCACCCTCCCGATCGCCGTGCTGGCCGTCGCCGGCCTGACCGGCCTCGCCGCGTGCGGAGGGGGCGGCGGCGCAGGAGCCGGCAGGTCCGGCACGACCGAGATCGTCGCCTCCTTCTACCCGGTCGCCTGGCTGGCCGGGAAGGTCGGAGGGCCGGACGCCGAGGTCCGGACGCTGACCAAGCCGGGCGCCGAGCCGCACGACCTGGAGCTCACCGCCCGGCAGATCGCCGACGTCGGCAAGGCCGACTACGCGATCTACGTCAAGGGCGTGCAGCCCGCGATGGACGACGCCGTGCGCAAGCACGCGAACGACAAGGCGTTGGACGTGGCGAGCGTCGTCAAGACGATCCCGGCGCCGACCGGCGACGACGGACACGGGCACGACCACGGCCACGAGCACGAGGGCGAGGAAGGGCACGGCCAGGAGAAGCAGGCCGACGCCGCCCAGGACCCGCACGTCTGGCTCGACCCCAGCCGGATGGCCACCATCGCCACCGCGTTCGGTGAGCGGCTCGCCGCCGCCGACTCCGCGCACGCCTCCGGTTACAAGTCCCGCGCCGCCGCGCTGGCCGCCGAGCTCAACGCGCTCGACCAGGCGTACAAGGCCGGCCTGACGTCCTGCAAGCAGAAGACGATCGTCACCGCGCACGCCGCGTTCGGCTACCTCGCCGACCGGTACGGCCTCAAGCAGGTCTCCATCGCCGGCGTGGACCCCTCCAGCGAGCCCTCGCCCAAGCGGCTGGCCGAGCTGACGCACGAGGTCAAGGACGCCGGCGCCACCACGGTCTTCACCGAGACGCTGGTCAGCCCCAGGGTCGCCGAGTCGCTGGCCCGTTCGGCCGGGGTGCGGACCGCGGTGCTCGACCCGGTCGAAGGCGTCCGGGAGGGCTCCTCCGAGGACTACCTTTCGATCATGCGCAAGAACCTGGAAACGCTGAAACCCGCACTTGGATGCTCATGAAACCGACTTCCCCGCACCCGTCCGGCCCGCCGTTCGCGATGAGCGGCGGGCATGTCCGCCTCGACGGCCGCGAGGTGCTGCGCGGCGTCGACCTGGTCGTCGAGCCGGGCGACCTGCTGGCCGTGCTCGGTCCCAACGGGGCGGGGAAGTCCACCCTGGTCAAGGCGCTGCTGGGGCTGCGTCCGCTGGCCGCCGGACGAACCGAGATCTTCGGCCGCCCGGCCGCCCGGTTCCGTGACTGGAAGCGGGTCGGGTACGTCCCGCAGCGGCTGCCGATGGGCGGCGGGGTGCCCGCGACGGTGCGGGAGGTCGTGGCGTCGGGCCGGGTGGCGCGGCAGTCGCGCTGGCGGCCGTCCTCGGCCGCCGACCGGGCCGCGGTGGAGCGCGCCCTCGATGCGGTGGGGCTGGCCGGCCGGGCCCGCGACTCGGCGCACCTGCTGTCGGGCGGCCAGCAGCAGCGCGTGCTCATCGCGCGCGCCCTGGCGGGCGAGCCCGAGGTCTTCGTGATGGACGAGCCGACCGCCGGCGTCGACGCGGCCAGCCAGGCCGCCCTGGCCGGCACGCTGCGCGGGCTCGCCGAGGAGGGCCGCACCGTCGTGCTGGTGGCGCACGAGCTCGGCCCGCTGGAGCCGCTGATCACCCGCACCGTCGTGCTGGAGCACGGCCGCGTCGCGGACGAGAC
The DNA here is from genome assembly GCF_042656285.1 of Actinomadura rugatobispora. GTDB lineage: Bacteria > Actinomycetota > Actinomycetes > Streptosporangiales > Streptosporangiaceae > Spirillospora > Spirillospora rugatobispora. Next base: position 17,669 of record NZ_JBHSON010000049.1, on the reverse strand, counting down.
CCGCCGCACCGCGCCCGCCCCGTCCCTGGCCGCCACCCGCGAGAGCAGGGAGAGCGCGGCGTGAGGCGAACGGGGGGCACCGCGTGATGAGAGAGCCGGAGGGGCGCGGCGGCGCCTGGACTGACGAGCGAGGAACGAGCGAGGAGGGAAGGCGCCGCCGTAAGGCGCCCCGGAGGCGAACGGGGGGCACAGCGTGATCTTCGAGATGCTCGAGTACGACTTCATGCGCATCGCGCTGGTCATGGCGGTGCTCATCGGGCTGACCGCGCCCGCGGTCGGGACGTTCATCGTGCAGCGCAGGCTGTCGCTGCTCGGCGACGGGATCGGGCACATCGCGCTGACCGGGATCGGCCTGGGGCTGCTGACCGGGACCTCCCCGGTCATGGGCGCGCTGGTGGTGTCGGTGCTCGGCGCGGTCGCCATCGAGGTGCTGCGCGAACGCAGCCGCAGCGGCGCGGACGTGGCGCTGGCGCTGCTGTTCTACGGCGGGCTGGCGGGCGGGGTGATCCTCACCAACGCCGAGGGCGGAGGCGCGAACCTGCAGTCCTACCTGTTCGGGTCGATCAGCAGCGTGTCGGTCTCGGACCTGTACGTGGTCGCGGCGCTGGCGGTGGCGGTGCTGGCGATCGTGGCCCTCTTCGGGCGCGAGCTGTTCCTGCTGTGCCAGGACGAGGAGGTGGCGCGGGCGTCGGGCCTGCCCACCCGCTTCCTGAGCATCCTGATCGCGGCGACCGCCGCGGTCACCGTGGTGATCGCGATGCGCGCGATCGGGCTGCTGCTGGTCAGCGCCCTGATGATCGTCCCGGTGGCGGCGGCGCAGCAGCTGACGCGGGGCTTCCGCGCCACGATGCTGCTGGCGATGGCCGTCGGTGTACTGTCGGCGGTGTCGGGGCTCGCGGGGTCGTTCCAGTACGATCTCCCACCGGGACCCTCGATCGTGCTGCTGGCCCTGGCGGTGTTCATGGTCGCGGTGATCGGGGGCGCGGTGACGCGACGCAGGCGCACGGTGACGGCCGCGGCCCGGGCAGGTGTGGACGCCGAGGCGGAGGTACTACGGGGATGACGACGACCCGCCGCAACGCGGTACGGCAGGCGCTGGCCGGATGCGAGGGCTTCCGCAGCGCCCAGGACATCTACGCCGACCTGCGGGCGGACGGCTCCAAGATCGGCCTCACCACGGTCTACCGGGCGCTGCAGGCGCTCAGCGACTCCGGCGAGGTCGACGTGCTGCGCACCGACGACGGCGAGGCGGTCTACCGCGCCTGCCGCACCGAGGAGCACCACCACCACCTGGTGTGCCGGGCGTGCGGGCGCACCGTCGAGGTCGGCGGGCCCGCCGTGGAGAAGTGGGCCGACGCGATCGCCGCCGAGCACGGTTTCGTGGACATCACGCACACCGTCGAGGTCTTCGGCACCTGCGCCGACTGCGCCAAGGCCGGCTCCTGACCCCACGCCGGCACGGGAGAGTTCCCGGCCGGCGCTCTTTTCTCTGAATCGCCGCGCGCCGTTCACGGTGGTGAGCTGCGCCACACCCGCGCGACCTGGGACGACGCGAGGACTCGCCGTACATCGCCCGAATCTTTGTGAACTTGCCACAAGTGCGCAATCTCTTCGGACATGACATAAATGTGCGGACGAGCCATCCCCCTCCCACCCCTCGGAAACGCCCCGCCCAGCCAGGGCGGGGCGTTTCTGATGCGTTCCAAGTCCTCGCCCCTCCGGATCGCGCGACGGGCCCATGCGCAAGAATCGGCACATGGCTACGACACGAACCGCGAACGCGCACTGGGAAGGGCCGCTGATGGGCGGCCAGGGCAAGGTCTCGCTCGACTCGTCCAAGGTCGGCTCCTTCGAGGTGACCTGGCCGTCGCGCGCCGAGGAGCCGGACGGCCGCACCAGCCCCGAGGAGCTCATCGCGGCCGCCCACTCCACCTGCTACTCGATGGCCCTCTCGCACGGGCTGGCCGGGGCCGGCACCCCGCCCGAGAAGGTCGACACCAAGGCGGAGGTCACCTTCCAGCCCGGCGAGGGCATCACCGGGATCCACCTGACCGTGCGGGCGAGCGTCCCCGGGCTGTCGGCGGCCGACTTCGAGAAGGCCGCGCAGAACGCCAAGGAGAACTGCCCGGTCAGCAAGGCCCTCACCGGCACCAAGATCACCCTCGACGCCGCGCTCGCTTAATCATCGGATCACCCGATCACCGGCCTGGACGCTGAGGGGCGGGTGTGGTCTGGGGCCTTCCCCAGACCACACACCGTCAGGTGGCCGGGACCTGGTTGGGGATGGCGCCGCCGTAGCGGCGGTCGCGGGACGCGTACAACTCGCAGGCGTGCCACAGGTGGCGCCGGTCGAAGTCGGGCCAGAGCGTGTCGAGGAAGACCATCTCCGCGTACGCCGACTGCCAGATCAGGAAGTTGGAGGTGCGCTGCTCCCCCGACGAGCGCAGGAACAGGTCCACGTCCGGGATGGACGGCTCGTCCAGGTAGCGGGCGAACACCTTCTCGTTGATCTTGTCGGGGTTGAGCTTCCCGTCCCGCACGTCCCGGGCGATGGCGGCCGCCGCGTCGGCGATCTCGGCCCGGCCGCCGTAGTTCACGCAGAACTGCAGGGTCAGCACGTCGTTGTCGCGGGTCATCTCCTCGGCCGTCTCCAGCTCGGAGATCACGCTGCGCCACAGCCGGGGCCGGCGGCCCGCCCAGCGCACCCGGACGCCCATCGCGTGGAGCTGGTCGCGGCGGCGCCGGATCACCTCGCGGTTGAAGCCCATGAGGAAGCGGACCTCGTCGGGCGAGCGCTTCCAGTTCTCGGTGGAGAAGGCGTAGGCCGACAGGTACGGCACGCCGAGCTCGATCGCGCCCATGATCACGTCGAAGAGGGAGTCCTCCCCCATCCTGTGGCCCTCGGTGCGGGGCAGCCCGCGCTCCTTGGCCCAGCGCCCGTTGCCGTCCATGACGATGGCGACGTGCCGGGGCACCAGGTCGGCGGGGATCGCGGGCGGGCGGGCCCCGGTCCTGTGCGGTTCCGGGGGCTGAACGGCCCTTCTCAAACTCGCTCCCTGTCGGTGGTGTCGGGGGTGTCGCGGCCGGGGTCGCCGCCTGTGTCGCTGGTCGTGAAGTCCATGCCGGTTGGACGGGACGGGCCGTCCTCGGGCTCCACATGCCGCAGGGACCGGATGCCGTGCTCCAGATGCCACTGCAGGTAGGCCGCCACGAGGCCGCTGCACTCTACCCGGTGGCGCGGCTCACTCCCGTCGGCGTACTCCCAGTCGCCCCGCAGCAGCGCCAGCATCAGCGCGAACGTCGGCGGCGCCGGAGTGGCCGCGCCGGGCCGGCGGCAGCGCGCGCAGACCGCGCCGCCCGCGGCGATCGCGAACCCGCGCAGCCCGCCGCGGTCGCCGCACCCGCAGCACTCGTCGATGGCCGGCGCCCAGCCCGCCACCGACAGCGACCGCAGCAGGAAGGCGTCCAGCACCAGACGGGGGTCGTGGCCGCGCTCGGCCAGCGTCCGCAGCCCGCCCACCAGCAGCAGGAACTGGCGCAGCGCCGGCTCGCCCTCCTCGGCGGTGAGCTTCTCGGCGGTCTCCAGCATCGCCGTCCCGGCGGTGTAGCGGGGGTAGTCGGTGACCAGCCGCTCCCCGTACGGCCGCAGCGTCTCGGCCTGGGTGATGAGGTCGAGCGAGCGCCGCTCGTACAGCTGCAGGTCGACGTGGGTGAACGGCTCCAGCCGCGCCCCGAACCGCGACTTGGTCTTGCGCACGCCCTTGGCCGCCGCGCGGATCCGCCCGGTGCGCCGGGTGAGGACCGTGACGATGCGGTCGGCCTCGCCCAGTTTCTGGGTGCGCAGGACGATGCCTTCATCGCGGTAGAGGGTCACGGGACCATTGTCCCGCACCCCGCCCGCTGTCCCGAACCTGCCCGCGCGCCGCGAACGGCGGCCCCGGGCCGCACCCGAACGCCAGCCTTCCATCACGTTCCGTGACCGGATTAGGCCGTGAGAGTTGCCCGAAACCTGTGGCTCGAATCACATCGAGCTGGCAGCGTTGTGCCATGAGATGCACCATCGTGCCCCCGCATATGCTGGAACGGGTCGCCGAAGCCGCCGATGATCCGGCGCTCCGCGACTCCGCACGCCGCTCCCTGGCTCTCAGCTCGGCGCAGCGCGAGGCCCGTCTCGCGTTCCCCGCCGGGGCCCCCGATCCCACCGAGGACTTCGTCCCGAACCGGACGATCCACGACGCCAAGAACGAGGAGACGCTCCCCGGAGCCAAGGCCCGCGGCGAGGGCGACCCCGCCACGGGCGACGAGATCGTCGACCAGGCCTACGACTGGCTGGGCGTCACCTTCGACTTCTTCGAGGCCGCCTACCGGCGCAACTCCATCGACGGCGCGGGGCTCGCGCTGGTCTCCACCGTCCACTACGGCCGCGACTACGACAACGCCTTCTGGGACGGCGAGCAGATGGTCTACGGCGACGGCGACGGGACGCTGTTCCGCGCGTTCACCGGTCCGCTCGACGTCACCGGCCACGAGCTGGTGCACGGCGTCACCCAGTACACCGCCAACCTCGAGTACCGAAACCAGCCGGGCGCGCTGAACGAGTCGGTCTCCGACGTGTTCGGCTCCCTCGTCAAGCAGTGGCATCTCGGCCACACCGCCGACCAGGCCGACTGGCTCATCGGGCAGGGCCTGCTCGCCGAGGGCGTCAACGGCGTGGCCCTGCGCTCCATGAAGGAGCCCGGCACCGCCTACGACGACCCGCGGCTGGGCAAGGACCCGCAGCCCGGCCACATGGACGACTACAACCCCACCCGCGGCGACAACGGCGGCGTCCACATCAACTCCGGCATCCCCAACCGCGCCTTCTACCTGGCCTCCGTCGCCATCGGCGGCCACGCGTGGGAGAAGGCGGGGCGGATCTGGTACGACACGCTCACCGGCGGGCAGCTCTCGGCGACCGTCGACTTCGCCGGGTTCGCCGCCGCGACGCTCGACAGCGCCACCCGGCTCTACGGCGCCGAAGCCGCCGAAACCGGTGCGGTACGAGAGGCATGGACGGGGGTAGGCGTCTCCGTATGAAAAACGCCGTGGCAGGAGGCGCTCCGACGAGCGGCCCTGTGCGGGGGGCGCGGCCACGCGCCGTCCCCCCGGCGGTGCGATGAAAGGCGGCGCGACGGGGACGGCCTTGCGGGGCCGTCCCCGTCCGGCGATCCGGACGCCGGTGGAGCGGGCGGCCGGAGCGCGGGCGCGCCGCGGCGACGAGACGAGGAGCCGCGCGGGGGGCGGCGCGGAGGCGAGCGGGAGAGACGGTGAAGGTGACAGTGGTCCGCAGCGGGGGGTTCGCGGGGATCGAGCAGCGCGGGCAGTCCGACAGCGCCACCGATCCCATGCTGACCCGGCTGGTCGACCGGGTGGATCTGGCGTCGGTGCCGCCGCCCGGCCGGAGGCCGGACCAGTTCCTGTACGAGATCGACATCGACGGCGACACGGCCACCGTGGGTGAGGCCCAGCTGAACGGGCCGCTCCGGGAACTGGTCCATCACGTCCTCGGCCAGGGCCGCTGAGAGGCGGGAGACGGGCCAGGGAAGGCGACGGGCCCCGGCCGTGAGATCGTCACGGCCGGGGCCCGGGGCATCGATCACACGCGTGGATCACAACGGCGTGACCGGGTCGATTCCGCCCGCGCCCCCGCGCGGGCACGGGCGGAAACTCTGGGGCTCGCGGCGCCCGCGGCTCGTGGCCATGGCTCGCGCGCCCGGGGCGGGCCCGGCCGCGCACGGCGGCCGGGCGGCCCTGCGAGGTGCTGAGGGCCCTGCAATGGACTGAGGAGAGTGCGGGGCCGAGGGGTCAGGCGCGGGCGCGGGCCACGCGGTTGACCGCCGACAGGATGGCCTTCAGCGAGGCGGTGACGATGTTGCCGTCGATGCCCACGCCCCACACCGAGGTGCCGTCCACGTCGCACTCCACGTACGCGGCCGCGCGGGCGTCGCCGCCGGCGCTCAGCGCGTGCTCGGTGTAGTCGAGCACCCGTACGTGCACGCCGACCGTGGCCAGCGCCGCCTCGAACGCCGACACCGGGCCGTTGCCCACGCCCTCGATCTCACGGATCTCCCCGTCGACCCGGATGTCGCAGCCGAGCACGTCCTTCTCGTCCACCCGCGAGGTCGTGCGGTGCGCCAGCAGCCCCACCCGGGGGCCGTTGGCCAGGAACTCGCCCTGGAAGATCTCCCACATCCGCTCCGGGGTGACCTCGCCGCCCTCGGAGTCGGTGTGCGCCTGCACCACCCGCGAGAACTCGATCTGCAGCCGCCGCGGCAGCTCCAGGGAGTGCTCGGTCTTCATCACGTACGCGACGCCGCCCTTGCCGGACTGGCTGTTGACCCGGATGACCGCCTCGTAGGTGCGGCCGACGTCCTTGGGGTCGATCGGCAGGTACGGGACCTCCCAGCGGAAGCCGTCCACCGGCACCCCGGCCGCCTCGGCGTCCAGCCGGAGGTGGTCGAAGCCCTTGTTGATCGCGTCCTGGTGGGAGCCGGAGAAGGCGGTGTAGACCAGGTCGCCGCCGTAGGGGTGCCGCTCGTGCACCGGCAGCTGGTTGCAGTACTCGACGGTGCGGCGGATCTCGTCGATGTCGGAGAAGTCGATCTGCGGGTCCACGCCCTGGGTGAACAGGTTCAGCCCCAGCGTGACCAGGCACACGTTGCCGGTGCGCTCGCCGTTGCCGAACAGGCAGCCCTCGATCCGGTCGGCCCCGGCCATGTAGCCCAGCTCGGCCGCGGCCACGGCGGTGCCCCGGTCGTTGTGCGGGTGCAGCGAGAGGATCACCGAGTCCCGGTAGGCCAGGTTGCGGTTCATCCACTCGATCTGGTCGGCGTAGACGTTGGGCGTGGCCATCTCCACGGTGGCCGGCAGGTTGACGATGACCTTCCGGTCGGGCGTCGGCCTCCACACGTCGTTGACGGCGTTGCAGACCTCGACCGCGTACTCCAGCTCGGTGCCGGTGAACGACTCCGGCGAGTACTGGAAGAAGATCTCGGTGTCGCCCATGTCCTCGGCCAGCTTGGCGCACAGCTTGGCGCCCTCCACCGCGATCGCGGTGATGCCGTCGCGGTCCTGCCCGAACACCACGCGGCGCTGCAGCGTGCTGGTGGAGTTGTAGAGGTGGACGATCGCCTGCTTGGCGCCGCGCACCGACTCGAAGGTGCGCTCGATCAGCTCCGGCCGCGCCTGGGTCAGCACCTGGATCACCACGTCGTCGGGGATCAGGCCGTCCTCGATGATCTGCCGGACGAAGTCGAAGTCGGTCTGGCTCGCGGCCGGGAACCCGACCTCGATCTCCTTGTAGCCCATCCGCACCAGCAGCTCGAACATCTTCAGCTTGCGGTGCGCGTCCATCGGGTCGATCAGCGCCTGGTTGCCGTCCCGCAGGTCCACCGCGCACCATCGCGGCGCCTCGGTGATCACCGCGTTCGGCCAGGTGCGGTCGGTCAGGGCGATCGGGGCGAACGGGCGGTAGCGCTCGAAGGGCATGCCCGAAGGGTTCTGTTGCGGATACATCGGGAAGGGGTTTCCTCTGCTCGGATCCAGCGGCCGACGTCCACGACGAACTCCCGCAACGGGGGAGCCAGCCGGTTACAGGCCCCCGCTGCGGCCGCTAAGGAGGAGCAGCTCACGCAACACGCCCGCCAAGCTAACAGATGACGGCCGTGTTGCGGAAACCAGGCCCGCCATTTGAGACGGGGCCCACACTTCCTTCACCGCCCGTTCAGACGGCGAGCATGCTCTTCACCCGGTCGTCGTGCAGGTCCTCGGCGGTGCCGGAGTGCCGCACCACCCCGCCCTCGATGATCACGAACCCGTCGGCCAGCCGCAGCGCCAGCTCCAGGTACTGCTCCACCAGCAGCACCGCCAGCCCCTTCTCCCGGTGCAGGCGCTCCACGGCCGCCTCGATCTCGGCCACGATCGAGGGCTGGATGCCCTCGGTCGGCTCGTCCAGGATCAGCATCCGGGGCCGCGTGACCAGCGCCCGCGCGATCGCGAGCTGCTGCTGCTGGCCGCCCGACAGGAACCCGGCCCGCCGCCCCAGCAGCTCCTTGAGCCGGGGGAAGACCTCCAGCGCCTCCTCGATCGCGCCCTTGTCGCGATGCCGGGACGCCTCCAGCGTGACCCGCAGGTTCTCCGCCACGGTGAGCTGCGGGAACGTCTCGTGCCCCTGCGGGACGTACCCCATGCCGCGGCGCACCCGCTCGTAGGTGGGCAGCCTGGTCACGTCCTCGCCGTCGAACTCCACCGTCCCGGCGGACGGCGGCAGCACGCCCATGATCGCGTTCAGCAGGGTGGTCTTGCCGACGCCGTTGCGGCCCATCACGCACATCAGCGTCCCGGCCGCGACCTCGACGTCCACGCCGAACAGCACCCGGGCCCGCCCGTACGCCGCCTCGACCCCCGACACCCGCAGCAGCGGCCCGTCCTTCGCCGTCCGCTCGCTCACGCCGCCTCCTCCCTCGAACGGCCCAGGTAGACCTCCTGGACGCGAGGGTCGGCCTGGACGGCGGCCACGTCGCCCTCCACCAGCACGCGGCCCTCGTGCAGGACGGTGACCTGCGACGCGTACCGGCGCAGGAACTCCATGTCGTGCTCCACCACGACCACCGTGTGGTCCCTGGCGATCTGGGTGAGCAGCTCGCCGGTGCGCTCCCGCTCGTCCTGGCTCATCCCGGCCACCGGTTCGTCGAGCAGCAGCAGCCGGGGCCGCTGCGCGATCAGCATGCCGATCTCCAGCCACTGCCGCTGGCCGTGCGAGAGCACCCCGGCGGGCCGGTCGCCCAGGTCGCCCAGGCCGATGGTGTCGAGCGCCTCGGCGACCGTCCCGGACACCCCGCGCCGCTGCCGCAGCAGGGTCGGGAGCGGGCGGCGGAACCCGGCGGCCAGGTCGAGGTTCTCGACCACGGTCAGCTCCTCGAACACCACCGAGGTCTGGAACGTGCGGCCGATGCCCAGCCGCACGATCCGGTGCTCCTTGCGCCCGGTCAGCTCCGTCCCGGCGAACCGCACCGAGCCCGCGGCCGGACGGGTCAGTCCCGTGATCACGTCGATCAGCGTGGTCTTCCCGGCGCCGTTCGGGCCGATCAGGAACCGCAGCTCACCCTGCCGGACGGTCAGGTCGACGCCGTCGATGGCCCGGAATCCGTCGAACACGACCTCCAGCCCCCGGATCTCCAGCAGCGCCCCGTCGTCACTCATGCCGGGACCTCCTCCTTCACCTTCGGCGCCGCCGCGGCCGGGTCGGGGACGGCGCGGCGCCGGGCCACGGCGTCGCGGACCTGCTCCCACACCCCCACCGCGCCCTTCGGCGCCAGCGTCATGACCAGGATGAACAGCGCGCCCTGCAGGTAGAGCCAGCCGCCCGCCCACTCCTCGCTGAACGAGGTCTTGGCGTAGTTCATGACCACGGCGCCGAGGATCGCCCCGGCCAGCGCGTACCGGCCGCCGACCGCGACCGCCACCACCAGTTCCAGCGACGGGACCACGCCCAGCAGGGACGGCGAGATGATGCCGACCACCGGCACGAACAGCGCGCCGGCCAGCCCGGCCATGCCCGCCGAGATCGCGAACGTGATCGTCTTGACCGTGGCCGGGTTGTAGCCGAGGAACCGGACCCGGTCCTCGCCGTCCCGCACCGCCACCAGCAGCCGCCCGAACCGGCTCTTCACCAGCTGCCGGGCGCCCAGGTAGAGGACGCCCAGCACGATCGCGGTGACGAAGTACATCGTCCGCTGGGTGCTCTCGGCCTCGGCGTCCTGGCCGAAGAACTCGTAGAAGTTGGTCATGCCGTTGGTGCCGCCGGTGAGGCCCTGCTGCCCCACCAGCAGGATCACGAACGCCGCCGCCAGCGCCTGGGTGAGGATCGCGAAGTACGCGCCGCGCACCCGCTGCCGGAACACCAGCGTCCCCAGCACGACCGCGATCGCGACCGGCACGACGATCACCGCCGCCACCGCCACCACCGGGCTGCCGAACGGCTTCCACAGCGCGGGCAGCTCCTCCACGCCGCTCCACACCATGAAGTCGGGGAGGTCGCCGCCGGCGTCCTGCAGCTTGAGGTACATCGCCATCGCGTAGCCGCCGAGGCCGAAGAACACCCCCTGGCCCAGGGTCAGCATGCCGCCCTGGCCCCAGGCGAGGCCGATGCCGAGGGCGGCGATCGCGAAGCACAGGTACTTGGCCAGCTCGTCCAGCCGGAAGGCGGGCAGCGCCAGCGGCGCCACCACCAGCAGCAGCACGGCGACCAGGCCGAACACCGCGTACCCGCGCAGCCGGGACCGCACGGCCGCCCCTCCGGGTGCGCGCCCGCGCACGGCCGCCGCCTCCTTCTCCGGCGCGCTCATGTCAGCGCCCTCGACCGCAGCACGAACATCCCCTGCGGGCGGACCTGCAGGAACGCGATGATCACGGCGAAGACGATGACCTTGGCCAGGCTGGCGTCCGTCCAGAACTCGGCGAAGGAGTTCAGCATGCCCAGCGCCACCGCGGCGATCACCGCGCCGCGCAGCTGGCCGAGCCCGCCGGCGACGACCACCAGGAACGCGTCCACGATGTAGTACGTCCCGAGGGACGGTCCGACCGGGCCGATCAGCGTCAGCGCGACCCCGGCGACCCCGGCCAGGCCCGAGCCGATGAAGAAGGTGAGCTGGTCGACGCGGGGCGTGGCCACGCCGCTGCACGCGGCCAGCTCGCGGTTCTGCATCACCGCCCGCATCCGGCGGCCCTGCCGGGACCGGTCGAGGTACGCCCAGACCCCGATCACGCAGGCGATGGCCAGGGCCATGATGAACAGCCGCGAGTACGGCAGGCTGCCGCCCAGCACCTCCACCCGCCCGGTCAGCCAGCCCGGCGCCACCACCTGGACGTTGGGGGCGCCGAAGATGTCCCGCGCGGCCTGCTGGAGGACGAGGCTGACGCCCCAGGTCAGCAGGAGGGTGTCGAGCGGGCGGCCGTAGAAGTGCCGGATCGCGGTCCGCTCCAGGATCCAGCCGAGCGCCCCGGCGAGCAGGAACGCGACCGGCAGCGCCACCAGCACCGCCTGCTTGCCGGTCCAGTCCTGCAGCATGTACGCGGTGTACGCCCCGGCCATGATGAACTCGCCGTGCGCCATGTTGATGACGCCCATCTGGCCGAAGGTGAAGGTGAGCCCGAGCGCGATCAGCAGCAGCACCGCGCCGATGCTGAGCCCGATCGGCAGTTGGTTGAGCAACGATTGCACTGCGCGTCCCCGGTTCTGGTCGGCGTCAGGACAGGCCGGTGGCCCAGGGGTAGGACTTCAGGTACGGGTCGGGCTTGATCGGCTCCCTGGAGCTCCACACCTCCTTGATCAGGCCGTCGGGCTGGACCACCCCGATCCGGGCGGTCTTGTAGACGTGCTGGGTGGGGCCGTCGATGGTGACCTTGCCCTCCGGCAGCTCCAGGGACAGGCCCGCGGCGGCCTTCTTCACGGCGGCGACGTCGGTCGTCCCGGCCCGCTTGACCGCCTCGGCCCACAGGTGCACCGCGTTGTAGCCGGCCTCCATCGGGTCGGAGGTCACCGCGCCCTGGTGCTTGGCCTGGAACGCCTTGACGAACTTCTCGTTCGCCGCGCCCTTGGTGGTCTGGTAGTAGTTCCAGGCCACCGGCTGGCCGGCGATGTTGTCGACGCCGATGCCCTTGACCTCCTCCTCGGCGATGCTCACCGACATGACCGGCAGCCGGTCCGCGCCGAAACCGGCGCTCTTCAGCTGCTTGAAAAAGGCCACGTTGCTGTCGCCGTTGAGGGTGTTGAAGACCGCGTCCGGCTTGGCCTGGCTGATTTTATTGACCAGGGTGCTGTATTCGGTGTGCCCGAGCGGGGTGTACTCCTCGCCCAGGATCTGCATTCCGTTGGCCGCCGCGTACGCCTTGATGATTTTGTTCGCGGTGCGCGGGAAGACATAGTCGCTGCCCACCAGATAGATCTTCTTCTTGCCCTTTTCCTTGAGATAGTCGAGGCCGGGCACGATCTGCTGGTTGGTGGTGGCGCCGGTGTAGAAGATGTAGGGCGAACTCTCCAGTCCCTCGTACTGGACCGGGTACCACAGCAGCGCCTTGTTGCGCTCGAACACCGGCAGCATCGCCTTGCGGCTGGCCGAGGTCCAGCCGCCGAAGACGGTCGCGACCTTGTCCTTCCTGATGAGCTTCTGGGCCTTCTGGGCGAAGGTCGGCCAGTCGGAGGCGCCGTCCTCCACCACCGGCTCCAGCTTCTTGCCCAGCACGCCGCCCTTGGCGTTGATCTCCTCGATGGCCAGCGTCTCGGAGTTCTTGACCGTCACCTCGCTGATGGCCATGGTGCCGCTGAGCGAGTGCAGGATGCCGACCTTGATGGTGTTCCCGCCGCCTCCGCCGCTTCCCCCATTCGCTTCGTCACCGGATTCTCCACCGCATGCGGTGAGGAACGCGGCCGGCAGCAGGAGCGCCGCGGCCAATGGCCGCAAGAATGGTTTCCGCAACGATCGACTCCTCACAGACCGGCCCAGGGGCCACCGTTTTCTGTGACAAGTCTCCGGAAATAGATTTCTCCCTGGCGACCGTCGTGTTACAAGCGCTTTACGAAAGTCTCACTGGTCTGGCCGGGGCATGGTGCGGTCACGCAGCGGCGACGGAGGCGCGGAAACGCTCAGAGAATGCCCGGGACCAGCACCGAAAGGCAGGTGACGCACCCTTCCAGCGCCTCGAACTCGCTGATGTCGACCACCGTGACCCGCCACCCGTCGGCCGCCAGCAGCTCGGCCGTGCGCGGCGCGGACGCCGCCATCAGCAGATGCTCGGGGCCGAGCCGCACCACGTGCGCCCCCGACGGCTCCGGCACCACCCGCAGGCACGGCAGGACGGAGGTGTCGACATGCTGCGGCAGCCCGATCAGCGACCCGTCCGGCAGCGCCGCCATCACCGACTTCAGGTGCAGCGTCCCGTCCGTCGCCACCGGCACGACCCGGCGCCCGCCCATGAGGTGCGCCAGCTGGCAGACGCCCTCCTCGTTGGTGCGCGCGCCGCGGCCCACGTACACGGTGTCGCCGACCTGCAGCACGTCGCCGCCGTCCAGGGTGCCGGGCTCCTTGATCCGCGAGAGCCGCAGGCCCAGGTCGAGCGCCGCCCGCTCCGCGCCCTCCAGCTCCGCGCGCCGCCCGAGCGCCCCGGAGCGGCACAGCACCGCCGTGTCGCCCGCGACCACCAGGGCGTCCTCCACGAACACCGCGTCCGGGCAGCGGTCGGCCGGGGCCACCGCCCGCACCCGCCAGCCCGCTGCGCGCAGCGCGTCCACGTACGCCCCGTGCTGCCGCGCGGCCAGCCCGGTGTCCACCGGGCGGCGCTCCACATGGGTGACGATGCCGTCCGCGAGCCGCGGCCCGGGCGCCCTCACCAGCGCCGTTCCGGTCTCCAGCCGTCCCGCCCGCCGCCCGCTCCACTCGCCCATCGCAAGGCTCCACTCAGCAAGGGCCGTTCCGCCACGGCCACTCTGGCCCCGCGAGGACGCGGCCCGCAAGTTTCCTCACAAGGTTCAGCGAGCGGCGCCCTCGGTGGTGACGATCACGCCGAGGGCGTGCGCCCGGGACATCCCCAGCAGGTCGGCGACGCGGTGCAGCACGGCCCGCTCGGCGTCGCTGAGGGGCCCGTCGGCCAGCGCGACCCGGGCCGCCTGCGCCAGGAACCACTCCTTGGCCTCCATCGCCAGCTGCGCGCCCGCGCCGGCGACCTCCTGCTCCAGGAACGGCTCGGCCAGCCGCAGATCGGCCTCCACGGCCGCGTCGTCGTACCGGGCCTCGCCGTATCCCTGGACGGCCTCCGCCGCCCGCGCCCGCGCCGCCGGGTGCCCCGCCCCGCCCGCGCGCAGCACCAGCGCGGCGGCGGCCCGCATCCCGGCGGGCAGTGCCGCGGCCATCTGCCCCGCGGTCGGCTGGCGGAGGGCGCCGACGTCGAACCGGGTCCGGCAGGTGCGGCACTCGACGACCTCGCCCACCTGGTTGAGCGGGACCACGGGCAGGAAGAAGAGGGTGAACCAGCGTCTCCCCACCCGCTGCCGGTAGGACCGGTCGCCGCCGCAGCGCGGGCAGTGGAACGTGCCCTCGCCCACCGTGCGGAAGAACACCGACAGGCCGAAGATCAGGAACACCGGGACTCCCCTCCCATAACGGGCTCCCCACCAACCTACCGATCACCCGGCCCCGCCGTGCCCCGCGCCGTCCGCGCGCACCTGCCCCTTACGCTGGGTCCATGACTGGTGACCAGGCCTTTGGCGGGGATCCCGCGCGTTCCCAGGACCCGCCCGAGCCCCGCCCGCCCGAGGCCCGCCCGGACGCCGCGCACCCGTCCGCCCCGGACGCGGCCGGCACCGGCCCGTCCGACACCGGCTCGTCCGACACGGGCACGTCCGACACGGGCACGTCCGACACGGGCACGTCCGGTGCGGAGGGCGTGGGTGCGGGTGACGTGCGGAGCGGGGAGGCGCGGCCGGCGTTCCTGCCGCCCATGGACGGCCACCCGCCGCACCCGTTCCCGGCCTATCCGCCGCCGCCGTACGACCCGGCCTCCCAGGGCGCGGTCTGGAACGTCGCCGTGATCCTCGCGGGCTCGCTGCTGCTGGTCTCGGCGTTCCTGCCCTGGGCGGAGGCGCGCATCGTGGTCGACATCTTCGGCCGCACCCTCACCCGGGAGCTGGGCTCGATCGTGGGCGTCGAGGCCGACACCGTGGTCGCCGCGGTGCCCGTGCTGGCGACGGTCGCGATCGCCATGGCGTTCTGGGGCCTCATCGGACGCGACGTGCGCGTCTCCGCGCTCGGCGCCGTGCCGGGCATGCTGTCGCTGCTGGTCTGCGGGGTGTTCGTGCTGCGCCTGGACGACCTCAAGGACCGGCTGGCGGCGACGGAGCTGTCGGTCGGGTACGAGGTCGCGGCGGTGATCGGCTGGTATCTGGCGGTGGCGATGTCGCTGCTGGTCATCGGGTTCAGCCTGGCCCGTCCCGTCGCCGCGCGGATCGGCGCCGCCCGCCACGAGCGGTCCGGCGCTGAGCAGTACCCCTCCACGCCGCCCCAGGAGGCGGGCGCGGCCTGGCCGCAGCAGTCGGAGTTCGCGCAGCCGGAAGGCCCGCAGTGGTGGCCGACGCAGCCGATGCAGGCGCAGCCCGCGGAGGCCCCGCAGGGCGGCGAGGCGGAGGCGCCGGCCGGGCAGCCGCAGCAGCGGCCCGTCACGGGCGACTCCTCCTGGCAGAAGCCCGACTGACCGGCACCCGGAGCGGAGCGCCGGCGGAGTGGAGGGTGACGGTCAGTCCTGCTCTTGCCGGGGAGTCTGAGGGGTCGCCCCCTCAGAGTGTTACTGACGGCGCGCGTCAGTCGAAACCGAGCCTGCGCAGCTGCTTGGGGTCGCGCTGCCAGTCCTTGGCGACCTTGATCCGCAGGTCGAGGAAGACCTTGGTGCCCAGCAGCGCCTCGATCTGCCGGCGGGCCTGGGTGCCGACCTCGCGCAGCCGGGCGCCCTTGCCGCCGATGACGATGGCCTTCTGGCTCGGCCGCTCGACGAACAGGTGCGCGTACACGTCGATGAGGTCGTCGCGGCCCTCGCGGGGCGCCATCTCGTCCACGACCACGGCGATCGAGTGCGGCAGCTCGTCGCGGACGCCCTCCAGGGCGGCCTCGCGGATCAGCTCGCCGACCAGCACCGCCTCGGGCTCGTCGGTCAGGTCACCCTCGGGGTAGAGCGGCGGCCCCTCGGGCAGCCGCCGGATCAGCAGGTCGCCGACCAGCCCGACCTGGAAGCCGTCCCGCGCCGAGCAGGGCACGATGTCGGCGAACGGGACGCCCGCGGCGTCGCCCGTCGCGGCCACCGCGGTCAGCTGCTCGGCGACCCGCTCCGGCGGGACGAGGTCGGTCTTGGTGACGATCGCGACGACCGGGGTCTTCTTCACGTTCGCCAGCTCCCGCGCGATGAACCGGTCGCCGGGGCCCACGGCCTGGTCGGCGGGCACGCAGAAGCCGATCGCGTCGACCTCGGTGAGGGTGGAGCGCACCAGGCTGTCCAGCCGTTCCCCCAGCAGGGTGCGGGGCTTGTGCAGGCCGGGGGTGTCGACCACCACGAGCTGGGCGTCGGGACGGTGCACGATGCCGCGGATCGCCCTGCGGGTGGTCTGCGGACGGCTGCTGGTGATCGCCACCTTGGAGCCGACCAGGGCGTTCATCAGGGTCGACTTGCCCACGTTGGGCCGCCCGATGAAGCAGGCGAACCCGGATCGGTGGCCCTTGGCCGTGGTCTCTCCCAGCATCGTCACGCTGTCAATTGTCGCCTACCCCGGGCGCCGATCGTCCAGCGGCCGCAGCCCCTCGCGGTGGTCAGGCGGCGGGAGGGGCGTCCAGGCTGCGCAGCGCGTTGTGGGCGAGGCCGGTCCAGTACGCGGTGCCGGCCCGTTCGGCGACCTCGGCGGCGCGGCGGTAGTGGGCGGCGGCCTCGGCCGGGCGGTCCAGGAAGACGGCCAGTTCGCCGAGGGTCTGCCCGACCGGGCCGAGCGTGACGGCGCCGCAGGCGCCGCCGACGAGCCGGTCCTGGTACGGCAGCAGCTCCCGGTACGCCTCGGCGGCCGCCGCGCGCTGCCCCAGCGCGATCGCGCGCCGCCCCCGCAGGCACATGGTCAGGTCGAAGAAGTAGTCGTGGCGGGGCGGAGGGGCGTCCTGGACGACCCTCCGGGCCTCGGCGGCACGGCCCGCGGCGATGAGGGCCAGCGCGTGGATCTCGGCGGTGCCGCCGACGTGCCGCCACCGCTCCCACAGCCACCGGGACTCCTCCACCAGCTCGCCCTCGCGGCCCTGGGCGAACCGCACGCAGAAGACCCCGACGTGGGCTATGCCGCGCTCGATGTTCCAGGTGCCGGACATGGCGCAGGCGTCGGCGATCTCCGCGTAGGTGCGCGCGGCCTCGTCGAACCTGGCGTCGAGGGCGAGGCCGAGAGCGTCCAGCCAGGCGGCGATCATGCCCAGCAGCGGGAGCCCGAACCGCTCGGCCAGCCGGGTCCCGGCGTCCCGGTGCCGCCGGGCGGCGGCCAGGTCCACCGCGGCGATGGCGGCCTGCTGGAGCTGGAGGTGGGCCAGCACCCGGTACAGCCCCAGGCCGTGCTCGGTGGCCAGGTCGAGCAGCTCGGCGGCCAGCGCGCGGCGCTCGGTGAGCCCCTCGGCGGCGCGGTAGGCGTTGATGTACCGGCCGTTGATCGCGACGGCGAGCAGTTCGGGGCGGCCGAGTTCGCGGGCGATCCGCATCGCCTCCGCGGACGCCGCCACGCCGCGCCCGTCCCGCTCGCCCTCCAGCTCGATGGCCAGGCTGGCGAGCAGCCTGGCCCGCAGTTCGGGGTCGGTGACGCCGGCCAGGGCCTCCTCGGTGGCGTCGACGGCGTCCTGCTCGAAGGTGCCGTACTCGCGGGCGGTCCACAGCGTCGGCACGTCGAAGCCGACGATGACGCGGGCGAGCAGGCCGGCGTCGCCGAGGGAGCGGGCCGCGCCCAGCGCCCGGCCGCGGCGCGCGCGGGCCTCGAAGACGTCGCCCGCCAGCGCGCCGGAGCGGATGGCGCGGGCCTCCAGCTCCAGGCGGTCGCGGACGGCGCGGTCGCCGCGGGCGGGCAGCGCCGC
>NZ_JBHSON010000048.1:0-81204 GCF_042656285.1 Actinomadura rugatobispora | reverse complement strand
CCGGCCGGGCGGGCGGCGCCGCTCGTGCGGGGCGCGACCGTCGCCGGGGCGGGCGGGGCCGCCGCGGCCGGGTGCCGGCGGTTCCGTCCTGCCCCGCCTTCCGGGCCTCGTTCTCTGCGTCGGCGTCCGCGGGGGCGGGCGGTGGTGAAGGAGAAGCCACATCCATTCCCAACGAGAGTCGCTATGGCGGGGTTACAGGTCTTTGCAATTGTTTCGCCCAGGTAACGTGATCTTGGAGTGGAAGTCGAGCGGCGGGCCAGGGGTGGACAGCGGCTTCCCGGGGCGGAGGGAGGCGCGGTGAGCGGCCCTTACCGGGAACTGCTGGGCGTCCCCGGAGCTCGGCTCTTCGTGGCTGCGGGCTTCGTCGGCCGCATGTCCATGTCGATGGTCGGGATCGGCGTCGTGCTGCTGGTGTCCGCGGTCACCGGATCGTACGGTATCGCCGGGGCGGTGGCCGCCACCCTGTCCCTGGCGTACGCGGTGGGGTCCCCGCTGAGCGCGCGCTTCGCCGACCGGTACGGGCAGCACCGCGTGCTGGTCCCGGTGGTGCTGGCCAACGCGGTGAGCGTGGCCACGCTCATCCTGTGCGCGCGGCTGGACCTGCCGGTGTGGACGCTCTTCCCGGCGGCGGCGCTGGCCGGGCTGACCCAGGTGTCGCTGGGCGCCTGGGTGCGGGCGCGGTGGTCGCACGCGCTGCGGGAGCGCCCGGCGCGGCTGCACACGGCGTTCTCGTTCGAGTCGGTGGTGGACGAGACGATCTTCGTCGCCGGGCCGCTGATCGTGACGGCGCTGGCCACCGGGGTGCATCCGGCGGCCGGCCTGGGCGCCGCCGCCGCGTTCACGCTGTCGGGCTGCCTGGCGCTGGCGGCGCAGCGCGGGACCGAGCCCGCGCCGCGCCCCCGCGCGCCCGGGAGCCGCGGCGGGGTGCTGGCCAACCCGGCGATCCGCGTGATCACACCGGTGTTCCTGCTGGTGGGAACGGTCTTCGGCGCGATCGACGTGAGCGCGGTCGCGTTCGCCGACGAGCAGGGGCACAAGCCGCTGGCCGGGGTGCTGCTGGGCTGCTACGCGCTGGGCAGCGGCACGGCGGCGCTCTGGTACGGGGCGCGGCACTGGCGCACCCCGCTGGAGCGGCGCTTCCGGATCGGGCTGGCGCTGCTGGCGGTCGCGATGGTGCCGCCCACGCTGGTCGGCGATCTGCGGCTGATGATGGCGGTGGTCTTCTTCTCCGGGCTGGCGATCTCGCCGACGATCATCCCGGGGTACGGGCTGGTGGAGCGGCTCGTGCCGGGGCACCAGCTCACCGAGGGGCTGGCGCTGGTGTCCACGTCGGTCGGGATCGGGGTGGCGGCCGGGGCGTCGGCGGCCGGGCGGGTGGTCGACGCGTACGGGGCCCAGGCGGCGTTCCTGGTGCCGCTGGCGGCGGCGCTGGCCGCGGTGGCGCTGGGCCTGGCCGGGGCGCGGGCGCTCGCCCGCCGCCGCCCGCCGGAACCGCCGGAAACGCCCGACAAAACATGAACTTTCCTCGCAATAGGGGCTCCGAGTAGAGTCCTCACATGTCCCCCGGCAGCACACATTCCTGGCGCAACTGGGCAGGCAACCAGCGCGCCACCCCGCGGCGCGCGACGAGCCCGCGGACCACGGCCGAGGTCGCCGCCGCGGTGCGCGCCGCCGCGGCCGCGGGCCAGACGGTCCGGATGGTCGGCACCGGCCACTCCTTCACCGGCGCCGCCGTGGCGGAGGACGTCCTGCTGCGGCCGGGCGGCCTCACGGCGGTCCGCGCCGTCGACACCGGCAGCGGCCTCGTCACGGTCGAGGCCGGCCTCCCGCTGCACGCGTTCAACAAGGTCCTGGCCGAGCACGGCCTGGCCCTGGCCAACATGGGGGACATCCAGGAGCAGACCGTCGCGGGCGCGCTACAGACCGCCACGCACGGCACCGGCCGGGAGGCCGCCGGCCTGGTCTCCCAGGCCGCCGCGCTGGAGATGGTGCTCGCCGACGGCAGCGTGGTGACGTGCTCGCGGGAGGAGCGCCCCGACCTGTTCGACGCGGCCCGCGCCGGGCTGGGCGCGCTGGGCGTCATCACCGCGATCACCTGGCGGACCGTCCCCGCGTTCGTGCTGCGTGCGCGCGAGGAACCGATGCGCTGGGACGAGGTGCTCGCGCGCCTGGACGAGTTCGACGACGCCAACGAGCACTTCGAGTTCTACTGGTTCCCCCACACCGAAGGGTGCCTGACCAAGCGCAACAACCGCGTCGAGGGCCCGCCGGAGCCGCTGTCCAAGCTCAAGTACTGGGTGGACGACCGGTTCCTGTCCAACACGGTGTTCGGACTCGTCAACCGGGTCACCCACCGGGCCCCCGCCACGACCCCCTTCGTCAACGGCATCTCCGCCAAGGCGCTGGGCGCGCGCACCTACAGCGACATCTCCTACAAGGTCTTCACCAGCCCGCGCACGGTGCGCTTCAAGGAACAGGAGTACGCGATCCCGCGCGAGCACCTCGTGCCCGCGCTGCGCGACCTGCGCGCGCTCATCGACGGGCGGGACTGGCGGATCAGCTTCCCCATCGAGGTCCGCCTCCTTCCGGAAGAGGACGCCTGGCTGTCGATGGCCCACGGGCGGCGCACCGCGTTCATCGCCGTGCACGTCTACCACCGCGAACCCCACGAGGAGTACTTCCGGGGGGTCGAGGAGATCATGACCGCCGCCGGAGGGCGCCCGCACTGGGGCAAGCTCCACACGCGCGACGCCGCGTACCTGGAGAAGGTCTACCCCCGGTTCGGCGACTTCCAGGCGCTGCGGGACGAACTCGACCCCGACCGCCGCTTCGCCAACCCCTACATCCGCCAGGTCTTCGGCGCCTGATCGAGCGCGCGGGCCCGGGAGGGGCTCATCCGGCGCCGGGCGCGGCCTGCGGGTCGGGTGTGGAGCCGGAACCGCCGCCGTCCTGCTCCCCGCCGCCGGGGCCGGTCGGCTGGGTCGGCTGCGGGGTCGGCGGCGCGGTCGGCCCGGACGTGGGCTCCTGGGACGGCGCCCCGGGCCCCGGGTCACCGGTCGGCCCGGACGTGGGCTCCCGCGACGGCCCCGGGGCCGGGCTCTCCGGCGCGTCGGGGCCGGAGGACGGCCCGTCACTGGGCCGCGAGGTCTCCCGCGTGCCCTCGGGCGACGGCGTCTCGGCGGGCGTCTCGCCGCTCCCGCCGCCGCCGTTCCCGAGGTTGCCCCAGGTCGTGCCCCGGCCGTCGTTGGCCCCGACCCATCCGGACGCGGGCCTGTCGGTGATCTTCTCGATCACCGTGATGCCCGCCATGACGACGGCGAAGACGGCGACCGAGGAGACGGCGAGCACGGCCCACCGCCGCCGGGCCCAGTCCAGGGTGCTGCGGAAGGCGTCCCGCCACGCCGCGTCCCGTCCTGCGCCGCCCCCTGCGCCGCCGGCCGCGGCCGCGGCCAAGTCGTCGGCGACGGTCTCGGCGGGCGACCGGTCGGCGCGGGTCACGTCCGGCGGAAGATCGAACCGGGTCGCGCCCGGGTCCCCGTCCCCGTCGAAGCCCCCGCCGAAGCCCCCGTCGTATCCGCCGGGCCAGACCACCGTGCGCGTCGGATCGGCGCTGGTCGCCCGGTCCGCCGCCGCCCGCGCCCCGGCGGCGTCCCCGGCGCCGTGCGGGTGCGCCCGCTCCTTGAGCCGCGTCCTCCCCTGGTCGAGGAAGTGCTTGCACACCGCGGCGCCGGCGGTCGACGCCACGCTCATGAACGCGGCGCCGATGATCGTCCCGTACACGCCGAGGAACGACGCGCCCACCGCCGCCGCCAGGGTGGCCAGCCCCCCGGCCGCCAGTTGCGTCGTGCTCAGGTCCGGCACCGCCCGCCGCATCGACTCAATCCCCCGTTTCGGTCGACCACAACAACTCCAAGACGGGAACTCGCGACATCCCGGTCGTGTTCCGGCCAGGCACGTGATGATGGCAACCCCAAAGGACTGGAGCCTGGTCGTCGCGTCGGGCACAGTGTGGAAAAGGATCCACAAGAAACGGGAAGGGCGACCACCTCCGCACTCCGGCCCCGGCAAGCTTGGTCAGCGCCCTCTTCGGCCTTGTGAGGAGGGCTTCGAGAGCGGCGATGTTCGGACATGCCGGGTACGGTGCTGGCAGCAGGTGTGTCCGAAAGAGAGACTCGGGAACCCGGGGGAAGGGCACGCATGCGCCCTCGGCGGGCACCGGGCCGAACCGCCGGGCCGCGCCCGTGGCATGACGGGCACGGCACCGCGCGGCCGGTCCGGCACCCTCCGTGCCGTCAGGAAGGGCAGGAAGGACACGCATGCAGGAGCTGCGCCTCGTCGCGGTCAGCGAGGACGGTACGTACCTCGTCCTGGCCACCGCGGGCCGAGGCACCCGGTTCACCCTGCCCGTCGACGATCGGCTGCGCGCAGCGGTCCGTGGGCACTTCTCCCGCCTCGGCCAGTTCGAGATCGAAGTGGAGAGTCCCTTGCGCCCCAAGGAGATCCAGGCTCGCATCCGGTCCGGCGAGACCGCGGAGGAGATCGCCGAGTCGGCCGGCATCCCGGTCGAACGCGTCCGCTGGTTCGAGGGCCCGGTCCTGCAGGAACGCGAGTACATGGCCCAGCAGGCGCAGCGGGTGGCGGTGCGCCGCCCGGGCGAGTCCACGCCCGGCCCGCCGCTCGGCGAGACCGTCGAGGAGCGGCTCGGCCGCGGCGGCGTCGACCTCGAAGAGGTCGAGTGGGACTCCTGGAAGTGCGAGGACAGCACCTGGCGGATCCGGCTGTCGTTCTTCGACAACGGCCGCCCGCACGCCGCCGAGTGGGTCTTCGACCCGCGCCGCCGGCACGTCTCCCCGCTGGACGAGGTCGCCGCCCGGCTCACCGCCGTGGAGTGGGACGACGACGAGGCGCTCGGCGAGACCGACACCGTCACCCCGCTGGTGCCG
This sequence comes from Actinomadura rugatobispora, assembly GCF_042656285.1. Classification (GTDB taxonomy): domain Bacteria; phylum Actinomycetota; class Actinomycetes; order Streptosporangiales; family Streptosporangiaceae; genus Spirillospora; species Spirillospora rugatobispora. Next base: position 76,261 of record NZ_JBHSON010000048.1, on the reverse strand, counting down.
CGCCGCCCGGCGATGAAGGTCGTCTCCGACAGCCGCGACTTCGCCGCCCCGGTCCGTCCCGAGCTCCGTCCCGAGCCGCTGCGCGCCGCCGAGCCCCCGCGCGTGAACCGGCCCCGCATCGCCGAGCCGGCGCCCGAGCGGCGCCCCGCGCGGCCCTCCGAGCCGCCGGTCGCGTCGCGTCCGGCCGCCCGGCCGCTCCAGAGGGCGCCCCAGGAGCCGGAGGAGCGTTCCACCGCCTTCGAGCCCGCCGAGCCCGAGGTCGCGGAGGCCGCCCCCGCCCCCGAGCCCGCGCCCGTCGCGGAGGCCGCGCCGGAGGCGCCGCCCGCCGAGCCCGAGGCGCAGGACGACGACATCGCCGCCGCCGAGCCCGAGGAGCCGACCGCCGAGGAGCATGAGCCCGAGCCCGAGCCCGAAGTGGCGGACGAGCCCGAGGCCGTCCAGGAAGAGCCCGCCCCGGAGCCGGAGCCCGCCGAGGAGCCCGTGTCCGAGGACGAGGAGAGCCAGGCGGCCGAGACGGCCGAGACGGTCGACGAGCCGGAGCCCGAGCCGGAGCCCGCCGCCGCGGAGGAGCAGGCGGCTCAGGAACCCGAGCCCGCCGACGAACCGGCCGCCGAGGAGCCCGAGGTCGACGAACCTGTCGCCGAGGAGCCCGAGGTCGAGGAACCGGTCGCCGAAGAGCCGCCCCCGGCCGCGCCGGAGAAGCCCGCCGCCCGGGAGAAGCCGCAGCCGCCGCCCAAGCCGCAGCGGCCCGCGCACCGCGAGCCGGGCCGTCCCCCGGCCAAGAAGAAGTCCCCGGCACGCCCGGCGATGCCCGCCGCCCCGGCCGACAAGCCGGTCGGCCCGCCCGCCGCCGCTGCCGCGGCGGCGGCCGCCGGCGAGTCCCCGGCGGCACCGCAGCGCCCCGCCCGCAACCGCCGCAAGTCCAAGGGCAAGCGCGCCTCCGTCCCGTCCTGGGACGAGATCATGTTCGGGGCGCGCCGCCCCGACTGACGCGCGAAGGCTCCCGCACCCCCGCCCTCCGGTCCGTCAGGAGCTCCGGGGGCTCGGCGGGTCGTCCCCCAGCAACGACAGCGGCTCCACCCAGTGCGGGGTGACCTGCGCGGCGAAGGCGATCGCGTCCCCTTCGGCCATGTCCAGGGCCGGGTAGCCGCCCTCCCCCGCGCCCACGGCGGCGTCCAGGGTGGCCAGGCCCAGGCGGCGCTGGAACGGGCTCTGGCGGAGCCGCCAGCCGATGACCGCGTCGTGGTCCACGACGACCTGGCGGCGGCGCAGCGACCCCGACCGCAGCGTCAGCCGCACCCCGTCGGTGGCGTGGCCGAGCTGCCGGTAGCGGTCGATGCCCAGCGGTACGGCCAGCACCGCGGCGGCCAGGCACCCGTACACCACCCAGGGCTGACCGGCCAGCAGCGCCAGCGCGCCCACGCCGAGCGGGGGCGCGACCGCCCGCACGACGCGGCGCCCGCGCGCGGCCCGCGGATGCGGCAGCAGCGGCCCCGGCGGCGGCCCGAGCACGCGGGACGCGAGGCCCTCGGCGATCGGACGCGGCGCCGCGGGGAACAGCCGCCCCCGCTGGACCGCGTCGCCCAGCCCCGTGACCAGGGCGTCCAGCCGCACGACACCGGCGAACCGCTCGAACGGGTTGTCGGTGAGCTCCACGCCGCGGATGCGGCGGCGCTCCAGCGAGACGCTGCGGCGGGTGACCAGACCCCGTTCGGCCACGATCGACCCGTCCCGCGCGTACACCGTGAAGTGCCAGTTCATCGCGGCGAAGGCGAGCACCGACATCGCGGGCATGGCCAGCAGGGTCAGCACCGCCGCCGCGATGACCACGACGGTGGGCAGGCCGACCAGGTCGTGCCCGAGGCCGGCCAGCCGCTCGGGAGTGATCAGCCCGAAGTCGTCGCTCAGGTTGTAGAGGGTGCCCAGGAGGCTGCCCGCGAGCGCGAACGGGGTGAGCAGGTACGCGCCGCTCAGCGGGGCGAACACGAACCAGCGCCGCGGCATCCGGGCCAGTTCCCGGCGCGGTTCGGGCGCGGCGCCGGCCCGGCCGAGCAGCAGCGCGCGCAGCCGCTCGGCCTCCTGCCGGGACACGGCGTTCAGCTCGCCCTCGCCGCCGTCCGCGCCCGCGTCGATGTGCACGATCGCCAGCCGCAGCAGCCGGTGCGGGAGGGCGGCGCTGATGTCGACGCCGCGGATCCGCTGCCGCGGGATCGTCTTGACCGAACGGCCGACCAGCGACCGGCGCAGCTCGATGCGGTCGTCGTACAGCGTGTAGGTGAACGTGGCCCAGGTGACCAGGTGGAGCAGGAGCCCGAAGCCGAGCCCGATGAGGGTGAAGTAGAACGCCGTGGACAGGCCGCCCACGGCCAGCCCGGCGGCGCCCGCCGCCAGCAGGGCGATCAGTTCGCGGGCGGCGCCGACGACGAAGGTCAGGGGGTGCAGCCGCGCGGTGCCGGCGGCGGCGCCGGGCGGCGGCGGCGCGGCGGCCTCGACGTTCACGTGGCGTCGTCGCGCAGGTCGTGCGCACGGTGGGCCAGGTCCTCGGCGAGCCGGGCGGCCATCGCGGCCGGCAGCCCGGACACCTCCGAGGATCCGGTGTGCGAGGCGGTGTTGACCTCCAGGGTGGCCAGGCCCAGCAAACGCTCGATCCACCCCTGCCGGGTGTCGACGGTCTGGATCCGGCTCACCGGCACCAGCAGCCATTCGCGGCTGAACCACCCGGTGCGGGTGTAGACGACATCGGCGCGCACCTCCCAGCGATGCACCCGGAACCGCCAGACCGGGGCGACGAACACCATCAGCAGACCGGCCGCGCCGGTGAGCGCGGGCAGCCGGCCGAGGTTGCCCAGGAGCCAGCGGGGGACGCCCGTCCAGTCGGTGCCGTCCGCCCAGCCGGCGGAGTCGACCCAGGCGGCCACGCCCCAGGCGAGGCCGAACGCCAGGCCCCACACCAGCAACGCCTCGATCGCCCAGTGCGCGATGGCGCGCGGCGAGACCCGGTGGGCGGGCGGCCGCAACCGCGGCGGGTGCGGTGCTCCGCCGTCGGATGGGTTGGTGGGCCGCACCGCCGTCACGGTGACGAGTCTAGATCCACCCAGGCCACGGTCGGTCCGGTACCGGCCGGGGCGCGACGCGCCGGTGACGGAATAGCCCTCGAGGGGCGCCCTGTTCCAGCAGGTGTCGACGCCGCTTCAGGGTTTTGTCAGACCCGGGTGCGAGCCTGGGCCCAGGCAAGAGCGCGCTGTCAGCGATCTGTCAGCGGGGGCGAAAAAACTGGATGCGCAGCGCTCCGGACTCCTCATAGGTTGGCAGGCTCTCTCTGCCAAGGCCGTGAAAGGTCCGGCTGTCCCGAAACAGGAGATCACATGACCTATGCCATCCAGGCCGACGGCCTGGTGAAGCGCTTCGGCAAGACCCAGGCGCTGGCCGGGGTCTCGCTCACCGCCGACACCGGAACGGTCCTGGGCGTGCTCGGCCCCAACGGCGCGGGCAAGACCACCACCACCCGCATCCTGGCCACGCTGATCGAGCCGACCGAGGGCAGCGCCCGGGTCGGCGGTCACGACGTGGTGAAGGAGGCCCACCAGGTACGGCAGCTGATCGGACTGACCGGCCAGTACGCCGGGGTGGACGAGATGCTCACCGGCACCGAGAACCTCGTCATGATCGGCCGGCTGCTGGGCCTGTCGCGCGCGGCGTCCAAGGCCCGCGCGAGCGAGCTGCTGGACCGCTTCGACCTCGTCGAGGCGGCCGCCCGGCCGGCCAAGACCTACTCCGGCGGCATGCGCCGCCGGCTCGACCTGGCGGCCAGCCTGGTGGGGCGGCCGCAGATCCTCTTCCTGGACGAGCCCACCACCGGGCTCGACCCGCGCAGCCGCACCGGCCTGTGGGACATCGTCCGCGGCCTGACCGCCGACGGCGTCACGGTGCTGCTGACCACGCAGTATCTGGAGGAGGCCGACCAGCTGGCCGACGACATCATCGTGATCGACCGCGGCCAGGTCATCGCGCACGGCACCTCCGACGAGCTCAAGGCCCAGGTGGGCGGCCAGGTGCTGGAGCTGCGGCCGGTGCACGAGGCCGACAACGTGACGGTCACCCGGGTCGCGGGCGAGCTGGCCGGGACGGCCCCGGAGGTCCGCGACGGCCTGGTGTCGGTCCCGATCACCGATCCGGCGATCATGCCCGCGCTGGTCCGCCGGCTCGACGACGCCGGTGTCGTCCTGGGCGAGCTGTCCATGCGCAAGTCCAGCCTGGACGAGGTCTTCTTCGCCCTCACCGGCCACCACACCGACGACATCGACACCGAGGCCGGCGAGCTGGCCGAGGCCGAGCAGAAGGAAGAGGCCAGAGCTTGAGCGTTTCGGGAGTCGCGGCACCGGCGGTGCCGAGCCTGTCACGGCGGGTCTCGCCGGCCACGGCCGTGCGCAACATCGGCACGCTGGCCTGGCGCAACCTGGTGCAGATCAAGCACAACCCGATGGAGCTGCTGGACCTCAGCATCCAGCCGATCATGTTCGTGCTGCTGTTCGCGTACGTGTTCGGGCCGTCGATGGCGGGCAGTGTCGAGGCGTACCTGCCGGTGGTGATCCCGGGGATCATCGCGCAGAACGCGCTGTTCGCCGGGATGACGACGGGGTTCGGGCTGAACACCGACATCACCAAGGGGGTGTTCGACCGGTTCCGGAGCCTGCCGATCGCCCGCAGCGCCCCGCTGGCGGGGCGGATCATCGCCGACACCACCAAGCAGGCCTGGTCGATGCTGATCCTGCTGACCGTGGGGTTCATCATCGGGTTCCGGATCGAGACCGGCCCGCTAGCGCTGCTGATGGCGTTCCTGCTGCTGCTCAGCTTCGCGGTGCTGTTCTCGTGGACGTCGGTCTACATCGCGATGAAGGTGGACGACCCGGAGAAGGTGCAGATCTTCGGGTTCGTGGTGATCTTCCCGCTGAGCTTCCTCAGCACGGCGTTCATCCCCAACACCGACCGCATCCCGGGCCCGGTGGCGTGGGTGATGGACAACAGCCCGGTGACGCAGCTGGTCGAGGCGATGCGCGGCCTGCTGGTCGGCGGGCCGGTCATGGAGCACGCCCTGATCGCGCTGGCCTGGGGGGTGGCCATCTCCCTGGTGTTCGCCCCGCTGTCGCTGCGCGCCTTCAAGAAGCGCGCCTGACCGCCTGCCCCCTGGCGTCCTCCGGTCGCTCCCTTCCCTCCCGGTTCCGGGGCGGGCGGGGTCAGCCGGTCGCGGGCCCGTCGCCGGACGGGCCCGCGAGGGCCGGCGGCGGTACCGGCCGCGCCAGGCCGAAGGCGTCGAGGACGTCGTCGAAGGTCTGGGCGCGGCCCTTCTCGTAGGACGCGGTGAAGGCGGCCTCGCCCAGCGCCTCGCGGGCCGCGTCCTCGATGGCGCGGGTCTCCGGCTGAGACAGGTCGCGGGCGCCTCGTACACCGTGCGCGGCGCCCAGCAGCCGTGCGGCGCGGGCCGGGTCGCCCTCGCCGATGGCCAGGAAGGCGTGCCCCGTCAGCACCTGCGCGGCGATCGGATGGTCCACCGCCTGGACGGCGTCGGCCAGCGCCTCCCGCAGCCGGGCCCGCGCCGCGTCCACGTCGCCGTGCTCGGCGTCCAGTTGCGCCCGGGACGCCAGGATGAGCGCGCGGTACTGGGGCGGCCCGCCCGTCCGAGGGCAGAGCTCCTCGGCCCGGTCGAACCGCCGGATCGCCTCCGCGCGGTCGCCCTCCCGCCGGGCGAACTCCCCGAACTGCTGGTGGATGCCGGCCAGCGCGTCCGGGAAGGCCAGCCGTTCGGCCTCGCGCAGCGCGGTGGCCAGGAGCGTCTTGGCCCGCTCCCGCTCGCCCAGGAGGTACAGCTCGTTGGCCAGCCTCGCGTGGACCTGGATGAACATGCCCATGCCGCTGCCGAGGGGCTCGTTCAGCCGCAGCGCCTCCTCGTACAGCACCGCGGCGGCGCGGTGCTCGCCCCGCCAGGCCAGCAGCTCGGCCTTGCCGGTGAGCGCGAACGACAGGCCCCAGCGGTCCCCCGCCTCCCGGAAGGCCCGTTCGGCCTCAAGGAAGTCGCCGTCGACGCCGTCGTGCCTGCCGAAGTTGATGGCGACCTGGGCGTGGATGAAGTAGCCGATGCCCCGCACCCACGGGTCGGGGTCGCCCAGCAGGGGCCGGACGATCTCCATGGCCTCCGCGCTCCAGCCCGTCACGTACATGTTCATCGTCACGGTCATCGCCCGGACGACGGGATGCCGCACCGGCCCGCCGTGCCGCTCCCCGATCTCCTGGGCGCGCCGCAGCCACTCCACCGAGCGGGAGTTCTCCCAGGGCCCGTCGAAGGTGAGCATCACCCCGTGCGCCAGGGCGAGCACGGTGGTCTGATCCTCCGGGAGGTCCGGCATGGAGAACAGCTCGACGTAGTGCTCCCCGGCCTCGCGGACCATGCCGTGCAGGAACCAGTACCAGCCGAGCGAGGCGCAGAGCCGTACGGCCAGGGCCGCGTCTGGGACGGACATCGTCCAGCGCAGCGCGGCGTGCAGGTCGTCGTGCTCGGCGTTGAGCCGGGCCATCCAGTAGAGCTGGTCGTGGCGGTAGAGGCGCGGCTCGGCGGTCTCGGCGAGGTCGGCGAGGTACTCCGCGTGGGCCCGCCGCGTCCGGTCCTCCTCGCCCGCCTCGGCGAGGCGTTCGGCGCCGTAGGCGCGGATGGTCTCCAGCATCCGGTAGCGCGGCCGGGGGTCGTCGGCCTCGGCGACGGGGCCCGGCTCGGCGGCGGTGACGATCAGGAGGGACTTGTCGACCAGCGCGGTGAGGACGTCCAGGACCTCGGCCGGGTCGAGTTCGGGCCCGGCGCAGACGCGCTCGGCGGCCTCCACGGTGGCGCCGCCGGCGAAGACCGAGAGCCGCCGCCACAGGGCGCGCTCGGCCTCGTCCAGGAGGTCCCAGCTCCACTCGACCACGGCGCGCAGGGTCTGGTGGCGGGGCAGCGCGGTGCGACTGCCGCCGGCCAGCAGCCGGAACCGGTCGCCCAGGCGGTCGGCCAGCTGGGCGGGGGTCATCGCGCGCAGCCGGACGGCGGCCAGCTCGATGGCCAGCGGCATGCCGTCCAGGGCCCGGCAGATCCGCACGATGGACGCCACGTTGGCGGGCGTGACCGCGAAGCGGGGGGAGGCCGCGACGGCGCGGTCGGCGAGCAGCCGCACGGCGGGGTTGGCCAGGGCCTCGGCGACGCCGGCGCCGTCCGGGGGCGGTTCCAGCGGTTCGACCGGCCACAGGGCCTCACCGGTGATGCCGAGCGGTTCCCGGCTGGTCGCCAGGACCCGCACGCCGGGGCAGTCGGCCAGGACGCGGTCGGCGAGCCGGGCGGCGGCGTCCAGGAGGTGCTCGCAGTTGTCGAGGACGAGCAGCAGCCGCTTCCCGGCGAGCGCGGCGGCCAGCCTGTCCAGCGGGTCGTTCGTCTCGGCGAGGGCGACCCGGCCGTGCCCGGTCGTGACCAGCGCGGCCTCCCGCAGCCCGAGGGCGGTGAGCACGGCCAGCGGCGTCTCGGCCGGGTCGGAGACGGGGGCCAGCTCGGCGAGCCACACGCCGTCGGGCATGCGATCGAGCTGCCGTTCGGCGGTTTCGAGGGAGAGCCGGGTCTTGCCCGAGCCGCCCGGCCCGGTCAGCGTGACCAGGCGTCCCGCGGCCAGTCTCCCGCCGATCCGGGCGAGGTCCTCGTCGCGGCCGATGAAGCTGGTCAAGCGGGCGCGCAGGTTGTGGTTCGGCTTGGTCCGCGCGGTGTCCGGTCCGGGCGAGGAGACGGGCGAGGTCGCGGCCGGGGGCGAGGGCTCTTCGGCGGCGCCAGGGAGCAGGGCGGGGTCCTGCCGCAGGACGGCTATGTGGAGGGCCTCCAGGTCGGGGGACGGGTCAACGCCCAGTTCCTCCGCCAGCGCGCGTTTGACCGACGCGTACTCCGACAGCGCCTCGGACTGGCGGCCCGCGCCGTACAGGGCCCGTATCAGCCGTCCCCGCAGCGGCTCGCGGAGCGGCTCCGCGGCCGCCATCGCCTTCAACTCGGGGATCAGCCCCTCGTGGCGGCCGAGGAGCAGGTCCGCGTCGATCCGCTCGTCCAGCGCGGCACGGCGCAGCGCCTCCAGGCGGGCGGCGGGCCCGTCGGCGAACGGCAGCCCGGCCGCGTCGGCGAGTGCCGGACCGCGCCAGAGGCCGAGGGCGGCGCCCAGTTCGTCCGAGCGGGCCTCCGCGCCGGGCATGCGCCGGGCGGCCAGCACCCGGGCCTCGAAGTCGTGCGCGTCGACGGCCGCGCGCGGGACGACCAGCCGGTACGCGCCGGGCCGCGACTCGACGCTGCCGCGGCCGATCACGGCGCGCAGCCGGGACACCAGGGCCTGGAGCGCGTTGGGCGCGGTGGCGGGCGCGCGGTCCTCCCAGAGGTCGTCGATGATGCGTTCGACGGTCAGCGGGCGGCCCGCGTCCAGGGCGAGCAGGGTCAGCAGGGCCCGCAGCCGCGCGCCCCCGATCTCGGCCGGACGGCCGTCCGCGACCACCTCCAGCGGCCCCAGGATCCCGATCCGCACCCGTCGATTCTCCCCCACACCGCCGGAAGCCGTTCCAACCCCTGAAAACGACGGCCCCGACGATCCCATGGACCGTCGGGGCATCGCCTATGGATTTTTCCGGCCGGAGGCTCCGGCGGGGCCTCGGCGCGTCAGGCCGCGTTCTCGGCTGCCTTCTCCCTGGACTCGTCGCCGGCCCGCTCCCTGGCCTTGACATCGCCCAGTGCGGCCAGCTCGAACTCGGCGCGCGGCTGCTCGATGCTGCCCAGGGACACGGTCTCGCGCTTGAAGAACAGCGCCAGCGTCCAGTCGGCCAGCACCCGCACCTTGCGGTTGAAGGTCGGCACCCGGGACACGTGGTACGTGCGGTGCATCACCCAGGCCGGGAAGCCCTTGACCTTGAACCCGTAGGTGTTGGCCACGCCCTTGTGCAGGCCCAGGCCCGCGACGGAGCCGACGCTGTTGTGGACGTACGGCTTGAGGGACTTGCCCCGCAGCGAGCGCACCAGGTTGTCGGCGAGGACCTTGGCCTGGCGGACGGCGTGCTGCGCGTTGGGGGCGCAGAACATGCCCTCCTGGGTGAGGTCGGGCACGGCCGCGTTGTCACCGGCGGTGAACGCCCGCACGACGCCCTCGATGGTGAGGTACTCGGTGGCCTTGACCTGGCCGCGCTCGTTCAACGGCAGGTCGGAGTTGCGCACGACCGGGGACGCCTTGACGCCGGCCGTCCACACCAGGGTGCCGGCGGCGAAGGCGCTGCCGTCGGAGCACTCGATGTTCCCGCCGACCGCGGACTGCAGGAAGGTCTTGAGCTTGACGTCGATGCCGCGGCCGCGCAGCTGCTCGGCGGTCCACTTGCCCATGTCGGGGCCGACCTCGGGCAGGATCCGGTCGGCCGCCTCGATGAGGACGAACCGCAGGTCCTGCGGGGTGACCTTGCGCATGTACTTGACCGCGCCGCGGGCCATGTCCTCCAGCTCGGCCAGCGCCTCGACGCCGGCGAAGCCGCCGCCGACGAAGACGAAGGTGAGCGCCTTGCGGCGGATCTCCTCCTCGTCGGTGGACTCGGCGATCTCCAGCTGGGCCAGCACGTGGTTGCGCAGGTGGATGGCCTCGCCGATGGTCTTGAAGCCGATGCCGTGCTCGGCCAGGCCGGGGATGGGCAGGGTGCGGGACACCGAGCCGGCGGCCATGACCAGGTAGTCGTAGGAGATCCGCTCGGGCGGGCCGGCCAGCGGCTGCAGGATGGCCCATCGCTCGCCGTGGTTCAGCTCGGTCACCCGGGCGTTGCGCACGGTGCAGCGGGGCAGCACGCGGCGCAGCGGGGCGACGACGTGCCGCGGGGAGACGTTCCCGGCGGCGGCCTCGGGGAGGAACGGCTGGTACGTCATGTACGAGTTCGGGTCGACGATGGTGATCCTGACCTCGTCCCGCTTCAGCTCGCGGCGGAGCTTCTTCTGCAGTCGAAGTGCCGTGTACATGCCCACGTAGCCGCCACCCACGATGAGCACGTGGGGAGCGCCAGGGGTGCCCTCGGCGGTCCTGGCCATTGCGGCCTCCTCAGTCACGGTCGGCTTGTGAAGACATTCACAAGCTACCTGATGGACCGCACCCAACACCAATGGATCATGGCGAAATTTTGTAAAAAATTTCGATCTTGTCAATTTGGAGCGTTGCTTCCGCGTGAATTACGCCACTCCTTCGCAAAGATTCGGACATAGAGCACGATACATCTCATGACGAACATCACAGCGTGGCGACCACCTGCGCCGAGGGGTGGAACCCGGGCCGCGAAAGCCCCGTCCCACAGCAGGCGAACCTCTAAGGTGGGGCCGGACGAGGAAGGGGGCACGCCACCGGGAAACGCGCGCGCCGCCGTGAAGGCCCCGGTGCGGAGAGCCTGGCGGGGCGCGGCGTACGATCTCGCCCGGGAGCGTAGCGATGATGAGCAGATACCGGCGTCCGATCGCGGCCGGTGCGGGTGCCCTCGCGCTCGCCGGCACCCTCGGCCTGAGCGGCTGCGGGTTCCTCGGCAACCCGCAGACCTCCGGCGCCGAACTGTCGGAGTGGTTCACCGTGACCAGCCCCGTCTTCCGCGATGGGCGCGACTTGCCCACGCGGTACGGCTGCAGGACGTACCCTGGCGGAGCGGGCACCACCCCGCCGCTGCGATGGTCGGGTACCCCCGCGGGGACCCGTTCGTTCGCGATCGTCATGGACGACCCGGACGCCGACACCGGCGCCTATGTCCACTGGGTGATCGGCGGGATCGACGGGACCGTCCAGCAACTGGTCGAGGGCGCCCAGTTGAGCAAGACCGTCGAAGGACAGAACACGAGCGAGAAGGTCGGCTACGCGCCGCCCTGCCCTCCCAAGGGCGAGCAACACCGGTACCGCTTCACCATCTACGCGCTGGACACCGAGGTTCCGTTCCGCAGCGGCGCTTCGCTGAAGGAATCGCTGGGTGCCATCGCCGAGCACACGGTGGGTCGGGGCCGGATCACCGGGAACTTCGGAAGCGATGAGTCGCGTTGACCCTGCGGTCACGGAACGGCAACGTCACCGGGACGCGAGGTCAGGGCGGACCCCTCGGGGGGCCGGAACCGAAAGGGGCGTACAGGTGGGCCGGTACGGGCGCGAGCGCCGGGTTGGCCAATCGGTGCGCGCCGTGTGAGGGTAGATGTGCGCGAAGGGTGTGACAACGGTCATAGCGGTCGGCCAGACTCGGTGTAGAACCGCCGAGGCCCGGCCGCTGGCGATAATCGGGACGATCCCGGGGGCCGCTCTGGCGACTCTCGCCGGACCAAGGCATTGGGTGGTGGCATGACGTATTTCGTGGTCTTCGGCCTCAGCGTGGTCGTGGTGCTGGTGGTCGTCCTGGTTGCCCTGGGCCTGCGGGCCAGCAGGGCGGGACGCGACGACGACGATGACTGGATGGCCGACGACAGGCCGGCTCCCCGTGGCCACCGCTCCGCCCCGCCGGACGAGATGGCCGACGACGGCTACGGCCCCGGGTACGACGCCGGGTACGACAACACCGGTTATGACAACGGCTACGAGGCCGGCGGCTACGAGGGCGACGGCTACGCCCCCGGGCAGGGCCAGCCACCCGGGCCAGGCCACCCCGGGCCCGGCCAGCCCGAGCCCGAGTACGACCGGCGCGTCGCCGGCGGCCCGCTCGCCGCTCCCACCCCCGCCCCGGCCCCCGCGCCACCCGCTCCCGGTGGCCAGGCCAGCGACGAGATGGAAGACGACGACTACTGGGCCACCATCACCTTCGACAAGCCCAAGTTCCCCTGGCAGCACGACAAGCACGCGGACGAGGCCGTCGACCCGGCCGCCGACCCGCTGAACGCGCGCGCCGACGAGCCGATGCCCGGGGAGCCGATGCCGGGTGAGCCCGTCCACGAGCACCCGATGCACGCGCAGGGCGACCCGATGGGGATCCACCGCAACGAGCCGCCCATGCCGTCCGCTCCCGAGCCGATGCTGACCCAGCCCGTCTCGCTGGGCGCCGACGCGCCCGGTTCGCGCGGCGCGGTAGGCGCGCTCGGCGGCCCCGGCGTGCTGGGCGGCCCCGCCGACCGTCCGGGCGGGCAGCACGCCGCTCCCGGCGGGCCCGGCATCCCCGGCGGCCTGGCCGCCGCGTCCGGCCCGTCCGGCGGCGACTACGGCCCGCCCGGTGGTGAGTACGGCCCGCCCGGTGGCGACTACGGCGCGACCGGCCCGCAGTCCGCGCCCCCGCAGCAGCAGCCCGCGTTCCCGCAGTCCCCGTCGTACGGGGGCGACCCCGGGCTCGGCGGCGGACCATACGGCGGCGACCCCGGCGCCACCGCGGGTGACCCGATGAACGCCGACCCGCTCGGCCAGTCCATGGGCACCGGCCCGCAGGGGCCGTTCGGCGGCTCCGACTACCGGGCTCCGGACTACGGCTCCTCCGACCCGTCGTCGACGTCGTCGTTCGGGTCGGGCTCCGGCCTCGACCAGCCCTCCTACGGGGGGCCCGAGCCGTCCTACGGCGGGTCCGACCCGTCCTACGGCGGGTCCGAGCCCTCCTACGGCGGGTCCGAGCCCTCCTACGGGGGGTCCGACCTGTCCTCGTACCGGCCCTCCTCGCCGCCGCCCGACGCCGGCGACCCGCTGGGCGGCCGTCCGGTCGCCGCGGGCCCGCCGCCCGGATCGTCCCGGCCCGACGCGTTCGACCGGCCGCTGCCGCCCCCGCCGGGCGCCGGCGACCCGCGCGTGTCCGACCCGCTCGGGCTGCCGCTCGGCTCGCACTCCGAGCCGCCGCGCCCGGCCGAGCCGCCCGCGCCCGCCGCTCCCCCCGCACCCGCCGCTCCCGCGGCCCCGGGCGGCGGCTACGGCGGCGCACCCGGCGGCTCTCCGGCCGACACCGACGGCCACAAGCTGCCGACCGTGGACGAGCTGCTGCAGCGCATCCAGCACGACCGGCAGCGCACATCCGGCCCGGCCCCGGGTTCCGGCCTGCCCGACAGCGGCGGCTCGTACGGCGGATCCCTCAACGACCCGCTGAACGACCCGCTGGGCTCCGGCACCTCGCCGTCCTCCTCGTACGGGCCGAGCGGCTCCACCGGGCCCTGGTCGTCCCCGGGCACCGGCTCCGACCCGGCCGGGACGCAGAACCTGTCGGGGCTGCCGTCCGGGTCCGGCGCGGGTTACGGCGGCTCCGGCCAGGGCGAGGGCTACCCCACGTCCCCGGCGTACGGCGACTCCTCGCGCTACGACGACCCGCTGGGCACCGGCCGCGACTCCTACGGCTCGTTCGGCGGCGACACGGGCTCGGGCAGCGAGGCCGGACGCTACGGCGACTTCAGCGGCAGCAGCTACAACGGCACCACCGAGCCCGAATCCGGCGGTGCGGGCTCCGGCTACGGCGACCCCAACGCCACGCAGGCCTACGACCCCAACGCCACCCAGGCGTACGGGGGCGGCTACTTCGGCTCGCAGGGGGGCGGCTACCAGGGCTCGCCGTCCGACACGGGCGGGGGCCCGTACGGGTCCAACCCGGCCAACCCCGCCAACCCCGGCAACTCCGGCTACCCCGGTTCCGACCAGAACCGGCAGCAGGACGACTGGGAGAGCCACCGCGACTACCGCCGCTGACCGGCGACGAGGCGGGGCCCACCGACACCGGTGGGCCCCGCCTCGTTTTGCGTCGGCGGAATGTCGGTGCCTCATGATTGCCTACGCCGTGTGATGATAAAGACACTGAGCGTATCCGTTCTGCGTTGGGATCTCCCCGCCTCGCTGGTGGTCTTCCTGGTCGCGATCCCGCTCTCCCTCGGCATCGCGGTCGCCTCCAACGCCCCGATCGCCGCGGGACTGATCGCCGCGATCGTCGGCGGCATCGTGGCCGGGCTGGCCGGCGGCGCCCCCTTGCAGGTCAGCGGGCCCGCCGCCGGGCTCACCGTGATCGTCGCCGAGCTGGTCCAGGCGTACGGCTGGCGCGCCACCTGCATGATCACGATGCTGGGCGGGCTGCTCCAGCTCGCGCTGGGCGCCTGCCGGGTGGCCCGTACCGCGCTGGCGGTGTCACCGGCGATCGTGCACGGCATGCTGGCCGGGGTCGGCGTGGTCATGGTGCTGGCGCAGCTGCACGTCGTCCTGGGCGGCAGCCCGCAGCACTCGGCGATCAGCAACCTGCGCGAACTGCCCGGCCAGCTGGTCGCCCACCACTCCCAGGCGACGCTGCTCGGCCTGCTGACCATCGCCGTCCTGCTGCTCTGGTCGCGCCTGCCGAAGGGGAGGTTCTCGGCCGCCCGCTGGATCCCCGGCCCGCTCCCCGCGATCGCCGTGGCCACGCTGACCGCCTGGCTGCTGTCCTGGGACGCGCCGCGCGTCGAGCTGCCCGGCTCGCTGCTGTCCGGATGGCACGCCCCCGCCCTGCCGCACGGCCCGCCGCCCGAGATCGTCGGCGCGGTCGTCGCGATCGCGCTGGTGGCCGCCGTGGAGTCGCTGCTGTGCAGCGTGGCGATCGACCGGCGGCGCCCCGCCGGCGTCCCGCGCGCCGACCTCGACCGCGAGCTGGTCGGCCAGGGCGCGGCCAACACCCTCTCGGGCCTGCTCGGCGGCCTGCCGATCGCGGGCGTGATCGTCCGCAGCACGGCCAACGTCGAGGCCGGCGCCCGCACCCGCGCGTCCACCGTGCTGCACGGGCTCTGGATCCTGGTGCTGGCCCTGTCCTGCGGCCCCGTCATCGAGCAGGTCCCGCTGGCGGCCCTGGCGGCCCTGCTGGTCGCGCTGGGCGTCAAGATGATCGACACCGCCCGGGTCCGCGACCTGCGCCACCACCGCGAGGCCCCCGCCTACTTCGTCACCCTGGGCGGCGTGGTGCTGCTGGGGCTGGGCGAGGGCGTGCTCCTGGGGCTGGCCGTCATGGGCATCCTGGCCCTGCGCCGCCTGACACGCCTGACCGTACGCGTGGAAGAGGCCGCGCCGCCCCCCGGAACCCTCGCCCCCCTTCCCCGCCCCTCACCCCCCGCCGGCGACACCCCGGCGGCCGCCCAGCCCGCGGGGCTCGCGCAAGGATCCGCCGGTGACACGTCGGCGGGGGGCCGGCCTGGGCGATGGCACGTGGTCGTGGAGGGCACACTCACCTTTCTCGGGGTGCCCAAGGTGACGGCCGTGCTGCAGCGGATCCCGCCGGGGACCGCGGTCGACCTGGACCTGAACGTGGACTTCATGGACCACGCCGCGTTCGATGCCATCCACGAGTGGCGTCGAGCACATGAGCGGCTTGGAGGTGGGGTCGATATCGACGAGATCCATGAGAGTTGGTATGAAAGAGCGGTGACTGGTGATATGTCGCCGCCGCGTAAATCGTCCCCGCCTGCCCGCTGGTGGGCTCCCTGGGCGAACAGGCGCCGGCGGACCGAAGGCCCCGAGCTGGACGCTCCCGAGGTCTCGCCGAGCGCCCTGCTGCTGGCGGGCGTCCGCGAGTACCAGGGCCGTACCGCGCCGCTGGTGCGGCCGATCATGGCCGAGCTGGCGTTCGAGCAGAAGCCCGAGCATCTGTTCATCACCTGCGTCGACTCGCGGGTGGTGCCCAACATCATCACCGCGAGCGGCCCCGGCGACCTGTTCATCAACCGCAACGTCGGCAACATGATCCCGCGGTACGGCTCCCGCACACCCGACGACTCGGTCGCCGCGACGGTCGAGTACGCCACCGAGGTCCTGGGGATCCGCACCATCACCGTGTGCGGCCACTCCAACTGCGGCGCGATGGCCGCGCTGCTGGCGGGGGGCTCCGAGGTCGATCACCTGACGAGCCTGTCCCGCTGGCTGAAGCACGGCAACCACAGCCTGGCCCGCTTCCTCGCCTCCGAGCCCCGCGGCGACGAGCCGCCGCTCGCCCGCCTGTGCCAGGTCAACGTGATGCAGCAGCTCGACAACCTGCTCACCTACCCCTGGCTCCGCAACCGGGTGGAGGCCGGCGATCTCGAACTGGTGGGCCTCTACCTCGACCTCGAGACCGCCAACGTGCACATCCTCGACCCCGCCGCGGAGGCCTTCGTCCCCGTTCCGGACGAGGCCCCCGACGACGACGCCCGTACGCTCACCTGAGCCCGCCGGTCCCGTTCACGGGCCGTCGCCGGTGACGGCCCGTGCCCGCTCAGCGCCCGACGAGCTGGTCGTCGTTCCCGCGCACGTACATTCCCGTGATGCGGCGCGCCCGCCGCGCGCGCCCCGTCGAGGCCGGGAGGAACAAGGCGTCCCCCCGGCTCGCCCTCGCGAACTCCACCAGATACACCAGTGACGCCAGCAAGCCGATGAGTGCGACCGCTGTCATGATGATGAACATCGGTGCTCCTCTCCGCGGGGCCGGTCCCAGCGCCCCGCCGTCACCGCCGATCTCCCCAAGTCGATCAGCTCTACTTGGAAGGTAAGCGGACTCGGGGACTCCGTTTGTGTCGCATGACACCGAACACGGAGAGAGACCGAAAATTTCACGATTCCCCCCAAAGAGTGGTTCCTTGGACAGCGATCACCCGCCGCTCCTCACCACCCGTGACCTCGGCCCCGGGCTGTGATCTCATGACGGAATGGTGATCGAGGAGCGGCCGGTCGGCTGGTGGCGGGCGCTGCCGGAGCGTTCCGCGGCGGAGGTGACCGCCGTGGTGCTGCACGCGACCGAGACGCCCGACCTGGCGGCGGCCCGGGAACTGGCGGAGCACGGGCCCCGCGTGTGCGGGCATCTCTATATCGATCGGGACGGGAGCGTCCAGCGGTTCGTCCCGTTGGACCGGGTGGCCGCGCATGTGCGCGGCCACAACACGCCGTCGATCGGGATCGAGCTCGTCAATCGGGGCCGCTTTCCGCGGCATTTCGATTCCCGGTCCCAGGTGCCGGAAGAGGAGTTCGGCGCGGCGCAGATCGAGGCGTTGAAGAACGTCCTGCGGGGGCTGCTCGAAGAATTCTCAGGATTGCGGGAGCTGGTGCGGCACAGCGATCTCGATCGGGAGATGGTGCCCGCCACCGACGACGGGCGCCGTCTCGTCCGGCGCCGGATCGACCCGGGCCCGCTGTTCCCGTGGGCCGAGGTCAAGGCGTTCTGGGATCAGAGCAGGGACGCCTCGACCTCCGGGTCCAGGCCCACCTGAGGACGGTCGGGCCGCTGCGGCGGCACTCCCCCGATGCTCCGCAGCCACGCCCACGTGTCGGCGACGGTCTCCGCGACCGGACGGCATTTCAAGCCCGCCGCGAGCGCCTTCGAGACATCGGCCTGGTGCATCATTCCGTGCATTTCACCCGGGGGAAGCCAGATCGGCAGGTCCTGCCAGGGCTCGACACCCGCCCGGAGAATGCGCTCGGGGTCGGTCCACCGCAGTTCCGCGTCCGAGCCGGTGATTTCCACGCACGTTTCGAGCAGTTCCCGCATGGTCGTGAAACCGGGCGGGCTGACGACGTTGTACGGGCCGCCGAGCCCGGCGACGGCGGCGTCCAGGCTCCACCCGGCCATGTCCCGCGCGTCGATGTACTGCAGCCCGAGGTCGCGCGGCCCGGGGGCGAGCACGGGGCCGCCCCGAGCGATCCGCCGCAGCCACCAGGGGAGGCGGCCGATGTTCTCGTACGGTCCCAGCACCAGGCCCGCCCTGACCAGCAGCGCGCGGTCCCCGAAGGCGTCCACGGCGGCGATCTCCGCGCCGCGCTTGATGGTGGCGTACGCGCCGTCGTCGGCGCCGTCGGGCGACCCCTCGACCAGGGGCGCGCTCTCGTCGGCGCCCGCCTCGGCCGGGAAGGCGTACACCGAGCGGGTCGACACGTACACGTAGCGGCCCGCCCTGCCGGCCAGCGCCCTGGCGGCGTCGCGGACGGCGACCGGGGCCCATGACCAGGTGTCGACGACGACGTCCCATGTGCCCCGCTCGATCGCGGCGAGCCCCCCGGCGGCGCGGCGGTCGCCGCGCAGCGCGGTCACCCCGCCGGGGGCGGCGTGCGTGCCGCGGTTGAGGACGCTGACGTCCCAGCCCCGCGCGAGCCCCTCCTCGACGTAGGCCCGCCCGGCGAACTCGGTCCCTCCCAAGATCAGCAGCCTCATGCCGCCACTCTGCCCGGTGCGGCCCGCCGCCGGAACCCCTTCACGCCTCCAGCGAACGGAATCGCCCGAAGGCGGTGTCGACGGCGGCCGCGAGCCGTTCCGGGTCGCCGCCCGCGATGGCGTGGAGCGTGACCAGCGCCGGGCAGAGAGGGGGGCGGCGGACGAGTCGGCCTGTAGGCCGGGTTTTGTTCCCGCCTTGCGGCGGGCGACGGCCATCCATCTCGGGCCGCTGTTGCCAGCGGCCTCCAGCGGTCTACCCGCAGGCTCGGGCGGGCCGCCCTCGGACGCCTGCGCGGGGCGCCTGGCGGCGCCCCTTCTTGACCTTGCTCCGGGTGGGGTTTACCTGGCCGCCCACGTCACCGTGGGCGCCGGTGAGCTCTTACCTCACCGTTTCACCCTTACCACCGAGCGGTGGCGGTTTGTTTTCTGTGGCACTGTCCCGCGGGTCGCCCCGGGTCGGCGTTACCGACCACCCTGCCCTGTGGAGCCCGGACCTTCCTCGGCGGGGCATCGCCCCGACGCGGCCGTCCGGCCGGCTCGTCCGCCGTCCGTCCAGATTACCGGGGATCATGGGAGGCGCGCGAACGCGGGCCGGACGGGCCCGCGGACGCGCGCCGGGCGTCCGGAACCGGTCAGAGAAGGTGGTGGGCGTCGTTGAACGAGCGCAGCGTCGCCGGTCCGTCGTCGTACCAGTCGATCACCGAGAGCGAGGCCACGTCCAGCCGCATCCGGTAGAGGGAGGCCATCGGCGCGCCGAGCGCCTCCTTCACCAGCAGCTTGATCGGGGTCACGTGCGAGACCACCACGACGGTCTGGTCGCGGTAGCGGACCTTGACCTTGTCGAGGGCGGTGCGGACGCGGCGGGCGACGTGGGTGAAGCTCTCCCCGCCGGGCGGGGCGACGTTCGGGTCGGCGAGCCAGGCCTTGAGCTCGGCGGGCGAACGCCGCTCCGCCTCGGCGAAGGTGAGGCCCTCCCACTCGCCGAAGTCGGTCTCGCGGAAGCCGTCCTCGACGCGGACGGCGGCGCCGGTGGCGGCGGCGACCTCGGCGGCGGTGGCGCGGCAGCGGACGAGCGGCGAGGTGACGATCGCGTCGACGCCGCGGTCCTTGAGGGCGCGGGCCGCCGCGCGGGCCTGCGCCAGGCCGTTGTCGGTCAGCGGCACGTCCCCGGTGCCCGCGAACCGCTTCTCGATCGACAGCGGGGTCTCGCCGTGCCGCAGCAGCAGCGTGGTGGTGGCCGTTCCGGTGGCGGACGACCACACCCGGGCCTGGCCGGAGCCCTCGTCCTCCGGCTCGTCCTGCCCGGGGTCCTCCCGGCGGCTCCACGTCTCGCCGCGGGCGGCGGCGTCCATGGCCTCGTTGGCGAGCCGGTCGGCGTGCGCGTTGCGGTCGCGCGGCACCCAGGTGTAGGTGACCGAGCCCAGGCCGGAGGCCAGCTCGCGGGCCTCCAGGGCCAGCGGGACCATGTCCGGGTGCTTGATCTTCCAGCGGCCGGACATCTGCTCGACGACCAGCTTGGAGTCCATCCGCACCTCGGCGCGGGCGGACGGGTCGACGCCGGCGGCGGCGCGCAGCCCGGCGATCAGGCCGCGGTACTCGGCCACGTTGTTGGTGGCGTGCCCGATGGACTCGGCGACCTCGGCCAGCACCTCGCCGGTGAGGGCGTCGCGGACCAGCGCGCCGTACCCGGCGGGCCCCGGGTTGCCCCGGGAGCCGCCGTCGGCCTCGACGACGAGCCTGCGGCTCACAGGCCCGACTCTGGGGTGCGGACGAGGATGCGGCGGCACTCCTCGCAGCGGATCACCTCGTCCTGCGCGGCGGTGCGGATCCGGTTGATGTCGACGGTGTTGAGGGCCAGGTGGCAGCCCTGGCAGGCGCCCCGGTAGAGCTTGGCGGCGCCGACGCCGCCGAACTGGCCGCGCAGCTTCCCGTACAGCGTCAGCAGGTCCTCGGGGACGTCCTTGGCGACCGCGGCGCGGGCCGCGGTGGTGCTCCCGGCCTCCTCGTCGATCTCCTTCTGCGCGGTGTCGCGGCGCTGGGCGAGGGTGTCGCGCTCGGCCTGGGCCCCGGTGCGCTCGGTGCGCAGCCCGGTGACCCGGCCCTCGGCCTCCTCCCGGCGCTCCATGATCTCCAGCACGACCTCCTCCAGGTCGGACTGGCGGCGCTGGAGGGAGGCGATCTCGGTCTGCAGGCCGCTGAGGTCCTTGGCCGAGGTCACCTGGCCGGAGTCGAGCCGCTTCTGGTCGCGCTCCGCCCGGGCCCGGACCTGGTCGACGTCCTGCTCGGCCTTCTTCTGCTCCCGGTCGAGGTCCCCGACCTCGGTCTCGGCCGCGACGATGGCGTCGCGCAACTCGGTCAGCCGGCCCTCCAGCCGGTCGACCTCGGCCAGCTCGGGCAGCGTCCGGCGGCGGTGCGCCAGCCGGTCCAGCGTGCTGTCGAGCTCCTGCAGGTCGATCAGGCGAAGCTGGGCTTGCGGTGCGGCTTTCACTTTGCTCCTTCGCTGACTCCGGGCGCAGCCCCGGGTGTCCGGGGGTCCACCCCCGGAGTGGTGGTGAGTTCGGGCGCGGCCCCTGGGGTCTGGGGGCCCGCGCCCAGCGGGACGCCGGCCGCGGGCTCGGCTCCGGAGGGCCGGGCGTCCGGCACCGGAGAGGCGCCGTGCAGGCGCCACGCGTCGGTGACGATCGTGGACACCCGGGTCTCCGGCCCGCCCGCCCAGGCCTCGGTGAGGCGCCGCTCGGCGTCGGCCAGCCAGGGCCATTCGGTGGCCCAGTGCGCGGCGTCGACCAGCGCGGGGCCGTCGTGCTCGGCGAACTCCGACGCCGGATGGTGCCGCAGGTCGGCGGTGAGGTAGACGTCCACCCCGGCGGCGCGCGCGGCGTCCAGCAGCGAGTCGCCCGCGCCGCCGCAGACCGCGACGGTGCGGACGGTGCGCGCCGGGTCGCCGGCCGGCCGCACCCCCCAGGCCGTGGCGGGCAGCCCGGCCGCCGCGCGCGCCGTGAAGTCGCTCAGCGGCATCGGCTCGGGCAGCTCCCCGATCCGGCCGAGGCCGCGGCGCGGGTCGTCGGCGTCGGGCGCCAGCGGGCGCAATGGCCCGGTCACCCCGACCGCCCGGGCCAGGGCGTCGGAGACCCCGGGATCGGCCACGTCGGCGTTGGTGTGGGCGGTGTAGAGCGCCACCCCGTTCCGGATCATCCGGTGGACGAGCCGCCCCTTGGGTGTGGTGGCGGCGACGCTGGTGACCCCGCGCAGCAGCAGCGGATGGTGGGTGATGACCAGATCCGCGCCCCACTCCAGGGCCTCGTCCGCCACCGCCGCGACCGGGTCGACGGCGAACAGCACGCGGCCGACCTCCTGGCCGGGGTCGCCGCAGACGAGCCCGACGGCGTCCCACCGCTCGGCCCACGACGGGGGATAGAGCTCCTCCAGGACCTCGATGACATGGGATAGGCGCACGTCCCGCAGGCTACCGGCTCGGACCGCTCCAGCCGAGTCGCCCACGTGGGTCGGAACGGCGCGCCGCGCGGTTTCCCGGGCGCCCGGGCGGTGAGGACGGATATCGGGCGCCACCGGCTATCGTGTGGGTTCTCCCCGGGACCCGGGCGATCCTCGGAATCCCGTGGAGGGGAGGCTTCGCCTGCTCTCCCGTCCGCCGCCACCAGAGGGCGGGATAAATTCGGAGACTCATCGCGTTGGAGTTCCTGTGAGGTCACCCTTCCGTCGCCGCAAGCGCGTCAAGGGCCGTGCCATGGGCACGGCGAAGCCGGCCGCCGAGCCGGAGATCGTCGACTGGCCCCAGGAGGGCACCGGCAAGACGTCCCTGATGGGCGCGATCCGCGGGGACGGCGAGACCGGCGCCGGCTTCGGCGGCGGCATGTTCGAGGACCTGGCGTCCGCGTTCGAGGGCTCCAAGAAGGTCAAGATGGAGGAGCAGGAGGCGCAGAAGACGCGCCGCCAGGACGACCATGAACAGGCCGGCGACACCGCCGCCCGCGACGACCTGCAGTCCGGCAAGATCCGCATCCGGCGGTCCCCTGCGCCCGGCCGGCCCGAGCCCGGACAGGCCCAGTAGCGCCCGGTAAGGAACGTCTGTCCATGTCGCATCGAACGAATGTTCGATCCTGGGTTATCGTGACGGTGTGAGCACGTACGTCCCGCCCGGCTGGCCGTCGCAGGTCCACCCTCCGGGCACCGAGCGCTTCGAGGACACCGCGCTGGCCTGGCTGCTCGAACTCGTGCCGCCCGAGTACCGCCGGTACGGGGTGCTGCGGCGCTACCCGATCGCGCTGGCCAGGATGGCCCGGCACCATGTGAACTCCTCCGTGGAGGCGGCGCGGGAGGGCTTCCGCACGGCCCGGGTCGATCTCGGCGACCTCGTCCCGCCGCACGGGATCGAGGCCGTGCTCGACACCTACCGCCGCGAGGGCGGGCGGCTGGTCGCGCTGCTCCAGGGGATCGAGCTGGTCGAGACGGCCCTGCGCGGGCTGGCCCGGCCCGACGATCCCGACTACCGCCGCCCCTTCACACCGAAGCTCTGACCGGCTCAGCGGCGCTCCCCTCCTCGTGGTCCGCGTGTCCGTGGTCCGCGCGTCCCGCCGGGACGGTGGTGAGGAAGCGGGGCGGGCGGCGGGTCGAGCCCGCGAGGCCCGCCTTCACGTTCTTCCGCACGCGGCGGACGGCGGTGACGGGCACCAGCGCCACGGCGCACCGGCCGACGACCATGCCCCCCAGTGCCCCGGCCTCGCGCGCCGTGTCCAGGGCACGGTCGAGGGACGGTTCTCCCCGCGCGTGCCCGCGGTCCAGGAGGGCGCCGAACGCCTCCAGATCGCGGCCCCTGAGCGCGGCGGCGGCCGTTTCCACGAGGAGTGGATGGCAGCGCGCCTCCGGGGGTTCTTCGTTGGCGCCGGTCTCGATGATGAGGAAGCGCAGGCCCTCCCCTGCCAGATCGCAGGGGATCTGCTCCACACCGTGGTCGCCCCTCAGGAGCAGGGCGTGCCCTGAGCGGGCGCGCAGGCCCGTCAGGTAGGCGGGGTCGCCGTCGGGTACGGACGGCGGGGACGGGGCCTGATGCCCGTTGATGTCCTGGAGGGCCTGGGACACGGCGCAGAAGGTCTCGGCCCCCTGGAGAAGGCCGGTCTGCGCGGGCAGCTCGCGGTTCACCACCATCTGGGCCGCCGGTACGTCGTGGGCCTCCAGGGCCCTGAGCGCTGGGACCGCCCACGCGGGCGGCTCGCCTTCCGTATGGCGGTCGGCGTGGTGGTTCATGGAGTAGAGGTCGAGCGGGCCTTCTCCTACGGCGACGATCGCGCCCCAGGGAACGGCCACGGTCAGGCTGCGTTCCCCAGGGCCGGGCCCTTGAGGGCCGGGGCCGCTGCTCAGGAGGGTGAGCGCGCCGGGCGCATGCCGCACGCTGCCTGGCGGCCTCCCGAAGATCCGCTCGAACACGTACGCGGTGATCCTGATGTCCGGGGCGGCCGGTTCGGCGACGGCCCGGGTTTCCATGGTGCTGATCAGCCTTCGTCCTTTCGCGCCAGTAGGCGGTAGGCGTTGCTCGTCCCCGGAATCAGTGGAAGCAGCAGCCGCTCCAGCAGCACGGCCAGGGCCAGCAGTGGCCCGGCGCAGGCCAGCCCGGCCACGCGCAGCGCGCGCTTGGCGAGACGGGTGATGCGGTGGCCTCCCCCTGGCGGGGCCCAGGGACGGGACGGGTCCGGGGCGAGCGCCGTGAGCGCGGTCAGCACCGAGAACGCCAGGTCGTGAGGCTGCCTCGCGCCACGCCGCTCTCGGGCCACCACGTGCATGCCGCGCGCGGCCAGGGCCCGTTCCAGGTTTCCGATCGGGATCATGTGCAGGTGCTGGGGTTGCAGCCAGGAGCCCCAGCGGCGGCCCAGCAGCCGGGCGGTACGGCATTCGGGGTCGGGCAGCTCGATCAGCAGGTGCCCGCCCGGCCCGAGGACCTTCACGGCGGCGTCCAGCTCGCCGAACGGGTCGGGCGTGTGCTCCAGGTAGTGGTGCATGCTGACGATGTCGTAGCGCCCGGCGAGGTCGTCCACCAGGTCGGGGAAGCAGCCCCGGAAGGCGCGCCGCAGCCAGCCCCGCCGCGCGCCCTCGTCCACGCCCGCTCCCAGGTCGAGACCGTCGAACTCGGTCTCGGGGAGGACCTGCCTCGCGGTACGGCAGAAATGGCCGTGCCCTGTTCCCACGTCCAGCCACGTACGCGGGCCCAGGTGCACGGCGGCCAGTTCCGCGCGCGCTTGGTAGGCGGGCCCCTGCATGGCGAAGAGCCGCTCGCTGGCCGCCGCTCCCAGGCCGCCGTACGCGTCCCGGTAGTAGAACTCCAGGCCCGCCTGGTTGAGCCGCGGGTTCTGGAAGATGTGGCCGCATTCGGCGCAGCGGTCGAGGGTGAAGCGTCCCGGCTTGGCCTGGACCACGTCCCGGCTCGTCACATGCTCTTCCAGCGACCACGACCCGCACCACGGGCAGTCGTCCCTGCGAGGGTCGAAGAAGCGCTCGATCCCCTCGGTCAGGTCGTCCCGGTAGTGGGCGCGGGCTTGGGTCTCGCCCTCCACCCGGTCCCACTCCCATGCGGTCACGGGTGCGCGCAGGGTCTGCCACCAGCTCCAGGGCGTCTGCACCAGGCGCAGCAACGCCGACCGGTGCAGATCGCGCGGCGCCAGCGCCGTCTTGGCGAAGACCACGTACGGGACGAGGCAGTAGGCCGCGACGGCGAGCATCCCCCAGGCGATGTCGGCGGCCAGGGCGAGCCACACCATGGCGTAGCCGAGCGCCGATCCGCCCAGGATGCCCCACGGCGAGACGCCGAGACCGCGCAACCAGGCCCTCCGTGCGGCGCAGGCGGGCGCGCGCGGGGTGGTGTGCCCCGCAACGACCGCCAGGTCCGCCGCGAAGCCCTTCCCCTGGCGGCGCGGCTGCGCGCACTGCCGCAGCCGTGCGGTGGCGGCCCCGTACTCACCCGGCTCCAGCGGACCGGGCGGGAGTCCTGCGCGTTCCAGCACATCGCCTGCCACGACCGTGGCGAACCCTACGCCGCACCCCACGGCGAGGGGGTCGTCCCGGTACTTCCTGGGGTCGAAGCCACGGGCGAAGTCCAGGGCCCTCTGCACGGGCAGATCCGAGGGAATCAGGTCGAGGACCTGAAGCTCGCGTGCCCGCGCATGAGCGAACGCGGCCCTCCTCGCCTGGCCGCTCAGCACGGCCTTCTCCGCGGTGAGCATCTCGTACGGCCCGTACGGCCCCTCCGCCCCGCGCCCACCGGCCGCCCAGCGCAACGGCTCGTACCGTCCGGCCGGGGCGACTCTGCGCAGGCAGATGATCCGCCTGCGCAGGCGCACCGCGTTCAGCAGCACCCCCGAGCCGACCGCCAGGGGCAGCAAGGCCCTGGGCGCGCCCGTGACGGCCGCGGCGGTGGCGGCGGCCGCGTCCAGGATCACGCCAGCTTCTCCAGGCGGTCGGCCGCGTGCGCGGCGCCACCGGCCGCCGCGAACGACTCGGCGACCCGGGCCGCCGCCTCCCGGTAGGCGGCGTTCTCCAGCACCGAGCCCAGCGCGGCCCGCAGCTCGCCCGGCCCGACCCGGCCGTACCGCACGGTGATGCCCGCGCCCGCGCCCACCACCTGCCGCGCCACAACCGGCTGGTCCGCCCGGATCGGCGCGACCACCAGCGGCAGGCCCTGCGCCAGCGTCTCGCAGACGGTGTTGTGCCCGCCGTGCGAGACCACCGCCGACATCCGCTTCAGCAGCGACAGCTGCGGGACGTGCTCGCGCACCAGCACGTTCGGCGGCGGGTCGGGCAGCGTCGCGGGCGGCGCCACGAACACCGCGCGCACGTCCAGGCTCCGCACCGCCTCGGCGGCGACCCGGAAGAACCGCTCCCCGGCCGGCCCGTCGATGGTGCCCAGCGAGACCAGCACCGCCGGACGGCCGCCGCCCTCGTCCAGCCACTGCCACGGGAAGTCGCCCGCCGCCGGACGGCGCAGCGCGGGCCCGACGAACGCGAAGTGCCCGGGGAAGAACGAGACGTCCCCGATCAGCGCGCCCGTGGTGAACGCCAGCACCAGATGGTCGGAGAAGCGCAGGTCCAGCAGGTCATCGATGCCGTGGTCGAGCTGGAACTCCCCGATCAGGTCCCGGACCCACTCCTCCACCAGCGGCATGCCCGCCAGCGGCCGGGTGAACTCGGCCGACGTCGTGGCCGAGGTGGCCCACGGCAGGCCGCGCCGCCGGGCCGCGACCGGGGCCGCCAGCACCTGCTGGTCGCCGATCACCACGTCCGGGTGGAACCGCTTGATCGCGTTCTCCACCCCGGGCATCATCGCGTGCCCCAGCGGGACGATGAACTCCTCCCACAGGAACCGCAGCGCCGCCGGGCCGCGCAGGCCGAGCCACTCCCGGCGGGCCTCCTCCAGGCGGGCCGCGAACGCCTCGTCCTCCGCGGTGAAGATCATCGAGCCGCGGCGCAGCAGCGGTTCGAGGAAGGCCCGCTGGCCCACCCAGGCGACCTTGTGGCCGCGCCGGACCAGCTCCGCGCCCACCGCCACGGTGGGGTTGACGTGGCCGGTCAGCGGCGGGACCGCGAACAGGAAGCGCCGCCGCGCCCCGCCCTCCCCGGCCGCGGCCGGGGGCCGGGCCACCGAGCCGTCCTCGCCCAGCAGCGAGGGCACCTTCACCCTGCGCCCGCTCACCAGACCGCACCCCCGCTCAGGACGGCCGCCCGGAGGACACCGGAACCGGCGAAACCGGAACGCGTGGACGCAGTGCGGGCGCCGGAACGTGCAAGCCCGCGATGGGCGCCGGCGGGGCTCCTCGTACCCGCATGGTCGGACAGCCAGGGCAACATGACCTCCAGAAGCTCGGCGGTGCCTTCGCTCAGCACGCTGTGCGCGTGGCCCGCCAGGGTGTGCAACGTGCAGTCGGGTACGGAGGCCAGCAGCAGCCGACCGGCCTCGCCCACATCGGAGTGCTCCCCGTACACCGCGAGCACCGGGCAGGACAGCGCGGCGAGCGCACCCGGCGGGACCGGTTCCACGGCTGCCAGGTCCTCCAGCAGGCTGGTGCCGTTGACCAGCGCGTCCGCGGTGGCGGCCTGCCGCCCGTGCCGCCGCCAGCCGATCGACAGCAGCTGGTCGGCGAGCCGTTCGTGCTCCAGCACCAGCGCCGACCTGCCGAGGGTGTTGAGCATGGACTCGGTCCACTCGGCGGGGCGCTCGGACGGCCCGTACGCCTCGACCAGCACCAGCCCGGCGACGCGCCCGGGCCGGGCCAGCGCCGCGTTGAGCGCGATCACGCCGCCGAAGCTGTTGGCGACCAGGTGCACCGGGCGCCGCTCCCCGAGGGCGTCGAGCACGGCGAACAGGTCGGCGACCGCGTCCGCCATCCCGTACCCGGTCGGGGTGCGCCCGGACCGCCCGTGCCCGCGCAGGTCGTACAGGACGGTCCTCGCCCCGGACTCGGCGACCGGGGCGGCCAGCGTGTAGTAGAAGCTCGACAGGTTGTCCATGACCAGGCCGTGGACGAACACCACGACCGGCGCGCCACGCCCGGCCGGGCCGGCGGGGTCGAGCGTCTGGACGTGGAAGCGGTTCCCGCGCGCGATCAGTTCAGGCATGGGCTGGGCTCCTCGGCCAGGAAGGCTTCGAGCAGCGGCCCCAGCCGGTGCCGCGCGGTGAGGTGCAGGTCGTGACCACCCGGCAGGACGTGGCAGCGGGCCGCGGGCAGTGCCTGGCCGACCAGGTCGCAGGCCGCGCGGAACGGCGAGTCCTCGCCCGCGACGGCCAGTACCGGCACGCCCTCCAGGGCGCCCAGATCGGCGGCCGTCACGGCCGGTTCGGCGGCCAGATCGGCCAGTACGCTCGTCTGCTCCAGCAGGGCGCGCACGCCGCTGCGCCGTCCCGGCTCGCGCGCGAGCAGGGCCGGGGCCGGGACGCCGCCGCACGCCCCGGCGAACGGCGGGTCGATCAGCGCCAGCCGGGTCACCCGGCCCGGGTGGGCCCGCGCGAACCGCACGGCGACCGCCGCGCCGTAGCTGTGCCCGGCGAGCGCGAACGGCGGCAGGCCGGCGGTCAGCGCCGCCAGGTCGGCGGCCAGGGTCGCGGTGTCGTAGCCGGTCGGGGTGCGCTCGCTGAGCCCGTGCCCCCGCATGTCGGGAAGCCGCACGGGGCGGGTGCGGGCGAGCGCGGGGGCGACCGTGAAGAACCAGGACGCGGCGCTGCCGGTGAACAGCCCGTGCAGCATCACCAGCGGCTCGGCCGTCCGCGGGCCGGCTCCGGGCCGTCCCGCACCCAGGTCCACGACGTGGAAACGCACGCCCCGCGCGTGCACGAAGGGGGCCAACGGTTCAGACCCCGGCGGTCGCGGCCGGGGACTCCGGCCGCGACTCGATGTGGCGCACCAGGTCGCCGACCGTCATCCGCATGATCTGGTCCAGATCCATGCCGGCGACGAGCGAGGCCAGGTCGGCACGGTCGCCGAAGCGGCGCCGCAGCCGCTCGGCCAGCGCGACGAACTCGATGCTCTCCAGCGCCAGGTCCTCGTTCAGCGTGGTCTCCGGTCCCACGTCGCCCTCCAGCAGGAAGTCGTCGCCGACCACGTCGACCAGCATCTGGACGACCTCGGAGAGGACGCCGTCCGCGCGTGTCATGCTCTCTGCTCCCCCGTTTCCCCGTTGCCCGTTCCGTCGCGGCCGTCCTCCCGGCCGCCCTCGTCCCCGCCACCGTCGTCGGGCGCCGCGACCGTCCAGGCCACGGCGTGCCCGTCCAGCAGGCACGACTCCACCTCCGCCACCCGGCCGGCGGCGAGACCGGCCGCCCGTGCCGCGCGGCGCATCGCCTCCGAACCGCCGGCGGCGCCGTCCCCCGGGCCGTCCCCCGGGCCGTCTTCCGGATCGCCGACCGGCACGACCGCGATCCCGGCGGGCTCGGGAGCGGGCCGCACCAGCGCCGCGCCCAGCTCGGCCGTGCTCGCGACCGCCACCGTCAGGTCCGTCTCGAACGGCCCCGTCACGATCGGCCGGCCCTCCCCCGGGCCGCCGGCCGCGCCCAGGTCCTCGTGCACGGTCAGCTCGGCCGGGAACAGCGGCCCGTGCCCCCGCTCCCACAGCCAGTACCGCACCGCGTCCTTGATCGCGATCCGGCCCAGCAGCCACGGCCCGCGCTCGCGCGGCCGCAGCCGGTGGTACACCTCGCGCTCGGCGGCGCCGAGGTACTGCCGCATCAGCAGGTCGCGGGCGGACGAGCCGTCCCAGTGCCGGCGGGCCAGGCACCAGCCGCCCGGCCGCGGGTCGCCCACCCCCGACACCTCCGGGGTGAACTTCATCCGCCAGGTCGCCTCGTCGGTGGTGAAGCGGCGCGTCGTCCACGCCTCGATCCGCCCCCAGACCGCCCCGCCCGCGGACCGGGTCATCTCGACGTCGTACTTGACGATGGTCTCCGACATCGACCGGTTCCAGACGGTGGTGTCCAGCCGCTCCCCGGCGGGCGGCGGCGGGCCGTAGAAGGACACCCGGCCGATGCCGATCGGGAAGACGGTCTGATCCTTCTCCCCGTACACCTGGATCCAGTGGCCGCACAGCTGCCCGGCGCTGTCCAGCAGCGCGCCCGGCGTGGCGGACGCGGCCAGCACGCCGCGCAGCCCGTCGCCGGCCATCGAGCAGATCTCCGAGACGCCCTGGAACAGCGGCCCGTGGAACATCCACCGCTCGTCGTAGAGTTGCGCGGCCGTCACCGGCGGCGGGCCCTCCCCGTCCAGCGGGCTGCGGTCGTCCAGGGTCCGCAGCGGGACGGCCGGGTACCGCTCGGCGAGCAGCACGGTCCCGTCGGCGTGTCCCTGCACCGACACCCGCACCCGGCGCGGCCCGGCCGCCCGGAAGCCCTCGTCCCGGACGAGCTGCGCCCGGATGTCGGCGGTCGTCGGCGGGCAGGCCACCACCCAGCGCAGCGCCCGCACGTCCTCGAACCCGACGACCACCAGCTCGGGCAGCAGCTCCCGGGCGGTCTCGGCCATCACCTCCAGGAGGGTGGTCAGCGGGACGACCGGGAACCGGTCCGACATCTCCGGCCAGCCCGCGGGCTGCTGGATCACGCAGTGGTCGGTGAGGTACGGCATCGCCTCCAGCGAGAAGGTGCGGGAGGTCGTCAGCTCCGTGACCTCCGGCTCCCGCACCGGCCCGGCCGCCCCGGCGGCGCGTGTCCGCGGTCCGGCGCCGAAGTCCCGGTCGAGGCCGGGGACGCCGCCGCCGGCGACGCTCCCGTCGAAGCCCGGATCGAACTCGGAGTCGATCCCGATGTCCTGGCCGGCGACGGCCTCGGCGTCGGCGCCGCCGGCCGGGCCCAGCGCGTCCACCACGCTCTGCGCGGTGGCCGTGGCCTCCCGCAGCAGCGCGTCCAGCTCGGCCATCACCGGGTCGCGCGCGGGCAGCTCGGGCCAGCCGCCGTCCCCGCCCGGCCAGGCCGGCACCAGCGGCGGGACGGCCCCGTCCAGCCGGACCAGCGGGGTGCCCAGGTCGAGCCTGATGCCCGTGGGCCCCTGGTGGCCGCCCGCGTCGCCGGCGCCCGGGAACGGCGCCGTCCCGGCACCGGCCGACCCGTAGCCCTCGGCCCAGAGCGCGGCCACCACCCGGCGCAGCTGCGCCATCCCGTCGCGCTTGGGCACGTTCACCGCCAGTGCCAGATGATCGCGGCCGCCCAGCCGGTCGCCGACGAACCCGGTCAGGCTGCCCGGCCCGACCTGCACGAACGCCCGGACGCCCCAGCCGTACAGCTCCTCGATCAGCTCGCTGAACCGGACCGGCTCCAGCAGATGCCGGATGACCAGCTCGCGCACCTCCGCCGGGTCGGACGGGAACGGCGCCACCGTCGTCGCCGACCACAGCGGGTACCGCGGCTCCCGGATCGGCAGCGCCCGGAACGAGCGCCGCGCCGCCTCCAGGTGGACCCGCGCCATCGGGGTGTGGAACCCGGACCGGAACGGCAGCTCCTGCCCGAGGACGCCCTCGGCGGCGAGCCGTCCGAGCACCTCCCGGACCGCCACCGGGGGCCCGCAGATCACCGACTGGTGCGGGCAGTTGTCGTGGCTGACGACCACGTCGCCGCGGCCGCCGAGGACCTCCTGGGCGCGGTGCGCGCCGCAGCCGAGCGCCGCGTACGCCGCGTCCGGCATCCGCAGCGGCGGTTCGTCGTCGAGCGCGGCGATGAAGGAGTTCACGGCCTCCGGCGGGTACATCCCGGACACGATCATCGCGGTCCACTCGCCGAGGCTGTGCCCGGCGGCCACGTCCGGCTCGATGCCGAGCCGGGCCAGCGCGGCGGCCAGCAGCCGGCCGGCGGCGATCACGTCGGCGGCGTGGCCGAGCGCGTCGGAGCGGCCGGTCAGCCGCGGCGGCTCCAGTCCGAAGTGCGCGGCGATGTCGTCGATCCGGGGCTCGAAGGCGGGCTCGAAGCCGGGGAACAGGAACGCCGTGCGGCCCGCGCCCGTCCCCGCGCCCGTCCCCGCGCCCGTGCCGGGGCCCGTGCCGGGGTCGCCGCCGAGCATCGGCCGCGGCGTGAACCAGATGTCGCTGCGCCCCCGCCACGGGGTGCCGCGGGCGACGACCGCGCGGGCCAGGTCGAGCTTGCGCGCGGTGGGCTCGACGATCGCGACCCGGCACACGCCCGCGCCGCCTCCGGCGGGGGACTCGCCGCGCGCCATGAGCTCCTCGTCCGGGAGGGAGAGCAGGTCGTTGAGGGCGTCCGGGGACGAGGCCGACAGCCGCAGCACCGCCTCGGCGCCCGCCTCGGCGCCCGTCCCGACGCCTTGGCCGCCGAACCGCCCGGCGCCGCCCGCCGCGAAGACCCTCCGCAGGCCACGCCCTGAGGCCGGGGACGCCGACGACGCGGGCGGCTCCTCCAGCACCACGTGCGCGTTGGCGCCGCCGAACCCGAAGGCGTTCACGACGGCGCGGCGCGGCATCCCCTCCACCGCGGGCTCCCACTCCGCCAGCTCCCGGACGGGCCGCAGCCGGGTCCCGGCCAGGGCGGCGTGCGGCTCCTCGATGTTCAGCGTCGGCGGCAGCACCGCGTCCCGCACGGCGCACGCCGCCTTGATCAGCCCGGCCATCCCGGCGGCGGGCATCGCGTGCCCGATCATCGACTTGACCGTGCCCAGCCACAGCGGCGGCCCGCCGCCGGCCCCCGGGCCCGCCGGCGCGGTCCCGAAGACGCGCCGCAGCGTGGCCAGCTCCGCCTCGTCCCCCGCCGGGGTCGCGGTGCCGTGCGCCTCGACCAGCCCGGCCGCGCCGGGCTCGGCCGGGTCCAGACCGGCGTCCCGCCAGGCCCGCTCCACCGCGAGCACCTGCCCGTCCACCTGCGGGCTCATGATCCCGCCGGCCCGGCCGTCGCTGGAGGACCCGACGCCGCGGATCACCGCGTGCACCCGGTCGCCGTCGCGCTCGGCGTCGGCCAGCCGCTTCAGCAGCACCATCCCGGTGCCCTCGGCCAGCAGCGTGCCGTCGGCCGCCCGGTCGAACGGGCGGATCCGCTCGCCCCGGCTCAGCGCCCGCAGCCGGCTGAACACGCTCCACACCGTGACGTGGTGCGCGTGGTGCACGGCCCCCGCCAGCATCGCGTCGCACTGCCCGGACCGCAGCGCCCGCACCGCGTGCTCCACCGCCAGCAGCGAGGACGCGCACGCCGCGTCCAGCGTGTAGGCGGGGCCGCGCAGGTCGAACCGGTTGGCGATGCGGGACGCGGCGAAGCTGGGCACCAGCCCGCCGGAGTCCTCGGCCCGGCCGAGCCGGGCCCGGAACGCGGCGCCGATCTCGGCCAGCCGGTCCCCGCCCAGCTCCGGCAGCAGCTCGGCCAGCACCCCGGTGACCTGGTGCGACACGCTCACCAGCTGGTCGAACCGGGCCACGCCCGGGGTCAGATAGCCGCCGCGGCCGATGACCACGCCGATCCGCTCCCGGTCCGGCAGCCGCTCCTCGCCGCCCGCGTCCGCGATCGCCTCGGCGGCGGTGCGCAGCGCCAACAGCTGGTCGGGCTCCATCCCGGCCACCGCGGCCGGCATGATCCCGAACCGGGCGGGATCGAACGTGGCGAGGTCGTCGATGAACCCGCCCCGGCGGCAGTAGAAGCGGTCGCTCTCGGGCGGCCGGTCGTAGGCGCCCGGGTCGTAGTAAACGTCGGGGTCCCAGCGGTTGGGGGGCACGTCGCGGATCGCGTCCACGCCGTTCTGGACGTTGCGCCAGAACGCGGCGGCCGTCCCGGCCCCGGGGAAGATCGCCCCGAGTCCGACGATCGCGATCGGCTCGGCGGCCCCCGCCCCGGCCCCGCGGCCGGCGGGGCTCCCGCCGCCGCTCATGGGCCCCACCTGGCCGCCACCGCGGCCTTCCCGTTCGCTCGGGCACGGTTCATGACGGCACCCCCGTGAAGACGACCTGGACCTCGTCGCCGTGGACGATCTCGCGCAGCAGCGCGGCCACGCCCGCGTCCGGATCGATCAGCGGCACGCCCCGGCGGGAGTACTCGCGGGCCAGCTCGGGCGTGACCATCCCGCCGCCCGCCCACGGGCCCCAGTCGGCCACCAGCACCCGGCCGCGCAACCGGGTGCGCCAGGCGTGGGCCAACGTGTCGCAGGCGTCGTTGGCGGCGGCGTAGTCGGCCTGGCCGCGGTTGCCGCGGACGCCCGAGACGCTGCCGAACACCACGAAGAAGCCGAGATCCGGGCGGACGGAGGCGGCCAGCGCGGACGCGCCGTCGACCTTGGTCCGGTACACCCGGTCGAAGGAGGCCGGATCCTTGTGGCGGACCAGCCGGTCATCCACCAGCCCCGCGCCGTGGACTACCCCGTCGAGGCGGCCGTGGCGGGCGTAGACGTCCTCCACCAGGGCCCGGACGGCCTGGGCCTCCCGCACGTCCAGGGTCTGGTAGCGGACGGAGGCGGCGTGCTCGCGCAGCGCCTCCAGCGTCGCGGCCACCTCGCGGGCGGCGAGGATCCGGCGGATCTCCGCCTCGATCTCGGCGGGGGTGCGGTTCCCGCCCCGCGCCACCAGGAAGCGGCGCAGCGCCGCCTCGTCGTGCGCTTCCGCGGGCGGGGGCCCGGCCGGCTCGGCGCCGGGCAGCGGCGTACGGCCCGCGAGCTCGATGTGGCAGCCGGTCGTGCGGGCCAGCTCCAGGGCCACCTTCGCGGTGATGCCGCGCGCTCCCCCGGTCAGCAGCACGACGCTGTTCGCGTCCAGGCCGAGCGCGGGCCGCCCGTCGGGCCCGAGGGCCGCGGCGGGGAGCGGCAGCTCGGCGGGGACGACGGTGAGCGTGCGCCGTACCTCGCCGTCGTGGCCGACGTCCACGGGTGCCTCCGCGTCGGCCATCTCCGCCAGGACGCGCAGCGCGATAGCGCGCGGCGTCTCCTTGGTGTTGACGTCCAGGGCGCGCACCAGCGTCTCGGGGAACTCCCGTGCCAGGGTCCGGGCCAGGCCGCGCAGCCCGGTGCCCGGAGTCGGGTCGCCCGCGTCGCCGCCGTCGTAGCGGCGGGCGAACGTGCCGCCCGTCCCGCCCGCCAGCACCAGCCAGCGCAGGCCGCCCACCAGCGCCGCCCGGATCGGGGCGTAGGCCCCCGGCAGCACCGGCCCGCCGCCCGGCTGGAGCGAGCCCAGGTGGATCAGGCCGTCGCAGGGGCCGTCCGGCTCCCTCGGGGTGCGCACGTGGGCGCCCTGGTCCTCCAGCAGCGCGGCGAGTTCGAGCGCGATCCCGCACCCGTCGTCGACGATCACGAAGGTGCGGCCCGCGAACCGCCCGGCGGCGTCCGGGAAGCCCGGCGGCGGCTCGGGGAGCTCGGTCATGCGCACGACGTGCCGCAGCGTCGCCGTCCCCTCCACGGCGGCGGGGGGCGGGGCGGATTCCTGGACGGGGTCCGGGGCGGGGTCGGTCCTGCCCGCCAGGCGCTCGCCGATCCAGGCGACCAGCTCGGCGATGGTCTTGATGCGGGCGAGGCGCTCGGCGACGGTCTCGTCCAGCCGCGTCCCGGCCGGGGCCAGCCCGACCCGCTCGGCCAGCTCGCCGATGATCTCGGTCCGCTTGATGGAGTCGATCGACAGATCGGCCTCCAGGTCCAGCTCCACGGCCAGCATCCCCTCCGGATAGCCGGTGCGGGAACCGATCACCTCCAGGACCGTCGACCGGATGTCGGCATCATTCTGGGGGGACGCCCCCCCAGACCCCCCGGCAACGGCTTCGCCGACATTCCTCGCTCCGCTGCGGATGTCGGCGGGGCCCGGCGCCGCGGGCCGGGCCTCCGGCTCGGGCTCCGCGCCGTTCGCGCCGGTCGTGCCGGCGCCGGAGGAGGCGCTCACGGCCTCGCCCGGCATCGCCCGGCGCGGTCCCGGGACCGGCACGGGCAGGGGCCGCGGCGCGCGGGACCGGGCCGGCAGCGGCGGCCGCGGCACGGCCCCGCCCCCGGGCCGCTGCTCGCCGGCCAGGTAGTTGAGCACGACCTCGCGCTGGGCCGCGATGATCTCCCGTCCGGACCGCAGGAACTCCAGCACCGCCGCCTCGCCCTCCGCGGCCTCCTCCGAGGCCCCTGAGGGCGCCGAGGACGCCGCGGGGACCGAGGGCGCCGGGGACGGAGGGGGCACGGAAGCGGTGCGCGCCCCGCCCGGCTGCGGCGGCGCGGAAACGTTCTGTCCGGAATCCATGGTCTCCCCCTGCGGCACGCCCGCGAGCGGCGGCGCGATCCGCTCGGCGGGGCGCAGCCCGTTGTCCAGATGGCCGCCGTCGGCGGTGCGTACGAGATGTCCGTTCACGATCCAGCCGGGCCCCGTGCCGGGGCCCGTGCTGCGGCCCGTGCTGGGAACCGCGCCAGCGGACGGCAGCGGCCGCGCGTCCCGCCCGGCGAACAGCGGCAGCGGGTCCACCGGCACCCCCGCCACGGCCAGGTCGGCCAGCGCCGTCAGCAGCCGCTCGACCCCCTCCTCGCCGGGGACGTCGACGGCCACGGCGGTGTGCGGCCGGTCGCCGAGGATCTTGCCGGTGAGCTGGGTCAGGACGCGCCCCGGCCCGGCCTCGACGAAGATCCGGGCGCCCGCCGCGTACATCGCCTCGATCTGCTCGACGAACCGGACCGGCACCGCGACCTGCCCGGCGAGGGTGGCGCGCAGCCGGTCCGGGTCGGTGTCGTACGGCGCGGCGCCGGAGTTGGACCACACCGGGTAGGCGGGCGAGCGCAGGTCGCGGGAGTGCAGCTCGGCGCGCAGCGCGGCGGCCGCCCCCGCGACCAGCGGGCTGTGGAAGGCGCACGCGACCGGCAGCCGCCTGCCCGCGATCCCCCGCTCGCCCAGAGCCGCCAGGGCCTGCTCGATCCCCGGCGACGATCCGGAGATCACCACCTGGCGGGGCGCGTTGTGGTTGGCGACGACGACCTCGCCGACGCCGTCCAGGGCGGCGCGGACGTCCTCCAGGCGGGCGGCGACGGCGGCCATGGCGCCCGCGTCCCCGCCCGCGCCGGTCCCGACCCTGACCCCGGCCGCGGCCAGGATGGCCTCGGCGCGGGCGGCGCTCAGCCCGATCAGGTCCTCCTCACCGAACACCCCGGCGGCGCACAGCGCGACCAGCTCGCCGTAGCTGTGCCCGGCGGCCAGGTCCGGCCGCACGCCCAGCGCGGTGAGGAGCCGGTGGACGGCCAGCCCGGCGATGCCCAGGGCGGGCTGCGCGACCCGTGTGTCGGTGAGCGCCAGGCGCTGCCGCTCCGCCTCCTCCGGGGTGAACGCGGCGGGCGGGAACATCGCGCCGGCGTAGCGGCCCCCGGCCAGCCGCAGCAGCCGCTGCAGGCGCGGGAAGGTCACGAACAGGTCGGCGAGCATGTGCGGCCGCTGGCTGCCCTGCCCCGGGTAGAGGAAGGCGACCCGGCCGCCGGCCACCGCGCCGTCCTCGTCGGCCACGCGCACGCCGGGGGCGGCGCGGAACTCCCGCGCGGCGGCGATCTTGTCGCGCAGGTCGTCCGGGCCGGTGGCGACCAGCGCCGCGCGCACCGGGCCCTCGCGCTCGGCGAACGTGCGGGCCAGGTCGCGCAGCCGCACCCGCCCCTGCCCCCCGCCGGAGGCCGATGCCGTCCCGTCGGTCAGCAGCGCCTCGAGCCGGTCCAGTTCGGCGCCGGCCTCGGCCTGGTCCGCGCCGCGGATCAGGAAGAGCTCGGCGGGCCACTCGGCGACCCCGGACACCGGCTCCGGCGCCCCGTCGTACCCGGCCAGGACGGCGTGGAAGTTGGCGCCGCCGAACCCGAAGGCGCTCAGCCCCGCGTACCGCTCGCCCGGCGCCGCCGCCCACGGCCGCGTCGTCCGCCCGAACGCGAACGGGCTGGTCGCCGCGTCCCAGGACGGGTTGGGCCGCTCCAGGTGCAGGGTGCCGGGCAGGACGCCGGTGTGCAGCGCGTACGCGGTCTTGATCAGGCCCGCCAGGCCCGCGGCGCACTTGGTGTGGCCGATCTGGGACTTGACCGAGCCCAGCGCCGTCCCGCCCGGCCGCGCCCCGG
Organism: Actinomadura rugatobispora; assembly: GCF_042656285.1. Taxonomy (GTDB): domain Bacteria; phylum Actinomycetota; class Actinomycetes; order Streptosporangiales; family Streptosporangiaceae; genus Spirillospora; species Spirillospora rugatobispora. Next base: position 38,645 of record NZ_JBHSON010000048.1, on the reverse strand, counting down.
CCCCCGTGAACGTCTCGGTGAGCGTGGCCAGCTCGACCCGGTCGCCGACCTCGGTGCCGGTGCCGTGCGCCTCCACCAGCCCGACGCGGGACGGCGACACCCCCGCGCGCCGGTACGCGCGCTCCAGCGCCCGCCGCTGGCCCTCCGCGCGGGGCGCGGTGATCCCGGCCGAGCGGCCGTCGCTGGCGGCCGCCACCGACTTGATCACCGCGTAGATCCGGTCGCCGTCGCGCTCGGCGTCGGCCAGCCGCTTCAGCGCCACGCAGCCCACGCCCTCGCCGAGCGCGATCCCGTCGGCGGCGGCGTCGAACGGCGCGCACCGCCCGCGCGGCGACAGCGCCCGCACGGCGGAGAAGAGCAGGTAGTCGTAGATGCCGTTGTGCAGGTCGGCGCCGCCGCACAGGACCATGTCGCTGCCGCCGGCGACCAGCTCCTTGCACGCGGCGTCGAGCGCGGCCAGGGACGCGGCGCACGCGGCGTCCACGGTGTAGTTGGCGCCGCCCAGGTCCAGCCGGTTGGCGATCCGCCCGGCGATCACGTTGGTGAGGACGCCCGGGCAGGAGTCCTCGGTGAGCCGCGGGAGCTGCTCGTCCAGGCCGGGCGGCACCTGGCCGTAGTACATCGGCAGCAGCGCCCGGGCGCCGTAGGCGTTGCCCAGGTCGGTGCCCGCCTCCGCGCCGAAGAACACCGAGGTGCGCGAGCGGTCGAACGGCCGGTCGGCGTAACCGGCGTCGCGCAGCGCCCGCGCGGCGACCTCCAGGCCCAGCAGCTGCATCGGCTCGACGCTGCCGAGCGACGCGGGCGGGATGCCGTAGGCGAGCGCGTCGAACGGGACGTCCGGGATGAACCCGCCCCACTTGGACGGGGTCTTGGCGCCCGCGCCCGCGTCCTCGCGCAGCGCCGCCGGGTCGAAGTAGACGTCCGGGTCCCACCGGTCGGGCGGCACCTCGGAGATCGAGTCCACGCCGCGGACGACGTTGGCCCAGAACGCCGCGCTGTCGGCGGCGCCCGGGAACACGCAGCCGATGCCGACGATCGCGATGTCCATCGGCTCCCCGGCCGCCCCCTCGGCGGAGGCACCGGAAGCGCCCGTCGCGGCCTCGGCGGCGCCGGCGGCGCCGCGGGCCCGCGCGGACTCCGCGCCCGCCCCGGCGAGACCGAGCGTGGCAGCGCGCGTGGCCAGGAAGAACGTCGCCCCAGTACTGACCTGCTCGTGCAGGCCGGTGATGCTGGTTGTCGACCAGCGCAGCGCCGCGGCCTGCCCCAGCATGAACATGCCCTCGGCGCGCTGCTCGTCCGCGCCGACCGGTACCAGGCCGCCCGGCTCGGCGGCGCCGCCCGCCCCGGCCAGCGGCCCGCGGCCGGGCTCGCGGCGCAGGCCCTTGCTGGCGATCCGCAGCCGGCCGAGGTTGAGCTCCTCCAGCAGCCGCCACACCTCCTGGCGGGGCGTCCCCGCCTCCTCCAGCAGGCGCCGCCGCTCCTCGAACGCCGCGACGTAGGGGGTGCGGGCGCACCGGGTCGCGTGCCCCGGCGAGGTCTCCAGCAGCGCGGTGCCGTCGCACTCGATCGCGGCCCGCTGGAACCCCGGGGTGATCGCCCCGGCGGCGACCGCCTCGTAGGTGAACAGGTACGCCGTCCCCATCAGGAGGCGGATCCCGACGCCGCGCTCGGCCAGCGGCCCGGCCAGCGCGGCCACCATCGCCGCCGAACGCTCGTCATGGATCCCGCCCGCGAACATCACCGACAGCCCGGCGGCCGCGCCCTCGTGCGCGTCGCAGTACGCCAGCAGCCGCTGGACCTGCGCCTCCCACAGCGGGAAGCTCGCGCGCGGCCCGACGTGCCCGCCGCACTCGCTGCCCTCGAACACGAACCTGCGCGCGCCCTCGGCCAGGAAGCGGTCCAGCAGCCCCGGCGAGGGGACGTGCAGGTACGTGCGGATCCCGACCGACTCCAGGGGCTCGACCTGGGCGGGACGGCCACCGGCGACCAGCGCGTACGGGGGGCGCACCGCCCGGACGGCGGCGAGCTGGGCCTCCCGCACCTCGGGCGGCGCGAACCCGAGCACGCCCACGCCCCAGGGCCGCTCGCCCAGCCTCTCGGCGGTGTCGCGCAGCAGGTCGCGGGTCTCGTCGCCGCTCATCAGCGCGAGCGCGAGGAACGGCAGGCCGCCGTCCTGCGCGACGGCCGCCGCGAACGCCGACCGGTCGCTCACCCGCGTCATCGGGCCCTGCGCCACCGGGTACTCGCGGCCCGTCCCGGCACCGGACGCCTCCTCGGCCCCCGGACCGGACGCGCCGCGGGAGGCCAGCGGCTCGGTGCGCACGGCGGCGCGGATGCCCGCGGCGATCTGCGCGCGGACGGCCTGCACCACGCCGCCCGCCGTCCGGTGGCGCTCGGCCAGCGGGCGGGCGAGCGCGCCGTCCTGGCCCACCGGCAGCAGCCGCGACCGCAGCCCGGTCGCGCCCATCCTGGCGTTCATCCCGGCGAGGTCGAGCCCGGCCAGTTCGATGCGGGGCAGGTCGGGGCGGGCGTACACGCGGTGCCCCTCGACGATCCGCGTCTCCGAGCCGTCCATCGCCGCCACCGCGGCGGCGACGTCGGCCGGCAGGTCCGTCTCCCGGACGAGCGCCAGCTGGGAGTCCAGGACCACGCCGGCGGCGCCGCCCGCGACCGCGGCCGCGGCGGTGTGCGGGCCGATCCCGCCGGCCGCCCACACCGGCAGCCCGATCCTGGCGTCCCCGAGCAGCCGCTGGAGCAGCACGAACGTGGACAGCTCACCGACCCGGCCGCCGCCCTCGCAGCCCCGCGCGACCAGGCCGTGCCCGGGCCGGGCGGCCGCGAGGGGGCCCAGCCTGCGGACGGCCTCGGTCGCCTCCTCCGGGTTCACGACCTCGATCAGCAGCCTCCGGCGCCCGCCCGCCGCGAACGCGCGGGGGTCGATCAGCCCTTCGGCGTCGTCGTCATCGCCTTCTCCGCCCTCGACGGGGCGGAACTCGTACTCGCCATGCGCACCGCGGTCGCTCGCGGGCGGGGGCGGCGGGATGGTCCGGACCGTCCAGCCGCCGTCGTCCTCGTCCTGGTACACGTCGGCGGCCGGGTCCGGAGACACCGCCGGCATGGGCATCGTGGACTCGGCGGGCGCGGGGGCCTCGACCTCGGCGGGACGCGGCGCCTCCGGCCGCAGCGCGGGAAAGTCGATCAGGACCGTGTCCACGGCGTCCGGGAGGTCGCGGGGCCGCACGCCGCACCCGGCGGGCACGCGGACGCCGAACGCCCCCCGCCACCAGCGGCCCACGTCGGCCAGCGCGGCCAGCGCGGCGGCGCGGTCGGTCCCGAGGTCCAGGACCCCGATCGCGCCGGCCCGGGCCACCGCCACCGTGAGATGGGGCGCCGGCCGTCCGAACGGGGAGATGCCGATGATCCCGCCCGCGCCACCCTCAGCCGTCATGCACAAGCCCCCCGACCGTCCCGTGCGCCCGGCAGCCCACCTGCGGGCGCGCGGCTCGAAACCCTGGCTGCCTCAACGCCGAGACACACTACGGTCGGTCACACCGTGACCACGAAACCGACACACCGGCGCACGGCCGACCACAGGGACTGGAAAGGATTCCTGGAGACTCCCTTGACCCAAGGAAACCGGGTGACCGACGATCACCCGGCCTCTCAGGGAAGGTTTCACAGGGCGGTGGCGGGCCCCCGGCGGCTCGCGCGCCGCGCGTGCGCGCGGCGCGGATGGGGGCGGATGCCGTGGCGCACGATGCCCTCGTCCAGCCAGCGGTCAAGCCGCGCCCATGTGGTCGTCCTGGCCGCGAGCCCGGTCAGCGCGCCCAGATGGCCGCCGGGCACGGCCGCGAAGCGGACCTCGGGCGCGTTCGGCAGCAGCCGCGCGAACGGCCGGACGGCGGTGACCGGCGCCAGCGCGTCGGCGCGTCCCGCGACGGCCAGAACCGGCACCCGGACGGCGTCCAGGGCGATCCCGATTTCGCCGTCATCCCCCAGAAGGGCCGAATACACCTCCTGGGCGGGACGCCCGGAACCCGCCTCCGCCAAAGCGTGGAAATGGTCGAGGGCTTCGGCCTGCGCCAGATATTCGGTCTTGTCGAGATTGGCCAATGTCCGGTAATCGCGTTTCACCCGCCGCGCGGCGCGCACCGGACCCGGTTCGACCACCCGTGACGGGGTGGCGATCATCGCGACGGAGGCGACGGGCAGGTCCGGATCGGCCGCGGCCAGGAGCGAGAAGAGCCCGCCCAGGCACCAGCCGACCAGTTGCACGGGCTGCCCCGAGGCGTCCCGGCTGACCGTGCGGATCGCCTCCGGCAGCACCTCCCCTGCCCACTCCGCGGCGCCGTGGTCGAGCAGGTAGCAGAGGCGCCCCGCGTTCACCGCGTGCTCGGCCAGACTGCAGCCCCGCCGCAGGTCGAAGCACCGCGCGGGCGCCGCCGGGGACGGCACCAGCAGCACCGGCGGCCCGGCCGCCACCACCCCCTCGAGCCCGCGGTAGCGGTACACCGGCGTGGTGCGCGGCCCGGCCCCGACCGTCCGCGCGGGCGTCGGGCGCAGATCGGCGACATGCCCGTACACCAGCTTGCGGGCGAGGTTGGACGCGGCGGTCCGCAGGCTCCCGGGTGACACGATCATCGCGAGGTCCCAGCTCCGTTCGACGGGCCGGGGCGGAGCAGGCGGCGGGCCCCGCCCCGGCTTCCTGACCGCATTCTCACACCGCGTCCCGGAGCCGCGATCACGGCGCTGTGAAGCCCGTGTTAATTCGCCTCGACGAACCGCCGGGAAGGCAAATTCCGCATTCGAGCGGCCGCGCACTCGCGCGGGCGCGGCGACATCGCGCATAATGCCAGTCACGGCCCGTAGCGTCCCGCCGCGGGCCAGGCCGCCGAGCGGGGTGCGTGATGACGACCCTCAACCAGGCAGGTTCGATCACTCCGCCGGGGAGCCCGCCGGCTCCCGGCGCCGCCTCCCCGCGCGCCCGTACCGGCTTCCGCGTCCCGCAGCGGGGCCGCGACCGCATGGCCGCCCCCGCCGCGCAGCCCGCCGTGGCGCCGCTGCTGGCCGTCCTGCGCGCCGTCTCGCCGGGCCGGGACGAGACCGAGCTGCTGCGCGGGTACGAGGTCGCCGAGCGCCTGCACCGCGGCCAGCTCCGCAAGTCCGGGGCGCCCTACATCACCCACCCCCTCGCCGTGACGATCATCCTGGCCGAACTGGGCATGGACACCGCCACGCTGGTGGCGGCGCTGCTGCACGACACCGTGGAGGACACCCCCTACACCCTGGGCCAGCTCCGCTCCGACTTCGGCGAGGAGGTCGCGGTGCTGGTGGACGGGGTGACCAAGCTCGACGGCGAGCGCTGGGGCGACCAGGCCGAGGCCGAGACGTTCCGCAAGATCGTGCTGGCCGCCGCCGCCGACCTGCGGGTCCTGGTGATCAAGCTGGCGGACCGCCTGCACAACCTGCGCACGCTGGGCTTCCAGCCCGAGCACAAGCGCGGCCGGTACGCCAAGGCGTCCCAGGAGCTGCTGGTGCCGTTCGCCGAGCGGCTGGGCATCCACATGCTCAAGCGGGAGATGGACGACCTGGCGTTCGCCGCCCGCGACCCGGACGCCCACCTGGCCGCCGACCGGGCCGTGCGGTCCGCGCTGCGCGCCGCCGAACCCGCGTTCGGGCCCGCCCTGGGCCTGCTGCGCCCCGCGCTGGCCGAGCAGGGGATCACCGGGCGGTTCTCGATCCGGCCCCGCCACCTGTACGCCGTGCACCGCGAGCGCGAGGGCGACCTGGCCGGGCTGCGGCCGTGCGACGCCGCCCGGCTCCTGCTGCTGGTCGACGGCGGCGAGCGCGACTGCTACGTGGCGCTCGGCGCGGTGCACTCGGCGCTGCACCCGATCCCCGGGCGGGTCAAGGACTTCATCGCGCTGCCCAAGTTCAACATGTACCAGTCGCTGCACACCCGGGTGATCAGCCCGGACGGCGACCTGCTGGACGTCATCATCCGCAGCCGGGCCATGCACCCGGTCGCCGAGTACGGCATCGTCGCCCACATCCGCGAGGCCGGGACGGGCGCGGCCACCGCCGAGCGGCGCGATCTGGTGTGGCTGAGCCGGCTGCTGGCCTGGCAGTCCGACGCGCCCTCGGCGGCGTTCCTCGACAGCCTGCGCGCCGATCTGGCGCCCGGCGACGTCGCGGTGTTCACCCCGTCCGGCGAGGTGGTGGCGCTGCCCGCCGGGGCCACCGCGCTCGACCTGGCCTACGCGCTCGGCCCCGAGACCGGCGACCTGTGCATCGGGGCGCTGGTCAACGGCCGGCTGACCGCGCTGTCGGCCGAACTGCGCAGCGGCAACGTGGTCGAGGTGCTCACCGAACCGGGCGGCGGCCCGTCCGAGGACTGGCTGCGCTTCGCGGTGACCGCCCCGGCCCGCGTCCACATCCGCCGCTCGCTGGACCGCCGCCTCGCCGAGGAGGCCGCCGCCGCCGGGCGGCGCGAACTCCTCCAGGCCCTCGCCGGACACCAGGTCGACCTGCTGGCCGCCGAGGCGCACGGCGACTCGCTGCGGATCGCCCGGGAACTGGGCCACGCCGAGGTCGACCACATGTACGCGGCGCTGGCCACCGGCGTGCTCGACCTGGACGACCTGCTCGCCCGCTTCACCGGCCGCTAGGCTGGCCGGGTGACGTTCGAGCTCGGTACAGACGGCCCCAGGGTGATCGTGGCGGGCGTCGACGGCTCCGACACCTCGATGCGCGCCGGCGCCTACGCCTGGGGCCTGGCCCGCCGCAACGACTCCCGGCTGATCCTGGTGCACGTGTCACCGGTCTCCTCGATCTCCACGCTCACCCCGGGCGGCGCGACGGCGCTGCTGGAGGCGGCCGACGAGATCGCCCGGGAGATCCGCGACGAACTCCAGCAGGCCATCGAGCGCGGTCCCGCCGTCCGGCACGAGCTGGTGCAGGAGCGCGGCGACGCCGCCACGGTGCTGGCCCGGATCGCCGACGACAACCGCGCCGACATGGTCATCGTGGGCGCGTCCATGCAGGCCGGGCACCGGCTGATCGGCTCGGTCGCGGTACGGCTCGTCCGCGCCGGCCGCTGGCCGGTCACCGTCGTCCCCTAGAGACGTCTGCGGCGGCGCTCGGGCGGCCACGTCACGCAGGCCCGCGCGACGGCCGCCAGCAGCACCACCAGGGCGACGCCCCCGACCAGGTTCAGACCGGCGGTGGCCCACGCGGACGGCGCCGGAATCCGCAGCGTCAACGGGAGGAGCGTCAGCAGCGTCACCGCCATCGCGCCCAGGCACGCGAAGGCCCGGACCGGCCGCTCCGCCACCGCGAGCAGCACGTGCAGCAGCGCCGTCGCCTGCACCGTCGCGATCAACGCCGACGCCCCGTACGCCAGCGCCGCGGTCTCCGTACTCGCCCGCGCCCCCACGAACACCGGCGCGTCGATCCCCAGCCCGCCGCGCACGAGGGCCACGCCCCCGAACATCAGCGCCGACACGACCATCGCCGTCCCGGCCCCGCACAGCCACAGCCGCCGGGCGTGCACCCGCGGCCGGGCCGAGAACGCCTCGTGCAGCCGGACGAACTCCTCGTACCGGGCCATCGGGGCGACCACCCCAGGAAGCGCCGCACGGCAGCGGAACGACCGCTGCAACGGCGATCCGCGCCGGTTGCCACGTCCCCGCGGGCCGTGGAAGAACGGCTCGAACGGCGTCTCCCCCATGCCCGAGTGCTACCCGGTCCCCTCGGGGAGACTCCACGTGACTTCAGAGGTTTGTGGAGTTTTTGTCACCCTCCGGCGGTCTCGGTCGCATATGCCTGGGCGACCGCGTGCAGCGCCCAGCGCATCCTGAGCAGGTAGACCTCGGGATGGTCGCCCGCCTCCTGCGCCACGCACCCCAGGCAGTCCGCCGCCACCGGCGCCGCCTCCACGACGGCCCTGATCTGCTGCGGCGTGGGCCGCCCCGACTCCTGGAGCGGCGATGCGAACAGTGCCCTCGCCCGTTCGGGCTCGGTCAGAGTGGTCGACATCGCGTGCCTCCCTCCGGGCAGGGAGCGCCTCCCCCGCCCTTGCCGTTCACCATTCTCCCCTGGAACGGTCCTGCCTTATCGGGAAAAACACCGATAAGGCGGCGGCAGTTCCGCCACACCTGGGTAACGTTGCGGGCGACACGACACCGACCTCTGGAGAGATCATGGACACCGCGGAACGGGAGTTCACCGTCACCGAGGCACGCGCCCTGATCCCCGAGGTGAAGGAGCACGCGGCCGAGATCGTGCGCCTCCGCGCCGACCTCGCCGAACTGACCCTGGACCTGCGCACCCGCGGCGCGTCCGAACGCGGCGGCATCCCCGAGGTGAAGGCCGCCGAGGCGAGGCTCGACGAGGAGATCGCCTGGTTCACCGACCAGGGCATCGAGGTCAAGGGCCTGGCGCCCTTCCTCATCGACTTCCCGGCCGTCCTGGACGGCCGCTCGGTCCGTCTCTGCTGGCTGGAAGGCGACCCCGAACTGGCCTGGTACCACCGCACGGACCTGGGCCTGGCCGGCCGCCGCCCCCTGACCTAATGGAACGAGGGGACCCCGGAAGCGCCCCGCCCCGGGATCCCCTCGGCTCGTCGGCCGCGCTCGGCGCGGCCGGGCTCGTGTCAGACCTGGCCGGCCTTCTCCAGGGCCTCGCAGCAGGTGCCGGTGATCAGCCGCGTGACGACGTAGGGGTCGACGTTGGCGTTGGGGCGGCGGTCCTCGATGTAGCCCTTCTTCTCCACCTCGACCTGCCAGGGGATCCGGACCGAGGCGCCGCGGTTGGAGACGCCGTAGCTGTACTCGCTCCAGGGGGCGGTCTCGTGCATGCCGGTCAGGCGGCGCTCGACGCCGGCGCCGTAGCCGGCGACGTGCTCCTGGACCTTGGTGCCGAGGGCCTCACAGGCGGTGATGATGGCGTCGTAGCCCTCGCGCATCGCCTTGGTGGAGAAGTTGGTGTGGGCGCCGGCGCCGTTCCAGTCGCCTTCGACGGGCTTGGGGTCGAGGGTGGCGGCGACGCCGAAGTCCTCGGCGACGCGGTAGAGGAGCCAGCGGGCGACCCACAGGTGGTCGGCGACCTCGACGGGGCCGGCGGGGCCGATCTGGAACTCCCACTGGCCGGGCATGACCTCGGCGTTGATGCCGGAGACCTTGAGGCCGGCGTCGAGGCAGGCGTCGAGGTGGCGCTCGACGATGTCGCGGCCGTGCACCTCGTCGTCGCCGACGCCGCAGTAGTACATGCCCTGGGGGGCGGGGAAGCCGCGCTCGGGGAAGCCGAGCGGGCGGCCGTCCTTGAAGAAGGTGTACTCCTGCTCGATGCCGTACCAGGAGTCCTGGGCGGCGTACTTCTCGGCCACGGGGCGCAGCCCGGCGCGGGTGTTGGTCGGGTGCGGGGTGCCGTCGACCAGGAAGACCTCGCAGAGGACGAGCTTGTGGTCGCCGCCGCGGATGGGGTCGGGGCAGGTGAAGACGGGCTTGAGCACGCAGTCCGAGTTGTCACCCGGTGCCTGGTTGGTGCTGGAGCCGTCGAAACCCCAGTCCGGCAGGTCGGCACCGTCCGCCAGGATCCTGGTCTTGGAACGGAGCCGCGCGGTGGGCTCGGTGCCGTCGATCCAGATGTACTCGGCCTTGTAGCTCAACGTCGGTCCCTCTCGTCCAGGTATCGGCCCTGACGAGGCTGACAATCTGCCATTTCGGACCTGTTGCCCTTATGTGAACGGCATGTTAAACCGGCGCTGACCTGCCCGGACAAGGGTGAGAGCCTGCTCACATCGCCGGATTTCGGTCGGCGGAGACCTGCGCGACGACGAGATCACGGTACATCTCGCCGGCCCTGTCCGCCTCCAGCACCACGATCCGATCAACGGTCCCGCGCACCGTTCCCGAATGCGGCAGGATTGCCCCACCGGCGAAAGGAGCGAGCGTGAAGCGCAGGGCCTCTTCCGAGCGGCAGGAGGGCGGCGTCGACGAGATGCGCCGCCTCTTCGACGAGGCCGGGCTCGGGGCGCCGCCCGTCCCGGCGCAAATGGAGTCCCTGGTCGAGAAGCGCGGAGAGTGGGTGTACGCCACGCGCGACATCGACCCGATGGGCATGTACATGTTCCAGGACTACGTGCTCGAAGCGCTCAGCGGCCGGGTCGAGGACTACATGGCCGTTTCGCACGCGGGCCACGGCGCGAACTCCTACGCCATCAGCTATCACCTCGTCATGGGGCCGCTCGCCGTCTTCGCCCAGACCGGCTGGGGCGGCGTCTACATGGACAAGGAAGAGTCGACCGCCGCCGTCAAGACCATGCTGAGCCGTTGCGGCGAGGTGCTCGACGCCCTTCAGGAATTGAACGAGGCGCAGCCGTCCCGGCGTTACGACGGCCGCCTCGTCGTCGGCCACAGCACCTTCCGCGGCGCATCCTTCTGCCGCTGGGCCCCGGCCGCCCCCTCCGGCGACGGCTCCCCCTGGGAATGGACCGACGAGACCCCGCCGTCCGCCGCGGACCCGTACCCCGCCCTAACCAAGGCCACGACCCTGCTCCGCACCAGCCCCCTGCCCCCGCCCGTCCCGTAAAAGGCCACGGGCCGCCGGGAGGGCGCGAAAGCGCCGACCACAGCGACCCGGCATGTGGGCGCGGACGGTTTCGAACCGCCGACTCCTCGCTTGTAAGGCGAGTGCTCTACCCCTGAGCTACGCGCCCCCGTGACCGGGCAAGCGTACCCGGTCGCGGGGGGCGGGCGCGAAACGGAATTCTAGGGTTGGGACGAGTCGGGACCGTCCTGTTCGGCGAGGAAGCGTTCGAACTGGGCGGCCAGTTCCTCGGCGGTCGGCATGTCCTGGGATTCGGCCAGCAGGTTCTCCCGCTCGGCGGCTCCGGCGAAGGCGTCGTACTGCTGCTCCAGGGCCCGGACGACCTTCTCCACCTCGTCGTTGCCGGCGACCTGCTCGGCGATCTCGGCGTCGGTCTTGGTGGCGGCCTTGCGCAGGGCGTCGGTGGGCACGACCAGGCCGGTGGCGGAGACCACGGCCTCCAGGGCGGCCAGGCCCGCGGCCGGGTAGGCGGACTGGGCGAGGTAGTGCGGGACGTGCACGGCGAAGCCGAGGGCGTCGTGGCCGGACTCGCCCAGCCGGTACTCCAGCAGCCCGGCGGCGCTGCCGGGGACCTGGACCTTGTCGAACCACGAGTTCTTGGTGATCAGCTCGGGTCGGGTGGCGTGCGAGGTCATCCCGACCGGGCGGGTGTGCGGAACGCCCATCGGGATGCCGTGGAAGCCGACGACCAGGCTGACGCCCAGGCGCTCCACCAGGACGCGGACCGCGGCGGTGAAGCCCTCCCAGAGCCGGTCGGGCTCGGGGCCGGTCAGGAAGAGGAAGGGGCTGCCGACCTCGTCCCTCAGCAGGTGGACGACCAGCTCCGGGGCGTCGTAGGAGGACCAGTGGTCGCGGTCGTAGGTCATCAGCGGGCGGCGGGCCCGGTAGTCGATCAGCGAGTCCACGTCGAACCGGGCCACCACGCGGTGCTCCAGGGAGTCCAGGAGGTGCTCGCGGACCAGCTGACCCGTGGAGCCCGCGTCCACGAAGCCGTCGAGGCTGTGCAGCAGCACCGGCCCCGCCATCTCCGGCAGGTCGGCGTCAAGCTCGTACAGATCCTCAGGGTTTAGCACCGTCTCCCCCACATGTTCATGTCGACAGTCTCAAGACTAAAGCCTGCGATCTGCCGCCAGATTCCTGCGGGGGCTAGCGGGCGAAGACGCGGCTGGCCCGGAAGTCCTCGGGGCGCAGGGTGGTCAGGTCGTCCCGGGAGACCTCGCCGCCCCCCGCCATCAGGCGGTTCGCGTGCCGGAGGCGGGCCCGTTCGATGGCGTTGCGGACGGAGCGGGCGTTGGCGAAGCGGGGCTGGGCGCGGCGGCGTTCGAGATAGTCGCGGAAGACGGGTTCGGTGTCGGGGGCGAGGCGGTACCCCTCGCGGCGGGTCATGAGGCGGCCGATCTCCTCCAGTTCGGCGGGCTCGTAGTCGGGGAAGTCGATGTGGTGGGCGATGCGGGAGCTCATGCCGGGGTTGGACGAGAAGAAGGCGTCCATCCGGTCCTTGTAGCCGGCCAGGACGACGACCAGGTCGTCCCGCCGGTTCTCCATGATCTGGAGGAGGATCTCGATGGCCTCCTGGCCGTAGTCGCGCTCGTTCTCGGCCCGGTAGAGGTAGTAGGCCTCGTCGATGAACAGGACGCCGCCCATGGCGCGTTTGAGGACCTCCTTGGTCTTGGGGGCGGTGTGGCCGACGTACTGGCCGACCAGGTCGTCGCGGGTGACCGAGACCAGGTGGCCCTGGCGGACGTAGCCGAGGCGGTGGAGGAGTTCGGCGAGCCGGGTGGCGACGGTGGTCTTGCCGGTGCCGGGGCTCCCGGTGAAGCACATGTGGAGGTTGGGGCGGCCCGAGTCGATGCCGAAGCGGGCGCGGACGCGGTCGACCAGGAGCAGCGCGGCGATCTCCCGGATGCGGGTCTTGACCGGGGCCAGGCCGACCAGTTCGGAGTCCAGGGCGTCCAGGACCCCGTCGATGTGGGAGTCGGCGCGTTCGCGGGCCAGGTCGACCACGGCGTCGGGCGGGAGGGGTTCGGGGGCCTCCTCGCCGCCGTTCTCGGACGGGCGCATGCCGAATCCGGGGCGTTCGCTCATCGGTACCGTTCGCCCTGGGGGCGGTCGAGGGCGTAGGGGTGGACGCGGACGCGCACCCGGCGGTCCGAGGTCTCCTCGCGGTCCAGGCGGAAGCCGGGTTCTTCGGCGGGCCGCTGGACGATGAACGACAGGGCCGTGGTCTGCCTGCCGTAGCGGGCGTCGTAGGCGTTGAGGCGGATGTAGTGGCCGGGGTAGGCCCTGCGGCATTCGTTGACCTCGTAGAGGACGCCGGCGGGGTCGGTGAGGTCGAACATCGGCAGGCCCCACATCTCCCAGTAGGAGTTGCGCGGGTGGGGGTCGTCGGTGAACTCGATCGAGCAGGGCCAGCCGTTGCGCAGGGCGTAGGCGACCTGTGCGGTGATCTCCTCGTCGGTGAGGTCGGGCAGGTAGGAGAAGGTGCCTTGGGTGATACGCATTACAGACTCACAGGAGTGTCGAGGACGTCCGGGGTGTCGGTGGATTCGTAGGTGAAGGTGATGTCGCCCCAGGTGGCGAGGGCGACGTCGAGTTCGCGGCTGTGCTTGGCGGCGGCGCGGAGGATGTCGGGGCCCTCGGCGAGGTAGTCGCGGCCCTCGTTCCGGGCCTTGATCATCGCTTCGAGGGCGACGCGGTTGGCGGCGGCGCCCGCGGCGATGCCCATGGGGTGGCCGATGGTGCCGCCGCCGAACTGCAGGATGACGTCCTCGTCCAGGTAGTGCAGGAGCTGGTGCATCTGCCCGGCGTGGATGCCGCCGGACGCGACCGGCATGCAGCCGGGCAGCGAGGCCCATTCCTGGTCGAAGTAGAGGCCCTTGACCGGGTCGGCGGCGATCGTGTCGCGGCGGAGGGTGTCGTAGAAGCCGGCGACGCTGTTGGGGTCGCCCTCCAGCTTGCCGACGACCGTCCCGGCGTGGATGTGGTCGACGCCGGCCAGCCGCATCCACTTGGCGATGACGCGGAAGCTGACGCCGTGGTTCTTCTGCCGGGTGTAGGTGGAGTGCCCGGCGCGGTGCAGGTGCAGCAGGACGCCGTTGGCGCGGGCCCAGTGCGCCATCGACTGGATGGCGGTGTAGCCGATGGTCAGGTCGATCATGACGATGACGCTGCCGAGTTCCTTGGCGAACTCGGCGCGCTCGTACATCGCCTCCATCGTCCCGGCGGTGACGTTGAGGTAGTGGCCCTTGACCTCGCCGGTGGCGGCCTGCGCCTTGGTGACGCCCTCCATGCAGTAGAGGTAGCGGTCGCGCCAGCGCATGAAGGGCTGGGAGTTGATGTTCTCGTCGTCCTTGGTGAAGTCGAGGCCGCCGCGCAGGGCCTCGTACACGACGCGGCCGTAGTTGCGGGCCGACAGGCCGAGTTTGGGCTTGACGGTGGCGCCGAGCAGGGGGCGGCCGAACTTCCCGAGATGTTCGCGCTCCATGACGATGCCGTGCGCCGGGCCCTGGAAGGTCTTGACGTAGTGCGTCGGGATCCGCATGTCCTCCAGGCGCAGCGCCTTGAGGGCCTTGAAGCCGAAGACGTTCCCGATGATGGACGAGGTGAGGTTGGCGATCGACCCCTCCTCGAACAGGTCGAGGTCGTAGGCGATGTAGGCGATGAACTGGTTCTCCTGGCCGGGGACGGGCTCCACCCGGTAGCACTTGGCCTGGTAGTTCTCGTACGAGGTGAGCCGGTCGGTCCACACCACCGTCCAGGTGGCGGTGGACGACTCGCCCGCGACGGCCGCGCCCGCCTCCTCCGGGGGCACGCCGGGCTGCGGCGTGATCCGGAAGGCGGCCAGGATGTCGCTGTCCTTCGGCTGGTAGTCCGGGCGCCAGTAGCCCATCTCCGCGTACGGGATCACGCCCGCCGACCATCTGCCCGCGCTCATTCGTCCGCTCCTTGGTTCGCCGGTCGCTTGGCGGTTCGAGGGTGCCGCGCCCATACTTGCGATGTCCATCAAGTGTTCTGCGGTCATCATCAAGTGATCAGTTGATCGAGGAGGTCGGGCGGGGTGACGGAGGCGCGGCTGCGGACGTTCGTGGCGCTGGCCGACACCGGGTCGGTGCGGGAGGCGGCGCGGCGGCTGTACGTGACCGAGTCGGCGGTGTCGGCCTCGGTGGCGGCGCTGGGACGGGACCTGGGCGTCCCGCTCGTGCGGCGGGTGGGGCGCGGGGTCGCCCTGACCGAGGCGGGGACGGTGTACGCCGCGTACGCCCGCCGGGTCCTGGGGCTGCTCGACCAGGGCCGGGCGGCGGCGCGCGGGGCGGCCGATCCGGGGCGCGGCACGCTGCGGCTGGCGGCCGTGACGACCGCCGCCGACCAGGTCCTGCCGGGTCTGCTGGCGGGTTTCCGGGGACGGTGGCCGGGGGTGGAGCTGGCGCTGGAGGTGGGGCCCAGCCGGCGGGTGTGGGGCAGCCTGGGGGCGCACGAGGCGGATCTGGTGCTGGCCGGGCGTCCTCCGGCGGGGGCGGCGGCGACCGTGCTGGCGCGCCGTCCCAACGAGCTGGTGGTGGTGGCGGCGCCGGAGCTGGCGGCGGGGTTCGCGGAGGCCGTGACGCCGTGGGTGATGCGGGAGCCGGGGTCGGGCACGCGGGTCACGGCGGAGGCGTATCTGGCCGAGCGCGGAGTGGACCCGCCGAGCCTGGTGCTGGGGTCGAACGGCGCGGTGGTCGCGGGGGCGGCGGCCGGGCTGGGCGTGGCCCTGGTGTCGCGGGACGCGGTGGGCGCCGAGCTGGCGGCGGGCCGGCTGGTCGTGGTGGACGCGCCGGGGATGCCGCTGGACCGGCCGTGGCACGCGGTCTGCGGCCCGGAGCCCACGCCGACGACGCTGCTGTTCGTCCGGCATCTGCTGGACGCCCCCGGCTGGACCGCTCCAGAGGGAACCCCGCCGGAGAACCGCTAACCGGCCGAGGAGGCCATCCAGACGGCCAGGGCGAGCAGCAGCAGGCTGCCCGCGATCATGATCACTCCGGTCCGGCTCCAGCGCGCCGCCGAGCCCGGCCCGGCCGGCAGGAAGCGCGCCCAGCCCAGCAGCACCAGAGCGGCGATGCCCATCGCCGCGGCGCCAATCGTCACGTCGCCCTCCCCTGCCCCGCCCGTCGGACATCGTATGCGGGCTTGGGCGGAATGCCCCACATGCGCGTGGCGGGGACCCCACGGGTACGGCGACCGCGACAGAATCGGATTCAGTCCGACGCAAGGAGAGGTTGCCATGACCGCCGACGGCTCGCCCCACCGCCCCTACGACCCCGACCGCCCCTACGACATCGTCCTGTTCGGCGCCACCGGCTTCACCGGCGGGCTGACCGCCGAGTACCTGGCCGCGAACGCCGGCCCGGCCACCCGCTGGGCGCTGGCCGGACGCAACCCCGGCAAGCTGGAGGCGGTCCGCGCGCGGCTCGCCGCGATCGACCCGGCCCTCAAGGACCTGCCGCTGCTGCACGCCGACAGCACCGACTCCGCCTCCCTGGACGCCGTCGCCCGCGCCGCCCGCGTCGTGATCAGCACCGTCGGCCCGTACGAGAAGCACGGCGGGCCGCTGGTGGCCGCGTGCGCGCGGGCCGGCACCGACTACCTCGACCTGACCGGCGAGCCCACGTTCGTGGACCGGATGTACGTCCTCCACCACGAGGAGGCGCGGCGCACCGGGGCCAGGATCGTGCACGCCTGCGGCTTCGACTCCATCCCCTACGACCTCGGCGTGTACTACACCGTCCAGCGGCTGCCCGAGGGCGTGCCGCTGCACGTGGAGGGCTTCGTGCGGGCCAGCGCCCAGGTGTCCGGCGGCACCCTGCACTCGGCGATCGGGATCTTCTCGGACGTCCCCGGCATGCTGCGGGCCGAGCGCGAGCGGCGCCGGATCGAGCCCCGGCCGGAGGGCCGCCGGATCCGGGTCTCCGCGCGGCCCGTCCCGCGCACCCGCGTCGGGGACGGCTGGACGCTGCCGATGTCGACCCTGGACCCGCGGATCGTGGCGCGCTCGGCCGCCGCGCTCGACCGCTACGGCCCCGACTTCAGCTACGGCCAGTACGTCGCCGTCAAACACCTGGCCACCGCCGCGGGCCTGGCCGGCGGGCTCGGCGCCGTCATCGGGCTGGCGCAGCTGCCGCCCACCCGGTCGCTGCTGCTGCGGCTGGCCACCGCGCCCGGCGAGGGCCCCTCGGCGGAACGGCGCGCGCGGAACTGGTTCAGCGTGAAGTTCGCCGGCGAGGGCGGCGGCGAACGGGTCGTCACCGAGGTCGCGGGCGGCGACCCCGGCTACGGCGAGACGGCCAAGATGCTGGCCGAGTCGGCGCTGTGCCTGGCCCACGACGACCTTCCCGCGACCTCCGGGCAGGTCACCACCGCCGTCGCCATGGGCGACGCGCTCATCGGACGGCTCGACCGCGCCGGGCTGACCTTCCGCGTCCTGGAACCCCCGGCCCGTTAGGAGCGCGGCACCGGGATCACGGCCTCGACGGTCGTGCCGACGCCCCTGCGGCTGCTGACGATCACCCGTCCGCCCAGCAGCTCGGCGCGCTCGGCCATGCCGCGCAGCCCGTAGGAATCGGGACGGCGGCCCGGCCCCCGGCCGCCGCCGCGCGAGGCGTACACGTCCTGGATCGAGAAACCGACGCCGTCGTCCTTGACCACCAGCCGCACCCGCTCGCGGTCGTGCTCCAGCAGCAGGTCCACGTAGGACGCGGACGCGTGCCGCACGCAGTTGCCGACGGCCTCCTGCGCGATCCGGTACAGCGCGGTCTGGACGTGGTCGGGCAGCGCGTCCTCCAGCTCCCCCGACACGGCCACGGTCACGTCCAGCCCGTCGCCGCGCGGCGGCGGGCCGCCGACCTCCCGGGCGAGGGTGGCCAGCGCCGCGGACAGGCCGAGGTCGTCCAGCACCGGCGGCCGCAGCCCGCCGATCGCGGCGCGGGTCTCGGCGGCGGCCAGCTCGCACAGCTCCCGCGCGTGCCGGATCTGCCGGCGCGCCTCGGGATGGTGGTCGGGCAGCGCGCCCTCGGCCGCCGACAGGTGGAAGCCCAGCCCGGC
Source organism: Actinomadura rugatobispora (assembly GCF_042656285.1). Lineage (GTDB taxonomy): Bacteria > Actinomycetota > Actinomycetes > Streptosporangiales > Streptosporangiaceae > Spirillospora > Spirillospora rugatobispora. The sequence goes on along the minus strand of NZ_JBHSON010000048.1, from coordinate 20,963 downwards.
GAGCCGCTGCGCGATGCCGTCGTGGATCTCCCGGCTGAGCCGCGACCGCTCGGCCTCCTGGACCTCCACGGCCCGTTCCGCGAACCGCTCGGCGGCGTGCTCGCGCTCCTGCGCGGCGCGCAGCCGGCGGCACGAGCACAGCACCGGCGCGAACAGCTCGGCCAGCGCGGTCACCAGCACCACGTCCTCGGGCAGGCAGCGCCCGGCGGACCGCACGTCCACCACCGCGATCGTGGACCGGCCGCTGTGCACGGGCACCGCCACGCCCCGGCCGTCGGCGTGCACGCGGGTGCGGCCGTGCGCGGCGGCCCAGCCGACGTCGCCCTCCCCCAGCGGCACCGGCGGCCCGCCCGGCCCCCGGAGGGCCCGCTCGTCCTCGTCGAGGACGTACACGTCGCAGAACGCCAGCTCGCGGGACGAGCGCACGACCAGCCCGGCCAGTTCCGCGGCCATCTCCGGCAGGGCGCGGTCGGAGCAGGCGACGGTCACGATCCGCACCAGCAGGTCGCGCCCGCGCCCGGCCAGCAGTTCCAGCGGCCCCGGCACGGCGGCGCCCGCCTCCGCCCCGGCGGCGGTCACCGGAACAACCCCTCGCGCAGGGCGACGGCGATCGCCGCCGACCGGTCGGTCACCTCCAGCTTGCGGTACAGCGCCCGCAGATGGCTCTTGACCGTCTCCTCGCTGAGCACCAGCCGCGAGGCGATCGCCTTGTTCGACAGCCCGCCGACCAGCAGCGACAGCACCTCGCTCTCGCGCTGGGTGAGGCCCCGGTTGGCGCCGGGCCAGAACTCGCCGCGGGTGAGGCGGGCGGCGGTGACCGCCATCCGGCCCGCCAGGGTCGGGTCGACGACGGTCTCCCCCTGGGTGACCTCCTCCAGGCGGCGGACCAGCTCCGAGCCGTCCACCCGCTTGAGCAGGTAGCCGCCGGCGCCGGCGCGCAGGGCCTCGAAGACGTACTGCTCGTCGTCGTACACCGACAGGAACACCACCCGGGCCTCGGGCACCCGGGTGGTGATCACCCGGCACAGGTCCAGCCCGCTCTCCTGGCCGAGCCGCACGTCCAGCAGGACCACGTCGGGACGGAGGCCGGTGACCAGCCGGGTGGCCTCGTCGGAGGTGCCGGCCTGCCCGACGACGCGCACGCGTCCCGCGAAACCGGCCAGCATCGCCTGCAGGCCGGCGAGGATCATCTCGTGGTCGTCGACGAGGACGACGCGCACAGGGGGGCCCATTCCGGCACGATAACAACCGGAAGCTACTCGCCAGTAGGCCCCTCCGGCCAGTAGTCGACAGGTAGCCGGGCAGACTGTGCCGGCGTCTCACCCCCGGACTCACCTGATTGGGGGACGCACCAGCCCGGCGGCCGCCCTAGCGTCCTTCACGACAACGCGAACCCCGCCGGACGGAGGACACAGGTGCCCCATCGGATCGTGCACATGCTCCGGGCGCGCGGGTCGGGCCGGCGCCCGGTCATGCTCGCCATCGCCGGGGACAGCGCCGCGGGCAAGACGACACTGACCAGGGGGCTCGTGCAGTGTCTCGGGGCGGACCGGATGACCGCGGTCTGCGTGGACGACTACCACCGCTACGACCGGGCCGAGCGCAGGGACAAGCCCTTCACGGCGCTGCACCCCGACTGCAACCACGTCGACATCATGGAGCAGCACCTGCAACTGCTGTCCATGGGCGAGCCGATCCTCAAACCCGTGTACGACCACGCGACCGGGGCTCTGGTGCGCCCCGAACTGGTGGAGCCCCGCGACTTCGTGATCGTGGAGGGGCTGCTGCCGCTGCACACCCGGCTGGCCCGCGCCTGCTTCGACATCACCGTCTACCTGGACCCGCCCGAACGGCTGCGGCACGCGTGGAAGGTGCGCCGCGACTGCGAGAAGCGCGGCTACACCCCTGAGCAGGTCGCGGCCGAACTGGCCCGGCGGGAGCCCGAGAGCGCCGCCTACATCCGTCCCCAGCGCAGGTGGGCCGACATCGTCGTCCGGTTCGCGCCCGTCGCCGAACGGCACGACCCGCCGGACACGCCGCTCTCGGCCGAGCTGCTGCTGCGTCCCACCATCGACCACCCCGAGCTCGGCGGGGTCGTCGGCGAGGCCGACCCGGGCGGCGGCGAGACCGCCATGCACCTGCGGCTCCACCGCGACACCGACGGCCGCCCCGTGGACGCCCTGCACGTCCACGGCTACGTCTCCCCCGACGAGTCGCAGGTGGTCAAGAAGGCCATCTGGGAACGGCTCGGACCCCGCGCCGGCAACGGCGCCCTGGACCCCGGCGCGCTCGGGCGCTTCGGCGAGAACGGCACCAGCGACCCCCTCGCCATCACCCAGCTGCTGCTCCTCTACCACCTGCTCGACGCCGACCGCCGCCAGGCCGCCTGACGGCGCCCGCGGCCCGAAGACCCGCCGGGCGGTGGTGAAACGCCGGCTCCACGCCGTCCACGGCGGCGACCCGCCACCGCCCGGCGCCCGGACTCCCCGCACGGGGAGCGTCCGGATCCCCGATTCCGCGGACGCGCGGGGAGGCCCCGGTCCTGCCCTTCCGGGCCGCGCGACCGCGGCGAGCCAGGAGGACACCTCGGTGGGCGCCAGAGGTGCCCTCCTGGCTCACCCCCTCGGAACCCGTCTCCCGGCGCTCAATCCTGTATGGCCTGTATGGCCTGTATGGCCTGTACGGCGCCCACGACCGTCCCCTCGGACAGCTCGTGCCAGGGGATCTCCGGCCGGTCCGGCGCCACCACCGCCAGCGACTGCCCGCCCCGGACGGTGTCCCCGGGCTCGGCGGCCAGCCGGAACCTGGCGTTGGGCCGGTGCGAGTCCCCCACGGCCAGCAGCGTGCTGCCCCGCCGCAGCAGGAAGATCGCCAGCTCCAGCCGGGGCCACTCGCCCGCCCCCTCGGGCACGTCCACCCGGAACAGCGTCGAGTCGGTGTCCAGCGTGCTGGCCAGGTTGTGGTAGATCGAGGCGATCCCGGGATTGCGGATCGCGACCGCGACCACCGCGGGATCGTCCAGGTCCACCGGCTCGATCCCGCCGCCGATCAGATCCAGCGCCTCGGTGATCTCCGCGCGGCGCCCGCCGTCGTGCACCCCGGCCAGCAGATGGACCGGCGCGCCGCCGTGCCGCCGCAGGTAGGCGTTGACGCCGAGCATCACCCGGACGGTCTCGTCGTCGTTGCGCCCCGCGACCAGGACGGTCCGGGCGTCCTCCAGCCGGGCCCGCTCGTAGGCGGTGTCGTCGAAGAGCACGACGTCGTACAGCTCGGGGTCGGGGTTGTCGCCCGGCAGTTGCTCCTGCCAGAAGACGGTGGCCACCGGGGTCTTGGCGTACTCGGAATCGGCGCGCAGCTGGCCGATGATCGCGCGCAGCCCGTCCCGCTCGTAGCCGATGATCACGATGTGCCGGCGGTGGTGCAGCCGGGCCCGCCCGTTGGCCTTCATCGTCCTGCCCTTCGCCATCCAGAGGGTCAGCTCCGCGAACAGCATCAGCCCGGCGGTCAGCCCGGCCACGATGACGACCGCGCCGCCGATCCGGCCGCCGGCGGTCTCCGGGTACAGGTCGCCGTAGCCGGTGGTGGTGCCGCTGACGAAGAAGTACCAGAGGTAGTGCGGCGGGTCCCTGATCTCGGCGCCGGGCTTCTCGAACGCGGCGATGAGCAGCCAGCCGAGCACCGCGGCCGCCAGCAGCACCAGGGCGGGCGCGCGCCAGGCCCGGGCGGCGATCCGGTGGACCACGCGCATGACGAGGAACGGCATCGTCGGACCCCCCGTCGCTCGCTCGCGGATGTGCGTCGCAGCGTGGCACCCGACAAATAAGACGTCAACCCCCAGAACGGCCGACACCGGCCGGACCCCACCGATCGCCCGAATCGCCCGGCCTCGGGCTCTCAGGCGCCCGGCGACCGCTTGAAGAAGCGGGTCAGCGCCGCGGCCACCTCCTCCGACAGGCCGGTATCGGCCGGATGGGCGCCCGAGGGCACGAGATCGCCGGCGGGCGACGCCTCGCCCGCCGCGTCGTCCCGTACCGCCTCGCGGGTGTGGCCGCAGTCGCGGCACTCGATCTCGCCGAGCCGGCAGCCCAGCGCCACCGATCCGCACGCGTCGCAGTGGTCGAGCGGGGCCGAGCCGTCGTGGGCGGCCTGGCAGCCGGGGCAGATCAGCACCTGCCGGTCGGCGCGGACCCCGCGCTTCCACGGGCTCGCGCCGCGCACGGGGTCGGTCTGCCGCGCCCCGCATCGGAAGCAGGGCATCACACCTCCAGGGGTGCGGGGGCCGGAGGCCCGCCGCCGCCTGCCCGCCGGGCGCCCGGACAAGGGCGCGCGGCGGGCACGGGCGGTCAGGCGGGCCGGCCCGGAATCACTCAGAGTCCGGCGAGCGCCTTGCGGTACTCGTCGAGGTCCCGCGCGTCGGGAATGGCGTTGACGACCTTCCAGCGCACGACGCCCCCGGTGTCGATGACGAAGGTGCCGCGCAGCGCCAGCCCCTTCTCCTCGTCGAAGACCCCGTACGCCTGCGCGGTGCCGCCGTGCGGCCAGAAGTCCGCCAGCAGCGGGAACTGGTACTTCTCCTGGTCGGACCAGGCGCGCAGCGCGAACATCGAGTCGACCGACACCGCGAGCACCTGGACGTCGTCCCCGCCGAGCGTGGGCAGCTCGTCGCGGATCGCGCAGAGCTCACCCGTGCAGACGCCGCTGAACGCAAGCGGATAGAACACCAGGACCACGTTCTTCCGGCCCCGGAAATCCGACAGCTTCACCGGGGTGCCGTGCTGGTCCTTCAGCTCGAAGTCCGGTGCGACGTCGCCTACCTCAACCGCCATGCCTCTCCCGCGGGTCGATTCCCCCGCTCGCCTGCGGGGGTGGAGTTCGTCCTACGGGGGCCAGTCTGCCATCCCGCCCCGTCGGGGCGGCGGGCGGCAAGGACCTCAAGAATTCACTTGTGGCCCTTGGGGGCGACCAGGCGGGTGCCCGACCACTCCCTGGCGGCGCTGACGCTGCTGGTCTGGGCCAGACCCGCCGTCTGGGCGGCCTCGCCGATGTCGCTCGGCTCCACGTGGCCGTCCCGGCCCGCCTTGGGCGTCAGGAGCCAGATGTGGCCGCCACCGGTCAGGGGCACCATCGCGTTGGTGAGCTCGTCGAAGAGGTCACCGTCCTCTTCACGCCACCACAGCAGCACGACGTCGACCACGTCCTCGTAGTCTTCATCGACCAGCTCGTTCCCGGTGACGGCCTCGACGGAGTTGCGGAGCTCCTCGTCGACGTCGTCATCGAAGCCGATCTCCTGCACCACCTGGCCCGCCTTGAGGCCGAGCCGTTCGGCCAGGCTGCGCTCAGACTGCGCCTGACCCGCGGTCGCGCTCACGAAAGTCCTCCCATGGTCGGTAGTCCGCCAGTTGCGATTCCGTGCCGCCCTGGTGGCGACCCCTCCGCACTGGTTCGGGTTTTGCGGGACAGTCCACACAAGTAGACGGCCCCAGCGCAAGTGTCTGCCCGGCTTTTGGTGGCCTCATGGGACCGATTACGGCTTCGGTGGTCAATGGACACCTGCCGAGCGTAACAACGCGGGCTCATCCCGCGAGAAACGTCAACCGTACCTGACGGTCGGGGTTGTCGAGATTCAGATCCACCAGAGCCACCGACTGCCACGTGCCCAGGGCGAGCCGTCCGCCCAGCACGGGCACCGTTGCGTACGGCGGGACCAGCGCGGGCATCACGTGCGACCGGCCGTGGCCCCGGGAGCCGTGCGCGTGCCGCCAGCGGTCGTCGGCCGGCAGCAGATCGCCCAGCGCCGCCAGCAGGTCGTCGTCGCTGCCCGCCCCCAGCTCGATGATCGCGATGCCGGCGGTGGCGTGCGGCACGAAGACGTGCAGCAGCCCGTCGCCGCCCCGCGAGGCGGCGAAACGCTCGCACTCGCCCGTGATGTCGTGCACGACCTCCCGCTTCCCGGTGGCCACCTGGACCACGGTGCTCTCCATGCCTCCAGGTGTACCCCATCCGGGCCGTGGTCGCGCGGAGGCGGGCCCGCGAGCGCGAGCGGCGCCCCGGCGGGCTCCGGGGCCCTACCGGCTCACCGGGCGCCCTCGCGGGCGCGCTCCCCGGCACGGTGCTCATGGGGCCCCTCGACGACCGCGTCGGGCCCCGGGAAGACCAGGCAGGTGTGGCCGTCGTCGAAACGGACCATGTAGGGCGGTCCGCCCGACGGGCCGCGGACCTCGACGATCTCACCGGACCTGTCGGGCTGTCCGACGGTGTTGCCGTGCACGTGCAGCCGATCTCCGATCGATGCGTTCATCACTCCCCCAGGCGCGTGCGGCCGCGGCCGGTTCCGCGACCGCTCCGGGCATGGCGCCGTCCGCTGTTCCCAGCGCGTACGGTTCCAGCTTCGTACGTCTTCCGTGCCTCGTCGAGGGGGCCGTCAAACCCGGTCCGAGCTGCGCGTTCACGGTCCGGGCACTCCCGGTGACCGGCCACAATGGTTACTGGTTGGTAGAGATGCGTTAGCCGAAATAAACGGCGACGATGGGATCACGATCCACCACGGCCGACAGCCGTGCACGAGGCCGCCGCCGGCTCACCGGGCGGGCGCCGGGCTCACCAGAGAAGACGGTAAGCGCAGAGGGGACCCCGTGGCTTCCGGACGTCAACGCTATTCGATCATCAGTGACGGGCTGCCGAGCCAGCTGCCGGACATCAACCCGGACGAGACCCGGGAGTGGCTGGAGTCGCTCGACACGGTGATCAAGACCGAGGGCCGCAGCCGGGCACGCTATGTGATGCTCAGGCTGCTGGAGCGTGCCCGCGAGCAACAGGTCGGGGTGCCCGGCCTGCGCAGCACCGATTTCATCAACACCATCCCGCCGGAGAGGGAGCCCTGGTTCCCCGGCGACGAGCACATCGAACGGCGGATCCGGGCCTACATCCGGTGGAACGCGGCGATCATGGTGTCCCGCGCCAACCGCCCCGAACTGGGCGTCGGCGGCCACATCGCCACCTACGCCTCGGCCGCCTCCCTCTACGAGGTCGGCTTCAACCACTTCTTCCGCGGCAAGGACCACGGCGAGTCCGGCGACCAGGTCTTCCTCCAGGGCCACGCCGCCCCGGGCATCTACGCCCGCGCCTACCTGGAGGGCCGCCTCCCGCAGGACAAGCTGGACGGCTTCCGGCAGGAGATGTCCCATCCGGGCGGCGGGCTGTCGTCCTACCCGCACCCGCGGCTGATGCCGGACTTCTGGGAGTTCCCCACGGTGTCCATGGGCCTCACCGCGATCGACTCGATCTACCAGGCCCGCTTCAACCGCTACCTCTACAACCGCAAGATCAAGGACACCTCGCGGTCGCACGTGTGGGCGTTCCTGGGCGACGGCGAGATGGGCGAGCCCGAGTCGCTGGGCGCCATCGGCCTGGCCGCCCGCGAGGAGCTGGACAACCTCACCTTCGTCGTCAACTGCAACCTGCAGCAGCTCGACGGCCCGGTGCGCGGCAACGGCAAGATCATCCAGGAGCTGGAGTCGTACTTCCGCGGCGCCGGCTGGAACGTGATCAAGGTGGTGTGGGGCCGCGACTGGGACCCGCTGCTGGCCCAGGACGCCGACGGCGTGCTGGTCAACAAGATGAACACCACGCCCGACGGCCAGTTCCAGACCTACACCGTCGAGTCCGGCGCCTACATCCGCGACCACTTCTTCGGCGACGACCCGCGGCTGCGCAAGATGGTCGAGCACCTGTCCGACGACGACCTGCGCAAGCTCTCGCGCGGCGGGCACGACTACCGCAAGGTGTACGCGGCGTTCAAGGCCGCCCGCGAGCACGTCGGCCAGCCGACCGTCATCCTCGCCCACACCATCAAGGGCTGGACGCTGGGCCCCGACTTCGAGGCCCGCAACGCCACCCACCAGATGAAGAAGCTCACCAAGGCCGAGCTGAAGGAGTTCCGCGACCGGCTCTACCTCGACATCCCGGACTCGGCGCTGGAGCAGCCGCTGCCGCCGTACTACCACCCGGGCGAGGACTCCGACGAGATCGAGTACATGCGCGAGCGACGCGCCGCGCTGGGCGGGTTCCTGCCCAAGCGGGTGGTGCGGGCCAAGGCGCTCAAACTGCCCGGCGACCCGGTGTACGCGGAGCTGAAGAAGGGCTCGGGCAAGCAGAACGTCGCCACCACCATGGCGTTCGTCCGGCTGCTCAAGGACCTGATCAAGGACGAGAACATCGGCGCCCGGTTCGTCCCGATCGCTCCGGACGAGTACCGGACGTTCGGCATGGACTCGCTGTTCCCCACGTCCAAGATCTACGCCCCGCACGGGCAGACCTACGAGGGCGTCGACCGCAAGCTGCTGCTCGCCTACAAGGAGTCCGAGCAGGGCCAGATGCTGCACGAGGGCATCAGCGAGGCCGGCTCGATGGCCTCGGCCATCGCCGCGGGCACCGCGTACGCCACGCACGGCGAGCACATGATCCCGGTCTACATCTTCTACTCGATGTTCGGGTTCCAGCGGACCGGCGACCAGATGTGGGCGCTCGGCGACCAGATGGGCCGCGGCTTCCTGCTCGGCGCCACCGCGGGCCGCACCACCCTCACCGGTGAGGGCCTCCAGCACGCCGACGGGCACTCGCCGCTCATCGCGGCCACCAACCCGGCGTGCGTGCACTACGACCCGACCTGGGCGTTCGAGCTGGCGCACATCGTGCAGGACGCGCTGCGCCGGATGTACGGCTCGTCCGAGGAGCACCCGCAGGGCGAGAGCATCTTCTACTACCTGACGATCTACAACGAGCCGTACCAGCAGACCCCCGAGCCGGAGGGCCTCGACGTGCAGGGCCTCCTCAAGGGGCTCTACCGGCTGCGTCCGGCCCCCGAGACCGAGAACGGCCAGGCGCCCAAGGCCCAGATCATGGCCTCCGGCGTGGCGGGCCGCTGGGCCCTGGAGGCGCAGCGGCAGCTGGCCGAGGAGTGGGGCGTGGCCGCCGACGTGTGGTCGGCCACCTCGTGGAACGAGCTGGCCCGCGAGGCCCAGGCGTGCGACGAGTGGAACCTGCTGCACCCCGACGCCGAGGAGCGCGTCCCGTACGTCACCCGCGCCCTGGAGAACGCGCCCGGCCCGATCGTGGCGGTGTCGGACTTCATGCGGGCCGTACCGGACCAGATCGCGCCGTGGGTGACCGCGGACTACTCCTCGCTCGGCACCGACGGGTTCGGGTTCTCCGACACCCGCGCCGCCGCGCGCCGGGCGTTCCACGTGGACGCGGCGTCGATCACGCTGGCCGTGCTCACCCGGCTGGCCCGGCAGGGCGAGGTCAAGCCGGAGAGGCTGCAGCAGGCGATCGAGCGCTACCAGCTGAACGCCGACGTCAGCACCGTGTTCGCGGGCGGCGTGGGCTCGGCCGAGAGCAACACCGGCGGTGACGCCTGACCCGACCCGCGCACCGCTGAGCCCGCGCACCGCCGGGCGGCCGTGATCACGGAGGTGTAGGCCGTGATGACGCCGCGACGCGGGAACCTTCCCGCACTCCGGCGGCGGGCCGTCAGACCCCGCGCATGGGGGCTTCCGGGGCTCCCCAACGGTCCCGGAAGCCCCCACCCTCGTCTCTGGGACCTCCACGGGACGCTGCCAGCCCCCCAGGGCCCCTGGGAGCGCCCCCAGAGCCTGGGAGCCGCCCCGGAGCCTTGGAGCGGCCCCAAAGCCTTAGGCGGCCCCGGAGCCTTGGGACGGTTCCGGAGCTTGGGAGCGGCCCCGGAGCCTGGGAGCGGCCCCGGAACCTGAGGCGGTCGCGGAGCCTTGGGACAGTCGCGGAGTCTTGGAGCGGTTGCGGAGCCCCGAACTGCCCCTGAGCCTGGGGCGGTCCCGGGGGTTGAGGGTCCCGGTGGTTGGGGGCTTCTCAGGGTGTTGGGGGAACCGGGTGGCGTGGCGGGTGGGCGCGCGGTTGCATGGGCCGATGACCACCAGTGCGGGGGCGCCGGGCGAGGGGCGCATGCGGTTGCGGGCGCTGGCGCGTGCGGTGCCCGGGTCGCGCGGCCCGTGCCGGGTGCTGGAGCCGCGCGGGGCTCCGCACGGGCTGTGGGTCTGCCCGCCGTCGTCCGGCAACCTCGGGCTGATCGTGGGCTCGCGGGCCGGGCTGCTGCATCTGGGCGCCTGGTTCCGGATGGCCGCGATCAGTCCGCGCAGCCTCGTGCACCTGCCCGTCGGCGGGGCGCGGCCCGAGGGGATCCCGTGGTACGGCCCGCCCGAGGGTTCGGCCGATCTGGTGATCGTGCGTTCGGACCTCGGGCTGCGGCCGTCGGCCTGGCCGGGGGTCAGGCGGCGGCTGCCCGCCGGCCGTCCCGTCACCCTCCGCCCGCCTCCGCCCCGCGATCCGGCGGACGGGCGCCCCGGGCCTCCGCACGGCGGTCTCGCCTTGGCCGAGCCCGGGCGGGCGCTGCTGGTCAGCGGGCCCGCGGCGCTGCTGCTGCACACCGGCGACGTGATCAGCGCCGCCGGGGAGTGGATCGCCTCCGACCGGGACGTCCACCGCCACGGCTGGTCGCTGGTCGATTCGCTGACCGGCCTGCTCCGCGACGGCGGCCCCGCCCCGCGGCACCCGGAGCTGGACGTGGTCGGCGCCGACCCCCTCTTCCACAAGAGCCTCCGCCGCAAGCGCGCACACGCGAGGGGAGCCCTCACAAGCGCCGACCGGCGCGCCGGCTGATCGGCCGCCCCGGCGCGGAGGAGCGTCCGCCGGTGAGCCGGTCAGGCGGGGACGGGCGGGGGCGTGAACACGCCGAAGCGGTTGCCGGCCGGGTCGTGCAGGTAGGCGAAGACCAGGCCGCTGGCGGCGGTCGTGGGCTCCACCGCGACCTTGCCGCCGAGTTTCTCCGCCTGGGCGCAGGCGGCCTTCACGTCCTTGACCAGCACCAGGAACATCGCGTGGTTCTCGGCGCCGCCGGCGGTGTGGGCGATGCCGCCGCTGGGGGCCGTGGAGCCCGGGTAGCCGATCAGGTCGTAGCCGTCGGAGTCCGGGTCGAGGGTGAACTTCCAGCCGAACAGGCCGCCGTAGAAGCTCTGGGCTCCCTCGGAGTCGTCGGTGCCGATCTGGAACCAGCTGACGGTGTCGTACGCGGGGGCCTCCATGGCCATCACTGCCTCCGTGTCGTGGGTCGCGCGTCCGCGTCGTGCGGCGCGGGCACCACGATCCGGGAGGGGCGCGACAACCCCATGTCGGCGTTTCCGAACAGATTTTCGAACGAGTCCCGTTTCCGGGGTCAGACGAACTCCAGGGGCCGCATCACGTAGTCGGGCGGCGAGCCTCCGCCGCAGTCCTCCAGACGGCGCTCGGGGGCGACCTCGTCGAGCAGCCACGCCCGCCGCACCCGGTCGATCCGGAACACCCGGGAGTCGTCGCGCAACCGGCACCAGCCGAACAGGTACCAGCCCCTGGACGCGCCGGTGAAGGCGACCGGCTCGACCTCCCGCTCGGTCTCGGCGCCGTCGCGGTCGACGTAGGTCAGCCGCACCACCCGGCGGGCCGACATCGCCTCCTCCAGGACGGCGGGCACGGTCGCGGGCCGGGCGCCGGGCTCGGCGGCGGAGGGGTCGGCCAGGAACCGGATCCGGCCCGCCAGCTCGCGCGCGGTCGCGCCGTCGGCCGCCGACATCGCGGTGACGATCTTGTGCAGCGCGGTGCGGGCGGACCGGGCGAACGGCGAGCCGCCCGCCCGGCCCAGCACGATCGCGATCGCGACGGCCTCGGCGGGGGTGAAGTTGAGCGGCGGCAGCGTGCGGCTCTTGTCGAGGGTGTAGCCGCCGTTGCGGCCCACGTCGGCGAAGATCGGCACGCCGGCCTCCTGCAGCGCGCCGATGTCGCGCTCGATCGTCCGCACGCTCACCTCGTAGCGGGCGGCCAGCTCGCGCGCGCTGACCCGGCGCGGCGCCCGGGCCCGCAGCTCCTCCACCAAGGCGTACAGCCGGTCGGTACGGTTCACCCGGCGACCGTACGCCGCGCCTCCGACATTCAGAGGCCGCGCAGGAAGCCGATCACGGCCTCGTTCACCTCGCCGGGGCGCTCCTGCTGCGTCCAGTGGCCGCATCCGGCCAGCCACACCGTGTCGCGGAGGTTCGGGACGAAGTCGGCGAGCCGGTCGACCGCCCTCCGCGCGCCGCCCACCACCACCGGGTCGCGGTCGCCGGCGATGAAGAGCGCGGGCGGGGTGACCGGGGCGCGGTGCCAGGCGGCGGTGAGCTCCCAGTTGCGGTCGAGGTTGCGGTACCAGTTGAGGGGCCCGGTGAAGCCCGCGGTCTCGTACTCCCGCACGTAGGTGGCGATGTCCTCCTCGGTGAGCCAGTCCGGGAGCTCCTTCGGCTCGCGGCTCGCGTCGAGGAACCCGCCGCCGTCCGGGACGACCGGCAGCCCGCTCGGCTCGCCGGGCTCGGTGGCCGCCATCCGCCGGAACATCGCGCTCCGGTCCTGGTCGAACTCCGCCTCGGGCACGCCGGGCTGCTGGAAGTAGACCATGTAGAAGCCGTCGCCGAACGCCTCCCGCATCGCCTGCACCGGCGGCCGGGAGCTGCGCGGCCGGTGCGGCACCGACATGCCGATGACGCCGCGGACCCGTTCGGGACGGAACTGCGCGGCGGCCCAGGCGACGGGCGCGCCCCAGTCGTGTCCGGCGACGACCGCCTGCTCCTCGCCGAGCGCGTCGATCAGGCCGACCACGTCGCCGACCAGGTGGTGCATCGTGTACTGCGCGGGGTCGGCGGGGCCGCCCGTGCGGGCGTAGCCGCGCTGGTCGGGGGCCACCGCGTGGTAGCCGGCCTCGGCCAGCGCGACGAGCTGGTGGCGCCACGAGTACCAGCATTCGGGGAAGCCGTGCAGGAGCAGGACCAGCGGCCCGGACCCGGCCTCCGCGACGTGCATCCGCAGGCCGCTGGTGGACTCGACGAAACGGTGGGCGATCTCGGTCATGGGGGACACCTCCGCGTTCGCGGACGATCGATGAGCCTCCGACGCTAGCGCCCCCGCCCGACGCGGCGGCGACCCACATGGGACAGGGCCGGATTGTGTCGATCCACTCCATAGGTGGGCGGGCTCACGCTCCGTAAGTTCGGCGCATGACACCCCACACGGATGCCCGCCCGGACCTCTCCGGGCGCACCGCCCTGGTCACCGGCGCCGCGGGCGGTATCGGACTGGCCTGCGCGCGCCGTCTCGCGTCCGCCGGGGCCCATGTGGTGGTGGCCGACATAAGGTCGGACGCCGCGGCGGAGGCCGCCGCCAAGATCGGCGGCACCGCCCGGGCCGCCGATCTGGCCGACCTGGACGCGGCCGAGGCGCTGGGCCGCGACTGCGGCGCCGACATCCTGGTCAACAACGCCGGGTTCCAGCATGTGGCGCCGCTGGAGGAGTTCCCGCCGGAGGTCTTCTCGCGGATCATGCGGACGATGGTGGAGGCGCCGTTCCGGCTGGTCCGGGCGAGCCTGCCGGGCATGTACGGGCGGGGCTGGGGGCGGATCGTCAACATCTCCTCGGTGCACGGGCTGCGGGCCTCGCCGTACAAGGCGGCGTACGTGGCGGCCAAGCACGCCCTCGAAGGGCTGTCCAAGGTGATCGCGCTGGAGGGCGCCGAGCACGGGGTCACGTCCAACTGCGTGTGCCCCGCCTACGTCCGGACCCCGCTGGTGGAGGGGCAGATCGAGGACCAGGCGCGGGTGCACGGGATGTCGGCGGAGGCCGTGACCGCCGAGGTGCTGCTGGCCAAGGCCGCGGTGAAGCGGCTGATCGAGCCCGACGAGGTGGCGGAACTGGTCGCCTACCTGTGCGCGCCGCCCGCCGCGATGATCACCGGGGCGTCGCTGTCGCTCGACGGGGGGTGGACCGCGCATTGACAATGTCCCGCATGACCTGCACCGTCTTCCTCGAACTGCTGGCCCGGGAGGCGTCCCCCGTCGAGTTCGAGGGGCCGCTGGTGGAGGCGCGCGCGGCCGGCGCGGCGCCCGAGGCCCTGGCCGAACTGGAGGCCGCCAAGCTCGCCGCCCTCCGGGTGCGCACCATCATGCGCCGGCACGCGCGGCGGGAGGCCGAGCTGGCCGCGCTGTTCGACACCGCCGGCGACCTGGCCGGGCTGCGCGACCACGACGCGGTCCTGGAGGCGATCGTCCGCCGCGCCCGGCGCCTCCTGAACGCCGACATCGCCTACATGACGCTGAACGACGACGAGCGCGGCGACACCTACATGCGGGTGACCGACGGGTCGGTGTCGGCGGCGTTCCGGCGGCTGCGGCTGCCGATGGGCGCGGGCCTGGGCGGGCTCGTCGCGCAGACCGCGATGCCCTACACCAGCGCCCACTACCTGCACGACCCGCAGTTCCGGCACCGCGACTTCATCGACGACGCGGTGGCCGAGGAGGCGCTGGTGGCGATCCTCGGCGTGCCGATGCGGCTGGGCAGCCGGGTGATCGGCGTGCTGTACGCGGCCAACCGCAGCGAGCGCCCGTTCGACCCGGAGGAGGCGGTGCTGCTCGGCTCGCTGGCCGCGCACGCCGCCGTCGCGATCGACAACGCCCGCCTGCTGGAGGAGACCCGGACGGCGCTGGAGGAGCTGAGCGCGGCCAACGAGGTCGTGCAGGCGCGCAGCGCGGCGGTGGAGCGGGCCGCGCAGGCGCACGACCGGATGACCGCGCTGGTGGTGCGGGGCGGCGGCGCCGAGGACGTGGCGGCGGTCGTCACCGAGATCCTCGGCGGCACTCTGCACGTCCTGGACGCCGAGGGCCGCTCCCTGGCCACCTCCGGCGCCCCGGCGCCGCTGGACGGCGACGAGCTGTCGGGGGTGCTGGCCGCCGCGTACTCGGCCCGCGCGCAGGGCCGCACGGTCCGGCGCGGCGACCTGTGGATCGCGTCGGTCTCCACCGGCGACGAGGTGCTGGGCACGCTGGTGCTGCGCACCCGCGAGGAGGTCTCCGACGCCGACCAGCGCATCCTGGAGCGCGCCGCGCTGGTCACGGCGCTGCTGATGCTGCTGCGGCGCAGCGTGACCGAGGCCGAGGGGCGGGTGCGCGGCGAGCTGCTGGACGACCTGCTGGCCGGGCGGGCCACCGACACCGAGGCGCTGAAGGCCCGTGCGCACCGGGTGAACGTGGATCTCGAGGCGCCGCACGTGGTGCTGTCGGCCCGCTGCGCCTCACCCGAGCACCGCGGGCGCGCGGCGTTCTGGGCGTCCTCGCACGCCGCCGTGGCGCGCGGCCTGGCGGCGGCGCGCGGCGAGGAGATCGTGCTGCTGCTGCCGGGGGACCGTCCCGGGGACGCGGCCCGCCGGGTCGCCAAGGAGCTGGGCGCGTCGCTGAACGCCCCGGCCACGGTCGGCGCCGCCGGCCCGGTCCGCGCCCCGGACGCGATCGTCTCCGCGCACGCCGAGGCGCAGCGCTGCGCGGAGGCGCTGCTGGCGCTGGGCCGCACCGGCGACGGCGCGGGCGCGACCGAGCTGGGCTTCGTGGGCCTGCTGATCGGCGAGGGCCGCGACGTCGGCGGCTTCCTCACCGGCGCCCTGGGCCCGGTCCTGGAGTACGACGCCCGCCGCGGCACCACCCTCGTCCGCACCCTGGAGGACTACTTCGGCACCGGCTGCAGCCTGTCGAAGACCGCCGAGCGCCTGCACATCCACGTCAACACCGTCACCCAGCGCCTCGACCGCGTGGCCCGCCTCCTCGGCGACGACTGGCAGGCCCCCGACCGCACCCTGGAGATCCAGCTGGCCCTGCGCCTCCACCGCCTCCGCCGCTAGGCAGACGACGGGCCCGCCGGTAGCGGGCCCGTCGTCAGGTAGGGGTTCGGCGGTCAGGTTCGGGCGTCCACCGTCGTGCGTTCGGGGGTGGAGGGGGCTTCGGGGCGGCGGCGGGACGGGCGGGTGGTCAGGAGGTGGCGGGCGGTGCCCCAGATGCCCCGGCGGAAGAGGAGCACGACGGCGATGAAGATGGAGCCGGTGACGATGCCGATCTCCTGGAAGCCCGCGGTGGCGAGGTAGTCGTGCAGCTGGACGATCAGGGCCGCCCCCACCACCGCTCCCCACAGGGTGCCGATGCCGCCCAGGACGACCATCATCACGGCCTGGCCCGAGGTCGTCCAGTAGACCTCCTGCAGGGAGGCGAAGCCGTGGCTGATGGCGAACAGTCCTCCGGCTATGCCGGACAGGGCGGCGGACAGGACGAAGGCGAGCAGCTTGTAGCGGTCCACGGGGTAGCCGAGGGCGCGGGCGCGCGCGGGGTTGTCGCGGATGGACACCAGGACGCGCCCGAACGGTGACCGGACGATGCGCCAGGCCGCGAAGAGCCCGAACAGCACGAAGGGCAGGCCCGCGTAGTAGAAGAAGAACGGGTCGGACAGGTCGAGCCCGAAGAACTCACGCGGGATGCCCTGCAGGCCGTTCTCTCCCCCGGTGACGTCCCGCCACTGGTTGGCGACGAAGTACAGCATCTGGGCGAAGGCCAGGGTGACCATGGCGAAGTAGATGCCGCTCAGCCGTACCGAGAGGAAGCCGATCGGAACCGCGAGCAGGGCGGCGAACACGGCGCCGCCAAGGATGGCCAGCGGGAACGGCAGGCCGGAGTGCAGGGCGATGAGGCCGGTGCAGTACGCCGACCCGCCCCAGAAGGCGGCGTGCCCGAACGACAGCAGCCCGGTGAAGCCGAGCAGCAGGTCCACGGCCGCGGCGAACAGCGCCCAGCAGGCGATGTCCAGGGCGACCGGCGGATACACCATCCAGGGGAGGGCGAGGGCGGCGAAGAGGCCGAGGGCCAGCAGGACCGGGCGTCCGGCAAGCTTGGAGAGGATCAACGGAACGCCTCCTCGCGTCCGAACAGGCCGGCCGGGCGCCACAGCAGGACGACGGCCATGAGGATGAACACCAGCGTCTGGGAGAGCGCGGGGACGTACAGGTTGCCCAGCGCCGACACCAGCCCGACGGCGAAGCCGGCGGCGACCGAGCCGAACACCGAGCCGAGCCCGCCGATGACCACGACCGCGAACACGGTGATGATCAGGTCGGCGCCCATCAGCGGGTTGACCGCGCGCATCGGCGCGGCCAGCACCCCGGCGAACCCGGCCAGGGCGATCCCGAAGCCGAAGACGGGGGTGACCCAGCGGCCGACGTCGATGCCGAGGGCGCGGGTGAGCTCGGGCCGCTCGGTGGCGGCGCGGACGATCATCCCGACCCGGGTGCGGGTGAGGACGACCCAGACCGCGCCGCACACCACGGCCGACACGGCCAGCACGAACACCTGGTACGCGGGGTAGCTGAAGGCCACCAGGTCGATCGAGCCGCTCAGCGCGGACGGGCGGGGGTAGGGCTGGGATTGCACGCCGTACTGCCGCTTGACCAGGTCCTGCAGGATCAGCGCCAGCCCGAAGGTGAACAGGAAGTTGTAGAGGGGGTCCAGGGGCGTGAGCCGCCGGATGAACAGCCTCTCCAGGACGACCCCCACGACCCCCAGCACGACCGGGACCAGCAGCAGGGCGAGCCAGAAGTTCACGCCGAAGGAGTCGAGGAGCACGAACGCCCCGAAGGCGCCGAGCATGTAGAACGCGCCGTGGGCGAAGTTGACGACGCCGAGCATGCCGAAGATGACGGCGAGGCCGAGGGCGAGCAGGGCGTAGAACGCCCCGCCCACCAGCCCGTTGAACGCCTGCTGGAGCATGCCGGCCGCCTACAGCTTGCAGGCCGGGTCGGGCTGCGGCTGGAACGCCTCCGACGCCGGGATGGTCTTGAGGATCCGCTGGTAGTCCCAGGGCTCCTTGACCTCGCTGGACGGCTTCACCTGCGCGAGGTAGGCGTCGTGCAGGAGCAGGTGGTCCTGGGCGCGGATGGTGCCGTTGCGGGCGAAGACGTCCTCGACCTTGCGGCCCTCGAGCTGCTTGACGACGTCGTCGGAGGCGTCGGTGCCGCCGCGCTGCACGGCCTCCAGGTACTGGAGGGCGGCCGAGTAGTTGGCGGCGTGCACGGAGGTGGGACGCTTGCCCGTCTTGGCCTGGAACTTGTCGGCCCAGGCGCGGTTCTGCGGGTTGGCGTTCCAGTACCAGGCGTCGGTGAAGCGGGTCCCGGCCATGGCGTCGGGGCCGAGGGAGTGGATGTCGGTGAGGAACATCAGGCCCGCGGCGAGCTGCACGCCCTTGTCCTTGAGCTTGTACTCGTTGTACTGCTTCACCAGGTTGACGAGGTCACCGCCGGCCTGCATGGTGCCGAGCACCTGCGGCTTGGGGTTGAGGCCCGGCGCCTTGAGGAGGAAGGTCGAGAAGTTGTCGTTGGGGAACGGCGCCGGATCGGCCTTGACCACCTGGCCGCCCGCCGCCTGCACGGCCGCGGTGAACGTCTTGTTCATGTCCTGCCCGAACGCGTAGTCCGGGTAGACGATGTACCAGTTCTTGGCGCCGTCCCGGGTGACGGCCGTGCCGGTGCCGTGCGCCAGCATGTAGGAGTTGTAGCCGTAGTGGAAGGTGTACTTGTTGCACTGCTTGCCTTCCAGCTCGGTCGTCGCGGCGCCCACGTCGATGAAGATCTTCTTCTTGTTCTTGGCGACGTTGGCGACGGCGAGCGCGGCCGAGGAGGTCGGCACGTCCAGGATCATGTCGGCGCGCTGCCGGTCGTACAGCTCCTGGGCCTTGGTGTTGGCGACGTCGGGCTTGTTCTGGTGGTCGGCGGAGACGACCTCGACCTCCTTGGCCGCGGCCTTGTCCCCGTACTTGGCCTTGTAGTCGGCGACGGCCATCCGCACGGCCTCGATGCTGTTGCGGCCGGACAGGTCGGCGTAGATGGCGGTCTGGTCGTTGAGCACGGCCAGCACCACCTTGCCGTCGCTGATCTTCCCTCCGCCGCCGCCCGGTCCCCCCGCGCAGCCGGCCAGCAGCACTCCCGCGGCGGCGAGGCCGCCCCAGCCCATGAGTCTCATCGGGGTTCTCCTCTTAGATTCCGAGATAGTCGAGCAGCTCGTGTTCGCGCTCGCGGACCTCGTCGTTGTCCAGCGACTCGACGATCCGGCCCTCGGCGAGCAGGTAGTGGCGGTCGGCGACGGTGGCGGCGAAGTGGACGTTCTGCTCGATCAGCAGGACGGTGACCCCGGCGGCCTTGACCTCGCGCAGGATGTCGCCGATCTGGGCGACGATCAGCGGCGACAGGCCCTCGGTGGGCTCGTCGCACAGCAGCAGCCGGGCGCCCATGCGCAGCACCCGGGCGAGGGCGAGCATCTGCTGCTCGCCGCCGGAGAGTTTGGTGCCGGGGAAGCGGCGGCGTTCACGCAGGCGGGGGAACGCCTCGTACACCCGCTCCAGAGACCACGGCTCCGGCCCCGTCTCCGGCGGCAGGAGCAGGTTCTCCTCCACGGAGAGGGTGGCGTAGATGCCGCGGTCGTCGGGGACGTAGCCGAGGCCGCGCCGGGCCCTGCGGTGCGGGCCGAGCGCGGTGATGTCCTCGTCCAGGAAGGAGACCGTGCCGGACGCGGGGTGCAGGCCCATCAGGCAGCGCAGCAGCGTGGTCTTGCCCGCGCCGTTGCGGCCGACCAGCGTGACGATCTCGCCTTTGCCGACCTCCAGCGACACCTCGCGCAGCGCCTGCGCCTCGCCGTACCAGGACGACAGTCCGTCAACGCGCAGCATGGGAGTCTCCGAGGTAGGCGGTGATGACGCGCGGGTCGTGGCGGATCTCGGCGTAGGGCCCCTCGGCCAGGACGGCGCCGTGCTGGAGCACGGTCACCTTGTCGGCGAGGCTGGCGACGACGTTCATGTTGTGCTCGACCAGGACGACGGTGCGGCCGGTGCGGATCCGGCGGACGAGCTCGATGGTGCGGTCGACGTCCTCCACGCCCATTCCGGCGGTCGGCTCGTCCAGGAGCAGCACCTTGGGGTCGAGTGCCAGTGCGAGGGCCAGCTCCAGCGCGCGCTTGCGCCCGTACGAGAGGGACCCGGCGGGGATGTCGCCGTGCTCGTCCAGCCCCACCTGGTCGAGGAGCTCGGAAGCGCGCGCGGCGAACCGGCCCAGCGCCTTGTCCGAGCGCCAGAACCGCCAGCCGAGTCCGGTGCCGCTCGCCAGTGCCAGCTCCACGTGCCGGCGCGGCGTCATCTCCGCGAACAGGCTGGTGATCTGGAACGAGCGGGCCACGCCCAGGCGCGCGATCGCCTCGGGGGCGCGCCCGGCCAGCTCGCGCCGGCCCTCCAGGACGACGCTGCCCGAGGTGGGCCGCAGAAAGCCGGTGAGCAGGTTGAACAGCGTGGTCTTGCCGGCGCCGTTCGGGCCCACGAGCGCGTGCACGTCGCCTTCCGCGACGTCGAGGTCCACGCCGTCCACGGCGCGGAACCCCCGGAACTCCCTGACCAGTCCCCGCGCCGCCAGAACGGGGGCCGGGGCGTCCCCGCGTTCCTCTGCCATGCGCCCTCCTCGGGTCCGTGAGGTGACCCGGACCACATCCGGGACGCCGTGACCGTGAACGCTAGGTCGCGCAAGGTGACCCGGCCATGTGACCGGTCCACACATTCGGACGGCTCGATACGGATGTGAGCCACACCACATCCCGGGCGTCCTGGGCGCCCATGCCGTGACCTGCGGGCATGTGGACGGTGCGGCGGGGGTGCCCGCACCGGCATGGGGGCGCCGCCCACAGCGGCCGCGCCGAGAGTGGCGCCCGCACACGTGGCCGGGCCGGTGGCCGGTCCTGAACGATGGCGGGATCCCCCACCCCCCGGGAGCGTCGAATGCCCACCCTCCGCGGAACGACCGCCGCAGCCGCGGCGCTGACCGCCGTCCTGGCGCCCTTCCCACCGGCCGCCGCCGCGTCCGCGCACGCCGCCGGCGGCGACGTGACCATCTCCGACTGGGTGCTGGCCAAGGGGTGCGAACTGTTCGCCTGTGAGGTCGGTTAAGTGAACATGCGGGCAATCCAAGTGATCCGGCTTGACGGTTTGTGCTGGTCCCTGTACTTTCAGTAGCGCAATCTGGGACGCCGGGTTCG
>NZ_JBHSON010000047.1:0-82605 GCF_042656285.1 Actinomadura rugatobispora | reverse complement strand
GCCGTTGCCGGGGGGTCTGGGGGGTCGTCCCCCCAGAGAGGTTCTGACGTGGCCGCGCTGCACCAGCGCGGAAGGCCGTCGTGAGGCCCGCCCGCTGACCGGCCGACCCCCGCCGCCCACCCTTTTCACTAGGAGTTCGTTTTGCGCATGCCCCCCTTGCGCGGCCTCGCGGCCGCGGCACTCACCGCCGCGCTGCCGCTGACGGCGCTGGCCGTCCCCGCGGCGCACGCCGACCCCGGACGCGGAACCGGAGCCGCCACCGGCCTCCGCGCCGCCGACCTGACCAAGGCCCTCGGCATCGACGACACCACGCCCCCGCTGACCTGGCGGCTCGCCGCCGACGGCCGGGGGACCGTCCAGACCGCGTACCGGATCCAGGCCGCCACCGGCGAGAGCCGCCTGCGCGGCGGCCACGCCGACCTGTGGGACACCGGCCGCGTCGGCTCGGCCGCCCAGCGCGTCGACTACGCGGGCAAGAAGCTCGGCAGCCGCGACCGCGTGTACTGGCGCGTCAAGGTGTGGACCGGCGGCAGGGAGTCGGGCTGGTCGTCGCCCGCCTGGTTCGAGACCGGGCTGACCTCGCCGTCGGACTGGTCGGGCCGCTGGATCGGCCACGAGGACTGGCAGGTCTCCCAGAAGAAGCCCGCCCCGATCGCGGTGAAGCTGCCCAGGACCACCGCCCGCTACGTCCGCGTCGACGTCACCAAGCTCGGGCTGCCCAAGGTCGAGAACCTGCCCGACAAGACCTGGCGGCTCCAGCTCGCCGAGCTGGAGGTCCGCGACTCCGCCGACCCCGGCACCAACCTGGCCGCCGGCACGACCGTGACGCCCTCCGACACCGGCGGCAACGTCAACCGCGTCTGGGCGCCGCGCTACCTCACCGACGGCACCCAGACCACCAACCAGGGCTTCGCCGGATGGTCCAGCTCCGCCTACACGCAGGCGGACGTCTCCGGCGAGCCGCTGCTCCTGACGATCGACCTCAAGGAGGCCAAGACCTTCGACCAGGTCCTGCTCTACCCGCGCACCGACGCGCCCGCCGACGACAGCGCCAAGGTGCCCTACTCCCCGGTCGACTTCACGGTCGGGACGAGCGACGCCGCCGACGGCCCGTACACGACCGCGGCCACGGTCACCGGGCAGGAGCCGCCCAAGTCGCCCGTCCCCGAGGCCCTGCCGATGTTCGCCAAGGACTTCGCGCTGCCGCGCGCCGTCCGCTCCGCCCGCCTCTACGTCAGCGGCCTCGGCGTGTACGAGGCCCGCCTGAACGGCACCCGGATCGGGGACGCCGAGCTGGAGCCCGCCAACACCGGGTTCGCCAAGCGCACCACCTACGCCACCTACGACGTGACGGGCCTGCTCCGCCCCGGCGGCAACACCCTCGGCGTCGAGCTCGGCAACGGCGCCGCCAACGTCATCTCCACCCCCGACCGGTACCGCAAGTTCGCCGCCACCATCAGCGACCCCAAGCTGATCGCCCAGCTGGAGGTCACGCTCGCCGACGGCAGCGTCCGGCGGATCGGCAGCGACGGGTCCTGGCGCACCGTGCTCGGCCCGGTCACCTTCTCCCACTGGTACGGCGGCGAGGACCACGACGCCCGCCGCGAGCGGCCCGGCTGGGACCGGCCCGGCGCCTCCCGCACGGGCTGGGACACCGCCGTCCCGGTCGCCGGGCCCGGCCCGTCCACCGTGCTGAGCGGGCGGACCGCCGAGCCGGTACGGGTGATCGAGAACCTGGACGGGAAGAAGATCGGGTCCGGCGACGGCTACCAGGTCTACGACATCGGCAGGAACATCGCCGGCCGCCCCGAGATCACCATCGACGCCCCGGCCGGGACCACCGTGCGGATCGTCATGGCCGAGAGCCTGCGCGACGGCCGCCCCTACCAGTCGATCAGCAATGTCGGCAGCCCCATCTGGGACGAGTACACCGCCCGCGGCACGGGCTCGGAGACCTGGCATCCCCGGTTCGGCTACCACGGGTTCCGCTACCTGGAGGTGCGCGGGCTGCCCGCGGGCGCCTCCCTCAAGGTGCGCGGCCAGGTGCTGCACGCCGACAACGGCTCCGCCGGCTCGTTCACCTCCTCCAACGACCTCGTCAACGGCATCCACGGGCTCATCCGCCGCGCCGTCGAGGGCAACATGATGAGCGTGTTCACCGACTGCCCCAGCCGCGAGAAGCTCGGCTGGCTGGAGCAGACCCACCTGGTCGGCGACACCCTCGCGGCCAACTACGACGTGCACGCCCACCTGCGCAAGGTCGTCCAGGACACGGCCGACGCGCAGACCGGGACCGGGCTGATCCCCTCCACCGTGCCCGACTACACGGTGCTGGCCGGGTCCTACCGCGACGACTCCAACTGGGGCGGCGCGTTCGTCGTCGTGCCGTGGCAGCTCTACCGCGCCTACGGCGACACCGAGACCATGGGCACCCACTACGCGGCGATGAAGCGGTACGCCGCGCACCTGGAGAACCGGGTCACCGGCGGGCTGACCGACTACACCCTCGGCGACTGGATCACCCCCGACCGGACCTTCCCCAAGCTGGTCTCCGGCACCTACGGCTGGTGGCGGGTCAACGACACCCTCGCCAAGATCGCCGGGACGCTCGGGCACGCGTCCGAGGCCGCCGCGTTCAAGGCCAAGGCCGACCTCAGCGCCAAGGCCCTGTCCGACCGGCTGTACGACCCCGCGACCGGCACGTTCGGCGGCGGCGGGATGGGCGCCGAGGCGATGGCGCTCGACATGGGCGCCGTCCCCGCCGACCAGCGGCAGCGGCTGCTCGGCCACCTGGTGTCGAGCATCGAGAAGGCCGGCTGGAACCTGCTGCTCGGCGAGATCTCGCTGCCCTCGGCGATCCGGGTGCTGTCGGAGGCGGGCCGCGACGACGTCGTCTACAAGATCGCCACGCAGACCGACAGCCCCAGCTACGGCTACCAGGTCGTCAACGGCAACACCGCGCTCGGCGAGATGTGGGACGGCACCAGCGGCCAGTCGCAGAACCACTTCATGCTCGGCACGATCGACTCCTGGTTCACCTCCCGGCTGGCCGGGATCGACCAGGCGCCGGACTCGGTCGGCTTCCGCAAACTGCTGATCCGGCCGTCGGTCGTCGGCGACCTCACCCACGCGTCGGCGACCCGGCGGACCCCGTACGGCGAGGTCCGCTCGGCGTGGCGGAAGAAGGGCGATGGGGTGGAGCTGACCGTGACCGTGCCGCCGGGCAGCACCGCCGAGGTGCACGTCCCCGGCGGCGCCGTCCGCACCGTCGGCTCGGGCACCTGGACGTTCACGTCCTGACCCGCGCACCGACACCGGGAGGGGCTCCGCGCAGGGGCCCCTCCCGGCCTTTTCGCTAGCGGTCGCCCGCCGCGGCCGGCAGCCCGACGAAGTCGGCCATCAGCTCGACCGTGTGGGCGAAGAACGCCCCGGCCGGGTCCATGGTGCGGTCGAGGTGGCCGAACAGCTCGAATCCGATCATGCCGAACAGCTGCGTCCACGCGACCACGCCGCGGACCACCGCGGGCTCGGGCACCTCGAGGCCGGTCAGCCCGGCCGTCCGGGCCGCCTGCGCGTCGAGCTCCGGCGCCAGGCCGTCGTCCGGCACCCGCAGCGCCCCGGCCCGCGCCGCGTCCCGGAGCACCTCCAGCAGGGCGACGGGGGTGCGGGAGGCGGGGCCGATCGTCGATTCCGGAGCCTCGTAGCCGGGGACCGGCGACCCGTAGACCAGCGCGTACTCGTGCGGGTGCGCGACCGCCCACTCCCGGACGGCGGCGCAGCGGGCCCGCCAGCGGGCGCGGTGGCCGTCCCCGGCCGGCCCGTCCGCCGCGCCCGCCCGCTCGACCCGCTCGCCGAGCGCGTCGTAGGCGTCGATGATCAGCTCGGTCAGCAGCCGGTCCCGGCTCGGGAAGTAGCGGTACAGCGCCGAGGACACCAGCCCCAGCTCGCGCGCGACCGCGCGCAGCGACAGCCCCTGCGCGCCCGAGGCCCGCAGCTGGCGCCGGGCCTCCTCCTTGATCTCCCGGGTCAGCTCCGCGCGGGCGCGCTCCCGGGCGGTACGGCTCGCGTTCATGCCCGCAGTCTGCCAGAACTCGGTGCGGCGACCAAAATAGAGAGCACTGCTCTTGCCAAGGTGTGCCGTTCTCGTGCACACTGCTCTCAAGCGAGAGCACCGCTCACAGAATGCAGGGAGAGAGATCCATGAACACCACCGACCGGAACGTCACCGCCGGCGGCTTCGAGATCTACTTCAACAAGACCGTCGGCTTCCTGACCCGGCACGGGATCAGCCTGCTCGGCACCCGCATCCTCGCCGTCCGGGGCCGGACCAGCGGCGAGTGGCGCAGCAACCCGATCAACCTGCTCACCCACGACGGGGCGCGCTACCTGGTCGCCGCGCGCGGCAACACCCAGTGGGTCCGCAACATCCGCGTCGCCGGCGGCGGCGAGCTGCGCCTCGGGCGCGCCACCGAGGCGATCACCGTCACGGAGCTGCCCGACGAGGATAAGCTCCCGATCGTGAGCGCCTACTTCAAGCGCTGGGGCTGGGAGGTCGCCCGCTTCTTCGAGGACCTGCCCAAGAAGCCCACCGACGAGCAGCTGATCAAGGTTCTGCCCGGCGTCCCCGTCTTCCGGATCGACGCGTGACGGGTCGGGCGCGCCGTTCCGCGGCGGCGGGAGCCCCCGGGGACGCCGCCTATCCTGGGAAAAGGATCACGAGTCGATGCCGACAGGGGAATCGTGACCATTCCCGATGTCACGCTGAACAACGGCGTCGCGATGCCGCAGCTCGGGTTCGGGGTGTGGCAGGTGGGCGACGCCGAGGCCGAGAGCGCGGTGCGGACGGCCCTGGAGACGGGCTACCGCAGCGTCGACACCGCCCAGATCTACGGCAACGAGGAGGGCACCGGCCGGGGCCTGCGCGCGTCGGGGGTGCCGCGCGCGGAGCTGTTCGTCACCACCAAGCTCTGGAACTCCGACCAGGGCTACGACGCGACGCTGCGCGCGTTCGACGCGAGCCTGCGGCGCCTCGGCCTGGAGTACCTGGACCTCTACCTCATCCACTGGCCGATGCCGGGCCGCGGGCGCTACCTCGACACCTGGCGGGCGTTCGAGAAGCTGCTCGACGACGGCCGCGTCCGCGCCGTCGGGATGTCGAACTTCACCCTGGAGACGCTGCGGCGGGTCATCGAGGAGACCGCCGTCGTCCCCGCCGTCAACCAGATCGAGCTGCACCCCTACCTGCAGCAGGACGGTCTGCGCGCCTTCCACGAGGAGCACGGCGTCCGGACCGAGGCGTGGAGCCCGCTCGGGCAGGGCAAGGGCCTGCTGGACGATCCGGCGCTGGCCCCGATCGCGCGGGCGCACGGCCGGACCCCGGCGCAGGTCGTGCTGCGCTGGCACCTGCAGCTGGGGAACATCGTCATCCCCAAGTCGGTCACGCCGGCCCGGATCGCGCAGAACGCCGACGTGTTCGGGTTCGAGCTGACCGGCGAGGAGATGGCCGCGATCGGCGCGCTCGACAGCGGCACCCGGCTCGGCCCGGACCCGGAGACCTTCGACCTCGCCTGACGCGTCCGGACGGCCTAGAGCGGGATGTTGTACGACATCAGCGCGGTGCCGTCCCCGGACATCCGCAGCTCGGTGACGGCGCAGTTCCCCACCTTCGGGAACACCGCGCGGTAGCGGGAGGCCGGGATGCCCAGCAGCTCGCACAGCATCAGCCGCAGCAGCGTGTTGTGGGTGACCACCAGCACCCGCTCGCCCTCGTGCCGGTGCGCGATGCGGCGCAGCGCGCCGATGCCGCGCGCCGCCGCCTTGACCGGGTGCTCCCCGCCGGGGAACGCGCCCGCGACCGGATCGGCCCGGAAGGCGGCCACCTCGGCGGGCGGCAGTTCGGCGAGCACATGCCCCTCGGCGGTGCCGAAGTCCAGCTCGACCAGGTCGCCGTCCACGGTGACGGGCAGGCCGAGCGCGCTCGCGGCGGGCGCGGCCGTGGCCCGGGTCCGGCTCAGCGGCGAGGACCACACCGCGTCGATCTCGGCTCCCGACGCCCACTCCGCCAGGCGCCGGGCCTGCTCGCGGCCCGTGCCGGTCAGGCCGATGTCGCTGATCCCGGCGTAGCGGTTCTCGGCGTGCCACACGGTCTGGCCGTGCCGCACCAGGTAGAGGGTTGTCGCCGCCGCCTGCCCGGCCGGTCCGGTGTCGTTCGCGGTCATCACTCGTTCCCCCTCGCGTGGGCGGCCACCTCGGCGGGCAGCCAGCCGCGCCGCTCCAGCTCGTCCAGCAGCCTCCGGTACGGCCCGGCGAACCGCTCGGCCCCGCCGGGCCGGGGCTCGACGGTGGCGCGGATCCGGACCATGGACTCGGCGATCCCCGCCAGCGAGCGGCCGGGCCCCGGGGCGGTCGTGCCGTAGGCGGCCAGGATCGCCATCCCGAGCGCGGCGTCGGCGTGCTCGGGGATCCGCGCCGGGCGGCCGAGCACGTCCGCCCGGAGCCGGCACCAGTACGCGCTCCGCGCCGCCCCGCCGGTGAACGTTACCGGCCCCTCGACCGGGGCGCCCAGCGCTTGGACGTAGGACAGCGCGAGCCGTTCCACCAGCGCCACGCCCTGCAGCAGGGCCGCGTGCCGGTCGGCCTCGCCGGACGGCTCGCCGAGCATGAACCCGACCGCGCCGGGCGCCAGGAACGGGAACCGCTCGCCCCGCGACACCAGCGGGTAGGCCACGGCGGTGGACGGCTCGAACGCGGCCGCCTCCGCGTCGAGCGCCGCCAGCCGGTCGCGGTCGCCGGTGAGCACGCCCGCGCCCACGCTCGACGCGCCGCCGGGCAGCCAGCCGCCGTCGGGGGAGCGGTGGCTGTACATCACCCCGGCCGGGTCGCGGACCGGGTCGGCGGTGACGCCCTTGAGCACCAGGGTGGTGCCGAGGACGGAGTTCCACCGCCCGACGCGCAGCGCGCCGGAGCCGAGCTGGGAGGCGCAGCCGTCGGTCATCCCGGCGATCACGGGGGTGCCGGCGGGGATCCCGGTGGCCTCGGCCGCGGCCGCGCACACCCCGCCGAGCACCGTGCCGGGCCGGACCACGGACGGCAGCAGCGCGTCGTCCAGGCCCAGGGAGCCGAGGACCTCGCACGGCCAGCCCTCGGAGAGCAGGTCGTAGCCGGTCTTGAGGGCGTGGCTGGAGTCGGTCGCGACGGTGCCGCCGACGAGCCGCCCGGTGATGACGTCGGCCTGGTGGAGGAGGCGGCCGCCGGGGGGCGGCGCGTGCCGCCGGACCAGCCACAGCGCCTTGGCCAGCGCCCACGACGGCTGGATGCGCACGCCGAGCCGGTCCCAGACCTCGGCTCCGGCGGCCTGCGCCTCGGCGGCCTCGTCGCCCGCGCGGCCGTCGTCGTACATGAGCCCGGGGGTCAGCGGTTCGCCGGACGGGCCGGCCAGCAGGACCGTCCCGGACGTGCTGCAGACGGCGACACCGCGCACGGACGCGGCGCCGCCGCCGGGGCCGGCGAGCGCCTCGCGGGCGGCGGCGCGGGCGGCGGCCCACCAGTCCTCGGGGTCCTGCTCGTGCCGTCCGGCGGAGGGCCGGTGCCCGGTGAGGGGGGCCGAGCCGCGGCCGAGCACCCGGCCGGTCGCGTCGGCCAGCAGCGCCCGCACGCTCTGCGTGCCGAGATCGATGCCCAGCCAGCAGGGAGGACGGTCGCCATCGGATCCGGGCACGATGTCCTCCGTTAAGTTCTCGGCTGGTCCTGTGAAGTTATAACAACCCGGGTGACCACGAGCAAGACGCCAGGACACGTGGCCGACCTGGCGTTCAGCCGCGCGTTCAGCAGCTCCGTCACCGATGGTCGACGCATGCGCCGCAGGTCCTTGACGGCCGCGATCCCCTGTTACAAGCTCTGTGAACTAGCTCATCTTGAATGTTAACAACCCGTCCAGCAGTGTTACGCCAGGGGTTTCGCCGGCCTGAGACTCTTGCCCCCTGGAGACCCGAAGATGGAGCACCGATGACGATCCTTGCCGCCGGAGACCATTTCGTCCGGACCGACCTGCTGGTGGGCGCGCTGCGCGCCGAGATCGGGGACGGGCCCGCGGTGCGGGAGCTGACCCTGCCGTGGCCGGTGGAGCCGTTCGGCCGCGTCGCCGAGGTGGACGAGGCGTCCGGCTCCGAGGACACCATGATCGAGGCGGTGGAGGGGATCGAGGTGGCCGTCACCCAGATGGCCCCGTTCACCCGCAAGGTCCTGGAGAACGCGCCCGGCCTGCGCCTGGTCGTGGTGAGCCGGGGCGGCCCGGTCAACGTGAACGTGGAGGCGGCGACCGAACGCGGCGTGCGGGTCTGCTACGCGCCGGGCCGCAACGCCACCGCGACCGCCGAGTTCACCGTCGGGATCCTGCTGGCGACGCTGCGCCGGATCCCGGAGACGCACGCGGCGCTCGCGCTGCGCGGCGAGTGGGCGAGCGACCACTACTCCTACGAGAACTGCGGCCTGGAACTGGAGGGCACCACCGTCGGGCTGGTCGGCGCGGGCGCGGTCGGCGGCCGGGTCGCCCGGATCCTGGCGGGTTTCGGCGCCGAGGTGCTGGTCTTCGACCCGTACGCCCGGGGCGAGGTCGCGGGCGAGCTCGTCGGCTCGCTGGACGAGCTGCTGCGCCGCTCCCGCATCGTGTCGCTGCACGCCCGGGTGACCCCCGAGACGCGGGGGCTGATCGGCGCCCGCGAGATCGGCCTGATGCCGCCCGGCTCCGTCCTGGTGAACGTCGCCCGCGGCCCGCTGCTGGACTACGACGCGCTGTGCGACGCCCTGGAGTCCGGGCAGCTGATGGGCGCGGGCCTGGACACCTTCGCCGAGGAGCCGCCCCCGCCGGGGTCCCGGATCTTCACCACGCCCAACCTGGTCATGACCCCGCACCTGGGCGGGGCCAGCCGGGCGGTCGCCGAGAAGGCCGCCCGGATCGTCGCCGCCGAGGTCGGCCGGTACCGCCGCGGCGAAGCCCTGGCACACTGCCTCAATCCGTGATCGTCTGTACGCCCAGGTCACGCCCAGGTTCCACCCCCTTCGCCCAGGTGCCTTGAGGAGGCCGCGATGTTCGTCGGGATCGATGCGGGCACGTCCGTGGTCAAGGCCGCCGCGTTCGGCGCGGGCGGTGAGATCCTCGCGGTCGAGTCCGTGCCCGTGCCGCTCGACATGGGCGACGGCCGGGTCGAGCAGGACGTCGAGACGGTGTACGGCGCCGTCGAGCGGGTCGTGCGGGCGCTGGTCGCGGGGCTGCCCGCGCCGCCGGAGCTGGCCGGGCTGACCGGGCAGGGCGACGGGCTGTGGCTGGTGGACGCCGCCGCCCGCCCGGTGCGTCCCGCGATCTCCTGGCTGGACGGCCGCGCCACCGGCCTGCTCACCGAGTGGATGGCCGGCGGGACGGCCGCGGAGGTGTGGCGGGCGACCGGGTCGGCGCTGTTCCCCGGCGCCCCGGCGCCCGTGCTGGCCTGGCTGGACCGCCACGAACCGGAGTCGCTGGACGCCGCCGCGACCGCCGCGTACTGCAAGGACGTGATCTTCCAGCGGTTCACCGGGATCCGGGCCACCGACGTCTCGGACGCCTCGATGCCGTTCCTGGACCCGCGGACCCGCGCGTACCACCGCGGCGCGATCGAGGCGTGCGGGCTGGCGCACCGGGCGGGGCTGCTGGCGCCCGTCGCGGACCCGCTGCCCCTGGGCGAGGCCGGGCCGGGCGGCACCGGGCTGCCCGCCGGGACCCCGGTGGCGGGTGGGCCGTTCGACCTGCCGGCCTGCGCGCTCGGCGCCGGGGTCACCGAGCCCGGCGACGGGCTGCTGATCATCGGGACCACGCTGGCGTGCCAGGTCGTGGTGGACCGCCTCGAGTTGGACGCCGAGCCGTCCGGCTACCACCTGGCGACGACCCGGCCGGGCCGGTGGCTGCGCGCGATGCCCGCGATGGTCGGGACGGCCGCGCTGGACTGGACGCTGCGGACGGCCGGGCTGCGGCACGACGCGATGGCCGGGCTGCTGGCCGAATCGCCGCCGGGCGCGGGCGGCGTGAAGGTGCTGCCCTACTTCGCGCCGTCGGGGGAGCGGGCGCCGTTCGTGGAGACGCGGGCGCGGGCGGAGTTCACCGGGGTGAGCCTGGAGACCACCCGGGCCGACCTGGTCCGCGCCACCTGCGAGGGCATCGCGTACGCGGCGCGGCACTGCCTCGACACCGCGGGCCTCACCGGGGAGCTGGCGGTGTGCGGCGGCGGGACGCGCAGTGAGGCGTGGCTGCAGCTGTTCACCGACGTGCTGGGCCGTCCCGTCCGGGTCGCGGCCGGGGAGGTCGGGGCGCGCGGCGCCGTGCTGGCCGCCGCCGAACGCCTCGGGACCCCGCTGGACACCAAGGAGTGGACGGCCGCCGCCGCCCGCTACGAGCCCGACCCCGTCCGGGCCGCCTTCTACGCCGAGGGCTACGCCGACTACCTCGGCCGCGTGGCCGCCGCCCGCGAACGCTGGGCCGCGGCGGCGTGATCCTCCGGCCCGTCCGCGGGTGGAGAATGGGGGGATGGCTAAGGACGGCGGGCGGCAGGGCCCGGCCTCGCGTCAGGAGGCGATCGCGGAGCGGGTGCTCTCGGCGGGCTCGGCCACCGCGGCCGAGCTGGCGGAGCGGTTCGGGGTCAGCCTGATGACCATCCACCGCGACCTGGACGAGCTGGAACGGCAGGGCGTCGTCCGCAAGTTCCGCGGCGGGGTGACGGCGCAGCCGTCCGGGGTGTTCGAGAGCAACGTGGCCTTCCGCCGCAAGTCGATGCTGGCGGAGAAGGAGGCGGTGGCGCGGCGCGCGCTGGAGCTGATCGAGCCGGGCATGGCGGTGATGCTGGACGACTCCACCACCGTGCTGGCCCTGGCCCGGCTCCTGCCCGGCATCACCCCGCTGACCGTCGTCACCAACTTCCTGGAGGGGCTCAACCTGCTGGCGGACGCGCCCGGCATCCGGCTGATGGCGCTGGGCGGCGACTACGACCCGCTGCACGAGTCGTTCCTCGGGGTGTCGTGCGTGGAGGCGGTCGAGTCGCTGAGCGTGGACCTGTGCTTCGTGTCCACCTCGGCGGTCTCCGGCGGCTACGCCCACCACCAGGAGCAGCACATCGTCTCGGTCAAGCGGGCCATGATCTCCTCGGCGGCGCGCACCGTGCTCATGCTGGACCACTCCAAGCTCGGCCGGGTCGCGCTGCACCGGCTGGCGCCGCTGTCGGCGTTCGACCGGGTGCTGGTCGACGCGGGCGCCGCGGCGGAGGCGCTGCGCGACCTGGACGAGCACAAGGTCGACTACGAGGTCGTCGCCACGTAGTCATCCGGCCGTCATCCGGTGGGTGATCAAGCGTTTCACGGTGCGGGGACGTTGCCGGTGTGCGCATCGCCTCCCGCCGAGGGCCCCGCCTCCGCCTGCTCGCCGTGCTCTGCCTGGCCGGTGTTTCCGGCGCGTCGGCGCCGCTCGTCGCCGCCCTCTCACCCGTCCCGGAGAAGCCCGGCCCGGCCGGGCCGCTGTCCGCCGCGTACGTGCCGACGGGGCCGTGCCGGGCGGCCGAGCTGATCGCCGGAGCGCCCTACGCCGCGTCCGGCGGGCGGTCCCGGGCCGGGGCCGTCGCCGTCCGGTACGAGGACGCCGCCGCGCCCGTCCTGCTCGCCCAGGCGCCGGCCGCGCCGGGCGCCGGGTTCGGCGCGGCGCTGGCGGTCGGGGACTTCGACCGCGACCGGTGCGCGGACCTGGCGGTCGGCGTGCCCGACCAGGTCTTCGGGGCACGCCGTCCCGGAGCGGAGGGGCACGGCGCGGTGCGGATCTACTTCGGCTCCCCGACCGGGCTGCGCGCGGGCTGGACGCTGTCGGCCCGTGACCTGGGCCGCCCGTACGGAACCGACCGGTTCGGCGCGGCCCTGGCCGCCGCCGACCTCGACGGCGACCGGGACGACGAGCTGGTCGTCGGGGCGCCGGGGCTGGAGGGCGGCGGCGGTGTCGCGGTCTTCGGCCTGGAGGGGCGCGGGCTGCGCCCGGGGCCGGTCGTCCGGCAGGGCACCTCCTGGGTCGGGCAGTCCCCGGCGGAGACCGACGGGTTCGGGGCCGTGCTCGCGGCCGGCGACCTCGACGGCGACGACCGCGCGGAGATCGCGGTGGGCGCGCCGGGCGACGGGCCCAAGAGCCAGGGCTCGGTGACGGTGCTCGACCCGGTCGCGCGCACCGCCGACTACGTCTCCCAGGACGAACCGGGCGTCGGCGGCTCGCCCGAACGGCTCGACCACTTCGGATCGGCGCTGGCCACCGGGGACTTCGACGGCGACGGCCGTCACGAGCTGGCGATCGGCGTCCCGGGCGAGGAGGGCGACGAGGGCGCGTCCACCGGTTACAGCGAGGGCGCCGTGCAGGTCCTGGACGGCCGCACACTTCGGCAGACCGGCCGCACCTGGACCGGACGCGGGCGGAAAGGGCCCTATGACCGGTTCGGTGCGGCGCTCGCGTCCGGGGACCTCACCGGGGACGGCACCGACGATCTCGCGGTCGGCGCCCCCGGACGGAGCGCGGTGACCGTGCTGCGCGGCAGGGACGGGCGCGGCCTGACCGGGCGCGGGGCGGCCACGGTCGCCTCGCCGCTGGGGCCGGACGGGCAGTTCGGCTGGTCGCTGGCGGTCCGCCGCGGCGGGCTGCTGATCGGCGCGCCGGGCGCGGCCGGGTACGGCGGCGCCGTCGCCCTCCTCGCCGGGCCGGACGCCCGCGCCGTCACGATCGTCCCCGAACCCGTGCGAGGTCTGCTCGGCTACGCGTTCGGCTGAGGGCGATGGTCAGGCGCTCCCCAGCGAGCGGGCGCCGTCCGGGACGGTGAACACCGCCGACACCGAGCCCGGCGCGCCCTTGCGGGTGATGTGCGGGACGGTGTGGAACTCGGCGCGCAGCTCTCCCGGCGACGCCCTGCACAGCACGTGGCCGCGCCGCTGGTCGATGTAGGCGATGTGCGGGTTCTCCGCGCGGATCGCCGAGTTGGACACCGGGTCGTGGTAGCCGTCGCCGTCGCTGGCGATCGAGGTGGCGACCAGCTCGATGCCGACCCGCGCCGAGCCGGGGTCGTCGAAGTCGGCCCGCAGCTCGTTGGCGTGCGCCACGTGGACGTCGCCGGTCAGCACGACCGGGTTGCGCGTCCGGGAGGCCAGCAGGGAGGTGAGGAGCCGCTCGCGTTCGGCCGCGTAGCCGTCCCAGCCGTCCAGCGCGACCTCCAGGCCGGGCCCGAGCTGGTGGTCGCGCTGGGCGAGGAAGATCTGCTGTGCCAGGACGTTCCAGCGCGCCCGCGAACCCCGCAGTCCCGCGTCCAGCCATTCGAGCTGGCCGTTGCCCAGGAGGGTGCGGCGCCGTTCAAGTCGGTCGTCGCAGCCGGTGCGCACGCCGTCCTCGCAGGGCTGGTCGGCCCGGAACTGGCGGGTGTCCAGCATGTGGAACTCCGCCAGGTCGCCCCAGTGCAGCCGCCGGGTCAGCCGAAGGCTCCCGTTGCGACGCAGCGAGGAACGCCGCAGCGGCATGTGCTCGTAGTAGGCGCGGAAGCCCGCCTCCTTGCGCGAGGCGAACCCGGGGGTCTTCTTACCGGGGTTGTCGCCCGCCCAGTTGTTCTCCACCTCGTGGTCGTCCCACACCACGGCCCAGGGCGCGGCGGCGTGCGCGGCCTGCAGGTCGGGGTCGGTCTTGTACTGGGCGTGGCGCAGCCGGAAGTCGGTGAGCGTCCGGCAGGTGCCGCCGACGTGCCTGCGCACGATCGGGAGCGGCTGCGGCTTGTCCTCGGCGGAGTCCTCGTAGATGTAGTCGCCCAGGTGCACGACGAGGTCGGGGTGCTGCTCGGCCATGCGCCGGTAGGCGGTGAAGTAGCCGTGCTCGTAGTAGGCGCAGGACGCGGCGGCGAAGGTCAGCGGCGTCAGCGCTCCGGGCGGGGGCGTCGTGAGGGCCCGTCCCACCGCGGACAGGTGCCCGCCCGCCCGGAAGCGGTAGAAGTACTCGCGCCCGGGGCGCAGCCCGTTCAGCTCGACGTGCACGCTGCCCGCGCTCGCCGGACGCGCGGTGACCCGGCCCGTCCGGGCGAGCCGGGTGAACCGCCGGTCCTCCGCGACCTGCCACTCCACATCCACGCCGCTCCCCGACGACGGCAGCCCGCCCAGGCCGTCCTCCGCCAGCGGGCGCGGGGCGAGCCTCGTCCAGAGGACGAACCCGTCGTGGGACGGATCCCCCGAGGCGACCCCCAGTTCGAAGGGGTCGGCCAGGCGCCGGGCCGAGAGCCGCGGCCCGGCCGGTACGAGAGGTGCCAGGCCGGCGCCCGCCAGGAACGACCTCCGCGAAATATCCACACATCAAGTGCAGGTCACGTTATTGAGGTCGGTGGAAGGAACAGTCGACAAGGAACGCAACGCAGAGTGAAGGGGGTGTTTCTGCAGGTCGATGGCGATGGGTCAGGAACGGTCCAGGGCACGGTCCAGGTTGACGGCGGCGCTGATGAGCGCCAGGTGCGTGAACGCCTGCGGGAAGTTCCCCAGGGCCTCCCCGGACGCGCCGATCTCCTCGGCGTACAGGCCGACGTGGTTGGCGTAGGTGAGCATCTTCTCGAAGACCATCCGCGCCTCCCTGACCTGCCCCGCCCGGGTGAGCGCCTCCACGTACCAGAACGAGCAGAGGTTGAACGTCCCCTCCTCGCCCGCCAGCCCGTCGTGGCCGTTGATGGCGTAGCGGTGCACCAGGCTGTCGGAGACCAGGTCCTTGCCGATCCGCTCCAGCGTCATCAGGAAGCGCGGGTCGGTCGGGCCGGAGAACTTGAGCAGCGGCATGCACAGCAGCGAGGCGTCCAGCTGCTTGCTGCCGGGGTGCATGACGTAGCTGCCCAGGTCGGGGTCCCAGCACTGCTGCTGGACGAACCGGTACGCCTTCGCGGCCAGGTCGTGCCACTCGCCCACCGGGGCGGGCAGGCCGCGGTCGCGCGCGATCCGTCCCGCGCGCTCGAACGCCACCCAGGTCATCAGGCTGGAGTAGGTGAAGCGCTGGCGCGGGCCGCGCACCTCCCAGACGCCCTCGTCGGGCTCCTCCCAGTGGTCGGCCAGCCAGTCCAGCCGTTTGGACAGCGCGTCCCAGAGCGAGTAGGAGATCGGCACCTCGCGGTTGTAGAGGTAGACCGAGTCCATGATCTCGCCGTACACGTCCAGCTGGCGCTGCCCGACCGCGTTGTTGCCGATGCGGACCGGCTTGGAGCCCATGTAGCCGTCCAGGTGGTCCAGCACCTGCTCGGGGATCTTGTCGCTGCCGTCCACCGCGTACATGATCATTATGTCGCGTTCCAAAGTCGCGGATTCGCAGCGCCGCTCGATCCACTCCATGAACGCGGCGGCCTCCTCCAGGAAGCCCAGCGTCATCAGCGCGTAGATGGTGAACGCGGCGTCCCGCAGCCAGCTGTAGCGGTAGTCCCAGTTGCGGACCCCGCCCAGGTGCTCGGGCAGCGACGTGGTCGGCGCGGCGATCAGCGCGCCCGTCGGGTGGTACACCAGCAGCTTGAGCGCCAGCGCCGAGCGGTGCACCATCTCCCGCCACCGGCCCTTGTAGCGGGACTGCCCGACCCAGCGCTGCCAGAAGTCGGAGGTGCGCAGGAACAGCTCGTCGGCCTCGCCGGGGACCAGCGGGTGCGTCTCGCCGTTCCACTCCAGGACCAGGTCCACGGTCTCGCCCTCGTCCAGGGTGAACGTCGCCGTCGCCCCGAGCCCGTCCGCGTCGATCCGCAGCGGGACGCTGGAGCGCAGCACGCAGCGCCCGGCCGCCGAGGTGAACACCGCGCCGACCCCCTCGACCAGGTCGACGGTGTGCGGGGCGCGGGCGTAGTCGAAGGCGGGACGGCAGCACAGCTCGAAGGTCGCCTGCCCGCGCACCGCCCTGGCCTGCCGGACCAGCAGGTCGCGCGGCGGCGCGACGCCGCTGGTCTCCGGCACCATGAAGTCGATGATCTCGCCGACCGCCTCGGCCGTGAGGAAGCGGGTCATCAGGATGTTGGTGTCGGGCAGGTAGAGCTGCTTGGGCCGGGTCGTCGTCCGGCACGACAGCGAGAAGTAGCCGCCCTTGCGGGCGTCCAGCAGCGAGCCGAACAGCGAGGGGGCGTCGAACCGGGCCGGGCAGTACCAGTCGATCGTCCCGTCGGTGCCGACCAGGGCGACGGTCCGCAGATCGCCGACGATGCCGTGTTCCTCGATCGGGAGGTACCGGCCGGAAGGCCCGGACGGCGCGGGGGGAGTGGGCGGAAAGGGCGCGGAGGGCGCGGAGCGCGCGTTTCGCGGAGGCACATCTCCGATGATCCGGCCAAATGTTTCGGGCGCATTCCCGGAGTGTTACGGGAGCCTCTCTCACTGTGACGCATTCCGGCCGTGTGCGTTCACCAGTATGACGATCAAGGTTGGCCGGGCCGTCACCGGGCGGGCCCTGGGCCGGTCGCGGCCATCTCGGTACGTTTCCGGCGCGCGCGGTGATCTCCCGGCGAGGGTCGCACGGAGGGCCGCGGCGAAAGGAGCCGACATGGCCGCCGGTGGAACGACACGGAGGATCCAGCGGGGGAGGCGGCGCGGGGTCGCGCTGCTGGGCGCGGCCGCCGTCCTGCTGCCGCTGCTGACGGTCGCGGCCCCGGCCACCGCCGCGCCCGCCGAGCGCGGCAGGGCGGCGCCGATCGTGCTCGGCCACCGCGGTGCCTCGGGCTACCGCCCCGAGCACACCCTCGCCTCGTACGAGCTGGCCGTCCAGATGGGCGCCGACTACATCGAGCCGGACCTGGTGCCGACCAAGGACGGCCAGCTGGTGGCGCGGCACGAGAACGAGATCGGCGGGACGACCGACGTCGGCACCCGTACGGAGTTCGCGGGCCGCAGGACGACCAAGACGATCGACGGGCGCCCGGTCACGGGCTGGTTCACCGAGGACTTCACGCTCGCCGAGCTGATGACGCTGCGCGCCGTCGAGCGGCTGCCCGACGTCCGCCAGCACAACACCCTCTACAACGGCCGCTACCAGGTCCCGACCCTGCAGGAGGTCGTCGACCTGGCCAAGCGGCTGGGCCGCGAGCACCGCCGCCGCGTCGGGATCTTCCCCGAGACCAAGCACCCGACCTACTTCCGCTCCATCGGGCTGCCGCTGGAGAACACCCTCATCTCCACCCTCAAGCGCAACGGCCTGGACCACCGCGACGGGCGCGCCATCGTCCAGTCGTTCGAGCCGACCAGCCTCCGCACCCTCGACAAGGCGCTGAGCGTCCCGGTGCTCCAGGCCCTCTCCACCTCCGGCGCCCCGTACGACACCGTCGCCGGCGGCCAGGGACCCACCTACGCCGAGATGGTCACCCCGGCCGGCCTCAAGGAGATCAGCACCTACGCCGACTGGATCGGTCCCGAGAAGACCCTGGTGATCCCCAACAAGGCCGACGGGACGATCGGCACGCCCACCCCGCTGGTGAAGGACGCGCACGCCGCCGGTCTGAAGGTCAGCCCCTACACCTTCCGGAACGAGAACCAGTTCCTGCCCGCCGACCTGCGCAACGGGACCGCGCCCGGCGCGTACGGGCAGGCGCTCAAGGAGTACGACCTCTTCTACCGCACGGGCATCGACGGGCTGTTCAGCGACAACCCCGACACCGCCATCATCGCCCGCACCGAGTTCCTCGCCCGCTAGGAACGAGGCGTCCCCTCCTCGCCTGCCTGTCCCGGTCGTCGAGACGGCCGGGACAGGCGGGTCACGACCCGTCCCCATCGGCGAGAGCCGTGGAGTCGGTGTCGAGCAGGAACCACACGGTGCGGCCCTTCGCGTCGCTCCAGGTGCCGCACCGCCCGTCGGTGAGGTCGTGAAGCATGGCCAACCCGCGGCCGGAGGTGGCGTGGACGCCGGCGTCGACGGGCACGGGGGCGCGGCAGGTCGACCCGGCGTCGGTGACCTCCACGCGGATCCCCTTCCCGATGGACCATGCCGCGATGGACACCGTCCCGGGCCGCCCGTCCTCGTCCGGCCGGGCCGAGTCCGAGTGCAGGACGGCGTTGGTGACCAGCTCGCAGCCCAGCAGTTCGACCCAGAACGCGGCGGGGTGATCTTCACCGAGCAGGCCGCGCAGCCAGCGCCGCGCCGTTTTCACCTGCTCCACCTCCGCGGAAATGTCGATCCTCCCGAGCACGGCCGGCTCGCGAACATCGGGAGTCGTTTGCTGGGGGCGTCGGGCCGGTTGTTGCAGATCTCCATTGATCATCGGAGTCGTCTCCGTCCGGAGTTTGGAGCAACTGCGCGGTAGCCGCTCCTTGTCAGTGATCAGGTGACTACGCTATGTGCACAGCTAACCACTCTCACGCGTGGCATGCAAGTGGCATGACTAGCATGAGATTTGCACGCACGCCCTAATCGCACAGTGCTGATCGCACAAGGAGGACTCTGGGACATGGCAGTCGTATCCAGCCCCACCACCCGCGGCCGACGCCTGGCCTTTGAGTTGCGCAAGTTCCGCGAGCGCGCGGAACTGACCCCCAGCCAGGCTGCGCGCCAACTGGGCTGGTCACTGAGCAAGCTCATCCGTATCGAGAAGGCCCAGACCCAACCCAAGACCTCCGACATCACCGCGGCGCTCGCGTTGTACGGCGTCGACAGTGCCACCCACGCCGCACTCATCCAACTGGCTAAGGAATCCTGGAAGCGCGGCTGGTGGACGGCCTATGCCGACGTCTTCAGCGGCAGCATCGTGGCCCTGGAGGACGAGGCCAGCAGCATCTGCGCGTGGGAACCGCAACTCGTGCCCGGCCTACTCCAGACCGAGGAATACGCCCACGGGATCATCAGCCTGCGTTCTGAAGACCCTGCCACCATCCATCGACGTGTGATGGCCCGGATGAACCGGGGCATGCTGCTGCGTCGCCCTGATGCCCCACGACTGCATGCCGTCCTCGACGAGGCGGTGCTGCGCCGCGGCATAGGCGGCCCCGAAGTGATGCGCAAGCAGTTCTCGGCTCTCGTCGAAGCCGCACAGCGCCCCAACGTCACGATCCAGATCATGCCCTTCGACAGCGGTGCGCACCTGGGGCTCGAAGGCTCGATGGAACTGCTCGGCTTCGCCGATGACGCCGAACTCGACGTCGCCTACGCCGAAGGCCCGATGGGGGACATCTACCTCGAAAGCGCCGAAGAGGTCACCCGCATTAGGCTTGCTCTGGAAACCATCTGCAGCGCAGCGATGCCCCCGGCCGAGTCGGTCCACCTCATCGCCGCACTGGCACAGGACGGGCCCTAGTCGCAAGGAGCGCCTCCCACATGATCGAACCAGTACGCCCTCGATGGCGTAAGTCCCGTCGAAGCGGCACCGGCGACAACTGCGTGGAGATCGCGGGCCTGGACGGCATGCGAGCCGTGCGTGATTCCAAGGACCCAGATGGCGGTGTGCTGGCCTTCGATACCGCTGTCTGGAGCTCGTTGATCGGCCGGATCAAGCGGGGCGAGTTCGACATCGGAGGCCCGGATCCGTCGGGGTACGTGGCATCGGCGGAGTGCATCACCGCCATGATCAAGGAGATGTGAGTCCCACTCCCATGACCTCCATCGATCTCTCACACGCTGTATGGCGCAAGAGCAGTCGCAGTTCACCGGCCGGCGAGAACTGCGTGGAGATCGCGGGCCTGGTCGGTCTGCGTGCTGTACGCGACTCGAAGGAGCCTGACGGCGGTGTGCTGGCCTTCGATGCTGCCGCCTGGAATTCGTTGATCGCCCGGATCAAGCGAGGCGAGTTCGACATCTAGGGGGCCTGGAGACGGATCGAGCCGTTGCTGGCGCAGGCTGATGGCCGGGGTCGTGTTCGCTCAGGTCCGCTCTCACCCCTCGCCGGATGGGCGCGGCAGGATCTTGCCGGACATGCCACCGGTCACCTGGATCACCTCACCCGTCACGTAGCCGGCGACAGCGTCGGACAGCAGCCATGC
Source organism: Actinomadura rugatobispora (assembly GCF_042656285.1). Taxonomy (GTDB): domain Bacteria; phylum Actinomycetota; class Actinomycetes; order Streptosporangiales; family Streptosporangiaceae; genus Spirillospora; species Spirillospora rugatobispora. The sequence continues at coordinate 62,625 of NZ_JBHSON010000047.1, read as the reverse complement.
CACCACCGACGCGACATCGCGCGACGTCGCGGGCCGGCCAAGGGGAACCGTCGCCAGGGCTCGCTTCAGGCGTTGTTCCGCCGCGGCTTCGGCGTGGGCCGACGGAGGCACCCACGTCGGGGAGACCGCGTTCACCCTTCCGTGTGGAGCCGACTCGACGATTTCGCGTGCCAAGGTCCGGACGAGGCCGTGCGTCACCGCCGACTTGGCGGCGGCGTAATCGGCGTAGCCGTCTTCACCGAAATGGGCGGCCGCCGACCCGACGAACACGAGCGAGCCGTGACCGACCTCGCGCACGTGCTTCAGGTAGGCGCGGGCGGTGAGGAACGCGACGGTGAGGTTCTGGTCCAGGGTCGTACGCCACCGCTCGAGTGTCAGGTTCCGCGTCTGCACGGGCGGACCCGGCCATCCCCCGGCGTTGGCGACCACACCGGTGAGAGGGCCGGCGCTTTCGACCGCGCGCTCGATCAGCGCGTCCACCTCGGACTCCACGAGCAGGCTCGCCTGAAGAGCGAAGCCTCCCGTGTCGTCGGCCAGAGCGTGAGCGGCGGCGACCCGGCTCCGGTAGTGGATGATCGGCACGGCGCCTTCGGTCGCCAGCCTCCGCACGATCGCGGAGCCCAGAAGACCCGACCCGCCGGTGACCAAGACCGCCTTGCCGCTGAGTCCGAGATCCACGCGATGCCCCTCAGACCTCGACCGCGGTCGCGTCAGGAAAAATCGGTGTGGTGCCGGGACCGCGTACGGCGCACGCCGCGTTGCCCATCCGGCCAAGATCAAGTGTCGCCGGCGGCGGCCCTGTCCCCGTCGTGGCGGCCGGCTCAGTAGCCTCACCCGCGTTCAGGACAAGGACGTCCACGCGGCGCAGGACGTCGACGGAGCGGAGTCTGGTCTCCAGGCCGTCGATCAGCAGGTTCAGGTCGAGCGTCGCGTTCGCGCCCTTGCCGCCGAGACCGGTGCAGGTGTCCGCTCCCGGCCCCGTCTCGCGCGGGGCCGGGAGCGACGGCACCCGGAAGAAGACGTCCCGGTTGATCGATCCGAGGACGATGACCGCGCCCACGCGAACCTCCAAGGGTGGACCGAAATAGTTCGTACCTTTATTATGCGTACCGTAATCGATTGGAGTGCGTCGTGGGTAGGACTGTCGTTCGCAACGGGACCGTGGTCACGAACGGGCTCGCAGGCACTCTCCGGGCCGACGTCGCCATCGAGGGCCGCCGCATCGTCGAGATCGGCACCGTGGCCTCACGAGGAGGCGACGTCGAGGTGGACGCGACCGGCTGCTGGGTCACCCCCGGCCTCGTCCAGACCCACGTCCACCTGTGTCAGACGCTGTTCCGCGGCCTGGCCGAGGATCTCGACGTCATGGCCTGGCTCGACCAACGGATCTGGCCGCTCGAGCGACTCCACACAGTGGAGACCGCCGCCGCGTCCGCGCGATGGGGCATGGCCCAACTGCTCCTGTCGGGCACCACCACCGTCAATGCGATGGAAACGGCGCTGCACACCGACGCGGCGTTCGAGGCCGCAGCCGACCTGGGTGCCAGGGCGTTCATCGGTAAGGCGCTGATGGATCGTCAGGAACCCGGGACCGCTTTGTGGGCCGAGGACACCGCGGCCGCTTGGCACGACCTCGACCGGCTGGTCGCGAGATGGCACGGCGCGGCCGACGGCCGGCTGCACGCGGCGGTCGCACCTCGCGCTCCCTCGGCCGCCACCGACGAACTGTGGAGCCGAGCACTCGACCTCGCGCGCCGGCTGGACCTCGTCGTCCACACCCATGTCAACGAGAACCGGGGCCAGGCACGTCGCGTCGCCGACGCCAACGCCGCACGAGACGTCCACTATTTGCACGATCTCGGCGCCCTGGGTCCCCTGTCGGTGCTCGCGCACTGCGTGTGGCTCTCCGAGGAGGAGCGCGAGATGCTGGCGTCCACCGGCACCACCGTGGCGCACTGCCCTTCGGCAAACCTCAAGCTCGGTTCCGGGATCGCGCTGGTCCCCGAGATGCTCGAAGCGGGCGTCAACGTCTCGATCGGCACCGACGGGGCCGCCTGCAACAACAGCTTGGACGGGTTCGAGGAGCTCCGGATGGCGGCCCTCGTGCACCGCCCGCGCTGCGGAGCCGGCGTGATCTCCGCCGCACGGGCTCTGCGGATGGGCACGATGGGCGGCGCCCGAGCACTCGGCCTGAGTGATCAGGTCGGCATGCTGGCCGTCGGCCGATTCGCCGATGTGGTCATCGCCGCCACCCCGGAGTCCGCCGATCCGGCCGACCCCGCGGAGTTCACGCGAGCGGCCACCCATCTGGTCTTCGGCGGCGCCGACCGCCGAGTGGACTCGGTCCTCGTCAACGGCCGGCTCGTGGTCAGCCGCGGCGAACTGGTCCACGGTTCCCGAACCCAGATCGAGGCCGACGCTCTCGCCGCGCGAGCGCAGCTGGTCAAAGCCCACGGAGCAGCGGCATGACCACCGTCGACCTCGACGCGCCCTCAGCCCTCGAATCGAAAGGAAACGAAGATGCTCGTCAGTCAGGTCCCGGCCTTCACCGAATACTGGTACCCCGTCGCCTACGCGCGGGAGATCACCGATGTGCCCCGGCGCACTCGAGTCCTCGGCGAGGACTATGTCCTGTGGCGCGGCAGGGACGACGCCATCGGCGCAGCCGTCGATGAGTGTCCCCACCGCGGATCCCGCCTCAGCCAGGGCTGGGTCGAGGACGGCGCTCTTGTCTGCGGGTACCACGGCTGGGCGTTCGGCGCCTCGGGGGCGTGTGAGCGAATCCCGCAGAACGACCCCGACCAGCCGATCCCACCGCGGGCCCGCGCCCTGTCCGTCCTCGTCGAGGAGAAATACGGCCTGATCTGGCTCTGCCCCGGAATGCCCCGCGCCGGGATCCCGGTGCTCGACGAGGCCCTCGACCCCGGGTTCACCCTGATCCACGAACTGATGGAGGTCTGGCAGGCGTCCGCACCCCGCGTCATCGACAACGCGCTCGACGTCTCTCACCTCGCCTGGACCCACCGCAACACGATCGGCTCGTCGGCCAATCCCCGGATGAACGACATGCAGGTCGAGCGCGACGGCCACAAGCTGCGATCGCGAGTCTCCTACATCTCGCGACTCACGCCGGAGCAGCGCCGCAACACGGGCCTGACCGGCGACTTCACGACCCGGACGACCAACTCACAGCTCGTGCGGCCCTTCGTCTTCAAGGACGTCATGGAGTATGAGAACGGCCTGCGGCACGTGCTGTTCAAGACGGCGACCCCGATCGACGACGAGCACACCCTCTTCTGCCAGTTCATCGCCCGGAACGACGATCCGGACGAGGAGAAGAGGAAGGAGATCATCGCGCTCGACCGGCTCATTCAGAGTGAGGACAAGGAACTACTGGAGCAGATCCGACCCGAGTTCCCGCTCGAGATCCAGACCGAGATGCACACCCGGACCGACCGGATGACGGTGGAGTACCGGCGCATCCTGGCCGAGCTCGCCCAGGAGAGTTCCCTGGCCCCGCCCGACCGGACCTGGTCGCGACCGTTCGCGGACGCGGCACGCGCCTCGATCCAGCAGCGGCGCTGAGCAGTCCGTGCGACCGAGACCGGCGCCGGTCGCGAGGTGCTACCGCACCTCGTCGCCGGTCAGGTCCCGGCCGGCCAGGCCTCGGATCGCGTCAAGGAAACCCTCCGTGGCCATGGCATCCGCGAAGAACTCCGCACCGAGCTTGTCCAGGATCACGACGCATCTCCGCGCCAGAAGCTTCCCGTTCTCGGTCACCCGGACCCTGACGGCCCTGGCGTCGCGAGTGTCCCGATCACGGCTGATGTGGCCGTCGCGTTCGAGGACTTTCAGGACCTGGGACGTCAGGACCGGCTCGAGGCCCGCATGGGCGGCGATCGCCCGTTGGTTGGGCATGTCGCCTTCGCGGCCCAGCCACCACGCACTGCTCAGCACGAGGAACTGCACGTGCGTCAACGACATGCCGGCGAGGGCCGAGGCCACCTCGCGCTGCCAGCGCAACGCCGCGTGCCTCAGCAGGAAGCCCGGAGTGGTGCCGGCCGAATGCCGGCGGAGCGCGTCTTCGAGCTGGTCCATCGGAAGCGCCTCAAGAGCTGCGATCTCGTCTTGCATTTTCTTGCTCAGCGGCACAACAAGGTCCTTCCGACAAGGCCGAAAATCGCGGACCCGAGTTCCGCGGCCCAGACCCCAATCCGACTTGAACAGTGAATGAGAACATCCGTGAGACTAATCGTAGACAGCGACGGCGGCATCGACGACGCAGCCGCGCTCTGGTGGTTGTGCCGCAACCCTGACGTCGATCTGGTCGCCGTCACCGCGGTCGGCGGAAGCGTGCCGGCCGCGCAGGCCGCCATCAACCTGCGGTTCATCCTCGAGGCCGCCGGCGCCGGTCACGTCCCCGTGTTCTCGGGCCGCGACCAGACCGCTCCCGCGCCGCGAACACAGCGGCCGGTGATGATCCACGGATATGACGGACTCGCGGATCTCGAGCGGAAGCCACCGATCCACCCACCGGAAGCCGGAAAGTCGGTCCTCGACGCATTCGATGAACTGTGCCGGGCGGGCACATCGGTGCTCGCGCTCGGCCCGATGACCAACCTCGGCGCCGGTATCACCAGCGGCGCACTCCGGCCTGACGGTGCGACCCTCACCTTCATGGGCGGCAGTGCCCGCGCAGGCGGCAACGCGCGTCCGACCGCGGAGGCGAACATCGCGCACGATCCGTCCGCGGCCGATGTCGTACTCCGCACATCCTGGGCGACCCCACCCCGCATGGTCGGACTGGACGTGACACACCGGGCCACACTCACCGAGCGCGAGTTCGGCGACCTCGCGGCGAGCCGGACACCCGCGGCGAAGTTCCTGGCCGGCCGCCTCGCGTACTACGGCCGTCACGCCGGCATGCTGTGCGCTCCGGGCGAGACTCCCTGCCACGACCTCCTCGCGGCCATGGTCTGCACCGACCCCACGTTCGTCGACGCCGAGATCGTCGACCTCCAGGTCGACATAGGCGGAGGTGCCGCCTGGGGGACGACGGTCGCCGACCTTCGGCCTGTGGCCCGGCGCGCGCACGTCTCGGCCTCGGCCGGGGACGGCAACGCCCTCGGCGAGGGGGCGGCCGTCCAGGTCGGGCTCGACGCGGACGTCGACCGGTTCCGCGCAACGTTCCGATCATTCGTCACCCTCCCCATTGCCAAATAATAAAGGTACGAACTAAAATTGACCGACAGTTCCGCGCGCCAGCCGGAAAGCGGTAGAAGGACTCCTCCGCAGTCCTGATCGATCGCCTCCGTGCGCCGACCCGGGTCACCAAGAACCAGCGGGCGCCAGGCAGGAACCCGGGCTCAAGGAGTTGTGTCCCGTGCACGCCGACCAGATCAGTGCGACCAGAGTCGCCACCTCAGCACGAACGGAGTCTCCGGATCCGGGGATCGCGAGCGCGGGCCCTGACACGAACGCCGTCCTCGACGTCGTCGTCGCCGAGCGGACCGACCTCGCCGAAGACGTCGTGGGACTGACCCTGCATCGCGCGGACGGCGGTCCGCTCCCTCGCTGGGACGCCGGATCACACATCGATCTGATCTTCCCCACCCCGACACTCGGTACGCTCACCCGGCAGTACTCCCTTTGCGGGGATCCGTCCGACAACCGGGAATGGCGGGTCGCCGTACTCGGCGACCGCCACGGTCGGGGAGGGTCGCGCCATCTGTGCGACCGGCTCCAGGCCGGTGCCGTCCTCCAGGTTCGAGGGCCGCGCAACCACTTCCCGTTCGCCGCCGCCGAGGAGTACCTCTTCCTTGCCGGTGGAATCGGCATCACGCCCATCAGGCCAATGGTCGCGGCAGCCGCCGCGACCGGTGCGCGATGGCGACTCCACTACGCGGGGCGGAAGCGGTCCCGGATGGCGTTCGCTGCCGACTTCGCGGCCACCTACCCCGACAAAGTACATGTCATCGCCGAGGACGAGCATGGCTTCCCCGACCTGCGATCCATCCTCTGCGGGGCGTCGCGGAACACGGCGGTCTACAGCTGCGGCCCCGCGCCGATGCTCGAAGCCGTCGTCGCCACATGCCAGGAGCTCGGCCTTCCCGCGCCGCACCTGGAGCGCTTCACCGCGGTCCAACCGGAACCCGGCACCTTCCAAGACACGCCCGTCGACGTCGAGTTCCGCCGGCTGGGCGTGACCCGGACCGTTTCGGAGAACGAGTCGATCCTCGACGTCGCCGAGGAGCTCGGATCCCCGATCTTCGGCTCGTGCCGCGAAGGAATCTGCGGTACCTGCGAGACCCGTGTTCTCGAGGGCGCGCCGGAGCACCGCGATGCGCTCCTGAGCGACGCACGGCGTGCGGACCACATGTTGATCTGCGTCTCCCGGGCCACGTCACCGTGGCTGGTACTCGACGCCTGAGCTCCGGCCGAGGAACCGGGATCCGTCCGGCGAAGGGAACCAACGTCAGTCGACGCGTGGCGGTGGGCGGCCACGAGATCGCGGAGGTGCCGCACGTGTTCGTCCGGCGCAGTCTTTCGCTCACGTCCAACGACAGGAGAACGCATGTCCACGGTGCTGGGAATGAACCAGTACGGCAAGGCGGAGACCCGCGTCGTCCGCATCTATCGCGACACCCCGATGCACGAGATCCGCGATCTCAATGTGTCGACGTCGTTGCGCGGCGACTTCGACCGTGCTCACACGATCGGCGACCAGTCGATGATCATGCCCACCGACAGCCAGAAGAACACGGCGTTCGCCTACGCCAAGACGCACGGCGCCGACTCGATCGAGGACTACGCGATCGCCCTCGGCAAGCGTCTCGTCACGGCGACGCCCGCGGCGCGCCAGGTGCGGGTTCGCGTCCAGGAGTACGCCTGGGACCGCATCGGTGACCACTCGTTCGTGCGCCGAGGCGGCGGCGTCCGTACCTGCGTCGTCACGATCACGCGAGGCGACGCCCGCGACGAGTGGGACACCCAGGTGCTGACCGGCGTCGAGGATCTGGTCGTCCTCAACTCGACCGGCTCGGAGTTCAAGGGCTTCCTCAAAGACGAGTACACCACGCTCCCCGAAACCGACGACCGGATCCTCGCCACCTCGCTCGCGGCCACATGGCGGCACACCGGCACCGGCGTGGACTGGAACCGGTCATACGAAGCAGCGGTGACCACCCTCCTGAGAACGTTCGCCGGCACCTATTCACGGGCGTTGCAGGAGACCTTGTACGTGATGGGCGTCGCGCTCCTCGAATCGCAGGACGCTCTGGCGGAGGTGCGCTTCTCCGCACCGAACAAACATCATTTCCTTGTCGACTTCTCCGATTTCCGGGTCAACGGACTCACCAATGACGGCGAGGTCTTCAACGCCGCGGACCGGCCCTGCGGACTCATCGAGGCTCAGGTCATCCGCGACGACGCGCCCACCGCCCGCGACGCCTGGCCGGCCGAACCCGGATTCCGCTGATGGTGGTCACCCGGGACGTGCTCCTCGGCTGCCTCGCGATCCCCCGATGGGCGGACGAGGTACTCGCCGGACATCCGTACACGAACGCCGCCGGGGTGCTGGCCGCGGCGGTCCGGGCGTCGGGTGAGCTCACCGACGAGGAACTGGTCCAGGCTCTGTCCGGCCATCCGCGGATCGGCGAGCACGGCGGCGCACAGTCACGACTTGAGCAGTCCGGCATCGATCTGGCGGTCGATGGCACCGCCGCGAGGCTGGCGTCCGGCAACGCGGCGTACGAGGAGCGCTTCAGCCGGGTGTTCATCATCCGCGCCGCCGGGCGGGACGGGGAGGAGATCCTCGCCGAGCTCGAAAGACGGCTCCACAACGATGACGCCACCGAGCGCGCGGAGACGATCGAGAATCTCCGGCAGATCGCACTCCTCCGGCTGGAAGCGGCGTTGTCATGAGCGGGTTGTCCACTCACGTCCTGGATACAGCCCTGGGCCGACCGGCGGCCGGGGTTCACGTCACGCTCGAGACGCGCGACGGCCGGTACGTCGCCGAAGGTGTCACCGACTCCAACGGACGCATCGCCGCCATCGGAACCGGATCACTGGCCGCCGGCGACCACGTCCTGCGCTTTGATACCGGAACCTACGTCGACGGCTTCTACCCGGAGGTGATCGTCATCTTCACCGTCGTCGACGCGGAGGACCACCACCACGTTCCGCTGCTGCTCAGCCCCTACGGCTACGCGACCTACCGTGGCAGCTGAACTCGACCTGGTGATCCGCGCGCGGCGCGCGGTCGTCGACGACACGGAACGACCGGTATCGGTCGGCGTGATCGGCGGGAGGATCGTGACCCTCACCGGGCACGACGAGCCACCGGCAGCCGCGCGCACGGTGCGGTTGGCCGAGGACGAAGTGTTGCTGCCCGGCCTGGTCGACACGCATGTTCACGTCAACGAGCCAGGGCGCACCGAGTGGGAGGGTTTCGCGAGCGCGACCCGCGCGGCGGCCGCGGGCGGCGTGACCACGATCCTCGACATGCCCCTGAACTCGGTGCCACCGACGACGACGGTCGAGAACCTACGCCTGAAGCGGGAGGCCGCGGCGGGTCAGGCGCATGTCGACGTCGGCTTCTGGGGCGGCGCGGTGCCGGGCAATCTCTCCGATCTCGCACCCATGTACGCCGCCGGCGTCTTCGGATTCAAATGCTTCCTGCTCGGCTCCGGCGTGCCGGAGTTCGGCCATCTCGACCCCGGGCCGTTCGCCCGTGTGATGGGGGAGTGCGCCCGCATCGGCGCGCTGGTGATCGTTCACGCCGAGGACGGCCACCTTCTGGACGAGTCGGCCCTGGCCGGCAGGAGCTATGCCGGCTTCCTGGCCTCGCGGCCGCAGGCGTCCGAGGTGGCGGCGATCGAACTGGTCATCCGCCTGGCGGCGAAGACCGGCGGCCGCGCGCACGTCGTGCACCTGAGCGCAGCGGACGCGGTTCCGATGATCCGGGACGCCCGCCGTCGCGGGGTCGACCTGACCGTCGAGACCTGCCCGCACTACCTCACGTTCGCGGCGGCGGACGTCCCCGACGGCGCGACGGAGTTCAAGTGCTGCCCGCCGATCCGCGAGGCGGACAACCGGGACGCACTCTGGCTGGCCGTTGCCGACGGGACCGTCGATTTCATCGTCTCCGACCACTCACCGTGCACTCCGGAGCTCAAGCTGCGTGGCGACGGCGACTTCGGCACGGCCTGGGGCGGCATCGCATCGCTCCAGCTGGGACTGTCGGCGGTGTGGACCGGTGCTCGCCTTCGCGGACATGACCTGACCGACGTGATCCGCTGGACCGCGACCGCGCCGGCGAGCCGCGTCGGTCTGTTCAGGAAGGGCCGGATCGGTATCGGCGCCGACGCGGACCTGGTGCGCTTCGCGCCCGACGAGGAGTTCGGCGTGGACGTATCGCGTCTTCACCACCGCAACCCGGTGTCGGCGTACGCCGGTCGTCGGCTCACCGGCGTCGTCCGCGAGACCTGGCTGCGCGGGATCACCGTCGACGACGGTCTGCCCCCGCGTGGCCGGCTGCTGAGGAGAGGGCAATGACCAACTACCACGTTCCCGCGGGCGGGTTGCCGCCTCAGAGCGCGCTGACGACGGATCGGGCACGGTTCACCGAGGCGTACGCCGTGATCCCGGCACGGACACAGAGCGACATCACCGCGTCCTACCTTCCCGGGTGGCAGTGGACGAGACTCTGGGTCCTCGCCCGTCCCCTCACGGGGTTCGCCGAGACGTTCAGCCAGTACATCGTCGAGGTCTCCCCGGGTGGCGGCTCCGAGAACCCGGAGGCCGACGCCGGGGCGGAGGCCGTCCTGTTCGTCGTCGGCGGCGCGCCGACCTTGACGATCGAGGGCACGACCCACGGCCTGACCGCGGGCTCCTACGCCTACCTGCCGCCGGGAGCCCGCTGGACGCTTCACAACATCGGTCCGGACATCGCGTCGTTCCACTGGATCCGGAAGACCTACCAGCACGCGGCCGGACTCGATGTCCCGGAGGCGTTCGTCACCCGGGAGCGGGACGTCACGCCGATCGACATGCCCGGCACGGGCGGCACCTGGTCGACCACCCGGTTCGTGGACATCGCCGATCTGCGGCACGACATGCACGTCAACATCGTCAACTTCGAACCCGGAGGATCGATCCCGTTCCCGGAGACCCACGTCATGGAACACGGCCTCTACGTTCTCGAGGGGAAGGCGGTGTATCTCCTCAACACCGATTGGGTCGAGGTCGAGGCGGGTGATTTCATGTGGCTCCGAGCGTTCTGTCCGCAGGCCTGCTACGCGGGCGGCCCCGGACGGTTCCGCTACCTCCTGTACAAGGACGCGAACCGGCCGGCTCCCCTGTCCGGCGCGCTTCGATGAACCCCACGCCTGTACGCATCGACGCGGTCTGCGGCCTCACGTTCCGAGGACTGTCGCCCGGCCGGCCGACCACGGTCTCTGTCACGACGACTCACGGAGCCGACAGTTGGGTTTCGCTGGGCACCTTCGCCGCCGACCGTGACGGAGTGGTTGACACCGGTCGGATGCGGTCAATCGCCGGCACGTATGTCGGCCGTTCGTCGATGGGCATCTTCTGGTCACAGCGATGCACCACCGGCGCGGCGGTCCCGTCGACCGCCGCCGACCCGGTGACGTCGACGGTGCACGTCCGTCAGCACGGAGAAATCGTCGACGTCACCGCGGTCCAGAGGTTCGCCGACGGCCCCGACGTCGAACAGCGCCCGGCCACCAAGGGTTTGATCGGGACTGTCTATCTGCCGGCCCGGCCGAAGCGGATCCCGGTTCTCGTTCTCGGCGGATCCGAAGGCGGCCAGAACGATCTCGCCGCCGCGCTGATGGCCGCCCACGGTCACCCGAGCATGGCGCTCACCTACTTCGGGGCCGCAGGTCTGCGCGATCGGCTTGAGGAGGTACCTCTGGAGTACCTCGCCGCCGCCGCGGAGGACCTGGCCGGAACCGGTCCGTTCGCGGTCTACGGCGTCTCCAAGGGCGGGGAGCTGGCGCTCGTGCTCGGCGCGACCCATCCCGCCGTGGCCGGGGTGGCCGCGATGGTCCCGAGCTTCCCCGGCGTGTCGGCGCTGCACTCCGATCTCCAGCCGTGGTCAGGACCCGGGGCACCGAGCGGCATGCCCATGGGGCACGTCGAGCCGCCGCACGCCGGCGAACTGTTCGCGCCGGGCACCGCATTTCGGACAACGCGCGCCCGAGGTCCGCGGACCACCGTCCCGACTCTCCTGGTGACGACCGGGGACGACACCGTTCTCCCGCCGCTGCGGATGGAGGTCCCGGCCGGCAAGACGCTGGAGCGGGTCCACATCCAAGGAGCCGGACATCTCATCCAGCCTCCACACCTGCCCACCACCGCCACGGTCGCACCGTACGGCGACGGCTGGCTGCTCCTGGGCGGGACTCCGGCAAGGAACGCCCTGGCGAACAGGACCGCGTGGACGAGGACACTCCGGTTCCTGCGTCTTCTCGACTCCGAGTGAGCGAGTAGCGCTCCGGGTGGGCGCCCTGGGCGCTAGTCGGACAGGCGCCAGCCGCTCCAGATGTCGACGTCACCGTCGGTGGCGTACCGGTCGATCTCGGCGAGCTCCTCGTTGGTGAGTTCCGCCGCGTCGAGACAGCGCAGACTGTCGTCGAGCTGGCTTACGCTGCTGGCGCCCACGACCACCGATGTCATCCGGGGATCCCTCAACGCCCAGGAGAGTGCCATCTGCGCGAGCGTCTGGTGCCGTTCGGCGGCGAACTTGTTCAGGGCCCGGACCCGCTCCCGATTGTCGCCCGTCAAGTAGCGATCCGGATTCAGCGGGCCGGACCGGGCGGCGCGCGATCCCGCCGGAACCCCGTTCAGGTACCGGTCGGTCAGAAGACCTTGCGCCAGCGGCGAGAAACCGATGCAACCCGCACCCGCACCTTCGAGTACGTCGAGCAAGTCGTCCTCGATCCAGCGGTTGAGCATCGAGTAGGACGCCTGGTGCACGAGCAGCGGGATCGCGAGCGCGTCGAGCGCCTCGACCGCTCGGGAAGTCCGGTCGGCCGAATAGGAGGAGACGCCGGCGTAGATGGCCTTGCCCTGGCGGACAGCGGTCTCCAGAGCGCTCATCGTCTCCTCGATGGGCGTGGAGGGGTCGGTACGGTGCGAATAGAAGATGTCGACGTAGTCGAGTCCGAGCCGCCGCAGGCTGGCATCCAGGCTCGCCAGCATGTGCTTCCGGCTGCCGCCCGTCCCGTAGCGGCCGGGCCACATCTCGTAGCCGGCCTTGGTGGCGACGACGATCTCGTCACGCCTGCCGGCGAGGTCGGTTCGCAGGATCCGTCCGAACAGCTCCTCCGCCGACCCGGGTGGAGGGCCGTAGTTGTTGGCCAGGTCGAAGTGCGTCATGCCGTTGTCGAACGCGTGACGGACGAGCGCACGCTGCCTGTCCTCGTGCCCGGTGCGGCCGAAGTTCTGCCACAACCCCAGGGACAGGACAGGCAGGTCGAGGCCGCTTCGGCCGCACCGGCGGTATTCCATGTGACTCCTCAATCTTCGCCCGACCATCCGTTGGCCGGGGAGAACGCGCCAGGAGCTCTCGTCAGACGCGGCTTCGGTCGAACCGCTTGCCGACCACGAACGAAAGGCCGCTGAAAAGCCAGAAGGCCGCGATACCGAGCAGCGCGCTCAGGATGATCGACGCGTAGAGCAACTCGGACTGAAGCCGAGCGATGTAGAGCGACATCAGGATGCCGATGCCGGTCGTGCCCTGTCGGAAGAAGAAGTCGCCGACGATCGCGCCGATGACCGAGAGCCCGGCAGAGATGCGGAAGCCGGCGAAGATCGCCGTCAACGCGAACGGGAAGTCGAGCTTCCACAGCCTCGTCCATCGACCGACCTGCTGGAGTGCGAAGAGTTCCCGCAGCGCCGGATCGACCGACTTCAGTCCGAACAGCGCGTTCGCGATGATCGGGAAGAGCGAGATCATCGTGCACACCACGACCCGGCTGAAGAACCCGAATCCGAACCAGAACCCGAACAGCGGCACGAGCGCCAGGATCGGGATCGTCTGCAAGGTCACGGCATACGGGTACAAGGAGCGTTCAGCCCAGACGGCCTGGCTCATCGCGATCGCGACCGCGAGGCCGATGATGATCGCGGCGACCAGGCCGACCGCCGCGACCCGGGTCGATACCAGCAGGCCGTTGAGCAGTGCCTGCAGGTTCTCGCCGTCGAGGAAGCCCACCGAGATCACGCGATGCGGCGGCGGCACCAGAAATCGGCGTTCGGGCGTCAGCAACTTGTAGGAGATCAGGTACCAGAGCCCGACGAAGGCCGCGAAGACGAGCGCCGGCGGCACCACCATCGCGAGAAGACGGGCAGGCCGCCGGCTCGGCAGCGACGTGGACTGGGTGGCGATCAAGCTCACTGGGCCCCCTCTCGAAGCAGGCTGGACACCTCGCTGACGAGCTTGGTGAAGAGACCGTCGAACCTCAGGCCGAGTGGCCGGGGAAACGGCAGCGGCACCTCGACCTCCCCGAGGATCGTCCCCGGGCGACCCGACATCACCACGACGCGGGTCGACAGGAAGACGGCCTCGAAGATGTTGTGCGTGACGAACATGCCGGTGAACGGCCTGTTCGCGAACACGCTGGTCACCTCGGTGTTGAGCCGCTCGCGGGTGAGCTCGTCCAGTGCCCCGAACGGCTCGTCGAAGAGGAAGATCTCCGGATTGAGCGTCAACGCACGCGCGATGGAGACCCGCATCTTCATGCCGCCGGACAACTGCTTGGGCAAATGGCGCTGGAACCCACCGAGGCCGACCAGGTCGACGGCCTCCTCGCGGCGTTCGATCCGGTCCTTCTTGGGCACGCCCTGGAGCTCCATCAGCAACTCGACATTCTGGGCGACGTTGCGCCAGTGCAGCAGGGTGGCTTCCTGGAACACGAAACCGATGACGCCGTCGCCGACCCTCGACGTCCCCGTCGTGGGGACGTCGAGGCCGGCGGCGATCCGCAGCAGCGTGCTCTTTCCGCATCCCGAGGGGCCGACGATGCTGATGAACTCGCCCGAGTTCACCGTCAGGTCGACGTCTCGCAGCGCCTGCGTGCCGTTGCCGAACACCTTCCCGAGGCCCGAGAAGTCGATGGATCCCCGGTCGTCAGGCACGTTGTTCCTCTCCGTCGCGACCGACATCAGTCGATGTTGATCGACGGGTCGATGAACCGGTTGGTGACGATGTCATCAGCCTTCAGACCGGGCTTGGTCACCTTCTTCGCCGCGGCGAAGATCGGCACATCGATGTCGATGAGCTTCTGGACACGCGCCGTGTCGAACGAGCCGACGGCGCCGTCAGGAGCATTGGCGAGCATCCCGATGCTCTTCGACTGCTCGCTGCCGAACTTGATCAGCCCCTCGCTCTGCGGAGCGCCGATGTTGTAGACGCCGAGATCCAGGATGAGCTTGTTCGCCTTCGCCGAGTTCTCGTGGTAGGCGACGGCCGCACGCTGGATGACCGGAACGAGCCTCTTGAGGCAGGAGGCCTTGGCGGTGACGTCCTCGGCGCGGACGGACACCTGGTCCGGATAGATCTTGTAGCCGAGGTCGTTCACGAGCTGATACTTGATCGGCTTCTTGTACTGCGCCACGTCGTGCTCGTACAGGTACGGGTCCTGGGTGGCATAGCCCTGCTGGGCGTACTCGCCACCGCCGGCCACGAACGTCGACGGGCTACCGTCGAAGCCGCCGTCGACCTGGCTCTTCTTGAGAACGCCGCCGCCGATCAGGTACGCCATGTAGGTCGTGCCGTCGAAGTACAGCACCTTCGAGTCGGTCTTACCGACGTCTGCGATGGTCTTCCAGTCCGAGTGCTTCTCCGGATCCCAGAAAATCATCAGGGGGCTGAGCTGATCCGGGGCCGCGATGCCGACCGTCGGCTGTTTCGCGGAGTTCTCGATGGCCTCGTCCGTGTTGATGCCACCGATCAGGATGTCCTTGTCCAGGTACATCTGCGCCGACACGCTGGAGAACCCGATAGCCGGCCCTCCGGCACGCACCTCGAGTTTGACGCCGGTGTCGATGCCGCCGTCGACCAGCCTGCCGGTGACCCGCTTCTTGCCGGCGTTGATGTCGACGCCGCCGGCGAGCATCTGGTAGATGGGGCCGTGCTCGGCCTGCGGGACCCAACCGGTCTGCCAGACGATGGTCGATGGGCAGACCTCTGCCAGGTTCGATGCGGAGCCCGCGGCCGCGGTCGTCGTGGCGCCGGTCGGGCCGGAGTCCTTCGAGTCGTCGGAACCGCAGGCGGTCATGGTCGCGGTGATCGCCGCGACGAGGGTGCCGGCGAGAAGCCGAGCACCGCGTCGTTGCTTCATCAGTCACTCCTAGCTGGGGCTCAAGTGGCCGGCGGTGACCGACACAATAGTTTGCGCGCAATCCAAACGGAAGATGTTTGCGCGCAATATTTACACGGGTTCTTCTTCCTTCACCGGCCCGTATAACGACGGCCCGGCACCCTCTTGCGGGGTGTCCGGCCGTCGTGCCCGGCGGATCGCAGGGGGTTGTTCAGCCGTGCGACCTGCCCCCGCGTTCGTCGCGATCCGCGATCTTGCGGAGGAGCCCGATCAGCCGTGGCCGATCTCCGGCCGCCTCGAAGAAGGACCGGTCAGCCTGGTCAAGGGCCACCACCGCTTCCTCGGCCAGGTCTCGACCCTGGTCGGTCACGTACAGCAGCGAAGCGCGTGCGTCCGCCGGGTCCTGGCCTCGCACGATCCAGCGCTTGCCCACCAGCGCGTTCGTGACTTGGGAGGTCATCGCCGGGTCGAGGCCTCCGTGTTCGGCGACATCGCGCTGCCGCGGCGGATGCCCGTCGCGGCCGAGCCACCAGACCGTCGTCAGCACGACGAACTGGACGTGGGTCAGGCCAAAAGGCGCCAGCACCTCCGCCATCGTGCGCTGCCACCGCAGGTTGGCGTGCCAAAGCAGGAAGCCCGCGCTGTCGCCGGCGGAGTGCTGCTCGATCAACTCGTGCGGCACCTTGCGCCGGGTCCGGGACGAGGAGTTCTTTCCGGTGACCGCTGCTTCACCCGCAGCCGCATCGGTTGTGCGTCGAGTCTGAGCCACCATCGAATGTTACCGGTCGTCCTTTCTAAGCTGTCGCATACATGCGGGAGACCTTGCCGAGCAAATGATCCCCCGAAGTGACCGGCGCGTACTTCGGTGGCTCCCCCGGCTCGAGGCAGGTCGGGATGCACTCAATGAGAGCGTCGAAGTTCGGCTGGTGGAAGTAGGGGATGCTGAAACGCTCGGTCGGCTCGCCCGAACGCGGTGGATTGACGACCCTGTGGACCGTGCTTCGCCAACGATCGTTGGTCCAGCGCGCCATCAGGTCACCGAGATTGACGAGGAACGCCCCCTCGACCACGGGGACGTCGCTCCAGGAGCCATCGAGCTCCATCACCTGTAGCCCGCCGGCCGAACTGTCCTGGTAGAGCAGGGTGAGGCTGCCCCAGTCGGTGTGCTCGCCTTTCCGGATCTGGCCGGGCCTCGGCGCCGCGAACTGCTTGGGGTAGTAGTTCGCGGTCAGGCTTCCGATCTCTCGGTCGATGAATTCCTCGAACCATGTGCCCGGCAGGTCGAGCGCGATCGCGAACAGTCGCATAATGCGGTCGCTGAGCAGCGACATCTCTGTGGCGTACTCAAGCCACGTCTCCCGAATCCATTCCTGGCCCGGAGCGAGCGGCGGCCAGTGATTGGGCCGCATCAGGTCAGGGTGGGGAACCTCGGCATAGCCGCGTTCAGGTGCGATGGCCATGCTGAAGACCTCGCACAGGTCCGGCGGGGCTGTGGCCTCCGCCTTGACCAGACGGGCGTCCTCATCGCTGGCCTTCGCGACAGCGCCACTCCTGCTGAAACCACGGCCGAACGGGTCCACCGGGTCGACGACGAGGCCGTCCTTGACCGCGTCCGGAAGTGCGAACAGCGCTTTCGTCGCGACGTACATGCGCTCGATCAGGGCAGCGTCGACGCCGTGACCCGTGATGGCGAAAAAGCCGTCGCGCACACTGGCGTCGGCCACGCGCAGAGCCAGGTGCCGACCATTGCCTTCGCTGAGATCGATCAGCGGAACACCCATGTGCGTTTCCGTCCTTTCTCGTGCTGTGGTGCACTGTTCGGGACCGGTGCGAAAGGCCGGCCGGAAAGCGGTGCGGCCGTACGCCGCCGCGCGCGACCAAGCACCACCGAACCGCTCGGGCGCCGCTCGGCGGCCGCCGTTGCCGGCTACCGGGCGTAGTCGATGAAGCGGAGCAGCCCCGTCTCCGGAACCCGGCCCAGCGACCGGTACACGTCTTCGGCGTTGGCCAGGGACGTCGTCGGGATGAGGTCCGCGGCGTGCTTCGCGACGAGCCTGGTGACCATCACCGGGTCGAAGACCCAGATCGGCACGGCTGACGGTCCGATCCGCGCGACCTCACCGAACGGGTTGCTCTTGACGACCCGTTCCAGGCCGAACTCGCCGAGGCCGGCCTTGATCACCAGGCTGCCGATCGGGTCGTGCGCCTGGGCGTGCAGGTCACGGACCTTCTCCAGGGCGGGATAGCTCGCGCCGATGACGCCCCGGAAGGATCCGCCCCGGATCGCCGTACCGAGGTTCGCGTCGAGTTCCTCGAGCTCCATCTCGGCGTCCAGGCCGTATCCGGCGAGCGCGAAGTAGGTCACGATGTCCTGCTGCAACAGACCCGAGAGCGTGAGGTGGTCGGCGAGCGACGTCTGGGTCGGGCGGATCTCGTCGCCCGTCGACAGGGTGTCGGAGCCGACGTCGACGCTCACGATCAGGTCGGCACCGTAGTGCTCGATGACGGCCTTCATGCCCGCGCCGACGCCCTGGCCGCCACCGCGGAGGGAGATGATGAACGCCTCGCCCCCGAAGTTCCGGGCAGCGGTCGCCTCGTGCGGCGCGCGGCCTTCGAGCGAGGCGTCCGCACCGACGATGACGGCGTGGTCGTTGAGCGGCTTGGCGCCCACCAGGTCGGTCGGCTCGTAGAAGTCCGGACCGAGGACACTCTTCAGGCCGACGCGCTCCTCTCCCGGCGGCAACCACCACTGGCATGCGACGCCGCCGAGGATGACGCGCTCTACGCCCATGCGGGTGAGCCAGTCGCCCACCAAACTGGCGACGAGGCAGTCGCTGCCTCCGCCGTGTCCCATGACGATGGCGGTCCTCGCCAGCCGAGCAGCCTCTTCGATAGTGCTGGTCGTCGAGCCCATAGGGGTCCGCTTCCTTTCCTTGAAATAGATTGCACGCAAACTATCATCCAATTTTTCCTTTGTCGAGAAGTGCCGCAGAAGGTGCACATGACGCGCGGTGAGGTGGAGGTTCCGGACCGGCGCCGCCTCCACCGGAAGCCGGCCGTCTGAGCCGGCGGGATCACGGCGGCGACAGCCGCTCGATCACGGCCAGGGCGTCGGGGTAGCGCTTGGTGTGCGCCCCTCCGTCCACGCTGTAGAGCCCGCCGGAGATGAACGACGCCTGGTCGGACGCGAGGAAGTAGACGAGGTTCGCCACTTCCTCGGGTTCGGCGAACCTGCCCAGCGGGGTGTTGTCGACGTACTCGTCCACGAGCCCCGGCACGTTCCACAGCGGGCCGGTCGCCGTGGTGCGGACCAGGCCGGGGGCCACGGCGTTCACCCGGATCCCGTGGGGCCCGAGCTCCATCGCGGCGACCTCCGTCAGCGCCACGACCCCGGCCTTGGCCGCGCAGTAGGCGGCCATGCCCCGGGCGGGCTGCACGGCGTTGAGACTGGCCAGCGTGACGATCGCGCCGCCGCGTCCCGCGTCGCGCATCGCCCGGCCGGCGTGTTTGACGGTGAGGAAGGCCCCGTCGAGGCAGAGGGCGACGGTGTGGCGCCAGTCGCCGGCGTCACAGTCGGTGATCTCGGTGAGGGCCCGCGAGCCTCCGGCGTTGGCCACCACGGCGTCCAGGCCGCCGAAGCGGGTGCCCGCGAGCTCGATCAGGGAGGCCACGTCCTCCTCGACGGTCACGTCGCAGCGGGCTCCGGCGAAGACGTCGGGGCCGAGGTCGGCCTCGAGCGCGGCGAGTGCGTCGTGGTCGACGTCCCCGCCGACGACCTTGCCTCCCTCCGCGACCAGCCGCCTGGTGATGGCCGCGCCGATCCCGTTCGCGGCGCCCGTGACGACGCCCACCCAGCCGGGCGGAAGACCGCTCATCGCTGCTCTCCTTCGCGCGTGACGACTACGCCTCACAACCTGGCAGTTGGCAATCGGCAAATCAACGGTCGCACTATGCGAACATGGTGTTACCTTCGGGTCCATGGGCCGACCCTCGCCGCAGACCGATCGCCTCCTCGACCTGGTGGACCTGATGGTCGAGCGTCCCGACGAGGGACTCGCCCTGGCCGAGATCGCCCGCGCGCTCAACGTCGCCAAGGCGACCGTCCACCCGATGGTCACGACGCTGACCCGGCGGGGCTGGCTGCTGCGCCACCCCGAACGGCACACCTACCGGCTCGGGCCCGCGCTGGTGGCGGCCGGCCGGGCGGCGGCGCGCGGGCACGTGGTGGTCGACGCCGCGCGCCCGGTCGTCCGCGAGATCGTCGACGAGACCGGCCTGCCCTGCCTGGTGCTGGTGGCGGGGGCGATCCCGGGCGAGTACGACGACCTGCTGGTCGGCGAGATCGTGCAGCCCTCGGCGCGGCACGCCAGGGAGTGGGCGGCGGGCCGTCCGGGCACGGGCTACCACTGCCTGCGGCTCGGCGACCGGATCCCGCCCCGACCTCCGCTGGGCGCCGTCTGCGTCGCGTGGTCCGACGACCCCGGCGCCGTCGGCCGGTGGCTCGACCGGCTCGGTGAGGACCGGCCGCCGGACGCGCTGGAGCAGATCGCCCCGGGCCTGGCCAGCGTCCGCGAGCGCGGCTGGGCGCTGGAGGTGGAGAACCGCCTGCACGAGCGGCTCAAGACGCTGGCCAGGGAACTCGGCGAGGACCGGCGCTCCGAGAAGCACGCCGCGACCTTGCACGGGATGCTCGGCGAGATCGTGCGGGCGTTCGATCTCGCCGACACCCTGCCGCCCACGGTGGAGCCCGGCGCCCGGTACCGCCCCACGAGCGTCAACGCCCCGGTCTTCGACGCGAGCGGCGCGGTGACGGTCGCCCTGTGCATGATCTGCTCGTCGGGCGCCCCCGGCGACCCCGCCTGGAGCGGCACCGACGTGATCGAACTCGGGGAACGCGTCAGGGCCGCGGCCGACGCGGTGACGGCCGCGACCCACGGCCGGCCGCCCGAGTCGCGCCGCCTCTGACCGTCCGCATAGCCGGCGGCCGGGAGATCATCGCCTCGCCGGAGCCGTTCATCGCGAGCGCGATCGTTTCGGAGGCATGTCGGGGGTGGCCGTTAGGTTCTGGGGCATGGTCGCATCCCCCTTCGAGAACGAGCCGATCCTCTATGAAATCGATGCCGGGTTTTTTCTGCCCGACCGGGGTGACGAGCAGGAGGGCCCCTCGGACGCGCTACCCGCCGGTGACCCGGACGAGGCGGTGCGCCTCTTTCATGAGTACCGGCGGCGGATGGCAGAGATCCTCGGATACGAGGACGAGCTTCCCGGGCCCGCGACCGAAGAGGATCTCGACGCCGCGGAGGAGCGTCTGGGCTTGGCGTTCCCACCCGACCTCCGCGCGCTCTACGGCATCGCGGACGGCGACGGCTACAAGATCATCAACCATCTGTTCGATCGGCACCCGTGGCACTCGCTGGACGAGATCGGCGACGAGGAGGAGGACTGGCTGCTCGGCCGGCAGTGGGAGTACGAGCCGCAGCGCAGCACGGTCTTCGACTCCGAGCCGCCGAACGCCGTCCGGCGGTCGCTGCTGCGTCCGGGCTGGATCCAGTTCGCGGACGACACCGGCGGCAACTGGCTCGCCGTGGACATGGACCCCGGCCCTGAGGGACGTCCGGGGCAGGTCATCGCGATTGGCATCGACTACACGGACGGGCCACTGTACGTCGCCGACTCGGTGACCACGTTCCTGCGCCGCCTGGTGGAGGCGCTGGAACGCGGCGACTACTCCCAGCATGACCAGAACCTCTGGATCGAGGCGGACCTGCCGAACGGACTCGCGATCGACAGTGAGCGCACCTGGTACACCGATGGCCCGTCGGCAAGGGCGCAGGCAGGGCAGACGCGTCCTCGGGTGCAGCGGGTCAGAGTGTCCGACGTCGGTGACCTCGCGTTCCTCGACGCGCTGCCCAATGTGCGTTCGCTGTCGCTGGCGGGCTCCGGCTCGCCCGATCTCACCCCGCTACGCGAGCGTCCGGTCGAGTATCTCGAACTCGATCTGGAGACCGTCGGCCTCACGCCGCTGACCGGCCATCCGGAGCTGCGCTCGCTGTCGGTGTCCTCCGCGCGGCCGGTCGAGCTGGCCCCGCTGCTCACGGTGCCCCACCTGTGGGCGCTGGACATCGCGGGTGCGCCCGTCG
Organism: Actinomadura rugatobispora; assembly: GCF_042656285.1. Lineage (GTDB taxonomy): Bacteria > Actinomycetota > Actinomycetes > Streptosporangiales > Streptosporangiaceae > Spirillospora > Spirillospora rugatobispora. The sequence goes on along the minus strand of NZ_JBHSON010000047.1, from coordinate 41,132 downwards.
CGGACCTCGCCGCGGTGGCCGAGTTCCAAGGGCTGCGCTTCCTTGAGCTGACTCATGACCAATGGCGGGAGTTGAGGGACGACCTGCCTTCTCTGGCGGCCGTCGGCATCCACCCTCGTCGGCCCGAACGGGAATGGCCCGTGGGCACCCACTGGACGAGGGTCCTGGGGGAGCCGCCGCGTTAGCGGTGTCAAGTGTCCACCTAGGAAAGCGGGCTGGGCGGCGTTCAGGGCAGGGTGAGGATGCGGGGGCCGTCCTCGGTGATGGCGACCGTGTGCTCGACGTGCGCGGAGCGGCTGCCGTCGCCGGTGCACAGCGACCAGCCGTCGGAGGCCGTGTAGTAGTCGTCGCCGCCTCCCGCCATGAGGCTCGGCTCGATCGCGATGACGAGGCCGGGCCGCAGCCGCAGCCCGCGTCCCGGGCGGGACTCGTTGGGGACGAAGGGCGCCTCGTGCATCTCCCGGCCGATGCCGTGGCCCGCGAAGTCGTTCTGGACGCCGTAGGAGGCGCCGCGCCCGATCCGGGACATGGCGTGGCCGATGTCGCCCATCTTCCCGCCGGGGACGGCGGCGGCGATGCCCGCGGCGAGCATCTGCTCGGCGGTGCGGATCAGTGCCAGGTCCTCCTGCCGGGCCTGGCCGACGACGAAGCTGACCGCGCCGTCGGCGTGCCAGCCGTCGATGTACGCGCCGCAGTCGACGCTGAGCAGGTCGCCTTCGCGCAGCCGGTAGGACGTGGGAAGGCCGTGCAGCATCACGCCGTTGACCGAGGTGCAGATGACCCCGGGGTAGGGGGTCGCCCCGAACGAGGGGTGGTAGCCCAGGAACGAAGCGCCGGCGCCCGCCTCGGCGATGATCTCGCGGGCGAGCTCGTCCAGTTCGAGCAGGGACACGCCGGCGGCGGCGCGGGCCCGGGTCTGGTCGTGGATCGCGGCGACGACCCGGCCCGCCTCGCGCATGGCGTCGATCTCACCGGGGGTCTTGAGCTCGATCACGGTGCTGCCCTTCCGCTCCGTGCCGGAGCCGGATGTTGACGATAACTATACCGGTATTAGTATCACAGGCATGGTGCGAGAACCGTTGACCGAGTCCGAGCGCGAACGCGGCGAGCGGCTGGGCGAGGCCCTGCGTCAGGCGCGCGGCCCGCGCAGCATCGTGGAGGTGGCCGGCAGGGCCGGGATCTCCCCCGAGACGCTGCGCAAGATCGAGCGGGGCCGCATCCCCACGCCGGCCTTCTTCACCGTCGTGGCCGTCGCCGAGGTGCTCGGGGTGTCGCTGGAAGTCCTGATGACCCATGTCAGGGCCCAGAACGAGCTCGTGCCGGGTGATGCCGCCGCGGCGGCCGCCGTACCGCTCTGACAGGGCTCCGTCAGGGTCGGCGCCATCCGTCCAGGACGGCGTCCACGCGGGCGCGGATCCGGGTGCGGGCGTCCTGGCGCGGGACGCCCGACATCAGCAGCTCGTCGTAGTCGGTGTCCAGATGCCGGACGGACGCGGCGACGGCGAGGAGCAGCGCGTTGTCGTCCAGTTCCCGGCCCGCCGCCGAACGGCCGACCCGCCCGCTGCCCCGCAGCCCCGCGTGCTCGGCGATCGCCCGCGCCCGCTCCGCCGGGCAGCCGGGGAACAGCCGGACGATCTCGGCCGCCATCCGGGCCTGGAACTCCACGTCCTGGTGCGCGCGGCGCTCCTGGTCGCGGACGCGGCGCCGGGCCCGCGCGTCCTCGTCGGCCAGGCACTGCTCCTCGGCCCTGGCCAGCGCCTCCTCCTCCACCAGGATGCCGCGCCGCTCGTACCGCTTGCGCCGCCGGTTGTGCTGGACGACGATCGCCGACAGCCCGCTCTCCTTCTTGGCGCGCCGGCTGAGCGCCGCGTTCCCGGCGGGCAGGAAGAGGAGGTGGTCCATGTCGGCGCAGGCCAGGCAGAGCGGCGCGCCGTCCTCCATGACCAGCATGTCGCCGGTGCCGTGGCAGGAGGCGCAGGTCCAGTCCGGCTTGGGCGGGAGCACCGCCACCAGGTCGGGCGCCTGGTTCTGGCGCGCGGCGAGGCGCTCGCGGCGTGCGGGGGTGAGGTCGGGGGAGATCCAGTGCGTGCGGTACGCGCGATCGGCCGTCTCGTCCGCGCGTGCGGTGAAGCGCAGCGGCCTGCGGTCGCGGGTGGCGGCGATGTAGGCGGCCTCCGAGGGTTCGAGGCCCTTCTCCTCGGCCCAGGCGCGCAGTGCGACGAGCGCCGTGGCGATCTTGTCGTGGCGTACGGTCATGGCCGCTTCGAGGGGGTCGATCCGTCCCTGGCGCCATTCGTCCACGCGCGGGGCCGTGAGCCAGCCGATCTGCTGGAACACCTCGACGGCCGCCACCGAGTGGGAGCGCCTCAGGAGGGTGTCGGCGGCCTCGGCGACCCGGCGTCCCAGCCGTGTCTCGTGCACCTCGCTCACGGCGGACAACGCTATACCAGCTGATGGTGTAGCTGATCCATCGCGTTCCGTAACGTCGGTCCCGTGGGGGAAGGCCAGGGGGGAGGCATCCGCTGGGCCGGGCCGGGAACGGTGAGGGTCGCCGCGGTCCGGCTGTCGGGCGCGCATCGCGTGTGGGCCTCCTACATGGGGGTCCCGGCCGCGGTGGACGCGGCGTTCCTGGTCACCGACGGCGGCGCCCTCGTCGGGCGCGGCTACTACACCTCGGTCGAGGAGCTGGCCGAGGTGGTCGATCTCTCCGCGCTCACCCCGTACTGATCACCCCGTACTGATTCCGCCGGGGGTTGCGGGAAGAAGCGGCGTCATGTAATCGTTTACATCGATGTAATCGTTTACACGGCGAGGGCGGGACGCGCGATGGCGAGCGTGAAGGACGTGGCACGGCGGGCCGGGGTGTCCGTCGCCACCGTCTCCCGGGTGCTCAACGACAGCGCCTCCGTCACCGCCGCCACCCGGGCGCGGGTGCTGGAGGCGGTCGCCGAGCTCGGCTACCGGCGCAACGCGGTGGCCCGCTCCCTGCGCACCGACGCGACCCGCACCCTCGGCCTGGTGATCGGCGACATCCTCAACCCGTTCTTCACCGAGCTGGCGCGCGCCGTCGAGGACGAGGCCCGCGCCCTCGGCTACTCCGTCGTCATCGGCAACGCCGACGAGCGCCCCGACCGGCAGGACCACTACGTCCGCACCCTGCTGGAGCAGCGGGTGGACGGGCTGCTGCTGTGCCCCACCGCCGAGATCACCCCGCTCGTCCGCGACACCGTCCGCGACGGGCTGCCGCTGGTCTTCCTCGACCGCACGCTGCCCGGCCTGGACGTGCCCACCGTGCGGGCGGAGGGGGCCGCGGCCATCGCCGCGCTCGTCCGGCACCTGCGCGACCTCGGGCACCGGCGGATCGCCTTCATCTCCGGGCCCGCGCTGCTGTCCACCGGCCGCGAGCGCACCGAGGCGTTCGCCGCCGCGATGGAGGCGTGCGGCCTGCCGGTCCCGGGCGGCCACCTGGAGGCCGGGGACTTCCAGGCGGCCAGCGGCCGGTCCGCGACGGCCCGGCTGCTGGACCTGCCCGAGGCCCCCGAGGTGATCGTGGCCGGGGACAACCTGATGGCGCTCGGCGCGCTGGACGAGATCCGCGCCCGGGGTCTGCGGATCCCCCGGGACGTGGCGCTGGCCTGCTACGACGACCTGCCGTGGTTCACCCATCTGGACCCGCCGGTGACCGCGATCGCGCAGCCCGTCCAGGAACTGGGGCGGCGCGCGGTGCGGGTGCTGGCCGAGCGCATCGAGGACCGGCCGGTGGAGTCGGTGGTGCTGCCGTCCCGGCTGGTGGTCCGCCGCTCCTGCGGCGAGCCCGCCGGCACGGGTGAGAGGGACGCGGGCGAGAGGGAAGGGAGCGTTCGGGCATGACGGACGAGATCCTGCGGGTGCGCGGCCTGCGCAAGGCGTTCCCGGGCGTGGTCGCCCTGGACGGGGTCGACTTCGACCTGCGGCCGGGCGAGGTGCACGTGCTGCTCGGTGAGAACGGCGCGGGCAAGAGCACGCTGATCAAGGCGCTGTCGGGCGCGCACCGTCCCGACTCCGGCCGGATCGAGGTGGACGGGAGGCCGGTCGAGATCCGCGACGCGCAGGACGCGGCCGGTCTCGGCATCGCCACCATCTACCAGGAGTTCAACCTGGTCCCCGAGCTGACCGTCGCCGAGAACCTCTTCCTGGGCCGCCCGCCGCGCCGGTTCGGCCTGGTGGACCGGCGGGCCATGGACGGCGCCGCGCGCGAGCTGCTGGACCGGGTCGGCGTCGACGCCGACCCGCGCCGCCGGATGGCCGACCTCGGCATCGCCCGGATGCAGATGGTCGAGATCGCCAAGGCGCTCGGCCGGGACGCCCGGGTGCTCATCATGGACGAGCCGACCGCCGTCCTCACCACCGGCGAGGTCGACACCCTCTTCGAGATCGTCCGGGCGCTGCGCGAGCGCGGCGTCGCGGTCGTGTTCATCACCCACCACCTGGAGGAGATCCCGCGGATCGGGGACCGGGTGACCGTGCTGCGCGACGGCCGGTCGGTGGCCGAGGTGCCCGCCGGCACCCCCGAGGACGAGCTGGTCCGGCTGATGGTCGGCCGTCCGATCGAGCAGCGCTACCCGCGCGAGCGGTCCGACGCGGGCGAGACGCTGCTGACCGTGCGCGGGCTCGGCCGGGACGGCGCCTTCGACGGGGTCTCCTTCGACGTGCGGGCGGGCGAGGTGGTCGGGCTGGCGGGGCTGGTCGGGGCGGGCCGCACCGAGGTGGCGCGCGCGATCTTCGGGGCGGACCGCTACGACCGCGGCGAGGTGCTGGTGGGCGGCGCCGCGCTGCGCGGCGGGGACGTGCACGCGGCGATGGAGGCGGGCGTCGGGCTGGTCCCCGAGGACCGCAAGGGCCAGGGCCTGGTGCCGGGCGCCGACGTCCAGGAGAACCTGGGCCTGGTCACGCTGGGCCCGACCAGCCGCGCCGGGCTGGTGGACCGTTCCGGCCAGCGCGGCCGGGCCGCCGAGATCGCCGCGCGGCTGAACGTGCGGATGTCGGGGCTGCGGCAGCCGGTCGGCACGCTGTCCGGCGGCAACCAGCAGAAGATCGTGATCGGCAAGTGGCTGCTGGCGAAGGCGCGCGTGCTGATCCTGGACGAGCCCACCCGCGGCGTCGACGTGGGCGCCAAGGTCGAGATCTACCGGCTGGTCAACGCGCTGACCGCGGCGGGGCACGCGGTGCTGATGATCTCCAGCGACCTGCCCGAGGTACTGGGCATGAGCGATCGGGTGCTGGTGATGTCCCGGGGCCGGCTGGCCGGCGAGCTGCCGGCCGGCGAGGCCACCCAGGACGCGGTGATGGCCCTGGCCGTCGGCGGCGACGGCGCGGCCGCCGCCGCGGCGGGCGAGAACGACGACACGCTGGAGGGAGAGGCCGATGTCCACTGACACGCTGCGCGAGCGGCCACCGGCGGGAGCGCGGGACGGCGCGGCGCGGGCCGCGGCCCGGCTGCTGGGCGAGAACGGTGCGCTGGCCGGGCTGGCCGTCCTGGTCGTGGTGCTGGCCCTGCTGTCGGGAGACTTCCTGACCGTCACCAACCTGCTCAACGTCGGGGTGCAGGCGGCCGTGGTCGCCATCCTGGCGTTCGGCGTCACCTTCGTCATCGTGACCGGCGGCATCGACCTGTCGGTCGGCGCGGTGGCGGCGCTGTCGGCGGTGGTGCTGGCCTGGACGGCCACCGGCCAGGGCGTGCCCTGGCCGATCGCGGCGGTGCTGGCCGTCGCGACCGGCGTCGCGGCCGGGCTGGTGAACGGGGCGCTGATCACCTACGGGAAGCTGCCGCCGTTCATCGCGACCCTGGCCATGCTGGGCGTGGCCCGCGGGCTGGCGCTGGTGATCTCCGAGGGCAGCCCGATCGCGCTGCCGGACGCGGTGACCCGGGTCGGCGACACGATCGGCTCCTACCTGCCGGTCCCGGTGATCGTCATGGTGGCGATGGGGCTGCTGACCGCGTTCGTCCTGGCCCGCACCTACAGCGGCCGGGCGATGTACGCGATCGGCGGCAACGAGGAGGCGGCCCGGCTGTCGGGCATCCGGGTGTCCCGGCAGAAGCTGGTCACCTACGCGCTGTCGGGCGCGTTCGCCGCCGTCGCGGGGATCGTGCTGGCCGGACGGCTCGCCTCCGCCCAGCCGCAGGCCGCCAACGGCTACGAGCTGGACGCCATCGCCGCCGTCGTCATCGGCGGGGCCAGCCTGTCGGGCGGCAAGGGCCGGGCGTTCGGCACCCTGGTCGGCGCGCTGATCCTGGCCGTGCTGCGCAACGGGCTGAACCTGCTGTCGGTGTCGGCGTTCTGGCAGCAGGTGGTGATCGGCGTGGTGATCGCGCTGGCGGTGCTGCTGGACACCGTCCGGCGCCGCGGCACCCGGGTCCGCCCGGCCGCGTTCTGGGCCGGGGGAGCGGCGGTCGTCGCGGTGGTGGCGGCGCTGGCGGTGGGCGTGGCGTCCACCGGCGGCGGGTCCGGATCCGGCACGGCCGCCGGTGGCGGCGGCGGGGTGAAGATCGGCCTGTCGGTGTCGACGCTGAACAACCCGTTCTTCGTGCAGTTCCGGCAGGGCGCCGTGGACGAGGCGCGGCGGCGGGGCATCGCGCTGACCGTCTCGGACGCGCAGAACGACGCCTCGCAGCAGGTCAACCAGGTGCAGAACTTCGCCGGCCAGGGGATGAAGTCGATCATCATCAACCCGGTCGATTCCGACGCCGCCGCGCCCGCCGCCAAGGCCGCCGAGCGGGCCGGGATCCCGGTGGTCGCGGCGGACCGCACCGTCAGCGGCGCCGCCATCGCGCAGCTGGTCGCCTCCGACAACGTCGCGGGAGGCCGGGACGCGGCCCGGGAGCTGGCCCGGGAACTGGGCGGACGCGGCAAGATCGCGATCATCCAGGGGCAGGCGGGCACCTCGGCGTCCCGCGAGCGCGGCCAGGGCTTCGAGCAGGGCATCCGGGAGTTCCCCGGGATCCAGGTCGTCGCCAAGCAGCCCGCCGATTTCGACCGCACCAAGGGCCTGGACGTGATGACCAACCTCATGCAGTCCGAGCCCGGCCTGAACGGCGTCTTCGCCGAGAACGACGAGATGGCCCTCGGGGCGGTCAAGGCGCTCGGGGCGAAGGCGGGCACGCAGGTCAAGGTGGTCGGGTTCGACGGCACCCCGGACGGCATCAAGGCCGTCCAGGCGGGCACGATGAACGCCACTGTCGCGCAGCAGCCGCGGCTGCTCGGGCAGATGGCGGTGCAGAGCGCCGTCAGGGCGGCCGAGGGCGAGCGGCTCGGCGCCACGTCGATGGTGCCGGTGAAGATGGCCACCCGCGAGAACGCGGCCGAGTTCGCCACCTCGTAGCGTGGGGCTCCGCCGGGAGGAACAGGGAGAGGCTCAGTGTCGGAACGGCATGACGTGGTCGTGGTCGGATCGGTCAACGCGGACCTGGTGATCGGGGTGGAACGGCGTCCCGCGCCCGGCGAGACCGTGCTCGGATCCGACCTGGCCACCTATCCGGGCGGCAAGGGCGCCAACCAGGCCGTCGCCGCCGCCCGGCTCGGCGGCAGGGTCGGCATCCTGGGCCGGATCGGCGACGACGGCCACGGCGCCCTGCTCCGGGAGGCCCTCGCGGACGCGGGCGTGGACCTGGCCCACCTGCTGGTCACGGACGGGCCCAGCGGCGTCGCCCTCATCACCGTGGACACCGGGGGAGACAACAGCATCATCGTCTCGCCGGGCGCCAACGCCCGGCTCGTTCCGGGCGACGTCGAACGGGCCCGGCCGATGCTGGGCGGCGCCGCGGTCGTCTCGTTCCAGTTGGAGATCCCGATCGGGACGGTCCAGGCCGCCGCCCGGACGGCCGCCGGCGCGGGGGCCCGGGTGGTGCTCAACCTCTCGCCTCCGGCGCCGGTCCCCGACGACGTCCTGGCCCTGTGCGACCCGCTGGTGGTGAACGAGCACGAGGCGGCCTTCCTGCTCGGCCACCAGGGGGAGCCCGCCCTGCTGGCCCGGGAGCTGCTGGGCCTGGGCCCGCGCTCGGTGCTGATCACGCTGGGCGCGGACGGCGCGCTGGTCGCCGACCCGTCCGGCGTGACGGCGGTCCCTTCGCCGAAGGTGGAGGCGGTGGACACCACGGGCGCGGGCGACGCCTTCACCGCGGCCCTGTGCCTGCGGCTGGCCTGCGGCGACGGCCTCGCGGACGCCGCCCGCTACGCGGCCCGCGTGGGCGCCGCCGCCGTGCGGAAACCGGGTGCCCAGAGCTCCTACCCGGGCGCCGGCGAGGAACTGCCCGCCTGACCTTCGCCGCCCGCTGCGCGCTGTCCTCGGTGCCGAATCGCGGGGTGTCGGGGTTTTTGGGGTGCGCGTGGCGGGGCTCAAGCCCCCCCCGCGACCCGCTCAGGGGCGGGGAGCGGTGGCGCCGGGCTCGTCGTGCTCACGCTCGTCGCCGGGCCCGGCCGGTTCGTCGCCGGGACGGCCGCGCCCGCGGCGCCGGCGCAGCACCACGAACGTGCCGATCAGCCCGCAGATCGCCGCGACCAGCGCCGCCACGGCCACCGGGGAACGGCCGAAGACCTCCAGCCAGCCCCAGATCACCGCGTACCCGCCGACCACCCACGGCGGCGTCCAGAGCAGCGACCCCAGCGCGGAGGCGACCAGGTAGCGCGGCAGCGGCATCCGCATGGCCCCGGCGCATATCGGGATCGCGTGCCGCAGGCCCGCGACCCAGTGGGCCCCGAACACCGCCAGCGCCCCGCGCCGCGCCACCAGCCGCTCGACCTTGCGCAGCCGCTCCTCGCCGATCCGCCGTCCCGGCCGCGAGGTGTAGATCCGCTCGCCCAGCGCGCGGCCGATCCAGTAGTAGACCTGGCCGCGGACGAAGATGATCAGTACGGCGACCAGGACGCCCAGCCACAGCGGCATGCCCCAGAAGGTGTCTCGCATGAACCGCCGCCTCGCTCGATCGACTCTCCCGTCGATGTTAGGTGACCCTAACCTGACCTGGAAGCCGTCGGGGCTCAGTGATCGGCGCGGGCGCGGAGGCGTTCCAGCTCCGCGGCGGCGTCCCGGACGTCCTCGCCGAGGTCGAAGGCGCTGAAGAGGTGGAGGTCGTCCGCGGTCTCGATCTCCAGCAGCCGGGTGTGCAGGAGCAGCCGCTGCCGCTCGTCCACCCGCAGCGCGGTGACCGAGGACCACGGCACCCGGCGGCGCCCCGCGTAGCCGGTGACGACGGTCACACCCCCGGCGTCCGCCGCGACCCGCACCGGCGCCAGCACGTCGCGCAGCGCCAGCGCCCCCAGCCCGGCCGCGGCGATCCCGGCCAGCAGCAGGAACGGCCGATCGTCCAGGGACAGCACCGCCAGCAGGGCGAACGCCACGGCCGCGCCCGCCTTGAGGACCACCTGCGCCACCGGCACCCGCCAGCGTCGCTCATCTCCGGCCATGCCGGTCCCTCCGCTCACGGCCCCACGTTAGCGGGAGACCGTGGCGCCTCCGCTCACTGCTCCTCGGGAGGCGGGATCCGGTAGTTGGGCTGCGCCGGCGGTTGCGCGTACGGCTCCGGTGGTTGCGCATAGGGCACGGGCGGCGGCGCGTACGGGATGGGCGGCACGGGCGGGGGCTGGGGAGCGGCGATGGCGGGCGGCGGCGCGGTGTCGCGCCGATCCGTGTAGGCCCGCTTCGCCTTCTCCACGGCCTTGCGGCCGGTCCCGGCGGCCTTTCCGGCGGCGTCGCGCCCCAGTTCCTGCACACGCTGCGCCGACTCGGAGGCTCGCAACTCCCTGAGCCTGTTGTTCTCGGCGAGGCGTTGCGCGCCCTCCCGGGCGCCCTGCAGCGCGATCTGGCCGCCCTGAACGGCCTGTCCGACGGCGGCGCGGTAGAGATGCGCGCGCGCCACGCGCGTCCCCAGCACACGGTCCTGGAGCGTGCGACGCCCCGGAAGGACGGCCGACAGCGCGTTCACCCAGAAGACGGCCAGGGCGAGTGCCCAGCACAGCACCGACAACACGAAGAGGCCCTGGAGGAGCAGGCAGCACGCCAGCGCGTAGAGGCCGATGTCGGTGACGGTGGTCGAGGCCGCGCGCACCAGGGTCTGGCCCTTGCCCAGCCTGGTCCGCCGTTGCGCCTCCACGCGCAGGTCGAGGACGAGCTTGCCGACCGTCCGGCCCTTCCAGGCGAGCGCGGCGAAATGGTAGACGAACACGATCACGACCAGGGCGGCGAACGCCTGCACCACGTACCCGGTCGCGGTGTTCCACAGCCCGAGGCCGAAGTCGACCGAGGCCCCCTTGACGTCGCCTCGCGAGGTGAGCACGCGCCACGCGCTCTTCTCCGCCAGGGCGGGGACGCTGGTGAGCAGTTCGGTGAGCCGGGTCCAGGTCCACGACCCGAGGGCGCCCGCCAGGACGATCACCAGCGCGAAGTCGATCGCCCACGCGGCCGCGCGCCGCCCCGGTCCGGCCGCGGCCTCGCCGCCGTCGTTCCGCCCGGCGGCCCCCGCGGGCCCGTCGGATCCCCAGGATCCGGGGCCCGGGACCCCAGCTGCTGGAGCCGTGTAGTGAGGCGGGAAGTGCGGGTTCATCGAACTCCTTGGCGGGGGGCGGGAAGGACTCCGGAACGGCCTGCAATATTTCACCAGATCATTGATCAACGGCGGATCAATATGACGAAACAGGGATGATGCGGTCATCGCCGTTTCCGCCCCGGGACGCCGTCGCTGTGATTCCGGCGACGTGGTTCCAAAGCTGTTGTTCCAGTGGTGTAGTTCCAGCGATGTGGTGCGGTGCGCCGGTGGAGGTGTCCGTGAGGTTAGGGCCCTCTGGTCGAGAGTGTCTGGTTAGTAGTGATCCACGTAAATTTTCGTGACTTGGGTTCGGTAGCGTCATCCCCATGCGACTCGGCGTGCTGGACGTGGGCTCGAACACGGTGCATCTGCTGGTCGTGGACGCGCACCGGGGCGCGCGTCCACTGCCGGCGTTCTCTCACAAGGCGGAGCTGCGGCTGGCCGCGCATCTGGAGGACGGCGACCGGCTGTCGGAGGAGGGGGAGGGCCTGCTGCGCGACTTCGTCGAGGAGGCCCTCCAGATCGCCGAGGACAAGGGGGTGGAGGACCTGGTCGCCTTCGCCACCTCGGCGATCCGGGACGCCGCCAACGGCGAGGAGGTCCTGGGACGCATCCGGGACGGCGCCCAGGTCGACATCACGGTGCTGTCCGGGGACGAGGAGGCCCGGCTGACCTTCCTCGCGGTGCGGCGCTGGTTCGGCTGGTCCTCCGGACGCCTCCTGGTCGTCGACATCGGCGGCGGCTCCCTGGAGATCGCGGCGGGCATCGACGAGGACCCGGACGTGGCGATCTCCCTGCCGCTCGGCGCGGTCCGGCTGACCCGCGACTGGTTCACCGCCGACCCGGTCCCGGCCGACGAGGCGCGCAAGCTGCGCCGCCACGTCCGCGCCGAGATCGCCCGCCATGTCGGGGAGGTCGCCCGCTACGGCGCGCCCGACCACGCGGTGGCCACGTCCAAGACGTTCAAGCAGCTCGCCCGCATCGCCGGGGCGCTGCCCACGTCGGAGGGCCCGTTCGCGCGGCGGGTGCTGCGCCATGGGAGCGTCACCGAATGGGCCGAGAAGCTCGGCTCGATGCCCCCGGAGGAACGTTCCGAACTGCCGGGGGTCTCCGAGCGCCGCGTGCCGCAGCTGCCCGCCGGGGCCATCGTCGCGGACGCCGCCATGGACCTGTTCGGGGTCACCGAGCTGGAGGTGTGCCCCTGGGCCCTCCGCGAGGGCGTCATCCTCCGCCGGCTCGACATGATCACCGGCTGATCGGCGGGCCGGCGGGGATCAGCGGCCGCCGGAGGTGGAGCCCGGCACCAGGGAACGGCCGGCGAGGAGCGCGCTGACGGTCACGAACCTGAAGCCGTCCCCGTCCAGCCGGTCCAGGACCGCCGGGACCGCGTCCACCGAGGCCGCCCGCACGTCGTGCAGGCGGACGATGCCCCCCGGCCTGGCCTGGGACACGACACGGTCGGCGATGGCGCGGGGATCCGTATCGGCCAGGTCGTCACCGTCCCCGTTCCAGAGGATCTGGGCGAGGCCCTGCGAACGGGCGATCCGGGCGACCGCGCCGCCGCCCTCCCCGTACGGGGGCCGCAGCAGCGTAGGCGCGCGGCCCGTCGCGGACCGCACGGCCTCCTGCGTGCGCTGGATCTCCGAGTTGATCCGCAGCGCGGGCAACCGGGCGAGGACGCGGTGCGCGTGGGTGTGGTTGCCGATCTCGTGGCCCTTGGCGTGCATGCCGCGCAGCAGGGCGGGATGCGCGGCGGCGTTCGCGCCCACGACGAAGAACGTGGCGCGGGCGTCCCGCTCGGCCAGCATGTCCAGGAGGCGGCCGGTGTCGGGCCCCGGGCCGTCGTCGAAGGTGAGCGCGACGCACTTGGCGACCCGGCAGTCGGCCTGGGGCGCCGTCCGCGGTGACGGGGGCGGCGCGCTGCCGGTCGGCCGCCCCGGCGGCGCGGTGCCGGCGCGGTCGGGCGGGGGCGAGGGGGCGGTCCTCAGGGTCAGCTCGGGCCGCACGGCCAGCGCCGCGTCCCGGGCACGCCTCCCGAACGGCGACAGCAGCGGCTCGTAGGCGGCGTGCCCCAGGACGACAGCGACCCGTCCCGCCGGGGCGGGCGCCACCGAACCGTCGCTGAACTCGGTGACCAGATCGCCCTGCCCGTTGAACCCCAGCGAGGAGAAGACGCCCCGCGGATCCGCCGTGAGCTTCGCCGGGACGGCCGGCGCGGCGACCCTCGCCGCGACCAGCGAGGCCAGCCTCGACAGCGCGGACGGGCCGTTCACCAGATCGGCCGAGGAGCGCACCGCACCGGAGGCTCCGGCCGCTCCGTCGTACCAGATCGTGCGCCGCGTCTCGCCGCCCCCGGACCCGGACGGCCCGGGGGAGCGCGCGGTCACCAGCCGCACGCCGACCACGTCGCCCGACGCCGCCGCCAGCGACCACTCGACGTTCAGCTCCGGGACGGCCCCGTCCGGCGGACGCGGCCCGGTGCCCGCCGCCCGCTCCGCGAACGGCCGGACGTCCCCGTCCACCTGCCCGGCCAGCGCGCCGTTGAGCGGCTCGGCCCCGGCGATCCGCGGATACCCGGCGAAGAGGCGGATCCGCGCGTCGTGCTCGCCGAGCGTCACCGTGCTCAGGCCCGGCACGCCACCCGGGTCGATCTGCCGGATCGCGGTCGGGTCGGTGAGCGGCGCCGCCTCCCGGTCGTCACCCGAGACGCAGCCCGCCGTCAGGGTCACCCCCGTGATCGCGGCGGCGAGGCCCGCGAGGGGCCGCCTCCGGCGCCGGGTCCGGGCCACCACGGCACCCTCCGATGATCGTTGCGGCCGGGGAAGTCCTGCGTGTCTCGTCCTGCGAATGCCAGTTTCGAGGGCGTCCCGTACCGCTTTGCCGATCATCGGAAAAGGTTTGGCGGAACCTTGACCTTTTCCGGCCTGCGGATCCGGGCCTCCATCCCTGCCATCGGCCGCCGACCTCTGCCATCGTGTTGGGCGGGTGGGTCCATGCGGCGCTCCGGCGACGGCGGCCGACCGGTGGGGGACCCCGGTGGGCGAGAGGTGAACGTCAATGGAGAGCCGACCTGGCCGCAGGCCGGGGGCGGTGGTGCTGCGCGAACTGCAGCCCCACGACCCGACCCGGGTGGGCCCGTACGCACTCGACGCCAAGGTCGGCGAGGGCGGGATGGGCGCCGTCTACCTGGGCCACGGCACCGACGGCCGCCCGGTCGCGGTGAAGGTGGTCCGCCCCGAACTGGCCGGCGACCGCGCCTTCCTGGCCCGCTTCAACGACGAGTGCCGCAACGCCGAACGCGTCGCCTCGTTCTGCACCGCGCAGGTCCTGGACCACGGCCAGGACCTGGGCATGGCCTACATGGTCACCGAGTACATCGAAGGCCCGTCCCTTCTCCAGCACATCGCCGAGAACGGCACCCTGTCCCCGGGCATGCTGCACGGCGTCGCCGTGGGCGTGGCCGCGGCCCTGGTCGCCATCCACGCCGCGGGCCTCGTCCACCGCGACCTGAAGCCCAGCAACGTGCTGCTGTCCATCTCCGGGCCCCGGGTCATCGACTTCGGCATCGCCCGCGCCCTGGACATGGCCACCTCCCACACCCGCACCGGCCAGGTCGTGGGCACTCCCGGCTACATCGCCCCCGAGCAGATCCTCACCCAGCAGATCACCCCGGCGGTCGACGTCTTCGCCTGGGGCTGCCTGGTGGCGTACGCCGCGAACGGTTGCAACCCGTTCGGCCAAGGGTCGATCCACGTCATGGTGGGCCGCGCCCTGCACGCCGAACCCGAACTGGGCGCTCTCACCGAACCGCTCGCGAGCCTGGTGAAAGCGGCCCTCGGCAAGGAACCCGAGACGCGTCCAAGCGCGCGCGACCTGCTTCTCAACCTGGTGGGCGGTGGCGCGAGCGAATCGGCCGTGACCACCACCCTGGGCCAGTCGTGGATGCCTCCGCTGGCCTCCGTCCAGGACTCCTCGACCGGCCCCGTCCAGCAGCCACCGGTCGCCCCGACACGGCAGTCGCCGGCCGCCTCCGCCCAGCAGCCTTCGGCCGCCCCCGTGCAGCAGTCGTCCACTACCTCCGCGCAGCAGCCCTCGGCCGCCTCGCTCCACCAGCCTTCGGCCGCCCCCGTGCCCGTCCAGGAATCGGCGACCCCGTCCACCGCCACTCCCAGTCGGCCGCTGTCTCCCCCTCTGCCGACCGGGCCCAGGCAGGATGACCCGGGGGCGCTCCAGAGGGTGGTCTCGCCCGTTTCCGAGGGGGTCACGATCCCGGCCGGAGAGACCATCACCGATCCGTCGGCGCTCGGTGGCGGGAGCGGGCCCCTACCCCCGCCGCCGCTGCCACCTGCGCCCCTGCCATCGGCGCGGCCGCCCAAGCCCCGGCGAAGGGGACCGGTGATAGCGGGCGCGGCGGCCGCCGTGGCGCTGCTCCTGGCCGGGGGCGGGCTGCTGTGGGCGCAGCTGAGCGACGACGACCCCAACACGGGGAACCTCTCCGCGAACAAATCCGGCGGCCCGCCGATCGAGCCGATGCTCGTGCGCATCGACACCAAGGCCGGCTGGCCCAGGGAATGCCACGCCGACATCGGCACGTACACCCCCGGCCAGACCGCGCCCGTCACCCTCCTGAGCGGGGACACCTGCGACACCCTTCCGGAACGCTCCCCCGACCGCACCAAGGTCGCCTTCACCCGCAAGATCGGGGACCAGTACGAGGCCTGGGTGATGAACGCCGACGGCGGCAACCCGCGGCGGGTGATCGGCGGGCTCTCCGGCGGGCGGGTGACCTGGTCGCCGGACGGCGGCAAGCTGGCGTTCATGCGCAGGGACGGGGGCGTGCGGCAGATCTACGCGATCACCATCGGCCAGACGGAGCCGCAGCGCCTCACCACCGACCCCGCCGACAAGGACGACCCGATGTGGTCCTCCACCGGCAGGCTGGCGTTCTGGAGCAAGCGCGACGGCGCCGCGCAGATCTACAGTCTGGACCCGCGGAACCCCGCCGCCTGGACCAGGCTCAGCAGGAGCGGCGTCCCGTCGATGGACCCCGAATGGTCCCCGGACGGGACGAAGATCGCCTACACCCGCGGCGACTACTCCGACGGGCACATCTGGGTGATGAACGCCGACGGCTCCGGCGACCGGCAGCTCACCAGGGGCGCCGACCACGAGATGGACCCCGCCTGGTCGCGCGACGGCACATGGATCTGCTACGCCCGCGGCCCCTACGCGTCGCCGGAGATCCGCACGATCCGCGTCGACGGCACGGGCGACCGCCCCTTCGGCCCCGCGAACGGCGGGATCGGCCACCCCAACTGGTCCTGACGCGTCCCGCCCGGCCCTGGCCGGGTCAGTGGAAGTTGCGGGCGCGGACGCGGCCGGGAACGGGGAGCCGCCGCAGGCGCGTGGCGCGGATGTTGGTCACGCCGTCGGCGCGCTCCAGGCGCCCGTTGACCAGGAGGGCCTGCGCGTCCACCGCCAGGCCGCGGTGCCGCTGGAACACCTGCGGCGGGCAGATCACGTTGAGGATGCCGGTCTCGTCCTCCAACGTCATGAACACCATGCCGCCCGCCGTCGGCGGCCTCTGGCGGTGCGTGACGAGCCCCGCCACGACCACATTGGTGTCGCTCGGCACACCGGGGAGTCCGCGCGAGGGTGTCGCGCCCAGCTCGTCCAGGGCCTGCCGTACATGGGCCATGGGATGCGTATGCGAGACCCCCGTCGCCCACAGGTCGGCCAGGGTCTCCTCAACGGGAGTCATCGCGGGGAGCACGGGCGCGCTCGCGCCAGGGGTGACCCCCTCCAACTGCCCTGGCCCTGTCCCCGCCAGGGCACCCGCCGCCCACAGGGCCTCCCGCCTCGTCAGCCCCCCGGTGCCCTCGCCCTCCCGCACAGGGACCGAACCGAAGGCGCCCGCCGTCGCGAGGGCCTCCAGGGCCGCCGCCGAGAGACGGACGCGCCGGGCCAGGTCCTCCATGCTCGTGTACGGACGGCCCGCGGCGATGGCCTCGGCCGCCTCGTCGCCCAGGTTGCGGATGCCGATGAGCCCCAGGCGTATCGCAGGCTGCGGCTCCGACGGGGCGTGCGGATGGCCGCGCTCGACGGGCAGAGGTTCCTCCAGAGTCGGGTGAGCATCGCTGGCGTTGATGTCCACGCCCCGTACGACCACCCCGTGGCGGCGCGCGTCGGCCAGCAGCGACTGCGAACTGTAGAACCCCATCGGCTGGTTGCGTACGAGCGCCGCCGTGAAGGCCGCGGGGTAATGCCGCTTCACGTACGCGCTCGCGTAGACCAGGTGGGCGAAGCTCTGCGCATGCGACTCGGGGAAGCCGAAGCCCGTGAACCCCAGGATCTTCTCGTACACGTCCTCGGCGATATCGGCCGGGATCCCGCGCTCGGCCATGCCGTCCAGCAAGCGCTGCCTGAGCCGCTCCACCCGTTCCGGCGCGCGCTTGGCCCCCATCGCCTGCCGCAGCTCATCGGCCTCGGCGGGGGAGAAGCCCGCGCAGTCAACGGCCAACTGCATCATCTGCTCCTGGAACAGCGGAACGCCCAGAGTGCGGGCCAGCGCGCTCTCCATCAGGGGGTGCGGGCAGGTCGCCGCCTCAAGCCCCTTGCGCCGCCGCAGGTACGGGTGAACCGACCCGCCCTGGATGGGCCCCGGCCGGATGAGGGCCACCTCCACCACCAGGTCGTAGAACTCTCGCGGCCTGAGCCTGGGCAGCGTGGCCATCTGCGCGCGCGACTCCACCTGGAACACCCCGACGGTGTCGGCGTCCGACAGCATCTCGTACACCTTCGGGTCCTCCGGCGGGATCGACTGCAGGTCGAACCGCACCCCGTGATGCTCGGCCACCAGATCGAAGCAGTCGTGCAACGCCGCGAGCATGCCCAGCCCCAGCAGGTCGAACTTCACCAGGCCCGCCGCCGCGCAGTCATCCTTGTCCCACTGCAGCACGCTGCGCTTCGGCATCCGCGCCCACTCGATCGGGCAGATCTCCCCGACGGGACGGTCCGCGATCACCATGCCGCCCGAATGGATCCCCAGATGGCGCGGCAACGCCAGCATCCGCCCCGCCAGCCCCGTCACCGCCGCCGGGACCTCCGACTCCGTCCCCACCGGATCGCGGGGATCCATACCGCGCGACCAGGCGTCCTGCTGCCCCGGCGAGAATCCCAGCGCCCGCGCCGCGTCCCGCACCGCCATCCGCGGCCGGTAGGAGATGACGTTGGCGACCTGGGCGGTGCACTCCCGCCCGTACTTGTCGTAGACGTACTGGATGGCCTCCTCGCGGCGGCGGTGCTCGATGTCCAGATCGATGTCGGGCGGCCCGTCCCGTCCCGGCGACAGGAACCGCTCGAACAGCAGCCCGTGCCGCACCGCGTCCACCCCCGTGATCCCGAGCGCGAAGCAGACCGCCGAGTTCGCCGCCGAGCCCCGGCCCTGGCACAGGATGTTCCGCCTCCGGCAGAACTCCACGATGTCGTGCACGATCAGGAAGTAGCCCGGGAACCCGAGCCCCTCGATCACGTCCAGCTCCCGGGCGATCTGCGCGTACGCGCCCGCGACCTTCTCCCGCTCCGGCGGCCCGTACCGCTCCCGCGCCCCCTCCGCCACCAGGCGCCGCAGCCAGCTCGCCTCCGTGTGCCCGTCCGGGACGGGCCAGTCCGGCAGCCGCGGCGCCACCACCTGGAAGTCGAACGCGCACTCCCGCGCCAGCGCCACCGTCCGCTCCCGCACCCCCGGGAACCGCGCCAGCCGCGCGGCCATCTCCGCCCCGCTCCGGACGTGCGCCGTCCCGCCCGCGGGCAGCCAGCCGACCATGTCGTCCAGGCTGCGCCGCGACCGCACCGCCGCCAGCGCCTGGGCCAGCCGCGCATCCGGGCCCGGCGCCGCGAAGTGCACGTTGTTGGACGCCACCACCCCCACCCCGGCACGGGCGGCCAGCTCGAACAGCACGTCGTTGCGGGGATCGTCGCCCGGCTGGTCGTGGTCGATCAGCTCCACGAACACGCCGTCCCGGCCGAACATCCCGGCCAAACGGCGCAGCTCCCGCTCCGCCGCCTCAGGCCCGCCCCGCTCCAGCGCCGCCGGAACCGGCCCCTTCCGGCAGCCCGTCAGCACCGCCCACTGCCCGTCGTGGGCGGCGGCCAGCGCGTCCAGGTCGTACACGGGCCGGCCCTTCTCGCCGCCCGCCAGCTGCGCCGCCGTGATCGCCGAGCAGAGCCGCGCGTACCCCTCCGCCCCCCGCGCCAGGACGAGCAGATGCCGTCCCGCCGGATCCGGCTCCCCGGTCCGCGGCCCCGGCAGCTCCAGGCTCAGCTCGGCCCCGAACACCGTCCCGATCCCGGCCTCGCCCGCCGCCTGCGCGAACTGCACCGCCCCGTACATGCCGTCGTGATCGGTGATCGCCATCGCCTCGACGCCGAGCCGCACCGCCTCCGCCACCAGCGCGGCAGGGTCGCTGGCCCCGTCCAGGAAGCTGAACGACGAATGGCAGTGCAACTCCGCCCAGGGCACACCACCCCGCCGGACGACCGGTACGGGTTCGGGGGACACCGGAGGAGTGCTCTCGGGCTTCGAGCCGCGCCAGGAAAGGCGCTCCTCGAACTCGCGCCAGGGCACGGGCGGGTTATGCCACCCCATCGGCGCTCTCAGTCATAGGCGGCCTCCACATGCCAGGTGCCGTCCTCGACGGCGAGGAGGTAGGCGCGCCCGTCGTCGGTCACGGCCTGGAACCGGGCGCGGCGACGTGAACGGGCCGGATCCCACCACCGCTCGACGGCGGGCCAGGGCCCCGTCCAAGAGGTGATCGCCGTGCGCGGGCCGTCGCCGACCGCCAGTTGCGCGGGCGGCGCCGAGACCACGCACCGCGCCGACACGGTCACGGGGGAGCCCGCGGCGTCCACCACCCCCGCGGGCCACGGCCGGCGCGGCACCACCGCGGGCGCGGGCGCCGGGACCCGACCCGGCCACGGCCCGTCGCGCACATCCCCGGGAGGCAGGTCGCCGACCGGCACCTTCGCCACCCCCTCGCCCGGCCCCCGCCCACCGCTCAGGACCGGACGGGTGATCGCCCGATGCCCCAGCAGCGCCTGGATCCGGTCGGCCGCCCGCGCGATCCGCTCGGTGACCGCCGACCGCCCCCACAGCGACTGCTGCGTCCCCTCGTCCGGAACCAGCTGGTCAGGGGCCATCTCCAGCCAGACGACCCCGCCCCAGACGGCCTCGTCCCGCGGCGGCTCCTCCACGCCCTCGGCATCCACGCCGGACACGGGCCGCCCGCTCCGCCACGCCGCCAGCTGCCAGCGAACCCGCTCCGCCACCGCCGTCGCCGACAGCCGCCCCTCGTGCCGCCACAGCCGGCGCAGCACGTGCCCGTCGGCGAAACCGATCTCCACCTCGAGCCGCACACACGTCAGCCCGCCCGCCGCCAGCCCGTCGTGCAACTCCGCCGCCAGCCGCTTCGCCGCGAACACCACCTGCTCGCCCTGCCCCGCCGGAGGATCGAACTCGTTCCGGACCGACAGGTCGGCGGACGCCGGCGCGGGCGCCACCGGACGGGGCTCCTCACCGCGCGCCAGCCGATGCGCCAGCGCCCCATCGGCCCCGAACCGCCCCGCCACATGCCCCGACGGCAGCGCCGCGAAGTCGCCCAGCGTCCGCACCCCGAGCCGGTTGAGCAGGTCAGCCAGCTCCGGCCGTCCGAGCACGGACAGCGGATACGGCGCCAGGAACACCGCGCCCCGGCCCTCTTCGACGACCACGCCGCCCCCACTGCGCGCGGCCAGCTCCGCCGCGAACAAGCCGTCCGCCACGCCCGCACCGCAGTCGAACCCCGCCTCCACCACCGCGTCCTGAAGAAGCAGCCGCAACGCCTCCTCGCCCCCGTAAAAGCGCGCCGCCCCCCGCGCGGGAACGGCGCACAGCCCCGGACGCACCACCTCCACCTTGGGCGTGAGCTCCGCGACGGCATCGGCCACCTTCTCGAACAACCGCCCCTCGGCGTCGGTGTCCCGTTCCCGCACGACCAGGTCGGGGCAGCGCCGCTGGGCGTCACGGACGCGCTGCCCGCGCCGCACCCCTTCGGCCCTGGCCGCCGCGGTGCAGGCCGCCACCCTCGCGTCCACGACCACGGCCCCGGGCGTCGCCGCGTCCACCCCCACCGCCGTCACCGGCCAGTCGGGACACCAGATCACCAGCACCCGGCTCACCCGCCACCCCCGCCGACCACCGCCTCGACAGCCGCGGCCGGGCTGCCTTCGGTGGGACGATCCGTAACCCAGCCATCGACGGCGCCTTCAGCCGGACCCCCGCCGGGCGACGCGGTGTGCTCGCCCGCACGGACTTCCGGCCGCGGAATCGCGCGCATGTGGCCGGTCAGCCGATCTGAGGTGTCCGGCTGGGCCCGGCCGGCCACGACCTCCAAAGACGGCCGACTCCGCTCGCGCTCAACAGGCAGGACCTCCCCGCTCGGGCCGGGAAGCCAGACCAACGCCTGACGGCCCCGTCCCGGCGCGTCCTGCCCCTCAGCGGTGATCTGCGCACGGCGGCCCGTCAGAACGCCATGTCCGTCGCCGAGTCCTTCCCAGGTGGCCTCGTCCACGCGCAGGCGCAACCGCGTCCCGGGCCAGGTGCGTGCGAACGCCCCGGTGAGAGCCAGAACGCAACCGTGCTTGCGGGCCAGTGCGGACAGCCGTCTCACGGCGGTCGCCGAAGGGGCCTCGGGGGTACGGACCAGCACGAGATCGACCGCCTCGACCAGGGCCGCCACCACGTCCGGCCACCGATCACCCGGCTCGTCCACCAGCAGAAGCCGCTCCGGAGCCGCCCCCATGCCCGCGGCGGCCACGACCCCGAAGTCAGGCAGGCCGACGATCCCGCACCATCCGCCGGCCTCGCCACCCGATACCCCGGCCACGAGCGCCAGGCCGAGGGAGGACGCCCCGGGGCCGTCCAGGCCCACGATGGACCCCGGCCGCAGCCCCCCGCCCGGAATAGCCGGGCGCAAGGCGGGAAGCACCGGAACCAGATCCCGTGCGGCCGCCGTCGAGTCGAGCCGCAGAGCGTCCACAGATGCAAGCTCCGCCACCCGACAGCCTCCCTTCCCAGCCGCCTACAATCTCGAACATAGATTCGACCCGTGTCAAGTTATCGCAGGTCAACAAAGAGAAGAAAGCCACAACCCCCGTGCTCCCGCACACCAACCCGCGCCCACGGGCTAGCCACCGCCGCTGGTATCTACTGGCGGTGCTGGAGGCCACACAGGAGCGCTCGACCGGCGATGCCGGCGAACACGCACACCACTCGAAGGCCCACCGAGCCGAGAGATGAGAGCCCACTGATCGCCTCGGTGCGCCCTGAACAAGCGACCTCACTTCGCGACCCTGCCGTGACGCTCAAGACCGCGCTCTCCGGCTCCCGCCTATCGGGCACCTGCGCCAGCATTTGCTGGCGATGTTGGGGGGCAGCGCGGGGAGGGCCTCGACCGGCGATGTCGTCGGAGTCGCACACCGTTTACAGGATCACCGAGCCGAGAGTGAGGGCCCGCCGGATCGGCTCGGTGTGTCCTGAGCTCGCGACATGGCTTGTCGATCTTGCTGTGATGCTCGCCTGTGGCATTGCCCTGCGGCCCAGATGACGCGCCCACGCGAGGCCACTTCGTAGGGGCCAGGCCGACTCGCGGGCCGCGTCACATGAGCCGGGCTGCCCTTGGGGCACGACCGCCCAGTGCGGACGGGGCGCCACAGGTGGAGGCAGGGTTCTTGGGGCGAGGGGATGCCACACCTGTCCCGGACCGGCGGCAGCCTTCTGGGGTTCCGGCCCTGGCGCAGGCCGTGACGGGCAGGAGCCCCCGGGGAGCGGAGCCTGGTTCCGGCGCCCGACTTGAGCTGTGACCGTTGAGAGGCGGCGTCGTGGGCCGTCCGGGAGGTGGCTGGACGGGGAGTGGAGCATGAGAATGGTCTTATCGGTGATGTTTGCATGGAGTGGGGCATGGTGAACGAACTTCGCGCTGTCGAGTGGGTCGGAGACGGGCTGCGGCTCATCGACCAGACCGTGTTGCCCGGCCGGTTCGAGCATCTCGATGTGCGTGACAC
The DNA here is from genome assembly GCF_042656285.1 of Actinomadura rugatobispora. GTDB lineage: Bacteria > Actinomycetota > Actinomycetes > Streptosporangiales > Streptosporangiaceae > Spirillospora > Spirillospora rugatobispora. Next base: position 18,475 of record NZ_JBHSON010000047.1, on the reverse strand, counting down.
CGGCACGCTGGTCGATGCGATCCGGCGGCTGGTCGTGCGAGGGGCTCCTGCGCTCGGGGTCGCCGGGGCGTTCGGTGTGGTGATCGCCATGATCGAGGCCGAGCGTCAGGGCTGGGACGACGCCGAGCGGGACGCGGCCGTCGAACGGATTCGGACGGCCCGGCCAACGGCCGTGAATCTCGCGGCCGGTATTGATCGGGTTGTGCCGTTCGTGCCTAAGGGCGTCGAGGCCGTGGTCGCCGAGGCCCAGAAGTTGCTGGACGAGGACGTGCTGGGGAATCGGGCCATCGGCAAGGCCGGGGCCGACTGGATCCTCGCACGCGCAGGGAAGCGGCCGCTGCGCGTACTGACGCACTGCAACACCGGAGCGCTCGCCACGGCCGGGTGGGGGACGGCGTTCGGGGTGATCCGCGAACTGTCCGAGCTGGGAGCGCTCGAGGTGGTGTACGCCGACGAAACCCGCCCGCTTCTGCAGGGCTCCCGGCTCACCGCGTGGGAGCTGGAGCAGGTGGGCATCCCCTATCTCGTCCAGGCGGACGGCGCGGCGGCGAGCACGATCCTGCGGGGTCTGGTCGACGTGGCGATCATCGGCGCGGACCGGATCGCCGCCAACGGGGACACCGCGAACAAGATCGGATCCGTGGGGGTGGCTCTGGCCTGTGCGGACGCGGGCATCCCGTTCATGGTCGCGGCTCCCTGGAGCACCATCGATCTGAGTACGCCATCCGGTGCCGGGATCCCCATCGAGGAACGACCCGGTGACGAGGTGCTGGCCTGGGCGGGGAACCCCGTCGCCCCGGAGGGCGCCCGAGGATTCAACCCGGCGTTCGACGTCGTCCCGGCGCGGCTGGTGACCGCGCTGGTCACCGAGACCGGTGTGCTCGAAGTCTCAGAGGGCGTGACGCCGCGGGACTGACCCGGCGGACGGAAATCGCTCCATCCCCGCGCAAGCTTCGGGTAGGCGAGGCGGGAGCCAGCGCCGGGAGTCGATCTCAACGCCGAGGTGGCGGCAGTTCCAGCAGGATGAAGAACCACTGGTCGCGTTCGGCGAGGGAGCCGCCCTGGCTCTGTTGGACGAAGCAGGCGTCCTCGAACATCAGCGTCTGCCCGGTGGCCAGGAACGCCGAGCGGCACAACACGTGCGGCGTATTGGACATGGCCCATGTGCAGCGGCACATCGCCACGCCCTGGGGGCGCCGTTGCGCAGTTCGACGCTCCCCTGATGGCGAACCTGTTGAAGCCGACGGGCACCGACTGGTTGCTCACCGTCGACCTGCGGGAGTTCTTCGACCGGCCCGTCGATCACCATTTCGTGCTGGGGCTGCCGGCATCGCACTTCGAGCGTCGGCTTGACTGCACCGGGCCCACGGTGGTGAGGCTTTGACGAAGATCGCCTTGGTTTCGCCGTCGGTAAGGCCCTTGAGCCGTCCCCCACACCGCAACGAACCCGACCTGCACACCTTCCATCGCTGGCTGCGCCAGCGCATCGAGGCGACATCTGCTCCTGTCAAACACGGGCTGGCCTGGAGAATCATGGCGCCGGCGAAGCCGCCGGGCTGTGGGTCCGACGTGCTCTGTAGAAGGCGCTGCTGGAACCGGGGGCGGCCAATCCGCGCGCGATGGTCAAGAGGTGCTACCAGAATCAGCGGACGAGGTGTCTCCAGCAGATGAGGGCTGCGGCCAGGGTCATGGCCGCCTCGTGGATGTGGTCGCGGATCTCCCACGGATGCGTCAGCGGCGGAACCAGTGCAGGAGCCCGATGGTGCGTTCGACGACGTACCGGGCTCGGACCTGTTCTGGGCCACACCCCATCCTGCTGGCAGCGCTCGCAGACACCGGTTACTGGACCTTGCCTACGAACTGCTCATGCTGGACACACCGCCATCCTGGCCGGCGATGATCGACCGCGGCGAGACCACCATCCAAGAGGACTGGTACGGTATCGCCGATGACGGCTCCGCTCGCGCCTCCCTCCACCATCACAGTAAGAGCGCGGTCATCACCTTCCTGCACCATCACACCGCCGGGATCCAACTGCGACCAGGTGTGCACGGCTACCGCCATTTCGACATTTGCCGGGCTCCTGGGCGGCGTCTGGCGGTCAACTGACATGGGCCGAAGCCGAGTTCGACTCTATCTACGGACGTGCCGCCCCCTGCCTGGCGCAACACGAACGCCGCTTCCACCTGTGGGTCACCGTGCCCCTCGCACGGCCGCCACCATCACCTTGCCCGGCGGCCGCGCCTTCGAAGCCATGCCCGGAGACCATCGCGCGACCTGTGTCATGGAGGGCCGCCGAGCCGCACCAGCACAAGGGATCCGGCTCTGCTTTCCTTCTCAGACAACCGGCTGTATCGCAGTCGGAGTCGTTATCTCGCAGGTGTAGTGGTGCAGGGGACATCGGCGGAAAGCCTTGATGCTCTGGGCGTCGATGATGGGGGTGCCGGTTTCTGCCTTTCGGGCTTGCCGCCGGCGGGACGGGCTGCTGCCAAGAGCCCGGTGAGTTGGGCGCGAATACCAACGGTTTCCCAGTCGGGGGTGTACGCGGTCTGTTCGGACGCTGCAGTGGCGCAAAAGGCCACCTCAGGAAATGGTGTTAGGGCCGACGCGCGCCCTGGATCGAACCATCGTGCTTGCGGACTTCGGCTACGCCCATAATGGTCGTGAGATCGGTGGCGCCGGTGCCCGGTGGTGGCCGGAACAGGCCTGCGGGTCCGGAGCGTTGTCCACCTCCGGTATCGATGAAACAAGTCCAGACAGGCAGGCCGTATCTAGGCTGAGGGGTGCGCAGCCCCAGTTCTTTCCTCACCGTAAACCACGTATACGTCCGACCGAAATTTGGTACAGGTCGGCTTTTCTGATATCTCGACCCTTGTCCGCGGTTACCATGTTCAACGGGAGTGTTTGCGGAAACAAGGTGGTCGGCGGACAATGATCACGCGACGGGCGTTGATATTGGGGGCTTCGGAGTTCCGTACGGGTATCGGGGAACTTGCTGGTATGGAAGCACTCCCTTTCGTCAGTGCGCGGCTTGAGGAATTCGGCGAGGCCCTCGCGAACTTCGGATATTCCTGTGTTACGCACGGCATCACTCCTCCCGGTCCGAGTAGTCCGCTCATGGGCGCCCTGGTTTATGACCACGTGACCCGGAATGACCAGCCAGAATCGCTGATCGTTCACGTCCTGAGCCATGGCGACCGCGCACCCGCATCGGGAAAGCTTTATGCGATCGGCTCCGACGGGACGCTGCACAGCGCTACGGACATTGAAAGTTGGATCACCCAGGTAGAGGATTTTCCGAACCGGCCTTACACTCTGTTCCTCCTTGACCTCTGCTATTCGGGCGCGGTCGCGAAACTTCCCTGGACCTTCCGCGAAAAAGAGAATCGGCGGGCCTGGGTCATCGCGGCATGTTCGGAAGACCGGGCCGCATATGAAGGGCATTTCACCCAGGCTCTCTCGAACGTCCTCAATGCGATCAGGCTTGGCAGTCTCGATATCCACAAGACCGTGAAGCACGTCCCCCTCGAGACGATCAGCCGAGAACTGAAGCGTGAGGTACAGCGGATCGCGGAAGCGGAGGGAACTTACACTCAGTTGGTCACCACGACCATGGTGGATCTCTCCCATTCGCTCGACCTCCCCTTCTTTCCGAATCCGTCCTATGAGGAGCGTGAACTCGTCTCGGCGGAGCACGACCTCGACGACATGCTCCTGGCATTCGTGGACGATCTAGATGAGGGCTTGGACGCCTACCACTTCCTGGACCGGGCCGCCGGTCGCGGGCCGCTGGCCGGACGGGTGACCAAGGGATGCTTTTCCGGCAGGACGGTGGAACTGGAGCAGCTCGGGGGGATTATCCGCGGCGTCGGCCCGGTTCCCGCGATCTCCGTGGTCACCGGAAGCCCCGGGGTCGGGAAGTCGGCGCTTCTCGGATTGATCGTCAGTGCGGCTCATCCGCTGTTGCGAGAACGGACACGGGGCATCTGGGAGCACGCGGCCCCCTGGCTTCCAGTATCCGAGAACATCGCCGCGGTCCACGTCCGCCAGAGAGGCATCGCGGAGGTGACCGCCTCCCTCTTCCGCCAGCTCCAGCTCAGCACGCTGGAGGCGGAGCTCACGCCGCAGACACTGATCAATGAGGTCGTCAAGCTGCCGTCTGAACCCGTCATCGTCCTCGATGCGCTGGATGAGGCGCACGACGTCATCCGGCTCATGAACGAGCTCATTCTACCGCTGTCCCACGCGGTGAATCGCGCCGGACGTCCCTGCTGCCGACTGATCGTGGGTATGCGCCCGTGGGGCGACCTCAGCCCGTTGATCAGGTCCGCGAAGCGCCTAGGGAGCCTGATCAACCTCGACCAGGCGGATCGCACCAGACTCGGCGCCGACATCTCCGCCTACGTCTCCTCTCTGTTGAGCACCTGGCCCGCATTGAGCGGCGACGAATCCAGAGAAGTGCGCGACGCTTTCGCGACCACGGTCGGGAGCACCCTGACCGCGCAGCGCTGGTCAGAGGAACGTTGGGGCGAGTTCCTCGTGGCCAGTCTGTACGCCTACCACTTCGTCACGCAAACCGCGTTTCCGATAAGTCCGGGACAGGCCGCTAGCCTCGGCAGGGAGGTGCCGCTCACACTTCCCGGAGTGTTCGAACTGGACCTTCTCATCCGGCAACCGGACGGCCTGCTGCGACCGGTGCTCGCCGCGATCGCGCGGGCACGAGGGCATGGGATGCCAGAGGACCTGGTCCGGCGGGTGCTGCCGGCGTTCCTTGTCGGCGCGCCGAGCCCTGCGCCCGAACGCAATGCCACGATCCGCGCGATCGAGGCGGTCCGGTTCTATCTCCGTACGAAGCCCGATTCCGATGGAACGACGCTCTACCGGCTGTTCCATCAGGGGCTCGCCGACCATCTCACGGCCTTCCCGATAGAGGACGGGCAGCCCGCTCCCAGCGGCCTGCCGGAACGGATCCTCGAACTCATGCTCGCTTCACTGCGGCGGTCGTCGCTGGGTGGGTATTCATGGGGGACCGCACGGCCGTATCTGCTCCGTCATGCGATCCAGCACGCGGGGGACGCCGGGCGTACCGATGATCTGATGATGGATCCCGGATTTCTGGTACGCGCCGACCCTTACACGCTGTTCCCTGAGTTCGACAAGGTCTATTCGGACGCGGCCCGGAACTCGGCCATCGCCTACAGAGCGTCCGTGCGCCGGCACCGAGGCGTGGGATGGCGGGAGCGACAGCAATTGCTCGCGATCGACGCGGTGCGTTGCGGTGCCTCTGAGCTGGCCGGCCGGCTGGTCGAGATCAAGGACCATCCCGTGCTCACCTGGTTGCCCGCCTTCGCCGGCGACAATGAGACGAAGCGCAGGCCGCCCAATCTGGGTGGAGCCGCCAACACGGGCGACGTCTACGCCGTCGCCATTGCCGTGGTCGAGGGCATGCCGCGGGCGATCACGGGGAACAGCGACGGCACCGTGCGCGTCTGGGACATGCGGACCGGAGCCATGGTGGGCGAGCCACTGGTCGGGCACGTGGACGGCGTCCGTTCTGTGGTCTCCGGCGTCGTCAACGGGCGTGCCCTGGCATTCTCCGGTGGGGCGGACGGCCGCATCTGCGTGTGGGACCTGCTGACACAGGCTCAGGTCATGGAGCCGGTCCAGGCGCATAATGACTGGGTGCGCAGCATGGCCTGCCTGGAGCAGGACGGCCGACTGATCGTCGTCTCCGGAAGCGCCGACCAGACGGTCCGCGTCTGGGACGCCGAGACCATGATGCCCCGCGGACCCGCCTTGGAGGGCCACACCAACTGGGTCCGCGGCGTCGCCGCCGTCGGATACGAGGGCAGGACGGTGGCGGTGTCCGTCAGCCCGGACAACACCGCACGCCTGTGGTACCTCGACACCGTGAACGACCTGCAGCCGCCCTTGACCCGTGAGAAGCACGCGATCCGCGCGGTGTCCTGCACGAAGATCGACGGCAGGCCGGTCGCGCTCACCGGTGGCGCCGACGGGACCGTGCGGGTCTGGGATCTGAGAACGCGTTCGCAGCGCGGCGAGGCCATGGCCGGCCACGCCGGCGGCGTCTGGGCGATCGCCTGTTGTCAGATGAACGGACGCCCCACGGCCGTCGTCGGGGATAATGACGGATTCCTGCGCATTTGGGATCTCCGAACCCGCCAGCTCATCCGCGAACCGCTGAAGGCGCATTCCGACTGGCTCGGAGCGGTGGCCTGCATCGAGACATCGGACGGCGTATTCGCGGCGACCGGTAGCGGCGACGGCACCACCCTGATCTGGGATCTCACCACCGGAACCCGGACGGCAGGGCCGCTGACCACCCATTCAGCCCGGACCACCGCGATCGCCAGCGTCGAATACGAGGGCCGGTCACTCGGAGTCGTCTGCGCGGAAGACGGGCGCGCTCGTGTCTGGGATCTGCGCGCGGGTAAGCCCGTGGGACAGTCGTGGGAGGTGCCCGGGGACATCACGGCATGCGACATGCTGGTCGAAGCCGGCACGCCGTACTGCGCGATCGGCGGAACCGGCGGCCTGGAGGTCCGCTCGGTCGGCTGGGCCGAGAACGAACTGATCTGGCGCAGCGGCACCGTTTCCCGCCCGGCGGTCACAGACGTTCGGATCGCCCGGTTCGACGGTCGGCGGTTCGCGATCGCGGTCTCCAGGGAGCAGGGGCTGAGCGTATTCGACCTCCAGCATGGGACGCCGGAGTGGCAGCTGAAGCCGACGATCGGCCCGGACGTGCGTGTCGTGGCAACGACGACGGTGGCCGGCAGGCCCGTGGCCGTGATCGCCTCGACCGAGGGGGAACTGGCGACCATCGATCTCATCGACCGTCGAGAACGTCTACTGGGCATCGTTCGGGACAGAGAGATGACCAAGGTCGCATGCCTGGGAGCGAAGGTGGTCGTGGGATCCACTGACGGACGGGTCGGGATGTGGAATCTGTCCGACGAGGTTCAGACGGCCGAGCTCGCGGCCGAATCTGGAATCGCCGTCTGCGCGCTGGCCTGCGGTGTGATCGATGGCATTCCCGTTACCGTTGCCGGATTCGCGAACGGGGTGGTGAGCAGCTGGGATCTCAACGACGGGCGGCGGCTCGAAGATATCGCTCTGGCGGGAACGGCCGACTCCTTGGAGATCAGCGCCGATGGAATGCTGCTCATCGGAAGCGGATGGCAGTTCATCGGCCTCAAAAAGAGACGGCCGTCGGCGCCGAACAGCAGGATCACGTAGGTGAGATCATGGATGTGGAGTTCTCATGGCGCGCATAGCCGTCATCGGTCCCGGTGCGGTCGGGTCCGTCTTCGCGGCACTTGTCAGCGAGCAAAAGGATCACGATTTGGTGGTCTGCGCGCGGAGCGTCCCGCCAGACAAGATCGTCGTGGAGTCGGAAAGCGGGACGCGAGTATGCATCCCTGACGCGATACTGGCCGATCCCGCCGAGGTCGGCGAACCGGTCGACTGGGTCTTCCTAGCGATCAAAGCGCACGACACGGCGGGCGCGGCGCGCTGGCTCGCGGGTCTCTGCGACGAAAGGACGACAGTGGTGGTCCTGCAGAACGGTATAGGCCATCAGGCCAGGGTGGCACCGCATGCGCCTACAAGTGTGGTCCTGCCGGCGATCGTCTGGTGTCCGAGCGAGGTCGTCGGCGATGGGCGCGTCTCGCTACGAGGCCCGGTCCGGGTCGGCGTGCCCGACTCCCCTGCGGGGAGCGACCTCATTGATCTCCTCGATCCCACCGAAGCCCGAGTCGAACTGGTCGCCGACTTCACCACGCATGCCTGGCGAAAGATCTGCGCCAATGTCGTAGCCGGTCTCATGGTGCTGACGGAGCGCAGAGCCGAGGTCTTCTCCCTGGCGGGAATGCGCGCCCTCGCTCACCAGCTCGCGTGCGAGTCGGCCTCGGTGGGAAAGGCGGAGGGCGCGCGCCTGGATGTTCGGGCGGTGGCTGACGCGATTATTGCCGAGCTTGTCTCCATGCCGTCGGATATGGGCACGTCCATGCTGTTCGACCGCCTCGCCGGCCGCCCGACCGAATGGCGTGAGATTCACGGTGTCGTCCAGGAACTCGGAAAATCACACGGCATTTCCACCCCGGCGCTCGACGTCATCGTTCCTTTGCTTCAGGCCACGTCCGGCCGGCAGGAGCAGGGGTAGCGTTTCCGGCACGATCAAAGGCCGTTCAGGTGGGCCGCGACCACCGGGCTCCGCAGATAACTCTTGGCCGTATGGAAATCCCAGTCAGCAATCGTGATCGCCGGCGCTTCCCAGTCAATGCCCCGGAACCGCCCTCCCAGGCCTCGGCGGGGAAGGGCGACCAGGTCCCCGGCATCCGCCAGGTTGATCCACCGGCGCACTCCGGGGGGACGCTCCCCCCAGCCCTGTGAGGGGGCCGGTTGGAGCCGGTCGAAGACGACGTTGGGCATGCCCAGAGGGCTGCCCAACGTGACCAGCAGATCGACGCGGAGTTCCGGACAGGCCCACAACGCCTCATATACAACGACGCTGCCGAGCGAGTGCGCGACCACGATGACCGGCTCGCCGCTCCCTCCCCTCTCCCGGATCGCCGTGGTGACGGCACCTCGCGCTGTCAAGCGCCGATGACCGGTCCGTTCGTTCAGGTAAGAACCGAGTTCGCGAACGAACATCATCGCGAAGCGGCTCGCCAAGGCCCCGTACCGGATGGTCAGCCAGTCGGCGGCGGCCCGGGCTCGAGCGAGGCGCGGACCTTGGGCCGCCCGGCGGGCCGGCTGCATCTGCTCGACCCACTCGATCAGGAGATCCTGCTCGAGGTCGTCCAGCAGTCCTGGATCTTCCGGCCCTTGAGCCGCTCCGCGGTGCAGGTGGTGAGCGTAGTAGGCGACCTGGACTCCGCTCGGCATCGCGTCCTCGCGCAGTCCCGCCGAGGTCAGACCGGCCCTGAGCCAGGACGTCCAGTCCAGGCTGATGGCCTCGCCCGCCGCCGTCAGGTCCCGGGTGGAACGGTAGTAGCGGTAGTTCAGGATGCCGTGAACGCCGATGATCACTGTCACCGTGACCCCGATTCCTGGTGGTGGTGAACGTCAAACTACCTGCGGACGAAGCCAAATATTGGGCGATTCGACTCAATCGCGCTGGGTTCGAATACCTGGTACCTCCCTAGGGGGCAGGGAAGGGCCGATGAGACCATGTTCCGCTGCTTGAAGACATACGGTCCCTCCTTGCTCCGCAAGCCTGCCGGAGTTGGCGGCGGGTGTCACGGCCGACCGGCTGAAGATCCGCCCGTAAACGGGATCTCGATGAATATGGCGGTCCACTTTCGGGTCACTGCTTCCGGGTCAGTCGAGTTCCGGCTCTGTCCCGTAATCGGTGATGGTGGTGAGTCACCGGTGGCAGGGTGGAGTGCACGGGAGATCAACAATCTTGCGGGCATGCCGAACCATCGCGGATGGGACGTGATCACAGCGCCCGTCGTGCTCGGACTTCGAGCGGCCCACCGGCCGCAGGATGCCGATGCCGGTGGCCAAGGACATCGTGAGGTGCAGGGACAGGTGCTGTGGTGGGTGCGGCTCGTGTCGGTCGAGGATGTCGTGCTGGCGCCTCACTCGCTCGACCAGCCACGTCACCACCCGTCGAACCTTTCGTCAGGCGCAGCCACACCTTCCGGCGCCCGTCGGCCGCCGGAACCGGTCCCTGGCCGGCGCGGGTTTCGCGAACACGCGCCGCGCTGCGCTCTCCGCCCCCGGCGACGGGTTGCGTGCCGCGGCCGCTTCATGGCGGCCCGGAGACCGGTCGGCCATCACGCCTGCTGCGATTCCGGCGCCGGCGGGCCGAGCGGCGCACGCCCGAGGCGATGGTGCGCGGTCGTCGCGACAGGCTCATCAGCGTGGTGTTGTTCTCTGGAGGAGCCCAAGCCCCGGGCCATGCCGCGGATCGGTGACACCTTCAGAAGAACCCCGGGGCGCGAGAAGATGACTTACGAGGCCGAGAGGGAGAACCGCTCGGCGAAGGCGGACATCTCATCGCGCTGCTGTTCCAGTTCCCTGGCGGAAGGGGCCACCATGATGCGGGTCACGCCTTGTGCGGCGAGATCCTCGACCTGTTCGGCCGACATGTCGATCGTTCCCCATCGCGTGTATTCGAGCGCGCCGGGATCGCGGCCGGCCTCGACTGCGGCGATTTTGGCCAGCTCCCATTGCGCCGCGCGTTCTTCCGGGGTGAGTGCGCCGCCGGGGAAGTAGCCGTCCCCGCGCTGCCCGGCGCGGCGTGCTGCGGCCCGGCTGGAGCCGCCGACATGGATCGGCAGGTGCGTGACTCCGTGCGGCTTCGGATAGCTGGTTATGTGATCGAAGCCGAAGAACTCGCCGTCGAAGCTGACGCCTTTCTCGTCGCCTTGCCAGAGCAGCCGCAACACGTTGATGGCCTCGTCGGTACGGCGTCCGCGCGTGTTGAAGTCGACCCCCATTGCCTGGGCCTCGCCGGGCAGGGTGCCCAGCCCCACGGTGAGCAGCCGCATTCGTCCCTTGGACAGGACATCGATGGTGGCCAGGCGCTTGGCCAGGACCACTGGGTGGTGATAGGGCAGCAGCAGTACGGCGGTGCCGAGCAGGATGCGCCGGGTGGCCGCTGCGGCGAAGGCCAGGCAGTCGAGTGGATCGGGATAGGGCAGGGATGGGGGGATCTCAAATGAGCCGTATCCGGCGCCGGGATACAGCACAGTGTGCTCTGGCAGGTACAGCCCCTCAAAGCCGCAGTCCTCGGCATGCCGGGCATAGGCCACGAGCCTGTCGGGGGCGAGCCCGTCGGCTGGGAAATAGTTGATCGCGAATTTCATCGTTCTCCCCGAGATCGGTTCCCGGCACGCTACAACGTTGACATCGGCGTCAAGGCAAATGCCTCCGGACGGGTCCCCAGCCCGGGTGCGGCGGGACAGGCGATATGCGCCGTCTCGGCCGGATCATCGCCGATCGCGTTTCATCCGAGGTCAGATGTGTGAAACCCGTGCGGTCGGCTGGCCGGGCCGGTATTTCTGTCCGCCGCGTCTTGGTGAGTGCGGGATCGCCGAGCGATCTGGCCGGTGACGCTCGCCTCCGGCATGGCCCCACCGGCCAGGTGACGCGCTCGCTCGGGGTTCGGGTCCGCTTCGAGACAGGCCGTGGCACAACCGGTGGATCGGCGTGCGGATCGAACGATCCCTGATCGGCTACGTCCACTGATCAAGTCCTTGCCGGCTCCGAATCGCGGTCAGCGATCGCGTGGCGAGTGCCCTGGTTCATTGCTTTTCGGGGCGTACTGGGAGCGGATCGGGTGGCAGCGCTATGAGGGTGGTCGTTCCCGCGGTGCTGGTGGCCGGGGGGCGGGTTCTTGCGGTGATGAGAGGGCTTGGAGGGCTTGGATTCTTTGCGGGGTGGCGTGGCGGGGCGTGTAGGGGCCTGGGGGGAGGGTGTCCGCGCGGCCCTTCTCGTAGACGGTGAGTGATTTGGTGAGGCCCAGTGGGACCAGGAGCAGTTCGGTGATGAGGCCCTTCCAGGCGTAGTAGGTGTTGATCGCTCTTGCCGGATAGACGCAGGGGATGTTGGCCAGGATGCGGAGGAGTGGGATGCGGCGGCGTCTGGCGGCGTAGATGAGCGGGGGCGCCATGAGAAGGAGTTCGGTGCCCCACCACCAGGCGAGAGCCTGCTCGACGGGCATGTGCCAGGTGACGGTGAGCAGGATCGGCGTCACCCACCACAGGGGCGCGAAGAGGATCTCCAGGACGGCCAGCAGGACCCACAGGGCGAGCATGGGCTTGCGGACGACCAGCCGGCCCAGGTGGAGCCGTACGTTCTGGAAGAAGCCGGCCATCCAGCGGCGGAGCTGGCGGCGCAGGTAGGGGAGGGTTTCGGGGTCGGCGGCCCAGGCCACGGCGTCGCCCACGTAGACGGCCCTGTGGCCGGCGATCTGGGCGGACCAGGTGAGGTCCATGTCTTCGACGATGGTGCGTTCGGGAAATCCTCCGTGCTCGAGGAGGAGGTCGCGGCGGAAGGCCGAGCAGCAGCCGGAGCAGACCATCGGGCTGGCCGCGCTTGCCTGGATGGGGCGGTGCCAGTGAAACCCGAACAGGTACTCGATCGAACGGCCGCGTTCCCAGAGCGTGCGGGTGAAACGGGTCTGGACGTTGCCGGCCGCGATCGCGACGGAGGGGTCGCCGAAGGCGGGCTTGAGGCGTTCGATGTAGTCGGGTGCGAGGACTGTGTCGGCGTCGACGGCGAGGACGAGGTCGCCCAGGCAGTGCGGGAGGGCGTGGTTCTGGGCCCTGGCCTTGCTGCCGAGATTGCCGGGCGGCCGCAGCACGGTGGCACCGTACGAGCGGGCGACCTCGCCGGTGCGGTCGGTGGAGCCGTCGTCGACGACGATGATCTGGTCGGCCTGGTCGGTCTGCGCCAGCAGGGACGCCAGCGTGGCGGGCAGGCCCTGCTCTTCGTTGTGCGCCGGGACGATGACGGAGACCTTCATCGCGGCCTCCGGAAGGCGCACGCGGTGATCATGATGACCCACACCGTGCCGTAGACGAGGTTGCTGATGCCGATGCCGGGTATCGTGCCGTTCATTCTCGCTCTCCTTTCTCGATTCCGGTGCCGCCATCGTCGGAGGGGCGGGCGGGGGTCCGCCAGGGGGAGCGGAAATTGTGGATAACTTCGCGGAGTGAGTTATCCACAGGCCGATCGGAATCGGGAACTGTCGCTGCCGATGCGTACAATCCCTCGGCATGAGGGGTAACGGCCGGAAGGGGCGATGCCGGTGACGGCGGCCGGTGACAGGCCGGGACCGGCCGTACTGGAGGCGGTCCTCGAACGGATCACGTACGCGAACGAGGACACCGGCTACACCGTCGCGCGGGTCGCGACCGAGCGGTCCGGGGGCGATCTGCTGACGGTGGTGGGGGCGCTGCTGGGGGCGCAGGTCGGGGAGAGCCTGCGGCTGACCGGGAGATGGCGGTCCCATGCCAAGTACGGGCGGCAGTTCGAGGTGGATTCGTACACGACGGTGCTGCCGGCCACCGTGCAGGGCATCCGGCGCTACCTCGGCTCGGGGATGATCAAGGGCATCGGGCCGGTGATGGCGGACCGGATGGTGGGCCATTTCGGCACCGACATCCTGCGGATCATCGAGGAGGAGCCCGAGCGGCTGGTGGAGGTGCCGGGCCTGGGGCCCAAGCGCACCAAGCGGATCGGGGACGCCTGGGAGGAACAGAAGGCGATCAAGGAGGTGATGGTCTTCCTCCAGGGCGTGGGAGTGTCGACCTCCCTCGCCGTGCGGATCTACAAGCAGTACGGGGACGCGTCGGTGGACACGGTGCGGCGCGAACCGTACCGGCTGGCGGCGGACGTGTGGGGGATCGGGTTCAAGACCGCCGACACCATCGCCCAGGCGGTCGGCATCCCGCACGACAGCCCGGAACGGATCAAGGCGGGGCTGCAGTACACGCTGTCGGAGGCGGCCGACGACGGGCACTGCTTCCTGCCCGAGCCGAACCTGATCACGGCGGCGGAGAAGATCCTCGGTGTGCCGCGTGAGCTGATCGGGCCCGCGCTCGACGGGCTCGCGCAGGAGGAAGGCGTGGTCAGGGAGGCGATACCGGGCACCGGTGAGGACGCGGCCACGGTCCCGGCGGTGTACCTGGTGCCGTTCCATCGTGCCGAGCGTTCGCTGGCGAACGGGTTGCGGGAGTTGCTGCACGCCGGGCACGACCGGCTGAAGGCGTTCGCCGACGTGGACTGGGACAGGGCGCTGGCCTGGCTGCGCAAGAAGACGGGTGCCGATCTGGCGGCCGAGCAGGAGGAGGCGGTACGGCTCGCGCTGACCTCCAAGGTCGCGGTGCTGACCGGCGGCCCAGGCTGCGGCAAGAGCTTCACGGTGCGGTCGATCGTGGAACTGGCGGCCGCGAAGAAGGCGAGCATCGTGCTGGTCGCGCCCACCGGGCGGGCCGCGAAGCGGCTCGCCGAGCTGACGGGGTACGAGGCCGCCACCGTCCACCGGCTGCTGCAGCTGCAGCCCGGCGGGGACGCCAAGTTCGACCAGGACAATCCGCTGGACGCCGATCTGGTGGTGGTCGACGAGAGCTCCATGGTCGACCTGATCCTGGCCAACAAGCTGGTCAAGGCGATCCCGCGCGGTGCCCACCTGCTGCTGGTCGGGGATGTCGACCAGCTGCCCTCGGTCGGTGCGGGAGAGGTCCTGGCCGACCTGCTGGCGGCCGAGGTCGTCCCGCGGGTACGGCTGACCAAGATCTTCCGGCAGGCGCAGCAGTCGGGCATCGTGGTGAACGCCCACCGGGTGAACTCGGGCGATCACCCGCACACGCACGGCTACCCGGACTTCTTCCTGTTCCCGTGCGAGGAGCCGGAGGCCGCCGCGGAGCTCACCGTGGACGTCGTCGCCAACCGCGTACCGCGCAAGTTCGGCCTCGATCCGCGCCGCGACGTGCAGGTCCTCGCGCCGATGCATCGGGGGGCCGCGGGCGCGGGCACGCTCAACGGCCTCCTGCAGGAGGCGCTCACGCCGCACCGGGACGAACGGTCCGAGCGCCGTTACGGCGGCCGGGTCTTCCGCGTGGGAGACAAGGTCACGCAGCTGCGCAACAACTATGACAAGGGGGAGGCGGGCGTTTTCAACGGCACCGTGGGGGTGGTGACGTCGGTGTCCCTGGAGGAGCACATGTTGACCGTCCAGACAGACGAGGACGAGACCATCGACTACTCCTTCGACGAACTGGACGAACTGGCCCACGCGTACGCCATCACCATCCACCGATCACAGGGCAGCGAATACCCGGCCGTCGTCATTCCGCTGACGACAAGCTCATGGATGATGCTGCGGCGCAATCTCCTCTACACGGGAATCACCCGGGCGAAGAAACTCGTCGTGCTGGTCGGCTCACGCCGGGCCCTGGCCGCCGCCGTTCGTACGGCCGGGGCAGGACGCCGCCACACCGCCCTGGCCCACCGCCTCGGCGCCGCCTGAGGCGTGCCCGTTTTGGGGGAGTGCCTGTCTCGGAATTGCTTCAGGCACCGCGCGAGCGTGGCGCCCAAGTGGTGAGGCGAGGCGTTAGTTTTTGGGTTTCAGGGTGGTGAGGTTCAGGCCGGTGAAAGGGTCGGTGGTTATTTTGTGGAGGCGTTCGGACCATACGAAATGGTCGTGGGCGGACCACAGGGGGATGGCCGCCATGTCCCGAAGAAGGGCCGACTCGGCCAGGCGGGCGGGGGTGACGCCAGCGTCCGGAGTGGGGGCGCTTTCCGCTTGGGTGATGAGGTCTGAGACGTCCTCGCCCTCGTAGCCGGTGCCGGCTTCCAGGAGGGGGCGAAGGGCTGCGACGGGGGCGGGGTAGGGCGTGGTGGTGTGGACGACGAAGGGGCCGTCGACCTTTCGTTCGTCCAATGCCGTGCGGAGTTCTGCCGCAGTGACCCGACGGGGTTGGACGTCGATGGTCAGCGTCTTGCGAAGTTGTTCGGCGACGGCCTCCACCCAGGCGGCGTCGGACGCCTCATGCCACAGGTTGAGCGTGCCGTTGAGGCCGCCCGCGTCGGTCAGGGCGGCGGTGGCCGCGCGGGGGTCGTGAATGCAGAGACGGCATTGACCTTCGCGTCGGCCTGGAAGGACTCCCGGTGGCACCAGGGAGTTGGCCGGGGTGGCCTGATGTCCCAAGGGGCCTTCCGTTATCGCGCTGCGGTCGATGGCCATGGAGAGGGTCTGGCGGATGGCAGGGGTGAAGCGGTCCTCCCATGAGGGGAAGGCGAGGTAGGTCATGGCCCGTCCGGGCAGGGTGAGGTGCCGGTCGCGGAACTCGGTGTCCATCGTCTCGTGGCGGTCGGACGGGACGGCCGTGGCGACGTCCAGGCGGTTCAGTTCTACGGCCGAGTACTGGTCGCTCGGTTTCGGGATGGACTTCACCACGATGGTGCGGGCGTTGGGGCGTTCCAGGACGGTCTCGCGCCCGTGGGAGGTGATGCGGTAGGGGCCGTTGCCTATGGGACGACGCCCGTACGCGGCCCAGTCGCGGGAACGGAGCACGCTCTCAGGCATCGGCAGGAAGGCCGGGTCACCCAGTAGGGCGGGGAAGCCGTTGAGGGGGCGGTCCAGGGTGACCTCGAAGGTCCGGTCGTCGGTGACCTTGAGGCCCTTGAGCCCGGCCGTTTCGCTGATCGTGCGTGCGCCGTGCCAGCCCTCGCGTACGACTGCCGTCCAGGCGTCGGTGAAGGAGCGGGCCGTGACGGGCGTGCCGTCGTGGAAGCGGCCGCCGGGCCTGAGGCGCACGGTCCAGACCTTGCGGTCCCCGGAGGTGACCGACTCGGCGGCGGCCGGGACGGGGGAGCCGGTGCGCGGGTCGTAGGACATCAGGCCCGTCCAGACGGCGCCGGCGATCATCCGGCCGGTGGCGTCCCGGACGTCGCCGGGCACGAGCGTCGCGGCCGGCGCGGCGCCGACCGACAGGCGCGGGTCGTCCGGGTCGCGCAGCGCCTTCATGGCGGCCAGGGGCGCCACCAGCATCGCCACCGCCCCGGCGACCAGTGCGGCGGTACGCGCGACGCTGTTCAAAAGCCGCTCCCAAGGCGTTGACGACGACGCCGGTGAGCGTACGGCACGGCCGTCCGGGTCGGGAAGGCCGCGCCGCACCTTCACCGTCGGTGGATTACAGCCTGGCCGTGGACATTTTGTGACTCATCGCCGATTGATCATGAACATCCGACAGTTCAGACTTGGCTCGGGCGATACCCGCCAGGACTTCCCCGCTGAAGGTGGAGGCGCGATGTCGGCGCGCACGCAGGTCGAACGCTTGCAGGAGCCCGCGCGCCTTGGCGCGCCCACACGGAGCAGACGTTCCAGACGCGTTCTTTTCGGAGCGGCCGGCACCGTTGCCGTCGCCATGCTCACGGCCGGAACCGCCTGGGCGTGCCCACCCGAACCCGGTAACCAGCAGACGCGCGTAGGCGGGGTGGCCCAGGCCCAGGGCGAGGGACGTGACCTCGGGGGCCACTCAGGGCACGCACCCCGTGCCGTGGACAAGGCGTCGTCGAAGGCGTCCGACGCGGTCAAGGGCGTTCAGCGTGTCGGAAACGTGCCCGATGCCAAGGAGTCCACGTCGCTGGTCTTCATGGACTACGGCGAGGGGCGCGGCAAGCGCACCATCATGTACGTGAGCGGCCGGTTCGGCCTCAAGGGGTACGACATCAGCGCCGACCCGCGCAGCCCCAAGCTCGTCGGCTCGTTCGACCTGCCCGGGTTCTGGCAGGGCGAGGACACCGAGGCCGACCACAAGCGCAAGATCATCTACCTCTCCCGTGACCCCCGCGCGTTCGGCGGCACCACCGACACCGGTGAGTCAGGGGTGTACGTCATCGACGTGTCCAAGCCGGAGAGCCTGAAGCAACTCGCCTATCAGGTCATCCCGGCGGGGCATACGACGTCGTGCGTCAACGACTGCCGCTACCTGTGGACGGGCGGCCCGGCCAAGGCGAACTGGATGCCCGAGGACTGGGGCGGCCGTCCCGTATGGGTGACGGACGTACGGAACCCGCGCAAGCCCAAGGTCTTCAAGCAACCCATCGACACCGGGCGCAACGACGGCAAGACCGACTACACCCACGACATCCAGGTCGACTCCAGCGGTGTCGCGTGGGCCTCAGGGCGTGGCGGGGTGCGCGGCTACCACACCAGCGGGCGCCACTACGACCCGGTGAAGAAGCGCATCCGTACGGCGACGGCCTGGGACCCGGTGCCGTACGCGGGCGGAGGCATCGACGAGGCCACGACGAACTCCTCGTTCATGCACAACAGCTACCGGGCCGTGGGACGTACACGCGACCAGGGCCCCGACCCGCGCCAGTGGGGCGACGGCCAGACGCTCATCGTCACGGAGGAGACCTTCAACGACGGGTGCGTGAACGACGGTCTCCTGGTCATCGCCTCGCTCAAGGGCTCCTACGGCGGGCAGGGCTGGCGTTCCACCCCGGAGAAGCCGTTCCGCCTGCGCACGCTCGGAACATGGAGCGTCGCGGGACAGGAGGGCAGCCTCCCGAACGCGGAGGAGTGCTCGGCCCACTACTTCGACATCAGGGACGGCGTGGTCGTGCAGTCGTTCTACCAGCAGGGCACGCGCTTCATCGACGTCCGCGATCCCACCGACCCCCGCCAGATCGCCTACTTCCGGCCGGGCGACGCGATGGCCTGGGCGTCGTACTACCACGGCGGCTACGTCTACGTCGCGGACCACAACCGTGGGATCGACGTGCTGAAGCCCACCTTCCGGTAGCAGTTGTCGCGGTCGCCGAACGGCGCGTCCCACGGTCGGACGGCGTCCGCAGAAGAGAACCAGTCGGGCCACGCGGGGGGGGTGCCCGTCCGTCGCACTCGTCAGGAGGCTCCCTCGTGCCACCCGTGTCCGCGCGTACGACCCGTACCCTCACCGCCGGGCTCTTCGCCGCCGCCCTCGCC